>CBIHOD010000001.1:0-238765 GCA_966211815.1 uncultured Burkholderiales bacterium
GCCCGCGACGCCTCTGCTCTGTTCCTAGGTTGCGACGTCACGCACGAAGGCTTCGACAGGCTCAGCCCGAACGGTGGAAAGAGGTTGCAGCTCCCGCCAGCCCGTTCACCCTGAGCTTGTCGAAGGGCCCGCGACGCCTCTGCTCTGTTCCTAGGTTGCGACGTCACGCACGAAGGCTTCGGCAGGCTCAGCCCGAGCGGTGGAAAGAGGTTGCAGCTCCCGCCAACCCGTTCACCCTGAGCTTGTCGAAGGGCCCATGCCGCCTTGGGGCCCGGGCTTCGGCCTCACGAACAAAGGTTTTGACAACTTTGGGGAGGTGTGAGGCTTAGCGGCACCCTGCCTATCATCGGTCGCAAACGCTCATTCGAACCGGAGCCCACGCTCATGAACGCCTACCTCGCCGCCGCCGGCATCCTGTGCCTGCTCATCGGTTTGATCCACACGGTGCTCGGCGAAGTGATGATCTTCCAGCGCCTGCGCCGCCCGGGCGCCCTTGTCCCCACCGAAGGCGGCACGGCGCTGCGCGAGCGGCATGTGCGCATCCTGTGGGCCAGCTGGCACCTGGCCACCGTGTTCGGCTGGTGCATCGCCGCGGCGCTGGCTTGGCTGGCGCAGCCTGGGCAGGCGCGCCTGGCGGCGTCTTTCCCCGCTTGGGCGATCGCCGTGTCGCTGCTGGCCGGCGCCTGCCTCGTGCTCGTCGGCACGAAGGGGCGGCATCCGGGCTGGCTGGGCTTGCTGGCGGCGGCGGCGCTGGTTTGGCTTGCCATCCTGCGGCCGGCCTGAGGCCGCTGGTCACTTGACCCGCTGCTTCTCCAGCTTGCGCGCCAGCGTGCGGCGGTGCATGCCGAGGCGGCGCGCGGTTTCGGAGATGTTGAAGCCGGTCTCGGCCAGGGTTTCGTGGATGCGCTCCCACTCCAGCGTCTTGATCGAGGTGGCGCGTTCGGTGAGCTCGACCCCGGCGTCGCCCTGCGCGCGGGCGAAGGCCGCCTCGATGTCGTCGGTGTTGGCCGGCTTGGCCAGGTAGTGGCGGGCGCCGAGCTTGATCGCCTCGACGGCGGTGGCGATGCTGGCGTAGCCGGTGAGCACGACGATCACCATGTCGGGGTCGTGCGCGCTCAAAGCCTGCACGCAAGCCAGGCCCGACGCGCCCGCGGCCAGCCGGAGGTCGACCACCGCGTAGCCCGGGCTGTGCCTGTCCAAAAGCGCGTGCATCTCGTCGAGGTTGGCGGCCCGCAGCACGTCGTAGCCGCGGCGCTCGAAAGAGCGGATCAGCGTGCGCGCGAAGGCGTCGTCGTCTTCGACGACGAGCAGCTGCCGTCGTTCCATATCAGTGCCTGCCATCCGCGGCCCCCTTGTCGCCTCCCCGCCGCCGCAGCGCCAGCGCCGCCAGCGGCAGCCGGATCTCCACTTCGGCGCCGCCTTCCGCCCGGTTGCGGGCGGCGAGCCGGCCGCCGAGCGACCGCGCCACGTTGACCGCCAGGAAGAGCCCCAGCCCGCCGCCCGGCCGGCCCTTGCTCGACTGGTAGGGCTTGCCCAGGCGCTGCAGCATCGCGGGCGAGAAACCCGGGCCATCGTCGCGCACGCGGAACACGAGTTCGCCGCCGCGGCATTCGACACGCAGGCTGGGCGCGGCGTGCGGCGCGGCCTCGAGCGCGTTGTCCAGCACGTTGTCGACCATCTGGCGCAGCGCGACGTCGGCGATCATCGGCAGGTCGGGCGCGCCGCCGTGCTCCAGCAGCAGGCCGGCCGCCGAGCCGCGGGTGTTGCGCCAGTGGGCGACGAGTTCGTCGAGGAAGGCGTGCAGCGTGGTCTGCACCGGCGCCTCGCCGCGGGCCTCGCCGGCCGACAGCAGGATGCCGCTGACGATGGTCTTGCAGCGCTGCAGCTGGACCTGCATCTCTTCCATCTCCTCGCGCAGCTCGGGTTCGCCGGCGAAAGGCGCCATGCGCGACCAGTCGCCCAGGATCACCGACAGCGTGGCCAGCGGCGTGCCCAGCTCGTGCGCCGCGCCGGAGGCCAGCAGGCCCATGCGCACGATGTGCTCTTCCTCGGCGGCGCGCTGTCGCAGGTCGGCCAGGCGCGCGTCGCGCTGGCGCAGGTTGCGTTCGATGCGCACGATGAAGGTCACCAGCAGCGCCGCGTTCAGCAGGAAGCACAGCAGCAGGCCGCCGACGTAGGGCGCCGGCAGCGCGGTCTCCAGCAGGCCGGGCAGCTGCAGGGGCCGGTACCACTGGGTGAGCGCGATGAAACCCAGGCCGGCCACGCCGACGATGGTCCAGGTGTAGGCCGGCCGCAGCAGCATCGAGGCCACCACGACTTGCAGCAGGTACAGGGAGATGAAGGGGTTGGTCGCGCCGCCGGCGTAGAAGAGCTGGGCGCTGAGCGAGCCCACGTCCACCAGCATGCCCAGCAGCAGCTCGGTGTCGCCGACGCGGGGCGCGGTGCGGCTGCGCAGCCAGCAGGCGGCGTTGAACAGCGCCAGCCCGCCGAGCAGGCCCAGCATCTCGACCACCGGCAGCGGGATCTCCAGCAGGAAGTGGACCGCCAGGATGGTGGCCAGCTGGCCGGCGACCGCGAGCCAGCGCAGTTGGATCAGCTGCAGCAGGTTGTTGCGGTCGGCGAGTTCGTCGGACGCCGGGGCGCCGGCCCCGTCGGGCGCGGCGGCGGCCTTGTGTGCGGCTGCGGCGTCCACCAGCATGCGCGGCGCCGGCGTTTCAACGTGGGTTCGAGGCCGCCGAGGCGCGGCGGCGCTGGGCGCGGTGTTCGATCGCGACCGCGTAGGCGATGGCGGCGGCGGCCATCGCCGCGAGCAGGAACCAGGTGAGCGCGTACATGAGGTGATTGTTGCTGAAGTGCAGCACCGTCAACCCGGCGCGCGGCCAGTCCAGCGGCGCGTCGTTGCGCGCCGTCGCGTCGACGAAGTACGGCGCCACGGCGCCGACCTCCAGGCCGCGGGCCGCGGCGATGGCGGCCACGTCGCGCGAATACCAGCGGCCGGCGGCCGGGTCGTTGGCCTGCAGCGGGCTGCCCTTGGGTTCGGACAGGCGCAGCAGCCCTTCGACCTTCTCCGCCTTGCCGGCGCCGGCGGGCGGGCGGGTGGACGGGTCGCGCTTGTCCTGAGGCACGAAGCCTCGGTTGACCAGCACCCAGAAGCCGCGGTCGGTCTGCATCGGCGTCAGGACCCAGTAGCCGCTGCCCAGGGCGGTGCTGGCCTGCACCAGGGTTTCGCGGTCGTGGTCATAGCGGCCGGTGAGTTCGACGCGGCGGTATTCGGCGCTGGCGTGGTCGAGGGCGGGCCATTCCTGCGCGCCGGGCGCCGGCGCGGGCGGGCCTTTCAGTCGCTGGTCGACGCGTTCGATCAAGTCGGTCTTCCAGGCCAGCCGGTTGACCTGCCACATCCCCAGCGCCACGAAACCGGCGATGGCGAACAGGCCGGCCAGGAGCAGCGCGACCCAGGCGACCGGCTTGCGCTGCGGATGCTCTTCCCGCGTGGCCGCGGGGGCGGTGGCGCCGCCGCTCATGGCATCGCCCGCATGTCGTGGGCGGGCATCATGTTGGTGTTGAGGTGGTACATCACCCAGATCGAGCCGGCCAGCATGATGACCACCAGGGCCGCGGTGAAGATGAGCGCCAGCATCGACCAGCCGCTTTCCACCTTCGTGTTCATGTGCAGGAAGTAGACCATGTGGACCACGATCTGCACCGCGGCGAAACCGAGGATCACCGCGGCCGTCAGCCCTGGCGTGGGCAGCACCTTGGCCATCACCAGCCAGAACGGGACGGCCGTCAGCGCCACCGCCAGCATGAAGCCGGTCACGTAGCCCTTGACGCTGAAGTGGTAGCCGTCGTCTTCGTCGTGGTGGCCGTGGCCGCCGTGGTGGGGCTCGGTGTGGCCCGGGTCGTGCGCGCCGTGCGCCAGCTCGGAATGGTCGCCCGCGTTGTTGTTGCTCATGCCATCACCCCCATGAGGTAGACGAATGTGAAGACGCCGATCCAGACGACGTCCAGGAAGTGCCAGAACATCGACAGGCACATCAGGCGCCTGCGGTTCTCGGGGATCAGGCCGTGCTTGTGGACCTGCACCATCAGCGTGGCCAGCCAGACCGTGCCGAAGGTGACGTGCAGGCCGTGCGTGCCCACCAGCGTGAAGAAGGACGACAGGAAGGCGCTGCGCTGCGGGCCGGCGCCTTCGTGCAGCAGGTGGGCGAACTCGTACAGCTCGATGCCGAGGAAGCCCAGGCCCAGCAGGCCGGTGAGGGCGAGCCAGCCCAGCACCTGGCCCTTGCGCCTGGACTGCGCGCCGATCATCGCGAAGCCGTAGGTGATGGAGGACAGCAGCAGCAGGCCGGTGTTGACCGCCACCAGGTTCAGGTCGAACAGGTCGGCCCCCGACGGGCCGGCCGCGTAGCTTCGGCCGAGCACGGCGTAGGTGGCGAACAGCACCGCGAAGATGAGGCAGTCGCTCATCAGGTAGAGCCAGAAGCCGAGCAGGGTGCCCTGCTGCGGGTGGTGGTCGCCGTTGTCGTAGAAGACCGGCGGCGCGTCGTCCAGCACGGCGGCGGGGCCGCCCGGGGTGGACATGGCGGGTTGGAGGGTCGTCATGGTGCAGTCTTCTCCCTCAGGCCCCGGCGGCGGCCAGCGCCGCGGTGCGCTGCGCTTCGACGCGGGCCACCTCGTCGGCCGGGATGTGGTAGTCGCGTTTGTAGTTGAAGGTGTGGGCGATGGCCGCGCCCACCGTCGCCGCGAACAGCAGCGCGGCCGGCAGCCACATGTGCCAGATCATCGCGAAGCCCAGCGCGGTGGACAACCCGGCGATCACGACGCCGGCGGCGGTGTTCTTCGGCATGTGGATGGCCTTGAATCCCGAGGTGGGGCGCCGGTGGCCGCGGCGCTTCATGTCGTGCCAGGCGTCGTTGTCGTGCACGACGGGCGTGAACGCGAAGTTGTAGGCCGGCGGCGGCGAAGAGGTCGACCATTCGAGCGTGCGGCCGTCCCAGGGGTCGCCGGTCGCGTCGCGCAGCTGGTCGCGCCGGAGGTAGCTCACCACCAGCTGGACACCGAAGGCGGCGATGCCCAGCGCGATCAGCGCGGCGCCGAAGGCGGCCAGCTGGAACCAGACCTGGATCGACGGGTCGTCGAAGTGGCTCATGCGGCGCGTCACGCCCATCAGGCCCAGCACGTACAGCGGCATGAAGGCGAAGAAGAAGCCGATCTGCCAGAACCAGAACGAGCACTTGCCCCAGAACGGGTCGAGCTTGTAGCCGAAGGCCTTGGGGAACCAGAACACGATGCCGGCGAAAAGGCCGAACAGCACGCCGCCGATGATCACGTTGTGGAAGTGGGCGATCAGGAAGAGGCTGTTGTGCAGCACGAAGTCGGCCGGCGGCACCGCCAGCAGCACGCCGGTCATGCCGCCGATCACGAAGGTGACCATGAAACCCACCGTCCAGAGCATCGGCACGTCGAACTGGATGCGGCCGCGGTACATGGTGAAGAGCCAGTTGAAGATCTTCGCCCCCGTCGGGATCGAGATGATCATCGTCGTGATCCCGAAGAAGGAGTTGACGCTGGCGCCCGAGCCCATCGTGAAGAAGTGGTGCAGCCACACCAGGTACGACAGGATGGTGATCACGACCGTGGCGTAGACCATCGACGCATAGCCGAAGAGGCGCTTGCGGCTGAAGGTGGACACCACTTCCGAGAAGATGCCGAAGCACGGCAGGATCAGGATGTAGACCTCGGGGTGGCCCCAGATCCAGATCAGGTTCACGTACATCATGGCGTTGCCGCCGAGGTCGTTCGTGAAGAAGTTGGTGCCGACGTAGCGGTCCAGCGTCAGCAGCGTCAGCACCGCGGTCAGCACCGGGAAGGCGGCGACGATCAGCACGTTGGTGCACAGGGAGGTCCAGGTGAACACCGGCATCTTCATCATCGCCATGCCGGGCGCGCGCATCTTGATGATGGTGGCGATCAGGTTGATGCCCGACAGCGTCGTGCCCACCCCCGCCACCTGCAGCGACCACAGGTAGTAGTCCACCCCCACCCCGGGGCTCTGCAGGATGCCCGACAGCGGCGGGTAGGCCAGCCAGCCGGTGCGGGCGAACTCGCCGACGAACAGCGACATCATCACCAGCACCGCGCCGCCGGCCGTCATCCAGAAGCTGAAGTTGTTGAGGAAGGGGAAGGCCACGTCGCGCGCGCCGATCTGCAGCGGCACCACGTAGTTCATGAAGCCGGTGACCAGCGGCATGGCCACGAAGAAGATCATGATCACGCCGTGCGCGGTGAAGATCTGGTCGTAGTGGTGCGGCGGCAGGAAGCCGGCGTTGTCGCCGAAGGCGATGGCCTGCTGGGCGCGCATCATCAGCGCGTCGGCGAAGCCGCGCAGCAGCATCACCAGGCCCAGCACGATGTACATGATGCCGATCTTCTTGTGGTCGATGCTGGTGATCCAGTCGCGCCACAGGGTGCCCCACAGCCGGTAGCGCGTCAGCAGCGCCAGCAGCGCGAGCCCGCCCAGGGCGGTGGCGGCGAAGGTGCCGATCAGGATCGGCTCGTGCAGCGGCACGGCGTCCCAGCCGAGGCGGCCGAGCACGAGTTTCTGGGTATCGAGGTGGTCGGGGAACATGGTTCGGTCAGTGTCCGGTCGGGTCTCGCGGGCCGCGCGGGCGGCGCCGGGTTGCTCAGGGCCGCGCCGCGGCCGGTTCGGCGACGGGCGCGCCGGTGGGGTTCTCCGGGGTGCACAGCGCCGCGGCGACGACCAGCCGGTCGCCGTCCCGCCAGGGCTGGCGTTCCAGGTAGGACAGGCCGATCTTGCCCATGCCGCCCGCGGCGTCGATGGCCATCATCTCGCCCATGCACATCTTCTTGGCGTCGACGCAGCGGTTGACCACCGCGTCGAAGAGCTTGGGGTCCACCTCGCCGAAACGCTGCACCGGGTGCCGCGCGCTGGGCTCCTCCAGGCGCAGGTAGGCCTGGCGCGTCAGCGGCTCGCCGGACGCGCGGTGGGCCTGCACCCAGCGCTCGAAGCCTTCCCCGGACAGGCCGTGGAACTTGAAGCGCATGTGCGAGAAGCCGTCGCCGCTGAAATTGGCGGAGAAGCCGTCGTAGACGCCGGCGCGGTTGATGACGGCGTGCAGCTTCGTCTCCATGCCGGGCATCGCGTAGATCTGCCCCGCCAGCGCCGGGATGTAAAAGGAATTCATCACCGTCGACGAGGTGATGCGGAACTGGATCGGCCGGTCCACCGGCGCGGCCAGCTCGTTCACCGTCGCGATGCCCTGCTCGGGGTAGAGGAACAGCCATTTCCAATCGAGCGCCACCACCTGCACGACCAGCGGCTTGACGTCGGGGGCCACCGGGCGCTGCGCGTCGATGCGCTGCAGCGGGCGCCACGGGTCGAGCTTGTGGGTGCTGATCCAGGTCAGCGCGCCCAGCGCGATGATGATCAGCAGCGGCGCGCCCCAGATCACCAGCTCCAGCTTGGTGGAATGGTCCCAGTCGGGCGAATAGGTCGCCTCGGTGTTGGTTTCCCGGTAGCGCCAGGCGAACAGCAGGGTGAGCGCGATCACCGGGACGATGATCAGCAGCATCAGCACCGTCGAGGCGACGATGAGCTGGGCCTGTTGGTTGGCGATGTCGCCGGAGGGGTTCATCACCACCGTGTCGCAGCCCGCCAGGGCGAGGGCGGACAAGGCGCACAGGGCGGAAACGGTCGCGCCGGCCGGGCGCTGCGCCCCGCCGGCTGCTACATTGCTTGAGGTCTTCGACACCATGGAACTTTCAGCCGCGCGGGTTAACCATAGTTGCGCAGCGTTTCGAAATGTAGGTTCATCCTTGTGTTTCGACGATTGGACATTTTGTCCCACCCCCCTGTCCCGAGTCCGCGAGCATCGACCGCCATGTCCATCACCGCCTCCGCCACGCCGCCCCATCCCCGTCCCGGCACGCACAGCAGCATCCACCACGGCCCCGGCGTCAGCGCCCAGGACCACGAGCGTGTGGCGCCGGGCGACATCGCCGTCGGCGTGGTGATCGGCCGGGCTTCCGAGTACTTCGACTTCTTCGTCTACGGCATCGCGTCGGCGCTGGTGTTCCCGGCGGTGTTCTTCCCCTTCGTCGACCGGCTGCAAGGCACGCTGTACGCCTTCGCCCTCTTCGCCTTCGCCTTTGTCATGCGGCCGCTGGGCACGCTGGCGGGGATGGAGATCCAGCGCCGCTTCGGCCGCAGCGCCAAGCTCACTGGGGCGTTGTTCCTGCTGGGCTGCTCGACCGCCGGCATGGCGCTGCTGCCAGGCTACGCCGAACTGGGCGGTGTGTCGATCGCGTTGTTGACGCTGTGCCGGGTGGGTCAGGGGCTGGCGCTGGGCGCCTCCTGGGACGGCCTGCCCTCCCTGCTCGCGCTGAACGCGCCGCCGCGCCGCCGCGGCTGGTACGCGATGCTGGCGCAGCTCGGCGCGCCGCTGGGCTTCCTGGTCGCCTGCAGCCTGTTCGCCTACCTGTGGAGCAACCTGGACTCGGCCGACTTCCTCGGCTGGGGCTGGCGCTACCCGTTCTACGCGGCGTTCGCGATCAACGTGGTGGCGCTGTTCGCCCGGCTGCGGCTGGTCGTGACGCACGAATACGAGCGCGAGCTCGACGAGCACGAGCTGGAGCCCTGCAACGAGCGCGAGTTGTTCAAGAGCCAGGGCGGCAACATCGTCCTCGGCGCCTTCGTCGCCCTGGCCAGCTACGCGCTGTTCCACATCGTCACGGTGTTTCCGCTGTCCTGGATCCAGCTTTATTCCGACCAGCAGATCGCCGAGTTCCTCGTGGTGCAGATCGTCGGCGCGCTGCTGGCGGCCGCGGCCATGCCGGTGTCCGGCCTGGTGGCCGACCGCATCGGTCGGCGCAGCACGCTCGGCCTTTCGGCCGTGCTGATCGGCGTGTTCAGCCTGTTCGCCCCGGCCCTGCTGGACGGCGGCGTGCTCGGCCAGGACTTGTTCATCCTCTTCGGCTTCGTGCTGCTGGGCCTGTCCTACGGCCAGGCGGCCGGCGCGGTGACCGGCAATTTCAGCCCGAAGTTCCGCTACACCGGCGCGGCGCTGACCTCCGACCTCGCCTGGTTGGTCGGCGCGGCCTTCGCACCACTGGTGGCGCTGGGGCTGTCGTCCCGCTTCGGGCTCGTCGCCGTCACGCTCTACCTGCTGTCGGGCTGCGCCTGCACCATCCTGGCGCTGCGCGCCAACAAGGCCATCGCTTCTCGCGAGGGCTGAACGATCCCGGCGGCCCGTGAACGACGCGGGCGGGAACACTTTTTGCCCCAGCGGACAGCGGCGCCGGACGGCGCCCTCCCGTCCATCCCAGAAAGAGGTGTGCATGAAGAATCCTGTCCCAGGGTCGAAGAAGAAGCTCGAAGCGTTGCGTGGCCGGCTGCTGGAATGCGTCCGGTTGCTGAAAGCCCGCCGCGCGCGGGACATCCCCGAAGGTTTCATCGACGACTACGTCGCGCTGAGCTGGCTCGAATGGCACGGCGGCACGCTGCGTTTGACCACGGTGGGCGAGAACATCGTGCGGCAAGTCGCCGGTGCCCTGGGCGGCCACGCGACCAGCCAGCCCGCCTGACGGCGCCCGGGCCGCGGCCCCGCCGGGCGCGCGGCAACTGCGGCAAGGCGATCCTCGGATTTGACCCCTGTCGGAGGCATCGCTTCGCGGCGCGGCCTCAATGCAGTTTCACCCGCGCCCTCGTCTTGCCTGTCAGCCAGTCGCCTGCCAGGGCCAGGGCGGCGCGCCAGCGGCCGAACAGCGCGGCCATGTGGCGCTGCTGCACCACCCAATAGGCCCACCGGGCCAGGCTGCCCTCGACCAGGAAGCGGCGCCCCGACAACCGCAGGATCAACGCGCCCACCGCGCCGCCGCGGCCCAGCGAGACCAGCGAGCCGCGGTCGCGGAAGGCGAAAGCCGCGCCCGGGCCACCGAGGCCGCTGAGGCGGCGGTGGATTTCACGCGCCAGGAAATGCGCCTGCTGTTGCGCCGCCTGGGCGGTGGCGGGGACGGCCGCACCGTCTTTTTCGCCCGGCGCGACACAGCTCGCGCAGTCGCCCATCGCATAGATGTCGTCGTCCAGGCTGGTCTGCAGCGTCGGCCGCACGACGAGCTGGCCGCGTGGGCCGCGTTCCAGCCCGATGCCGCCGCCTTCGAGCACCGGCGGCCCCTTGATCCCGGCGCACCATGCGGTCAGGTCGGCGGCCAGCCGCTGGCCGTCGGACAGCAGCACTTCCCCGGGGCCGACGCGCACGACCGAGCGGCCGAGCAGCACCTCGATGCCCCGGGCGCCCAGGCCCTCGTGGGCGCGCCGCGCGATCGGCTCGGGCAGCGCGCCCAGCAGCCGGGCGCCGCTTTCGACGATGCGCAGCCTGACCGGTTGACCGAGCTGGCGCAGCACGCAACCGAAGCCGGCGATGTCGGCCACGGCCTCGGACAGCTCGGCGGCCAGCTCGACGCCGGTGGCGCCGCCGCCGACGATCGCGATCTCGACCGGCCCCGTGCCCCGCAGTTCGGCGCGCGCACAGGCGCTGACGAGGCGCCGGTGGAAGCGTTCCGCATCCGCCAGGTCGTCCAGCCGGAAGGCGAATTCCGCGGCGCCGGGCGTGCCGAAGTCGTTCACGACACTTCCCAGCGCCAGCACCAGCAGGTGGTAGCCCACGGCGCGCCGCGGCGCGACCTCCCGGCCTTCCTCGTCGACGAGCGGCGCCAGCCACACGGCGCGGTTGGCCCGGTCGACGCATTCCAACTCGCCGGGGTGGAATGAAAAACCGTGGCGCCGCGCCAGCGCGAGGAAGTCGACCGCGGTGCGCTGCTCGCCCAGGCTGCCGGCGGCCACCTCGTGCAGTTGCGGCTTCCAGGCGTGCCTCAACAGCCTGTCGACGAGGATGACCTCGGCCGTGCCCTTGGCGAACCGCCGCGCCAGCCGCGTCGCCAGCTCCAGGCCGCCCGCGCCGCCGCCGACGATGACGATGCGCGGCTGCAGGCTGGACAACCCGCGCAAGTCGCCGGAGGCGAACGGCGCCCGGCGCCGGGGGCGGGCGACAGTGCCGGTGCCGGCCTGGCTGCCGCGCAGCGCCGCCGGCATCGTGAAGCGGTTCTCAGCCATACCGGGCCTCCCGCGGCGCCTGGGCTCGCGCGCGGCCTTCATCGGTGCCGACCATGAGGTCGCCCGGCGCGGGCGACAGGTCCTCAGGTTTGAAACGTGGGGTCATCGGATGTGCCAGTGGTTGTTGGATCGAAAAGTGTCGCGGCCCGCACCGGCGGGGCCCCGGTGCCGCGGTCAGCGCAGCCGCTGCGCGCCGGAGGTGTCGTCCTCTTGCTCCGGTTGTCGCTTCTGTCGGCCTGGTCCGCCACGGTCCTGCCGTGTCATGAGGGCCGTCTCCTGGTCGGTGGACGGCTCGGCCGCATGGCGCCCGTCTTGTCCAGGCGACGACCATTCGCGGCAGCGCCAGGCGGGATGCGGGGTCAGCAGCCAGGCCCGCGGCGGGGGCCTGCCCCCGGCCTGCCCTTGCGCGGGGCGATGGACGGCGGGCGGCACCAGGCCTTTCGCCGCGGGCATGTCGCGTGGATCCATCGGTTCCTCTCCAGTTCGCGGCCGGTCGATTTTTCGCGGTTCCATGAACGGCGGTCAGGCGGCGGCCCGCAGCGCATGTGGCGCCTCCAAGGCTTCCAAGGCCTCGGCGCGGCCGGCGGCGATCAGCGCGTCGATGCGGCCCGACGAGTAGTCGAACTGCCCCGAGACGCTGTCCTGCGGCGGCGGCTCCCGGCCGATTTCGATGAGGCGCACGGAAGGCGGCAGCATTTGCTGCGTCAGCTTGTCCGCCAGCATCCAGTTCAGCGAGCGGTCCAGCAGCTCGTGCGAGGTGCGCGGCAGCCGTCCGGCGGGTCGGCTGAATTGGCCGACGCAGACCAGCTGCAGCGGCTCGCCTATCGACACCCGGCCTTGCAAGCGCAGCGTTTCCAGCAGTTCGGGAACGAGCGACTGCCGGTTCACTTCGCCGTCGCAATAGCGCCGGCCATCGACCTCGACCGGCTCGAACATCAGCGGGATGGCCGCGCTGGCGCTCAGCCTCGCTTCGTCGACCGGACCTTCGTCGCTGTGGAAAAGCCTCAGGCTGCCGTCGAGCACGTCGGTGGCGGCCACGGCCAGCAGCGGCGCGCGGCGCCCTTCGCTGCGGTAGCCCGGCCCGACGATGCCGGCCAGCAGCCGTTGCATGCGCCGTTGCGAATACAGCGGCAGCACCACCCGCCGCAGGCCGGCGGCGGGGTTCCAGTGGGCGTACATCGGCGCGAAGAGCGCCCGATTGCCGAAAGCGACGCCGCAGCACCAGCCCGCCCAGGCGTGCAGTTCGTCGAGCAGCGGCCGCAGCAACGGCTCGAAAGCCGGCGCCGGGGCGAAGCGCGGCATCAGCGGCCAGGCGATTTCGTCGCGCCACAGGGACTGAAGCGCGCCTGCGCCGAGGTCTTCCCGGCCGGCATGGCAGGCGACCACCGCGGCGTTGAGTGCACCGATGGAGGCGCCCGCCACCGCGACCAGTTCATGGCCACCCGCCCGCAGCCAGGGCGCCAGCGCCGACCAGGCGCCGCAACCGAAGGCGCCGAGCGGGCCGCCGCCTTGCAGCGCGACGACGGTTTTCATTGGGGACCGGTGCCGCCACGGGCGCCGCCCGGACCGGTGCCGCCGGGACCGTCACCGGCCCTTTCTTCCCCGGCATTGGCTTCGGACGGCTCCGCGCCTTCCGCGTCTTCGTCCTCTTCGGGTGATTCTTGTTCTGTTTCTCCCTGCAGGCCATCGTCAGCATCGTCCGCAGTGCCGCCGGCCCCGGTTTCATCGCCTGCCGCGGCGCCTTGCGGGCCGGTTTGATCGCTCCGGCCGGCGGACTCCGTTTCTTCGTCCTCGCCGGGCTGGGCATCCTCGCTGTCGCCGTCTTTCGCCTGCGCCTGCGCGCCGGCCGCCGCCGCGGCCAGTGGGGCTGTCATGACGCCCACCACCGCGCCGGTCAACTGGCCCGCGGTCTCCGCCATGCGGGTGGCCAACGCTTGCGCCATCTGGCCGGCGTCGGTGGGTTGGCCGCCGTCGGACGCCGCACCGCCCGCGCCCGCGCCCGCCTCCCCGCCTTCACCTGCGCCCGGGCCGCCGCGCGGTTGCGCCTGGTCTTCCTGTTCGTTGTCGTCCACGTCGATTCCTTTCATCGGTCGGTCGGTTCCATTCACATCAGCCGGTCGGCCACGCCGGCGTCGCGCAGCGTCAGCCGGCCCACCAGTTCGGTGAGGGTGCGCAGGTGAACCTCTTCCTCGCGCACCGCCGCCTGGAAGCGTTCGGCGATCGACGGGTGTCCGGCGTTCTCGGCCAGCTGGATCAGCAATTCCCAGGCGGCGTTGTCGATCAGCTCCGCGTCCAGCATCACGTGCAGCGATTGCAGGAATGACGTGCGCGGGTCGTTCATCGCCTGCACCAGGCCCATGCTTTCGATGCCGACGAGGTCGGCGCAGGGCGTCTGCGCGGTCGGGTCGCCGCCGAGCTGCCGCAGCGCGTCGGCGACGAGGGCGAAATGCCGCGCCTCCTCGTCGCGGAAGCGCTGCAGCAGCGCGACCTCCTCGTCGGTCAGTCCGTGCGCCGTGGCGCCGCACTTGACGAGCAACGCGTCGTACAGCCGCGTGCCGCCGCGCTCGAAGGCCAGGCGCTCGCCGAGCTTGTCCATCAGCACCTGGGGGCGCTTGCCGGTGAGCATGTCCAGGCCGGACTTGGCCACGCCGGTCAGCGTGCCCGGCAGGGGCACCGAGCCCAGGCCTTCTTCGGCCTCGCCGGCGTAGAGCTGGCGCAGTTGGGCATCGGCCAGGCCGGCCCTCGTCGCGGCCGTCAGGGGCGCGGCGTCCTGCGCGGCATTCTGCGGCTCGATCGCGCCGGCGATCTCGTCGGCGCCCTGGCGCATCTCGGTGGTGTCGAACGGCGACATCTGCACGCCGGTGCGGTTGTGGCCCAGTCGGGTTCTCGTTTCCATGGCGGTTGGCTCCTGTTCAGTCAATCGGGTGAGTCGTCATTCGATGGCCGCGGCTCAGGCGGCGCGCTGCAGCTCGGTGCCCGGCCGCCAGAGGTAGCCGTCGGCGACCTGTTCGGTGGGCGAGCCGGCCGAGTTCAGCTGCTCGCGGTAGTCGATCGAGCGCTGCGGCTCCTGCGCCTTGTCGACGAACTGGGCGCCGTCGGCCCGCAGGTCGACCTCGTCGGCCAGCACCTGGCGCACGAATTCGCGCTGCGAGGCGATGGCGATCGGACCGGGCAACTCGTTGGGCAGGATCTCGGCCACGTCGCGGCCGTCGAACTTGTGGAAATACTCGATCGCGGTGTGCAGGTGGCCGAGCTCGTAGTCCAGGAAGCGCTCCCACAGCGCCTTGATGCGCGGGTTGGCCTCCTGCTCGGCGCAGCCGTGGTAGTTGTAGACCTCGGTGGCCTCGTGCAGCACCCATTTCTCGAGCCAGGTTTCGCTCGGGTCGATGATCGACTCGTACTGCGTCGTGTGCTGTTCCTCGATCGACGCGATCTCGGCGTACAGCAGCCTGGCCACCGGGTCCGAGAACAGCGGCCCGACGTTCATGTAGTAGTTGTGGGTCTGCTGCTCGGCCGCCATGATGGTCAGCGCGTGCAGCTTGGACAGCGGGTGCGCCGCGGTGCGGTCGTAGGGGTCGCGCAGGTCGTCGAGCGGGTGGCGGTGCTCCACGATCGTCGGCCGCCCCGGCAGGATGTCGGTGTAGCTCTGCAGGATGTTGTTGGCGTCCTTGCCCTCCAGCCGGTCGAGCAGGGCCGAGTAGCGGTACATGTGGTCGAAATCCTCCAGCAGGCCGAAGCGGTAGACCTGGGCCAGGTAGGGGTCGGGCTCGCGCAGCGCGACGCCGGCGGTCACGTCGATGGCCACCTGCTCGTAGGCGATCGTCGTCTCCAGCGGCGAGTGGTCGGCGCCGAGCAGCCAGTTGACCGTCGTGGCCTGGTGCTGCTCGACGCGGCGCAGTTGGGCCAGCACCGGTTGCAGCGCTTTGTTCATGCGGGCGCAGGCGTGCGAGAAGCGCAGCGCTTCCATCTCCAGCCCGTTCAGCAGGATGACCCGCACGCGGGTGTAGGCGTCGTCGTCGAGCTTGCTGATCGGCTTGCCGACCATGTCTTTCCAGGTGAAGCGTTGGCGGTCCAGCGGGACGCCGCGGTTGTCCATGATGTTCAGTCCCATGTGGGTGCTCCTTGGGTCGTTGAGTTGCGGGAAGCGCGTGGTGCGTGGGCCGTCCGGCCGGGCTCGGCGGCCGCCTCGGCCTGCGCGGCATGGCGCCGGCGCGCCTGCCTCAGCCATTCGACGGCTTCCTCGAAGGGGATGCCCGGCGCCCGCCCGGTTTCGAGGGGGGACAGCGCGCGCAGCGCTTCGTCGAGCAGCTGGGGCGGCTGCGGGGGCCATTCATCGTCCACCGGCGCGGCCATCGAGGCGGCCGTGGCCGACACCGCGGCGCCGGGGGCGGCGGCCGCGGACGGCGCGGCGCGACCCGCTTTCGGCTCGCGCCCGCCGCGCGTGACCAGTTTCTTGATGAACAGTCGGGCGGAAAAAACGCCGGCGCCCGTGGCCAGCGCGATGCTTCTGAATGTCATGGTGGACTCGTTCCTGTGCGGGAGGGAATGGCCTCGACGGGGCGCGGCCCGCCCTCGGCGGATCGATCGGGCAAGCGGCGCGGGCGGGGTGGACGAGGGTTGATGGCAAGGCCTGTTCCCAGGGCGGCCCGCGCGGCCCGGCCGATTCGCCGGCGCCTGTCGGCCGCCGGTCGGCGAGCCGCCCTTCTTGCATCCTTCTTGCTAAAGGCAGGAGCGCGCCGCGAAGGCATCGACGGGCCCGGTGGAATCCCGAGGCGCCGGCCGCCATCACCTTGTCACTCATGGGCCGCAACATGGGGCCCGCCTGCGCGCTTCCCCCACGAATCACAGGAGACACCGATGAATGACGTTCGCACACCGTGGAGACGGATCGACTCCCTGCGGGACGGCTTGTTGGACAGCGTCCACCTGCTGAAGGCCCGTCGCGCCGGCGACATCCCCGCCGGTTTCATCGACGATTACGTCGCGCTCAGCTGGCTGGAATGGCATGGCGGCGCGCTGCGCCTGACCACGGTCGGCGAAAACATCGCGCGGCAGATCAGCCTTCAGCCGCGGCCATCGCGGCACGCGGTGCGGTCGGAGGTGGCCAAAGCGGCTCGTTGACGGCCGTTGCCCGGCCGACAAGGAGGAAAGAAAGCCCGGGCGCCGCCGGTCGGAATCACCCGCAATTCTTACGGGGTGTCCAGACCGATGCGGTCTTCGAAAGCTGCGGCGCAGACCGGGCATCTCGCCCCTGCGCACGCGCCGCTCCCGCGGGCGTCGGATTCCTCAGCGCGGCGAGGCGACCGTGAAGCGCGCGCGCGCGTGGCGGGGCTTCTCGACCTCGTCGGCGATCGCCACCGCCAGGTCGGCCACCGAAATGCCGGCCGGTTTCCCATCCGCCGTCGTCAGCAATTCTTCGCCCCCGGTGCGGTAGACGCCGGTACGCGCGCCCGGGGCCAACATCGCGGGCGGGCTCAGGAAGGTCCATTCCAGCGCCGTGTTCTTGCGCAGCGCGGCGAGCGCGTCGCGCGCCGCCAGGGCGCCGGGCACGATGTGGGGCGGCACATGGCTGGCGAAGTCCGGCGTGTCGACCAGTTGCACGCCGGGCGCCACGAACAGGCTGCCCGCGCCGCCGACGACGAGCAGCCGCTTGACGCCGCTGCCCGCCACGCCGGATTCGATCGCCGCGCTGCCGCGCAGGAATTTGTCGTAGAGGCCTTCTTCATTCCAGCCCGGGTTGAACGCCGAAATCACCGCGTCGTGTCCGCGCACCGCCGCCTCTACCGCGGCGGCGTCCATGGCGTCCAGGGCCTGGGCCCGCAGGCCGGGCCGCGCCGCGAGCTTGGCCGGGTTGCGCACGAGGGCGGTGACCTGGTGGTCGCGTTGCAGGAGTTCGGTCAAAACCGCCGAGCCTACGAATCCGGTGGCACCGATCAAAGCGAGTTTCATGGGAATTTCTCCAAAAGGTTGAGTGACGGATGAACGATATGCACTTCACGACGACTGCATAAGCAGGTCAAAATCGCCATCACCTTGAAGCTCAACTTAAAGATGGACGAACTCAAACCCTATGCCGTACTGGCCGAAACCATCGCCGCCGGCTCGATGAGCGCCGCGGCGCGCCGGCTCGGCATGAGCCCGTCGGCCGTCAGCCAGACGATCCGCGCGCTGGAGCAGCAGGCCGGCGTCACCCTGCTGCACCGCTCGACCCGCAAGCTGGCATTGACCGAAGCCGGCGAGCGCTGCTACCCGCATTGCCTGCGCCTGCTCGACGCCGCCCGCGCCGCGGCCGACTCGCTCGCCCAGGCACGCGACGCCCCTGCCGGCGAGTTGCGGGTGGCGGCGCCGGTGGGCTTCGCGGCCCACGTGCCGCAAGCGCTGGCGCCGGTGCTGGCCGAGTGGCCGCAGCTGCGCTTGCGGCTGCTGGTCGACGACGAAATGATCGACCTGATCGACGCGCGCATCGACATCGCGATCCGCGTCGGCCGCCTCGCCGATTCGAACTGGGTGGCGCGCCGGCTGTGCGAACTCGAAGTGATCTTGTGCGCCGCGCCGGCCTATGTCGAACGCCGCGGGGTGCCGCGGTCGGTGGACGAGCTGGCCGGCCACGACTGGGTGGCCTTCACCCGGGAGGCCAACGAAACGACGCCACAAGAAACGGGCGGCGGCTCCAGCCCGCCGGCCGCCGAGCGATTGCCGATGCTCGCGCTGGAGCTGTGGCGGCAAACGCGGCCACCGGCCCTGGACGAGCGCCGGCGGGTGCAGGTCGGCGTGCGCCTGCTGAGCAACAACCACTTCGCCATCCAGCAGATGTGCGAGCAGGGCCTCGCCCTGGCCCGCCTCGCCCAGGCGGATGCGCTGCCCGCGCTGGGCCGCGGCCAGCTGGTGCGGGTGCTGCCGGACTGGCGCTTGGCGCCGCTGCCCGTCACCGCCGTCACGCCCCAGCGCGACGGCGAACCGGCCAAGGTGCGGGTGGCGGTGCAGGCCCTGAAGCGGCATTTCGCAGCCCTGCCGGGGACCAGCGCGCCTGCGTGAGGGCCCATGGAACAACCCCTTTCTGGGCTCGGCGCGTCGAAAGGCCGCCCTGTCATCCGTCGTGGCATTGACGACCGATTCCCACATTGAAGGATGCCCGCCGATGAACACCACCACCCGGCCCCACCCCACCCTCGACCACAACTGGCCCCTCGTCGCCGCCGGCAGCCTGATGGGCTGCGTGGCCATCGGCGTCGTGTTTTCCCTGGCGGTCTTCCTCGACCCCATGGGCGCGGACACCGGCTGGCCGCGCAGCGGCATCTCGATGGCGATGACGCTGGCCTTCATCGGCATGGGCCTGGCCGGTTTCGGCTGGGGCGCCCTGAGCGACCGGCACGGGCCGCGGCGCGTGGTGCTGTGCGGCATCGCGCTGCTCGGACTGGCGGCCGTGCTGGCCAGCCGGGCCCAGAGCCTGCCGGCTTTCCAGGCGACTTTCGGCGCGCTGATGGGCGCGGCCGCGGGCGCCTTCTTCGCGCCGATCATCGGCGCCACCAGTGTGTCGTTCGAGAAGCGGCGCGGGCTGGCGATCGCACTCGTGTCGGCCGGCATGGGCGTGGCGCCGATGACGATCGCCCCGCTGGCCGGCTGGCTCGTCACGATCTTCGGCTGGCGCCAGACGATGCTGGGCCTGGGCATCGGCGCCTGGGTGTTGCTGCTGCCTTTCGTGCCCTTCATCCGCGTGGTGCCGATCGCCGCCGCGCCCACCGCGGGGGGCGGCGCACCGACGCCGGCATTGCCGGCCGCCGGCGTCGAAATCAGCGCCCGCGACGCGCTGCGCTCCACCGCCTTCTTCGTGCTGGCCGGCGCCTTCTTCGCCTGCTGCGCCGCCCACTCCGGGCCGATCTTCCACACCGTGAGCTACGCCATCGGCTGCGGCCTGCCGATGGTGGCGGCGGTGACGATCTACAGCATGGAGGGCGTCGCCGGCCTGGGCGGCCGTTTGCTGTTCGGCGTGCTGGCCGACCGCTACGGCGCCAAACCGGTGCTGGTGGCCGGCCTGCTGGTGCAGGGCCTGGCCGCGGGCGCTTACCTGATGGTCGACCGGCTCGCCGGCTTCTATGGCGTGGCCCTCGTGTTCGGCGCCGCCTACGGCGGCACGATGCCGCTGTATGCCGCGCTGGCCCGCGACGCTTTCGGCCCGCGCATCATCGGCACGGTGCTGGGCGCCGCCTCGCTGGTCTCCAGCCTGGGCATGGCGCTGGGGCCGTTCATCGGCGGCTGGCTGTACGACCGCCACGGCAGCTATGCCTGGCTCTACATCGGCTCGATGATGGCCGGCCTGGCGGCCGCGGCGATCGCGGCGGTGTTCCCGAAAGGGCCGGCGCGGCCGCCGCTGCGGACGGCATGAGCGGCAATGCGCCGGCCACCGTGAATGCAGACCCGGCGCCGGCACAATTCCTACCCGCCGATCACACTTGCAGCCGTGGAGCCCGTCTTCATCATGAATCCGACAACCGGGGATGTTTCCGTCTGCGGCGGTGTGAGTTCCCTGTCCCTTTGCCTGGCCGGCGTCCCGCATCCTGATTTTGCGGCGCGGTTGCCCCGGTCAGGTTTTCGGCCGCTCTCGAACGGGCGGGCGCCGACGACACCGCCCAGCCCGGCCAGCTGACTTTCCTTCCGCGAACCTTGCCAACCCGCCAGCAGGAGCCTCCATGCCCATCGCCCCCTACATCAAAGAAATCGGCCGCGGCAAAGAAGGCGCGCGTTCGTTGACGAGCGAGCAGGCGCACGACCTGATGGGCCAGGTGCTGGACGGCCGGGTGACCGACCTCGAAGTGGGCGCCTTCGCGATCGCGATGCGCATCAAGGGCGAGTCGACCGACGAGCTGGTGGGTTTCCTGCAGGCGGTGCACGAGCGCTGCTTGGCGTTGCCGGCGCCGCCCCGGCCGATGGTGGCACTGCCTTCCTACAACGGCGCACGCAAGCTGCCCAACCTCACCGCCTTGCTGGCCCTGTTGCTGGCGCGCGAGGGCGTGCCGGTGCTGGTGCATGGCCCGCGCCGCGATCCGGGGCGGGTGACGACGGCCGAGGTTTTCGCCGGGCTGGGCCTGCCGGCGGCCCGCCAGGCCGAAGAGGCGGCGGCCGCATGGGCGCGGCGCGAGCCGGTGTTCGTCGCCGTCGACGACCTCTGCCCGCCCCTGGCGCGGCTGCTCGACGTGCGCTGGGTGATCGGCCTGCGCAACCCGGGCCACACGGTGGCCAAGCTGCTGGACCCCGCCCGCGGCCAGGGCCCATCGCTGCGCCTTTGCAACTACACCCATCCCGAATACGGCGTGTCGCTGGCCGAGTTCCTGGGCCGCACCCGGGCCAACGCCATCCTGCTGCGCGGCACCGAGGGCGAACCGGTGGCCGACCCGCGGCGCATGCCCCGGCTGGACGTCTATGTGGACGGCGCCCGCCGCGCCGAGTTGTCGGTGGAGCCGCAGCAAGGCGTGCTGACCGAGTTGCCCGAGCTGCCGAAGGAATTCGACGTCGCCGCCACGGCCCGCCACATCCGCGCCGTGGTCGAGGGGACCAAGCCCGTGCCCGAACCACTCTCGCGCCAGGTCGATTGCATCCGCCGCGCGCTGGACGCGCTGGGTTGAGGTTCAGGCCGTGGCCGGCAGCGCCCGCCGCGCCGCCAGCGCGAAACACGCCGAGAAGGCCACGACAGTGGACAGGCCGGTCGTCAGCGAAGTCGATTCGGCGATGAAGCCGATCACCGGCGGCCCGGCCATCATGCCCAGGTAGCCGATCGACGACACCGCGGCGATGCCGTGGGCGGGCGTCACGCCCGGCACCTTGGCGGCGCTGCTGAACAGGATGGGCACGACATTGGCCAGGCCCAGGCCGACCAGCGCGAAGCCGGCCAGCGCCACCCCGGGACGGGGCATGAGCAGCGCCACCGCCATGCCGGCGGCGGCCAGCCAGCCGCTGGCGCGCAGCAGCGCCACCGACGAGAAGCGCGCGCGCACGGTGTCGCCGCCGAAGCGGCCGGCCGCCATCGCGCCGCTGAAGCTCGCGTAGGCCAGGGCGGCGGTGCCGGCGTCGCTCAGCAGCGCCTGTTTCATGTAGAGCACGCTCCAGTCGTAGAGCGCGCCTTCGGCCACCAGGCCCATCGCGGCCAGCAGGCCGACCAGGAACAGCGGCCCGCGGGGCAGGCTCAGCCGGGGTCCGCCGCTGTCGCCGCCGGCCGCGGCGCCCCGCGACATGCCCAGGCAGCCCACCGCCACCAAGGCCGCCCCCACGGCCGCGGCCACGGCCAGGTGCTGCCCGGCCGGCATGCCGGCGCCACCGGTCAAAACACTGCCCGCCGCCGCGCCGGCCATGCCGCCCAGGCTGAACATGCCGTGGAATCCGCTCATCAAGGCGCGGCCGGTGAGCCGTTCGATCTCCGTGGCCTCGGCGTTGATCGACACGTCGAACAAACTCGCCACGACACCGAAGGCCAGCAACAGGGCCACCAGCGCGCCGTAGCGGTCGAAGGCGATCAGCCCCGCGATGACGAGGCAGCAGGCCAGCCCCGTCACCCCGCACACCGCGCGCGGGCCGAAGCGGCCCACCAGGCGCCCGGCCTGCATCAGCGCGAGCAGCGCGCCCACGCCGCTGGCCAGCATCGCCAGGCCCAGTGCCCGCTCGCCCAGCCCGAAATGCGCCTTCACGGTGGGCACATGCACACCCCAGGTGGCGAACAAGGCGCCGGAGACGAAGAATTGCGCGCGCAGCGCCCACGCGGCGGTGGCGGGCGGCGGGGTGATGGAGGGGGCGGCGGTCGTGGGCATGGCGGCGGGCTCGGGTGCGGCGGATTCTAGGAAGCGCCTGTGCAAGCGCCGCGGCATCGGGGCCATCCCCGTCATGCAGGGCGGGCCAACGCCGCATGGGCCGGTGCGGCGCCAAGGATCGTGTTAGCCAAACCGGCCCGCGCCGGCAAGGCGGTGTCGCACCGGTCGGACACGGTAGTAAAAAATATTTCCATTTCTTGTTGACGGCGGAGTGAAGAGTCTTTACAGTTCGATTCCTCGCTGCGGTGCAAGCCGCGGCGCGACGAATCAGAACCAACCAGAAACCGACCACCCAACGCACCGAAAGCTCACCGTGAAGACCTTGGCCCGCACCGTCAACCACTCGCTGCCCCTCGCGGGCCAGTGCGGGTTCGTGCGTGCGGCGTTTGCGGGCGTCGCGATGAATGAACGGTATTCGGGCATTCCCATGAGCCAACGACCGGCCGCGTCGTCGGCGCGCGAGGATGACTGGATGCATCCGGGCAAGGGGGCTCGCCACTGAGCGCGCGCCCCGCCACTCGATCACGAGTCGAGGCCCGGATTCCGCAAGGATCCGGGCCTTTTGTTTTTGTCCTCAACTTTCCGCGCAGTTCGGCCGGGTGAACCGCCTGGGCCCGGACTGTCGCAGCCCCGGTCGACCGAAAGTCGGCCCATGTGTTCCACAGGGACACACCGGAGCGCCGGCGTTCCGGACTCGTTGCTCTTTAACAATTCATTCAACGCGAGCCGCCCGCACGACTGGATGCGAAGGCGGCTCGCAAAACCGAAGCGGACCTGGGTAGAGCGCGACCACGCCATGGTCAAGGCCCGTCGTCCGCTCCAACGACATTCATCTCATTGCGGGTGTGCTTCGGCACAACGGCCGAGCTCCCCCTGGAAGCGCAGGGAGGCCGGGATGTGCGCTGCGGGGACGCCCGCATCGTGCAGCGAGAACGCGCTGGGCGAAGGCCTGCCGGACCTTCGCGCTCGCGCCGGAACACAACCGCAATGGGACCGTCACAGCCTTAGCTCAGCCGGTGTAGCAGCCGCCTTGTAAGCGGCAGGCCGCGCGTTCGAAACGTCGCCGCGGGCGCCATTCACCAGTTCAACCACCACGGAAGCCTTCACGCGCCCACGCGCCGCGGGCGGAAATCGGCCGCACGATTGGGCGGCGCCGGAACCCGTCACCGGAAACCTCATGGGGATGTAGCTCAATGGGTAGAGCAGCTGTTTGCACGCAGCGAGCAATCCTGTCACCTCCACCATTTTTCGCTCCGTTAACTCAGCGGCCAGAGTGCCGGCCTGTCTAGCCGGAAGCCGCGGGTTCGACTCCCGCACGGGGCGCCAATTCAACCGATCCATGCCTCTTTAGCTCAGCGGATCGAGAGCGCCGGTTTACGAAGCCGGAGGTCGCACGTTCGAATCGTGCAAGAGGCGCCAAACATTCATTCATCCACCGTCAGCAACAAACCAAGGAGGCCACGATGCTGAACATCAAAGACAACCAGCAAGTCGCCTTGGTGCGTTTCAAGGAGGGCGAACTCTGGTGCCGCACCCAGGACGGCTTCGAATTCCCGGTTCCGGTCGCCGACATCGGCAACGCCAAGATGCTGGCCTATGACAAGGCGCGGCTGTTCATGCGCTACATCCGCAAGCACCTGGACATGCTGGGCCAAGCCCGGCGCGAGGCGGGTGCGGCGGCGTCCGGTTGAGCTTCGCGGCGCTTCAAACCGTTCCCGCGTAGCTCAGTGGCAGAGCACCGTCTTGATAAGGCGGGGGTCGGTGGATCGTTCCCACCCGCGGGTACCAGCCCTTCATTCATTCAATCCAACCTCGGTGTGGCGCAGCAGGTAGCGCACTTGCTTTGGGAGCATGGGGTCGTCCGTTCGATTCGGACCGCCGAGACCAATTCATGGACAGGCGCAGACGTGCGTTCAGGTGTGGCCGTAGCTCAACGGCAGAGCTGCGGGTTGTGATCCCGCCGGTGTCGGTTCGATTCCGACCGGTCACCCCTGAGCGCATCGATGCATGCCGGTCATCGTTCAATTCAACAACCCCTCGTGGCGGAACTGGCAGACGCAACGGTTTCAGAAGCCGTGGCCGCAAGGCATGCCCGTTCAACCCGGGTCGAGGGGACCATTTCAATTCATCCCATGGAGGGCATCGTGAAACAGCGCCAACAAGATCAATTCCGGTTTCGAGGTCACGAGCAAGCGACGCAAGGGCTTCCCGTCTGAGACCCAGGTCAAGCGGGGCCTGCGTGTCGTCCACGGCGACAAGCACCTGCAAGAGAAGCTCGGCCGCAACGACCCTTGCCCTTGCGGCTCCGGCCGCTGCTTTCAAGCGCTGCTGCCTGCGCAGCGGCTGCTTTCGACGGCGCGCTGCGCAGTGACTACCACCGCGATTGACCGCCCGGTCCTCACCCATTCTTTGGGAGCTGGCCGGGCGGTAAGAGGTCGGCTTGCTACGCCGTAGCCGGTGCGAAAGCGCCGCACAGGTTCGCTCATGACAGTCCATCGGGCCGTCATGGACATGCCGATGGCACGGGCCGAACGCAGCGCAGGCCGAGGGATCCGCATTGCGGATTCCTAGCAACCCTTTGCTCTCCGCCAATTCATCCATCCATTCATGGTCTCGTTCGTCTAGCGGTTCAGGACACGACGCTTTCTACGTTGAAACACGGGTTCGACTCCCGTACGGGACGCCATCAACAACCTGGGCTCAGGAAGGGCGAGGACGCCGCGCGTCTTCCTTCCGCCCCCGACACTGAGGGAAGAGAAAAGAGGAACCCCCGATGCACCACCCCCACCACCACCACGTCCTGCAACTGGACATCCAAGGCACGCCCCAGCGGTGGATCACGCTGGAGCAGGCGGCGTCCCACTACGCCACCGGCACGGTGGCGTGGGTGGACGGCGCCGAGCCCCTGCGCACCTTGCGCGGCGGCGTCAACGCGGCCACCGGCCGCCAGTCGCTGATCGAGGTGCACCCCATCGTCGCGCTGCGGGGCGCGTCGCGCGTCAACCTGTTCGACGTCACCCCGTCGTTCGCCAAGCGCAAGCTGTTCCGCCGCGACCGTTTCGCCTGCGCTTATTGCGGGCTGTGTTTCCAGGAGCAGGATCTGCAATGCGAGCACATCGTGCCGGAGTCGCGCGGCGGCCGCTGGGCGTGGATGAACCTCGTCACCGCGTGCGCCCCGTGCAATGGCCGCAAGGCAGACCGCACGCCGGACGAGGCCGGCATGCCGCTGCTCTACCTGCCCTACGTGCCCAGCCGCTTCGAGGACTTCCTGCTCGAAGGCCGCCACATCCGTGCCGACGTGCACGAGTGGCTGGCGGCGCGGCTGCCGAAGGGTTCGCGGCTGAGCTAGCTTGTGATGCATGCCTGAGGGCGCCGTTTCGGCGCCCTTTTTTTCAGGCCGTGGCAAACATCACGGACGGGCGGGCCGACAGGCCGGGCACCGCGCGCGGCGGCCGGGGCCGACCGCAGAATCTCGCCCGGAAGGGAAGGACGAAAAATGGATGACACCAAACGGCGCCGGCTGACCGAGATTTACGCCCGGATGCCCACGCGCGAGATCGAACGCCGGCTGGCGCGCGGCGGGCTGGTGCCCGAGGCGCGGCAGGTCGCGGCCGACATGCTCAAGGCCCGGCGTGAATCGGGCAAGCCGGGTCCGGCGCCGGTCGATCTGGAGGATGAGGCGTTCGAACAGAAGAAGGTCCGTTCCGCCCGCGGCGCGGTGCTGCTCTTCGTCGTGTTGCTTGCGCTGGCCAGCGGCCTGGGCTACCTGTTCCTCGACGCCTACCTGTTCGCCTTGATTTTCGGATTCATCGTCCTGCCCGCCCTGGCGGGGCTCCTGGGCAAGGCGTTTCCGCGCGCGATGAGGATCATCGGCTGGTTAGCGGTCGCGTCGCCGGTCGGGCTGTGGGGCTATGCCTGGAGCCAGGGCGCCTTGTCCTGGAAGGCGGTGAGCTACTCGCCCGTGGGGCCACTCATCACTTATGTGGGGCTGTTCATCCTCTCGGCCTTCGGGATGGCGATCGGCGCCGGTTTGCTCGCCGGCGCCAGCCACTCGGGCTCATGGCTCGGCTTCATCGATCAATTGAAAGCACGGCAGGAGGCCGCTTTCGACAAACTGGATCGGCGCGGCTGATCCGGGCTCGACCGCGCCGGATGGGCGGGGCGCGCCTCAACGGCCGCGTCGATGCGGAAAAGCGGCAAAGCGCCGAGGCCCTGCGCGGTCCGCAAACTCAGCCGCGCTTCGACGCCCCGCGCCTGCCCAAGAGCACGGCCGGCAAGGCGCCGAGCAGCAGCAGGTGTCCCGACGAAGGTTCCGGGACGCTCAGCCTCGCGAAGGAAGAAGGTTTCGCCCAAACGCTGTGGTTGCCGAAGTCGATCCGCAAGTCCACCGACAGGGGCGTGGCGGCCGACATTTCATTCAACGCCGAGGGCACGCTCGCGACCAGGGAACCGCCGAAAAGGACGAAGGACACGAAGTCCAGGCCGTCCGCCCTGCCGGCGGTGGGCCAGGTGTTGATGGCGTTCAGGCCGATGCCCGTGGCGCTGATGTAGCCCGCCGCCCGGGATTCGATGCCGTCGACGGAGAAGGACACCACGGCGCCGCTGAACACGCCGTCCCAACCCGGCGCGGAGCGGGTGTGGGTTTCGATGACGTAGTCGATGCTGAAGACATTCCCGGCTTGGGCGAACAGCGGCGGGACGAAGCCGTCCGACACGTGGTCGGCGGTGGATGTCAGCCGCCATGTCTGGAGCCCCGCGTGCGCCGGCGCCGCCAGGAGGACGCATGCCAGCGCGGCGGTGGCGGCGGCTGGGTGGATGTTCATTGCCGTTCCCCTTTTTCGAATCGAATGGCGGTGTCGGCGCTATCGCGCTCGCCGGCCCGCACGCCTTGCTCCATGGCGCCGGCCAGGCTCATCTCGACCCACAGGCCCCGCACGAAGCGCCGGTCCAACACCAGCCACAGCACCACGGGCGCCAGCGGGGTGAGCAGCAGGAAGCCGAACTGGTAGGCGTAGGCGATCAGCTCCAGCGACCATCCTGGCAGGCCGGTCTGCGCCAGCACGTCCGGGCCGCCGCTGATGGCCACGTCCCGCAACCATTGGAAGCACAGGCTCAACGACTGCAGCGGCCACAGCGCCAGGCTGCCCCACAGCAGTTTCAGCGGCAGTCGCGGCGGCCTGGATGCCAGCAACAGGGCCCACAGCAGCGCGGCGCCATAGCCGAATGTCCGGTAGTTCACTTCCGGGGTGAGCTGGGCCGCCACCATCCGCCCGCCCTGGGGCACGAGCACGTCCAGCTGCGTCAGCAGGACGCCGAAGGCGCCGTGGGCCTCCGCGCGCAGCGCCCAGGGGAAGAGCATCCCCATGGCCTCGCCGGCCAGCGCCACCGCAGGCGCGGCCAGCCAGGGGGCCAGCTGGTGCCACGGCAGCATCAGCGCCACCAGCCAGGCCACGCTCGACGCCAGGAAGCGCCCGATGCGTGTCCGGGTGGGATGGGCCCGCACCTCAGCCCCCCTGGCGGGAGCGGCCCGCGCCCGAACGCCGGGCGACGGCGGACACCCACAGCAGCCAGACCACCAGCACGTCCAGCATGATCAGCGCCTGCCACACGTAGAGGTGGGCGAATTCGAACACCGCCTTGTCCCATTGGGCCAGGTAGTAGAGGGTGATGATGCGAAGCAGGTTGGCGGCCTGGATGGCGACGAAACCCAGCGCGATGCCGGCGAACCTGAGCTTCCACGCGGCCGGGAAGGCGCACACCGCGGCGATGAGGATCAGCGTCGCCTCCACCCCGTTGCATCCCGCTTCGATGGACACCCCGAACCCGGTGGACCGGCTGCTCAAGACGCGCCCGTGCGAGAACACGTCGGCGTCGAACGCCGACATCAACGCCGCGCAGGCGCGCGCGACCAGGCCGGTCCAGGGCTGCACCACGGCGTGCTGCACCGGGCCCAGCATCTCCACGCCGAAGAAAACGGCCAGCAGGGCCAGGAAGACGAGCGCGAAACGGGTCATGGCGTCAAACGCTGCGCCTGGAACGGTTCAGGCCGATGGCACCGCCGGCGCACCGGACGGCACTGCGCGGCGCCGCCACGGCGGTCAACGCGGCTGGCGGCGAGCCACCACGGGCGCGGCAAACGCCAGCAGCATCAAGCTCATCGCGAGCATCGACCATGTCGACAACGTCGGGATGGGGTCCGTCGTGGCCGGCACGCCGGGGCCGCCGGGGTCGGCGATGGCGCCGTTGGCCGTGCCGTCGTCGTCGCCCAGCGCGCCGTCGGTCAAGGGCAGCGTGATGGACAGGCGGTCCGGGCTGATGACCGCACCCGGGAACTGGTGCCAGTGCGGCGTGTCGGCGGGCGATGTCTTGCCGTATTTCCAGTACACCGTGCCCGGGGGAAGCTCGGTGGGGTAGGTGATGACCACGCTGGCCGGGCCTGCGCCGCCGGTGAGCGTGAAGTCGTACAGCCCGTGCGGGAAGGCGTAGCCCGCCGGCGCCGGGTCCGCCGGGGATTTCGGGTGGCCGGTCAGGCCGATGGCGCCCGCGGTGTTGGGCTTGCCGTTGGTGGTGCCGACCAGGTCGACGCTCCAGCCTCCGCCGGAGACGGAGACGCTGGTGGACCCGCTGCCCGACCCCGTCTGCGCCATGGGGGCGGAGCAACTGGCCGTCGTGCCGCCGTTGATGCCGGTGCAGCTCCAGGCCCAATTCGATGCGGCGCTCACGGCGCTGGCGTTGCCAGCGGTGCACAGGTTCGCCGTGGGTTTGAACAGCGCGGTGACGTTGGCCGCCGGGCCGCAACTTCCATTGGCGAACGCCGGCGTCACGCTGTTGGACGAAGCCGAGGCTGGCCCGGGGCCGGCGACGTTGGTGGCGGTCACCTGGAAGGTGTAGGCCACGCCATTGGTCAGGCCGGTGACCAGGTGGCTCAAACCCGTGCCCCCGGCATTGCTGTCCGTGCCGCCGGCGGGGCTGGACGTGACGGTGTAGCCGGTGATGGCGGAGCCGCCGTCCGACGCCGGCGCGGCGAAGGAGACCGTGGCGCTCGCGTTGCCGGCCACGGCGGCGACGGAGGTCGGCGCGCCGGGCAGGTTCGCCGGGGTGATCAACCGGATGCGCCGGTTGCCGGTGTCCGACACCAGGATGCCCGCCGTGCCGTACAGGGCCAGGCCTTGCGGCGTGCTCACCTGGGCGCTGGCGGGCGGGCCGCCATCGCCGCTGAACGCGGCGTTGCCGTCGCCGGCGACGGTGGTGATGGTCCCCCCGGCGTCCACCTTGCGGACCCGTGAATTGGTGGTGTCCGCGATGTAGAGGTCGCCGTTGGTGTCGACGAGCACCGCCCGCGGCGAGTTCAGTTGCGCGCTGGTGGCCGGGCCGTTGTCGCCGCCGTAGCCATTGGCACCGTTGCCCGCGACCGTCGTGATGATGCCGGTGGCCTGGGTGATCTTGCGGATGGAACCGTTGGAATAGTCGGTGACATAGAGGTTGTCGCTGCCGTCGAACGCCAGGCCGATCGGCGTGTTGAAGGTCGCGGCGGTGGCGGCGCCGCCGTCGCCGCTGAAGTTGGCGGTGCCCGTGCCGGCGTAGGTGGTGATGGTGCCGCCCGGCGTGACTTTGCGGATGCGGTTGTTGCCGGTGTCGGCGATGTAGGCGTTGCCCAGGCTGTCGAACTTGATGTTGAACGGGCCGAAGATCTGCGCGCTGGTGGCCGGGCCGTTGTCCCCGCCGAAGGAGCCGGTGCCGTCGCCCGCGAACGTGGTGATGGTGCCGCCCGGGGTGACTTTGCGGATGCGGTTGTTGTTGCCGTCGGCGAAGTAGAGGTTGCCCGCCGCGTCCCGCGCGATCCCCAGCGGGGTGTTGATCTGGGCGCTGGTGGCGGGGCCGTTGTCGCCGCTGAAGCCCGCGACGCCCGTGCCGGCGATGGTGGTGATGGTGCCGCCCGGGGTGACCTTGCGGATGCGGTGGGTGCCGGAATCGGAGATGTAGGCGTTGCCCGCGTTGTCGAAGACGATGTCCTGCGGGTTGGTGAACTGCGCGTTGGTGATGGGGCCGCCGTCGCCGCCGTAGGTCGCGCTGCCGGTGCCCGCGAAGGTGGAAATGTTGCCTCCGCTGATCCTGCGCACGCGCAGGTTGCCGGTGTCGCCGACGAAGACCTCGCCAGACCCATTCACCGCGATGCCGGCGGGGCTGCTGAGTTGGCCGCTGGTGGCGGCGCCGCCATCCCCGCCGTAGCCGGCGCTGCCGGTGCCGCTGAGGGTGGTGATGATGCCGCCGGTGCTCACCTTGCGGACGCGGTGGTTGGTGGTGTCGGCGATGTAGAGGTTGCCCGCGCTGTCCAGCGTCAAGGCCTGCGGCGCGCGGATGGTGGCGCTGGTCGCGGCGCCGTTGTCGCCGCTGAAGCTGGCCGTCCCGGTGCCGGCGAAGGTGGTGATGGTGCCCCCGGTGTTGACCTTGCGGATGCGGTTGTTGCTGGTGTCGGCGATGTAGAGGTTGCCCAGGCCGTCGACCACGACGCCCCGGGGCGCGTTGATCCGGGTGCCGGTGGCCGCGACGTTGTCAGCCAGGTAGCCGCCCGTGCCGTTGCCCGCGACGGTGCTGATGTTGCCCGTGCCGGCATCGATCCTGCGGACGCGGTTGTTGCTGGTGTCGGCGATGTACACGTTGCCCGAGCCGTCGACCGCCACGCCCTGCGGCGAATTCACCCGGGCCGCCGTGGCCGCCGCGTTGTCCCCGCCGAACGTGCCGGTGCCGTTGCCCGCGATGGTGGAAATGTTGCCGGTGAGGGCGTCGATCTTGCGGATGCGGTGGTTGGAGGTGTCGGCGATGTAGAGGTTGCCTGCGCCGTCGATCGCGACCCCCTTGGGGCTGTTGAGCCGGGCATTGAGCGCCGACCCGCCGTCGCCGGAGAAACCCGAGGTGCCGACGCCGGCCACCACCGTCGACAAACCCGTCGCCGGATCGACTTTGCGGATGGTGTGGTTGCTGCTGTCGGCGAAATACACCACGCCCGCCGGGCTCACAGCGACGCCCGCCGCCCCGACACCCACATTGGTGGCCGTGCCGTTGGGGATGAGGTTGCCGCCATAGGTGTTGATCGTGGCCGCCAGGGCCGGATGGGACGCCAACAGCGCGGATGCTGCCAACAAGGCCGCCGCCCAGGGCCGCAAACACGCCACGGACAGGCGCAGGACGGTCGGGGCGGCGCTGGATGGAAAGGTCATGAGGTCCACTCGGTTCGGTTCGACATTCGCCGGGGGATCGGTTCGGCCCGTCCGCCTGCTGCCGGCGCCCACCGCCGGGTTTCGGGAATGCCATGTTTTTGCCGGCGCCCAGTGTAGGCAGTGGGGCGGTGCGCCAAGCGCCGGAGAAACGCCGGGACTGGGATATGGCCGGGTTGTGTGGCTTTTATGGGAAAAGGACCGCGACTCGGCGACGGATCATCTTGTCGCCGCGGCCGCCGGCATTGCGCCGGCCGGCCTCCTTCAAACCCATCGGCCAGGCGGACGCCGCCGCCCTAGCCGCGTTTGCGCCCCACCACCCACGCCACGACCGCCGCGCCCGCGGCGACGACGAGCGCGTCTTCGACCAGGCCGCTGCGGGTCTGGCCGAAACGCGCCATGGCCTGCTTGCGGCCGGCAAGCGTCAGGTGGGCCAGCGGCACGGCCGTGGCGACAGCGACCGCCGCGCCGGCCCGCTCCCGGCCCGGGCGCGCCAGGGCAGCGCCGGCGATCCCGGCGCTCATCACGCGGGCCAGCAGTCCGAGGAAAACGGTGCGGTCGGGCGCGGTCTTCATCTTGTCGCCCGCCAGTTCCCCGGCGCCCATCGCCAAGGCGCCGAACTTCACCACGGGATGGTCCAGCAGCAGGAGGCGCCCCGGCGTGCGGCGACCCACGAGGCGCGCCAGGGCGATGGCGGCCATGGGCGTCATCGCCCGCGCGCTGGCGACGGCGCCGATCAGGGCGGAGGAAAGCAGGCTGGGGAACTTCATGGCGGCGGCACCTTGGAATGGGTTCTTAAATCGCCAAGGCGGACGGGCGTTGGCGAACCAGGTCAGATGGCGCCAATCGGCAAACGACGTTCCTTGGGCGCCTCGCAACACCCCATCCCCCCCGTCCGTTCAACCCGCTCCGTCCGGGCTGGGGCCCTTGGACCCAGTCGGGACGGGCTTGTCGAAGCCTTTACACGCCGCGCCTTGATCGCGCCTGGGTGCGCCGAAAACGGGCGGATGTGAACCTTGCTGCTAAGCATCCGCGGCGTCGGTGGCCGCCGCCGGGTCCATCCACAAGATCCCCCACATGTGGCCGTCGGGATCGGCGAGGTCGCGGGTGTACATGAAGCCCAGGTCTTCGACCGGGTTCACATCGGCCTGCCCACCATGGGCCGCCGCGGCACGGTTCATCTCGTCCACGGCGCTTCGGCTGTCCATCAGCAGGGACAGCATCGACCCGCACGCCCCGGCCGGCGGGAAGGGCCGCTGGGTGAGGGTGCGCCACTTGTCGTGCGGTATCAGCATGACGTGGATGGCCTCGCTCCACACCATGCAGGCGGATTGGCCGTCGCTGAACTGCGGGTTCTGTTCGAACCCCAATGCCTCGTAGAAAGCGATCGAAACCCGGATTTCGGTGATGGGCAGGCTGACGAAGATCATCTTGGTCATGGTGTTCCTTGGGTTGTCTGATGACGGGGCGAAGCACCTTCGGACTTTGCGGGCTTCATTCCCACGACGAACGGGCGGGGTCCGGATCGACAACCGGGCCAGCTGTATCCTTGGCCCTCTTTTTTTCAATCGAAAGGACCGACATGGCACTGGCAAAGAAAAAGCGCGTGGGCAAGAAGACCATCTCCGCGAAGCAAGTCCGCAAGACGGCGAGCGGCAGGAAACGCCGGAAGGCGGACGGCACCCAGCCGTCGAGGGTGTTGTTCCCGACGCCGGCGGCGTCCTGAACCCTTCGGGCAAGCAGGTGAAGCGTGCCGCCTGCCGCGGCGCGCTTCCCCGGCTCACCGCCGCAGCCAGGCCGCGACGGCCGCTGCGGCTGCCACCCACAGCGCCACGATGAGCACCGCGCCGGCCTTGCTCGCCGGCTTCGCCCCCCGTGCCCGCATCCACTCGTCCGCCTCGGCCCGGCACTGCGCGAGCACGTCCGCCGGCAAGAGCTTGATCGTCAACCAGATCAAGCCGGGCAACAGCAGCACGTCGTCGACATAGCCCAGCACCGGGATGAAATCCGGGATCAGGTCGATGGGGCTCAAGGCATAGGCCACCACGAACACCCCCAACGCCTTTGCGAACCAAGGCGTGCGCGGGTGCCTGCCCGCGAACCAGAGTGTCACGCCGTCGCGCTTGACGCGCTTGGCCCAGGTTTTCAAGGTGCTGCCGATGTTCATGGGCGCCAGCATGCCAGGGCGGGCGAAGCTTCAATCGCCCGCGGCCGAAGCCTTTGAACAGGTCCGGGTCGACCAGGTCCCATGGCACGCCCGAGTCGACGCGAGGACGTCCATGTTGTCAGTTGAGAGGTTCCGGGCGCCGCTTCAACCCTCATCCAAGCCCTTGAACTTTTCCGCGTCGATCAGGTGAACCAGCGGCACATTCAGTGCCTATCGCGTAGACGCCGATTAATCCAACGGCACGCGGCCATGAAGGAGCTGCCGGGCCGTATTCGTCTAGCGCGGCCTGAACTGTGAGTGGTCGGCAGCAAAGCAAGCACCGAACCAGCCCTTATCGCGAATGCATGAACCGCGCAATGACCGCAGCCACGTTCGCCTTCAGGTTGACGAACTCGCAACCCAGCATGAAGGCGCCTTCGATCTTGTTGTAATTGCTGTTCACCACGCGCGCCAGGAGTTCGACGGGGAGGCTGCTGTCCTTGCCGTCGGGGAGGGCGACCTGGATCTTGCAGCGGGTGTCCATGGCCAGGTCGTGCGAAGCGAGGATGCCGAGTCCGCCCACGCTGATGTTCCGAATGCGCACGGACACCGGCATCGCGCCCATGGTTTGCAGGGTGGCGTTGCTGTTGAACGCCACACGTTGGTGGTGGCGGCGTTCGACCTTGGGGTTTTCTGGTGGCGTCGTGTTCATGAGTGCTTGGGATGGTTGGAGTGGCACCGGCATTCAGGAAATCGGCTTTCGTCCCACAGACTTTATTGTTCAGCAGCACATGGGTTGGTTGATGTCCGCAGGACGAAGTCTTTGACTGCATTCTCGCCGTCATGCGACGCGCCGGCCACCGCCGCGATGGCCGATGTAGTTGCGCTTTTCACTACCACTGCAGATTTTGCACCTCCAAGGCCGGAAAAAGCCTCTGTGCCCCGACCCCGAACCCGCCCCTTCTCGGTAGGCGCGTTGGCCCAGCAGGGCGAGGGTGGCCGATGGAGGATGGCGGCGGCCCTGACGCCGCGGTCCACCTGTCCTGGAACCGACCGGGTAGTGCGAACCGGGCAGATCGACCGCTGCGATGACCTGGGCTGGCATACTCCCTCGCTTTTTTCCAGGGGGGCCCCATGGCACCACGACAAGTCACGGTGTGGCGTTGCATGCGCCGCGCAGGCGCGCTGCTCGCGGCTTTGCTGATTTCTTCCAATGCAGGCGCGGAGCCCGCAGCCACGCCGCAGCGCCAACCGGTCGAGCGCTTCGCAAGCCTGCCGCTGCTGTCGCAGGTGCGGTTGTCGCCAGACGGCCGGCAGATCACCGCGCTGATGAACATCGAGAACGACACCGGGCTCATCACCCGAACCGTGCTCGACGGCAAGGTGCGCAGCATCCTCAAGACCGACAACCGGAAGTTCCACTTCAACTGGGTGCGCTGGGCGAACAACGAGCGCTTGCTTGTCAGCCTGCGCTTCGCTTCGCGCCGCGAATTCGTCGGCACGGTCGAGACCCGGCTGCTGTCGCTCAAGGCCGACGGCAGCGGCTTGATCGACCTCGTGCGAAGCACGCCGGTGAGCGGCAGCATGAACCGCGCCACCGAAACGCAGCAGATCCAGGACCGCGTGATCGACTGGCTGCCTCACGACGGCAAACATGTGCTGCTTGAACTCAGTGAACCGGACCGCTTCGAGCCGGGCGTCTACAAGGTCGACATCGAGACGGGCCAGCGCACCCTGGTGAAGGCGCCCGAGCGCAACGTGGCGTAGTGGCTCACCGACGCGCAGAGCCGCGTGCGTGTCGGCGTGCGGCACGAGGAGGGCACATATGAAGTGCGCGTGTGCGACCCGGACGGCAAGAACTGGCGCACGCTGTGGCGCTTCAAGGGCGCCGGGGACAGCGTCTGGCCCATGGGTTTCGGCATGGACCCGCAGGACTTCTACGTGCGCGCCTACCACGAGGGCCGCATGGCGGTCTTCTCGGTGCGGCTCGACGACCCGGCGCTGGCGCGCAAGCTGCGGCTCGCCGACCCGCGAGGCGACGTGACCGGGCGCCTGATCCATTCCCCCAGGACCGGCGAGGTGCTGGGCGTCCGCACCGGCGGCGGCGAAGGCGCGGGCGGCGGGGACGGCCCGCGTGCCGAGCTGTGGGACGCGGACTGGCGCGACATCGTCCGAGCGGTCGACCAGGGCCTGCCCGACCGCAAGAACTACCTGCTCGACATCAGCCGCGACGAGCAACGCTATGTGCTTTATTCCACCGGCAACCGCCGGCCCGGCGAGTACTACCTGGGCGACCGCGAGACCGGCGAGCTTTCGCTCGTTGGGCAGGCTTACCCGAAGATCGACGCGTCGCGCCTGGCCGGCAAGCAGAAGGTCACGATCAAGGCCCGCGACGGTCTCGCGCTCGATGCCTACCTCACGCTGCCGCTCGGCCGCACGCTCGGCGACGGCAAGGCGCCGTTGCCCATGGTGTTGCTGCCCCACGGCGGACCGCACAGCCGGGACGACGACGACTTCGACACCTGGACCGAGTTCCTCGCCGACCGCGGCTACCTCGTGCTGCAGGTCAACTTCCGAGGCTCCGACGGCTACGGCCATGAATTCATGGCCGCCGGCCTGAAGCGTTGGGGCCTGGAGATGCAGGATGACCTCACCGACGGCGTGGCCTGGGCCGTGGCCCAGCGCTTGGCCGACCCGCGGCGCGCGTGCATCGTAGGCGGCAGCTACGGCGGCTATGCGGCGCTGATGGGTGTGGTGAAGACACCGGAGCTCTACCGCTGCGCGGTGAGCTTCGCCGGCGTCAGCGACCTTCCCGACCTCATCGCGCACCAGGGCGACTACGTCGGCGGCTCCGTGATCGCCGAGGAGATGATCGGCCGCAGCTGGGGCGACCGCGAGCGCCTGCACGCCACCTCACCGGCTCGCCAGGCCGAGCGCATCCGCGTTCCGGTGCTGCTGGTGCACGGCACCGCCGACCGCAGCGTGCCGGTCAATCAGAGCGAAGGCATGGCCAAGGCGCTCAAGCGCGGCGGCAGGCCTTACCGGTACATCGAGCAGGAAGGCGGCGACCACCACCTCAGCCGCTATGAACACCGGTTGCAGTTCTTCAACGCGCTGGAGGCTTTCCTTGACGAGCACCTGCGGCCGGCGACTTCCGTGCCTTGAGTCACGTTTGTTTCGCTGCCGGGGCCATGGCCCCTGAGGGCGTGCTGGCGGCCGACCAAGCCAAAGCGGGGTTCCACCGGACAGCCAAGCGAGCTGGCCAGGAATACTGGGCTGCATGCAGCTCTAACGCCATCAAGATGGCGCGCGTTTCCGGCGCCGTTTGAACCTCGATTTAGCGGCCCCAGCCAACACACTCGCCGCGCCACCAGAACGACCGGTATTCGACCGACGGTTGTACTTTGCCCGGTACCTTGCCCGCCACGGGCATGGGGGGAACGAACTCCCGGATGACAGGCTTCTGCCAATGAAGGATTGCGTCGTTTCTGTATGCCTGCGACGTCTGCTCATAGTGCGTCGGTTTTGAATGACAGAAAGGTCGGGGTTGTGCTTGCTGGTCTACCTGGACCCCTTCATGAAGACTGGCCATTGGAAGTCTGTTTCGATTTCTTTCACGCTTGGCAGTGCCTCAAAAACGCGCGTCCGGGGCGTGAGGTCTTGGATCAGGGGGTACCAGTTCTTGAGTCGCTGGCCAGAATGTGCTCTCTGGGTGAGTTCACCAGGCGAAGTCCCATCTCCAGCTTGTCGTTGAACTCGGCCGTGTAGTCGAGGATGGGTCCTATCCTTGAGACACAGAGTTCTTCTCCTTCGATGCGAGCGATGTTCATCAATGAAGATTCCAGATTTTTTCGATTGAAGGGCTCGCTATATGTGCGGGCAGCATCGCTATTCTGGAAACGCACCTGTTGCTTTCATAAGCCAAAGCTACGACAAGCCTACGGGCAGCCAATCAATGGGGATTTTCAGAATGGCCCTGGCTTTTTCTTTTTCCATTTCCTCTCCTTCACTCTCCTTCATTCACTCATACCTCCCTCATGACGACCTACACCAGCTTCTGGACGCATCCTGACCTCCCCCATGCGGAGGCTCGCGGCAGGACACCCCGTCTGGTGCAGGTGCGTGTCACACCCTATGGCTACGACGATCACGCCTACTTTGCACGTGAGCAGTCGCGGTCCCTGTTGGACAAGAAATTCAAGGCGGTGGAAGAGTTGCGAATTCCCGGCGAAGACGGTGCCCGGGAGGTGGTGCGGCTTTTCCTGGCGTACCGCCAAGGTCGGCTGGCCGAAGGTTGGACCGAGGTCTACGCGGGCAACGGCCTTGCGCTGTTCCCTGCGGACCTGCGTGCAGCCCGGCCCAAGACACCGCAGGAGTGCAGCCTGGACGCCGCAATGCTGTGGCTCGAATGCGGCGACTTCGAGCATGCCCAGTCTGCGCTCGAAGACGCGACCGGCATCCAGGACACGCCCTATTGGGGCACCGTGGCGCGACGCCTTTGGCTTCTCAAGTCCGAGGCACTGTCCGGCAATGCTCGCGTGGCCGCCATGGCGCAGGCGGCGGTTTATGCAGGCGAGGTCATCGGCATGCTGGCCGGGCAGGACCTCTACCGCATCGACCCCTATCATTTCGGCGACGCTTATCGCAGTCCCCAGAGCATGCTGGTGTGCGCCGCTGAAACAGCCGCGGCCTATCTGCTGGAATCCGAAGGCTCCTGCCAGCAGGCGTTGCAGTTCATTCAGTTGGCTGAAGACACTCACCATGGTTCCACCTACTTGCAGGAACTCAAGGTGGCGGCGCTACTCAAGCTGGGCCGCCGCGAAGAGGCCTACGAGGTGCACCTTAAGTGGCGATTAAAGCTCCCGGAGGTGCTGGCTTCGGCCGACTACATCGCCCTGGTCGACCAGCGCAACCGCAATGCCCGTGAGCAAGAACACCGTCGACTGGCAGGCCTGCGTGTTGAATACATCGATGGCGAGCCCGCGTCGCCCGCCGAGATTGCTCGCCTCCAGGCGCTTCACCCCGGGGTGCCCGAGGCGTGTGTGCGGTGGTTGAGCGGCAAAGAGCGACACGAGATGCGCGTGATCGACGGTGACAGCTCCGAGAGTTATCGGCTACTGGGCGTGGACGGCACGCTGGAAAAACACGTTGAAATGGTCGGTTGGCTGCACCTGCACGACGATTCCTCACCGGACCTGGCCGAGGAAATCCGCCAATCCATCCGCGACAGCGGGATCAAGCCCGAATACATGCTGCCCATCGTTGGGGCCGACCATACGCCGGATTGCTTCCTGGTTCGCCTGGAAGGCGAGGATTTGGGTGCCGTCTACTTTTGGAGCCACGACGAAAGTGCCGTGTTCAGCCGAATCGCCGACAGCGTGGACCAGTTGTTTCCGTGGCTCGAGGCGCAGGCTCTGGGCGGAAATACTTTTGTGCTCTGAAGCGCTCCGGCTGTTCCGCGATATTAAAGTCGTAAACAGGAGGCTAAGATCCCCGCCGCCTTGCGCAATGGCAATTCGAGCATCAAGCTTCGGATAGTCGTAAACAACTTCTCACTTCAATTAGACAAGGGAGTTGCGTTCCAATTGAAGTCATAAATTCCAATGCCCGAACTGGCCAGGCAATAGGAAACCTAGTTGACCGCTGATGTCGGAGGACTTCAATACCACGCTACTTTGTTCTAGCCAAAGGTACCAAACCGTTGCCCTACAACAGCAACTACCTCTGGCCTTATGAAGTCTCACTGCGCTTCGAGCCAGTCGATCGACCGGTGGGCTTTGCTGAGGGTGTCGGCCACGGGAATGCAGGAGGCATATTCACCGCCCGAGAAGCGTTGCAGCTGCAGTGGCGGGAACACTTCACGATCACTCATGGGGAATGGTTGCTGCCTTTCATCGAGCAATTGGCAGAGGGCGCGCTTTTCGTCCCCAATGAAGTGGTGTTGTCACTTGCCACCGCGAATTTGGGCCAGACCCCGGAAAGCTATGAGTCCCGCGGTGCCTGACCGATGCCTCGATCAAAGCCTTCTTTTCAAGGGGCCTGACCTCTGGCGATGAGAGGGTTTAAAAGTGGACGCAGCCGCGCCAAACCGGTCCCACCGTGTGAACGATGTGTCCGGCACTCAGACGGTACCCCCGTGTTAGCTTGGCTTGACCGGTTTTGCATCCGCCCAGCAACCGGCATTCATGGACTAGCGCGGACCGGCCGCGCGGTGAATGGCGCCGTCAACCCCGCCTCCACCCAACAGGGATGAATTGGCTGCGTTGACGATGACATCCACTTCGAGTTTCGTGATGTCGGCTTGAACGGCTTTCAGTGTCACGCCCATAAGCGTTCTCCTTTTGCTGAATCCGGTGGAATAGAGGCCAGCCTCAACCCCTCGCATTCAGACCGCGGTCCATCAACGACAGCGCATGCCGATACTCCTTGCGCAGCCGGTACAGCTGCGCGGGGCGGTGCGCGCCGCCGGCTTGCATCTCTCCTGCGATGGGTTCGAGCATCCCCAGCTCTTCGACCTTACGCCGGAAACTCACCTTGTTGATGGGCTCGCCCAGCACGGTTTCGTAAACGGCTTGCAACTGCGGCAATGTGAATCGTTCGCCGCACAGGTGCGCCGGCAGGGAGGAATACTGGCTCTTGCCGCGCAGGCGTGCCACTGCCGCGTCCACGATGCGGTTGTGGTCAAAGGGCAAGCTGGGCAATGTCGCGACCGGCATCAGCACCTGGGCGGCATCTTTGATTGGTAGCAAATCAGCCTGTACCAAAGCGAAATAGGCGATTGACACCGACCAACCACGCGGGTCCCGCGCCGGGCCGGAGAACGTGGCCAATTGCTCGAGGTAGGGGCTGACAATGCCAGCCTTGTCACGCAGAACACGCACGGCTGCGTCCTGTGCGCTTTGGTCGTCCTGAACATGCACATAGCCGCCCGGCAAGGCCAGCACGCCGTCGAAAGGTGCTCGGTCGCGCCGCAGCAACAGCACTTTCAGGGCATCGTCCAGCAGGGTGAGCAGCACCACGTCGACGGTGCAGATGACAGGAGAAGGGTCGGCGCCAGGCATGATTTCTTTTTACAAAAATGAAACTAAGAGTTTTATAGAAGAGATGCCAAACATTATCCAACTGTGGATGACTGCGATTCAATGACCACATAGTTAGTTGCATTGTTGTATTAAGTGTTTTAAACTGACATCACCGCAACAACATTCCAGCCCAGGGAGGCAGCCATGACCCGCCACACCCATCTCCTGATCATCGATCCCCAAAACGACTTTTGCGACTTACCCGAGGCCTACCGCCCGGCCGACCCCTTGACCGGCGCGCGTTCTAACCCGGCCTTGCCTGTGACCGGCGCCCACGCCGACATGCAGCGCCTGGCCCGCCTGGTGCGCGAAGGCGGCGACGCATTGAGTGGTATCACCGTCACGCTCGACTCCCACCACCGCCTCGACATCGCCCACCCCACTTTCTGGCAGACGGGCGATGGCGCGGCGGTGGGTCCGTTCACGCAGGTCACTGCGGCGCAAGTGCGTGCTGGCGATCTCCGCCCCCGCGACGCCGCCTCGCTGCCCCGCGCCCTGGACTACCTGGACGAGTTGGAAGCCCGTGGCCGCTACACCTTGATGGTGTGGCCGGTGCACTGCGAGATCGGCACCTGGGGCCACAACATCCATGCCGACCTGAAAGCGGCCTGCAGCGCCTGGGAAGAGCGGCGACTGGCCATCGTGCAGACGGTGAACAAGGGTTCCAACCCCTGGACCGAGCACTACAGCGCGATGCAGGCGGAAGTGCCCGACGCCCAGGACAAAGACACCCAGATGAACCTGGCGTTGATCTCGCAGCTCGACCAGGCCGACCTGTTGCTCATCGGCGGCGAAGCCAGCAGCCACTGCGTGCGCGCCACCACCGAGCACATCGTGGCCAACCTGCCGAGCGGCCGCAAGGCCAAGGTGGTACTGCTGCGCGACTGCATGAGCGCGGTGGGAGGCTTCGAAGGGCAGGCTCAGAACTTCCTCTCTGACATGCAGGCACAAGGTGTGCGGCTGGCCACTGTGGACGAAATGCTGGCCGAGTTGCGAGCCGGCACGGCGATGGCTTAAGCCACGCACCACACACCTCTTCGAAACGAACACAAGGCAACACCACCATGGAACCCGTCATCGGCCAACTGCTGGAAACCGACCTCTACAAGTTCACGATGTGGCAAGCCATGCTGCATCGCCACCCTCAGACGCAGGCCGAGTACACCTTCGTCTGCCGCAATCAAAGCGCTTATCCGCTGGCCGAGCTGCTGGCCGATGTGAACCGCGAACTCGACCGTTTGTGCGGCCTGGCTTTTCAGCCCGATGAACTGGACTACCTGCGTGGGCTGCGCTTCGTGAAGCCTGACTTCGTCGACTTCCTGCGCATCTTCCGGTTCCAGCGCGGGTTCATCCAGGCCCAAACCGAGGGCGAGCGCCTTCAGATCGTGGCGCGCGGCCCGCAGGTTCATGTGATGGCCTTCGAAATCTACGTGCTGGCCATCGTCAATGAGCTGTACTTCCGCCGCCTGCAAACGCCGGCCGTGCTGGAAGAAGGCCGCCGCCGGCTCGGCGCCAAGGTCGACCAGCTGCGCGCATTCGGCAAAGAAGCGCCAAGCCGCCACCCTTTCGAGTTCTTCGACTTCGGCCTGCGACGCCGCTTCTCGGGCGCCTGGCAGCGCGAAGTGGTGGGCACGCTCAAGCGCGAGGTGCCCGAATTCTTCAAGGGCACGTCCAATGTGCTGCTGGCCCGCGACCTGGGGCTGGTGCCGATCGGCACGATGGCGCACGAGTACCTGCAAACCTACCAGGCGCTGGGCGTGCGCCTGCGCGACCACCAGAAGGCCGCGCTGGAAGACTGGGTGCAGGAATACCGCGGCGACCTCGGCACCGCCCTGACCGATGTGATCGGCATGGACGCTTTCTTGGCAGACTTCGACCTTTATTTCGCCAAGCTTTTCGACGGCCTGCGCCACGACTCGGGCGACCCGGTGGTGTGGGGCGAAAAGGCCTTGGCCCACTACGCCGCACTGCGCATCGATGCCCACAGCAAACGCCTGGTGTTCTCTGACGGCCTGGACATGCCACGCGCGCTGGCGCTTTATCGCCACTTCGCCGACCGCACCCAGCTGGGCTTCGGCATCGGCACCAGCCTGTCCAACGACGTCGGTCTCACGCCGCTGAACATCGTGATGAAGCTCACCCAGTGCAACGGCCAGCCGGTGGCCAAGCTGTCGGACAGCCTGGGCAAGACGCTGTGCGAGGACCAGACCTTCCTGGCCTACCTGCGCCAGGTGTTCAACGTGGCCGCCGCCTGAGGGGACGGACGAGATGCTGAACCTTTGCGTGGCCCAACTGAACTTCACCGTGGGCGACATCGACGGCAACGTCGCCAAGATGGTCGCCGCCGCCCTCGGTGCCCGGGACAAGGGTGCGCAGCTCGTGGTGTTCCCCGAGCTGTCGCTCACCGGCTACTACCCCGGTGACCTGCTCGACGAGCCCGCTTTCCTCGACCGGGTGGATCAAGGCCTGGCCGCCTTGCAAGCCGCCTCGGGCCAATGTCCGGGCCAGCACTGGGTCGTGGGCGCGCCGGTGCGGCGCGCAGGCAGCGGCAAGCGCCTGGAGAACAGCCTGCTCGTCATCCACGAAGGCAAGGTGGTGCTGCGCTACGCCAAGCAGCTGCTACCCACCTACAACATCTTCGACGAGCGCCGCCACTTCGAGCCTGGCCCGGACGTGGCCCGCGTGCTGCGCATCGGCGGCACGCAGGTGGGCTTGATGATCTGCGAAGACGGCTGGAACGACGAAGGCCAGGACTACCTCGTGAACCCCTTCCAGCGCATGAGCGATGCCGCGCCAGACCTGGTGGTGTCGATCAACGCCAGCCCTTCCAACATCGGCAAGCGCGAGCAGCGCCACCAGGTGTTCGGCGCCGCGAGCCAGCGCCATGGCCTGCCCATCCTCTACGTCAACCAGGTCGGCGGGCACGACCAGCTGGTCTACGACGGCGCGTCGTTCGCGGTCGAACCCGATGCGGGTGTGGTATTCGAGGCAGAGCGTTTCACCGAGGACGTGCGCCTGCTGCGCTTCGACAACGGCCGCTTCCTGCAACTGGACGGCAGCGCGCCGCCCCGGGTGCCGCCGCAAGGCTTGCCGACAATGGCCTTCTACCAGGCTCAAATCGTGCTGGGCTTGAGAGACTACGCGCGGCGCTGCGGTTTCAGACAGGCCGTGGTCGGCTCTTCCGGCGGCATCGATAGCGCGCTGACCCTGGCTTTGGCCGTCGAGGCCTTGGGTGCCGACAACGTGGTGGCGGTGACCATGCCGTCGGTTTATTCCTCGGCCGGCTCGGTCGACGATTCAGTGACGCTGTGCCGCAACCTCGGCATCCCGCTCCATACCTACCCCATCGCCGAGCTGGTGGCAGGCTACGGCCGGCAGTTCGAGCACAGCTTCGGTCCGCCGCTCCAAGGTCTGCCGCTGGAGAACCTGCAGGCCCGCATCCGCGGCACGGTGCTCATGGCCTATTCCAACCAGTTCGGCCACTTGCTGCTGACTACCGGCAACAAGTCGGAGATCTCGGTCGGCTACTGCACGCTCTATGGCGACACCAACGGCGGCCTGGGCCTGATCGGCGACCTGTACAAGACCGAAGTATTCGCACTGTCGCGCCACCTCAACGAAGCCGCGGGGCGCGAGCTGGTCCCGCTGGCCATCATCGACAAGGAACCGTCCGCCGAACTCGCTCCCGACCAGCGCGACACCGACAGCCTGCCGCCCTACCCGGTGCTCGACGAAGTGTTGAAGGCGCTGATCGAAGGCAAACGCCTGGCCGGCTGGGAATACGAGAAAGCCAGCGCCTTCGTGGACCAACTGCGTGGCACCGCCGAAGGCCAGGCGCTGATCGAGCGCGTGTCCCGGATGATCGCCCGCAACGAATACAAGCGCCGCCAGGCTCCGCCGATCATCCGCGTGCGTTCTCGCGCCTTCGGTGTCGGGCGTCAGATGCCGATCGCGGCGAAGTACTGAGTGAGGCCAAGCCGCATGAATCCATCCCTTGCTTCATTCGACGCCGCCGTCTACATCGGCCGCTTCCAGCCCTTCCATCTCGGCCATGCTGCTTTGCTGCGCGAAGCACTGGCGCGGGCACCGGTTTGCATCGTGGTGCTCGGCTCGGCCTTCCAAGCGCGCACGCCGAAGAACCCATTCACCTGGCAAGAGCGCGCGGAGATGGTCCGCCTGACCCTGCCCGAGGCGGACCGCGCACGGTTGCGCTTCGTGCCGCTGCGCGACTACTACGACGAGGCCCGTTGGGCGGCGGCCGTGCACGAAGGCGTGGCAGCCGCGCTGACGCCCGACCTGCAGGCCAGCAGCGGCGCACGCACCCACAGCGTAGGCCTGGTCGGCCACTTCAAAGACGCCACCAGCGACTACTTGCGCGGCTTCCCGGATTGGACGCTGCTGAGCATCGAGCGGCGCCACGCCATCGACGCCACCTCGCTGCGCGACGCGTTCTTCGCCGTCGCCGGCCAAGACGTCGAGGCCACGCTCGCGGCTCTGGTCAACCAGGCGCCGGCCAGCACCCTCGCCTTCCTGCGCGCTTGGGCGCAGCTGCCGGTGTTCACTGAACTGGCTGAGGAGTGGCAGATGCTGCGCCGCTACCGCCAGGCCTGGGCCAGCGCCCCGTACCCGCCGGTGTTCGTCACGGTCGACACCGTGCTGCGCTGCGATGGGCAAGTGCTGCTGGTGCAGCGCGGCCAGGCGCCGGGCAAAGGCTTGCTGGCCGTGCCGGGCGGTTTCGTCGAGCAGCGCGAAACCGTTTACCAGTCGGCGCTGCGCGAACTGCGGGAGGAAACCCACCTGTCCCTGCTGGCCGACACCATGCGCCACAGCCTGAAGTCCGTCGCGGTCTTCGACCACCCGGACCGAAGCCAGCGCGGCCGAACCATCACCCATGCCCACTACTTCGACCTGGGTGAAAGGGAACTGCCCGAGGTGAAGGCGGGCGACGACGCGGCCCGGGCGATGTGGATGCCGGTCGCGGAGCTGGCATCGATGGAAGGCCGCTTCCTCGACGACCACTTCCACATGCTGGACCACTTTTTGGGGCTGACCGGTGCGCCCGGCGTCATGGGTGGCTGACCGGTGACGCCACTGGAAGTCGCCGCCAACGCCGTCACCACCCTTTCGATCGGGCTGGCGGCGCTCAACCATCCCCACACCTGGAGCACGGGCATCGTGGGTTGCCTGTTGTTTGCGGTGCTCTTCTTCCAGTCGCAGCTCTACGCGGACACCACGCTGCAGTTCTTTTTCGCCGCCACCAGCGTGATCGGGTGGTGGCAATGGCGCCGAGGCGATGGCAGCGGATCGCTGTCGCCGCGCCCGATCACGACGACAGGGCGCAGGTCCCTGGCGTGGATGCTGCTGCTGGCTGTCCTGGTGACGGCTGCCTACGGTGCGCTGCTGCACCATCACACCGACGCCTATCTGCCGTATGTCGATGCGGCGGTCATGTCGCTCAGCGTGGTGGCCCAATGCCTGTTGATGCAAAGGAAACTCCAGGCCTGGCCATGTTGGCTGCTGGTCAATACGCTGTCAGTGCCGCTGTTCGCTTCCCGTGATTTGTGGCTGACCTCCGCGCTGTATGCCGCTTACTGGTTCAACGCCTGGTACGGCTGGTGGCATTGGCGCAGGCTGCTTGCAAGTCCTTCCAGCGGAACCCCGGTGAACCCATGACCGAGGGCATTGGCGCCGGCAAGCACCGCCTGGGCCTGGTGGTGGGCAAGTTCGCCCCGCTGCACCGAGGCCATGAAGCTCTGATCGACCATGCGTCGCAGCAATGCGAGCGACTGCTGATCCTGAGCTACACCCAGCCCGAGTTCGACCGCTGCGGTGTGGCGAACCGCCGCAGCTGGCTGGCCCAACGTTTCCCGCAGCATGAATCCGTCGTCATCGACGACGACTGGCTGGCTGGCGAATGCCGGCGGCTGGGCTTGCCGGCCCGACGCATGCCCGGCAACGGCGAAGACGATTCGACTCAGCAGGCGTTCTTGGCCTGGTTGTTGGACGCGGTGTTGTCGCGCAAGCCCGACGCGATGTTCTGCAGCGAGAGTTATGGCCTGCCCTGCGCGGTGTTGCTCACCAAAGTCCTCGCGCATCCCGTCCAGGCCGTGGTGGTCGACCTGCACCGCACGCGGCATCCGATCAGCGCCAGCGAGATCCGCCGCGCACCGTTGCGGCACCTGGGCTGGCTTTCGCCGCAGGTGAGGGCGGCCTTCGTCCCACGCATCTGCCTGCTCGGTGGCGAGTCAACGGGCAAGACTACGCTGGCGGCTGCCCTGGCGCGTCACTTCGAATGCGCTTGGGTGGCCGAGTACGGCCGGGAGTTGTGGGAGCGGCAGAGTGGCGTCCTGAGCGAAGCCGACCTGCTGGCGATTGCAAGGGAACAGGTGCGCAGGGAGGAGGAGGCCGCTGCGCAGGCCCACCCCTTCCTGTTCTGCGACACCTCGCCGCTGACGACCTGGGGTTACAGCCTGTGGATGTTCGGCCGCGCCGTGGATGAACTGACGCGGCTGGCACGGCGGCCTTACGACTTGTTCGTGCTGTGTGAACCGGATTTCCCCTTTGTGCAGGATGGCACGCGGCGCGACGAAGGTTTTCAAACCATGCAGCAAGCCTGGTACGAGGCTCGGCTGTCAGAGCGGGGGCATGAGGTGTTGCGCGCTAGCGGCCCGCTTGCGCAAAGGGTCCACACGGTGATGGCGCATCTGAACGCCAGGTACCTTGAAGAGCCGGTGGCTTCGAGCGTGCCTGCCTGAAACTTTTTCTGCAAAGTCGCCCATGGATGGCTTCACCCATCCGGCAAAAACTACCAAGGTGGCAACAGCCGCCGCAATCCATGCAAAAGCACGAGCGCCGTGAACAACACACCGCGTGGGAGCAGCCAGGCTGAGAACCCGAGCGGCAAACCCAGGCCTTCCTGCGCGGCGATGCCCTTGGCCAGTATCCGCAAGTAGGCCGGCCCATGTGGCCGGTCGACGATGCCGGCGACCCAGTCCGCGGGAATGCCCTGCAGGCCCACCGTGGCGCCCGCCAGCGCCCCGGCCATCGCCGCGACGGTGTCTACGTCACCGCCGGCTTGCACGGCGGCTTCCATCGTGGCTCGGTAGTCGCCGTGATGCAGGTACCAGATCGACACGGCATAAGGCACGCTGTGCGTCACATAACCCGAGATGCCGTCCGAGGTCGCGAAGTTGGCCATGGCGCGTTGCATCGGCGATGGATCGGCAATGGCGGCACCGACGGCGTCGACGGCTTCCAGCCAGCGCGGGTGGCTGGAAACGGCGCGCAGTGAGGCGCACAGCGCTTCTCCCGAGGGCCGGTCCCGCCACCGGCCGGACACAATGTGCCGTCAACTCCGCCAAGGCCATCGCGCCGGCCAGGGCTTGCGGGTCGACATGGGCGGCAATTTCCCACCGACCGTGTTTACGACTTTATTTGCGCAGAACACAGCTGTTCACGGGCAATAGAGTCTGCGACAACTCGCCCTGAGACAGCGACCAACCGGCCGACCGCTCAAAGTCTGCGACATCCGCTGCTGCGTTCGATGATCCTGCGCTGCTCGCGGCAATAAAGTCTGCGACGACATAGACCGGGCCGATCGACGTCAGGCGTCTTCTTCTGCTCGAGCAGCCGCCTCTTCTCGCTTTCGCCGATTCGCTTCGTACTCCTTGTACTCCGCGATGTGCCGCTCGAGCTCACGCTGCAGGGGCCCCGCTCGAAACGCGTTCTTGACCCAGAAGAGGGCCTGCGCCACTCGCCGGTGCTGAAGCCGTTCGGTAAGCCGTTGAACGACTGGGGATCGATGGAACCGCCATGCGAGGATGCCGACCATCTCTTCTCTGACCTGCATCTCGATGAATTGCAGGTTGTAGATGCGGCCCCACTTCTCCACGTATTCCGATTCCTCACCAAGAGCGACCTCAAGTCGATCGATGGGGTGCGTGACGTGGACGATGGGCCAATGCGGCATGAGATCTTTCCCGGACTCGTCTCGGACCTCTATCAGCTCTACTCTGAAGTCGTCGTAAGGGGTGAAGACCAAGTTGCCCTCGATTCTCGGATACCGGAACGGTATGGTAGGCAGGGCCGCGCGGTGGCGACGCTCGTCGACATGCCGCAGAACCACCTCGTCTTGGTAGCAGACCTTGTCGTTTGTCGCCGACACCGAGATCACCACTCTCGACAGGCGCACGCCAGGATTCGCGCGTACCTCGATGATCGGCGCCCTCTGCCGCTCGCCGTGCAGGTACTCGTCCCAGAAGAGGATGTAGCCCAGGTGCTCACCCAATGGATCCGGGCGTGTCTCAATCAGCACGCGGTGATCGTGATAGAGCGTGGACAGCTCGTATGCGCGACGGCAAACCTGCTTTTCAACGAGGCCATAGGCCCACTTGCCGACCTTTCGAACGACCCCGAACATCCAACTGCTGACTTCCATCAAACCTCCTTGTGATCGGTGGTGCGGTACAACTTCAGCGCACGCTGAGACAGCCCGGCGCTTCGATACCTCGACGGGCGGTACAACTTCAGCGCAAGATAAGGAAAGCGAACACGGCAAGGGCGCATAGAACGACGGATGCCAAGATTAGTCCAGTCAGCCGGCTCAGCCTCAACACGCCAGGCTCACACGTCGCACGCCTCTGATCCATCCGGTCGAGCCGCACCAGCAACTGATGCTCGACTTCGTCGATCTTGCCCAACCGGTCGAGTCGCGAGAGCAGGTGACACTCGACCTCGTCAATCTTGCGCAAGACCGGAAGGACACTGTTAGCAGCGGAAGACGTACGGTGGCCCATGCCCCCCAGTGTGCCCTCGGGCAGTGAGATTCGCCAGTCTCCACTTGGCGACCCGCTGAGCCCAATCGCCATGATCGACGGCGGCCTCGATCAGCTCCCTTCGTGGTTGCCTGACGAGACCGTCTTCAGCTGGGCGTGCCGTTTTCACCGCTTGGCCGGGCATCGCCTGCCGTCGCAGACCTCGCGTATCCTCTTCGGCGGTGCTCGCCGAGGCGCGCAGCACGACCTGCCCAACGGTCTCGCCTTCCTCGCCGAGCGCACTCAGGGCCGACTGGGGACGGCACGGGAAATCGCACTGACGCGGACCGTTCTTCGGTACTACCTCATTGCGCGCCCGGAGGGCGCGATGAGCTCAGCATTGGATGCGATGGCCGGCGAGACGGCGCAGGGGCTGAAGTTCCGTCTCGGCATGCTCACCAGCCGGTTCCGGGCCAATCACCCGCTCAAGGCCTGCCCAGCGTGCATGGCGGAGGACCGAGCGGCCTATGCGGTGTCGTACTGGCATCTGGCCCACCAGTACCCTGGTGTGTGGATCTGTAGGCGCCACGGGGTGCCCTTGCACGCGGCGTCGATGAAGTTCAACGGCGTGGTCCGCTTCGCCTGGGTGCTGCCCGACGCCTCCGGACTCGCGCCCGTTTTCAGCGGTGATGTGGACACCGCCGCGTTCGCCCGGCTTGCCGGCCTTGTAGAGGGGTGGGTTTCGCTGCCGCCGGCATCCCTCAGCGTCCAGCACATCGCCGAGGCCTGCAGGCGCCGGCTGTCGCAATCGCCTAGAACAGTCGGTTCGCCCATGACTCGCGGCTCCCTGGCCGAGAAGTACGCCACTGCCCTGATTGCGCTTCGCATCGTGCCGGAACTTGCAGCACTGCCTTGCGATGGGGCCGCTGCCCGGACGGAGCTGGACCGATGGCTGTTCGCGCCGCGCGGCAACACCCACCCGCTGCGGTTGCTGGCACTCGTTGGCTGGTTGTTCGACGACTGGCGAACATTCCAGGACGAACTGGCATGCACTGAGAGCATCCGGCCGCCCGCACCGACAGTCGCAATGCCGGCGGCTCCGAGCGAAGCCGAGCGTCGCTTTGCCGAGGCACTCGCCGCCGGCGCATCGGTCACCGCGGCCGCCAAGGTCGCTGGCGTGGCGGTCAACACCGGCATCGCGTGGACTGCTCGCCTGGGGCTTCGAGCGCCCCGACGCCCGAAGCAGCTCGATGAAGCGACGCATCGCAAGATCCTGAAGGCGCTGAGGCGCGGAGACGGCAAAGCGGCGGTTGCCGCCCGCTATGCCGTCTCCCTCCAAACAGTGACGCGCGCTTTGCGTAACGAGCCGGGCCTCGCTGCCGAGCGCAAGGGCGCCATGCATGAACGGGACAGAGTAGGCGCGAGAGCCCAGTGGAGCGCAGCTCTGTTGCGCTGGCCGGCCATGGGACAGAAGGAGCTGCGTCATCGGGTCGGCGCGGCCTTCGCCTGGCTGTACCGGCATGACCGCGACTGGTTGATGAGCAACCAGCCGGTCGATCCGCGGCGCGGGCAACCGGCGCCGCGCGTCGATTGGGATGCACGGGACACGGTGCTGTCGTCCACCGTACGGCGCATGGCATGCGAGCTGGCAAGCTCTGGCGTAGCCCTGCCGATTCCGCTGTGGCGCCTCGCGCAGGCCCTCCCCGACCTCAAAGCCAAGATTGCCGCGCTGGATCGGCTGCCCCTGACCCGGGAGGCGCTACGCGCCGTCACGGCACGACCTCCCAGGAAGACATCGTCCGAACTGCTTTGAATGGACTTGCATATATGCATAATGTGATGCATGAATGCATCGTCGACCCTGGCTGCTGAGGCGCAACTGATCGCAGCAAAGGCGAAAAGCCTCGGCCTCTCTCAGGTAAGCATTGCCGAAGCGATAGGAGCGAGCCAATCACAGGTCAGTCGCGTTCTCGCCGGGACGGCGAAGCGACGCTCCAGGCTGTTCGATAGGGTATGCAAGTATGTAAATTCAGCCGCTTTGCCGGCGGCGACCAACTCCAGGGCGGGCGCAGCCGAACTAGAGCGCGCGCTGAGCGAGGTCTGGGACGGGACCGAGGCGCACGCGGAAGCCCTCGCCCTGGTAATCCGCAGCCTGGGCGTTTTCACGGCACCGACTCGCGGCCAAGGGAGCAGGCCGCCCAAGGCAGCCGGGACGCGCTGAATGCACATACCTGCACTGCTGCCCGACGAGCTCCTTGGTGGCTACCTCCAACGCATTGCCACCCTCAACGCGCTCGACGGAGGCACCGCAGTTTTGAAACGCCTGCTGCAAGCACCGTGCAGAGCACGCGGCAGGGCTGCATGCCCGACTCCGCTCGAGCTCATTGCCGCCGCATCCCGGGTAGACAAGGCTTCACTGATCCGGACGCATTCCCTACTTCCTCTACGCCAATTGGTGACGCCCGGAAGGGCACCGGTCGCGTACGGGGAGAGGAGCCGCGCGCTGGAGCGCAGACACGTCGACCGATTGATCGAGCCTGGCTCGAAGCGCTGCCTGCAGTGCGCCCGAGAGGACGTTCAGTTTTGGGGCTTCGTCTATGTCCGACGCTCCGCGCAGCTACCGGGTGTGGACTGGTGCGCGAAGCACGGCATGGAGTTGACGCAGGTACGCGGGCAAGCGCTGATGGGTGCAGACGCGTCTCTGATCGAAATCACTCCGGCAGAACAGCGCTACATCGACATCTTCGGTGCCCTGATGGACCTGAATGAAAGAGTCCCGATGACGCAGGCGTGCCTGCGATTGCGAGATCGGACACGAGAACTTGGACTTCGGCAGCGAAGCGACCAAACAGGCAAGGGGCTTGGTGATCTGGCTCGTCAATTGATGCCCGCCGGCTGGCTGCGGCGGCACAATCCAGCGCAGGCAGACGTTCGGTGGGGCGGTGATCTGGACAAGGTCTGCGCGTATCGGCCGGTGCCGTTCACCGCGGACGTGTACGCGCTTGCGCTGACCGTCCTGTACGACTCGGCCGACAAAGCGCTGACGACCTTTCTGCGGCCGCTTGGCGCCGCGGAGGCCGAGCGAGTCAGCGAAGTTCGAGAACGTCGCGCAGCGGGACAGCGACGAAAAAGATGGATTCAAGGGAAGGGGTCAGCGGCAGCCGCCGCGTCGCGTGTCGAGCCCCACCACAGCGGCGACGATAGAGACAACGGCTGTCAGCACACTGCTCAGCAGCCGAGCGCAGCGCGCTAACGCACGGACGCACTCGCCCCGTTCCGGATACCCACGGTCGAGGAACCTGTCGTTCGCCAACCTCGAACGGCTTCGGCGCCCTGCCGTTCATAGCCTGCTGACGTACTCCAGGGCTGCCTCCGGTGTTGCTACAACCGTGCACTGGTAGAGTTTGTCAAGCGCCAGATCACTGCGCGTAAGCAGGCTACAGAGTGAGCGTTCGGTGAAAAATGCGTCGCAGTATCCGACGGCTGCAGCTGCGTGCTGATAGTCGAAGAAGTCGTTCGCCTTGAACTTCTGCCCCTTGTTCCAGCGCACAGCGGCATGCATGCATGTTTCGATGTGAAGTGTGCGCAGTGTGGCTTTGCCGCGTTCGGTCTTTATTGCTGCCGCAAGGACGCCGAGAGACTGGCGTTCGATATCCTTGTACTCTTCAGAGTCCCTCGCGGGACGCGGGCCCAACGAGGGTGGCGCCATATCGAGGAGGATGCTGGCCGCTCGACCGGCGTAGAGATCCAAGACGCCTACAACTTCGTGGTCGTAAGCTTGGTCAAAGCTCTTGAGGCCCGAGGCGTGTGTCTGAATATCCCGGGTCAACGTTTCGGCAAGTCGGGCGTGATGCTCGTCTCCGCCTGACAGGCTGTCGCCAATTCGGCGCTCCATCTCGCTCAGAGGGATAGTCCACATGTAGTCGAAGAAGGCCTTTTCTATCGCTCGTCCAGTGTCGGCGTCAAACATGTTGACCGACGGGCTGAAGTAGCCCAAGACGTTGCTGAGCTTGGTCCACACGAGCTCGTACAACGCGAACACCTGATTGGGTGCTAGTGCCGAGTGCAGAAGGTGAGCAATCTCCGTCCCCACCCTTAAGTCGAACGGAATGATGGTGACGCCAAGGCTTAGCTCGTCGATCAGCTCGGCCGTCCGCCGACGTGTAGCCGGGTCCGATTGCTTGAAAACCTCCAGGAAGCAGCTATCCGAGATCGGGCAGAACGCCCGACCGCAATGAACGGCGCGCCGCAGCGCCCGGAGCAGATCACCATAGGGGGAGTCGGTGCTGACGGCTTCGGCATCCATCAGCCCGATCCAAAACTTGAGGTCCAGATAGACGGCGCGCCGCTCGCGGAGGCCGTTGGCAAGTTCTAACTGCTTGTTTCGGGTATGACGTTTGAGGTCGATGTGGGGTGCCGCACGGTGAGCGTCTATTGAGGCACCAACGAATTCGGGATCCGGACGGTGAGTCACGCTGCAGGAAGGAGCGTTGCGCCCGAATCAGGTCGAGCAAGCCGGGAAGCTGTGGCGAGCAGGGAAGGCGCGCGCGCTCCTAAAATGCGCTGGCAATCAGCCGGGCTCATTGCGGCGAAGTCATCGAGCGTGGTGATCCCGGCGCGCCACAAGAGCAGCATCTCGCCGCGGTTAAGTGGCAGTCTTGGATGAACCAGTGGCAGCAGTGCTGTCGGAATACCAAGCTCCAGCCGCTTGTAGAGGGCGAGCGATTCGTCCGGAGCTTCGGCCGTCTCCAAGATGATTGCCGCCATGCGGATGACGGACTCCAACAGGAAGCGGCAGCCATCAGCGTAGCCGCGCACGTCCCCGTGCCCGACCCGGCTGAATGCGTTCGCCGAGAATCGCGTTTCAATCTCGCTTGTCGCCACGCCCTCGATCCAGTCACGAACGATCAGTGCCCGCTTGCACCGGGCGTAGTAGTCGCGGTCACTGGCAGCGCCGACGCGCAGAACGCGTGAGACGTTGCCGCCAAAGCGGCGAGCCGCCTCTTGTTGCCATCCCGCTTCTCCAGCGCCTCGAACCTGCGGTGTGAAGTCAGCGTCCCGTTCCGGCAGCCCCTCAACAAGCACCGCCAAGCTCTCCAGATTTACTTCCTGCGCCGGGAGGCGCCGGATCAGATCGACAGCGCGCAAAGCGGACTCAAGGCTCAGCGGTGACTCGCCGCATGCACGTCCCAGAATGGTCAGCCGGAGCAGGCCATGACCCCCTTCAATCGCTTCCTCAATGAGGCCTTGCTGGATCATCCGCGCGACAAGCTGTTCAAGTCGCGGGATCATCCGCGTGCGCCAACCGGGATCGCGCAGCGTTGCAAGGTAGCCGCCGTATGTATTCGAGAGAAGGTCGATGACCGCACTGCGCTCAATGTGCTTCACCTGCGCGAACAGCCGCATGATCCACGTGCCGGGGTTGCCATCATCAAATGACGATCGGATCGGTTCCGGCTGCGCCTCCACGTAGCGACGCAACAGCTGTCGCTGCTCGCTACTTGAATCTGCGATAGCGATGGCTTTGCCTTCGGTCTCGTAGCCAAGCCGTCCAGCGCGACCTGCCATATTCCTGAAGGTGGCCACCGTATAGGGCACAGGACCGTCCGCCCCGGGAAACGCGGTCTCCACGATGAGTACGGTCGAGGCGGGCGTGTTGACTCCCGCCGCGACCGTACTCGTCGCGACAAGCACCTGTATGCCGCCATCGGCTGCGCGGAAACCGCGCTCGACTGCGATGCGCTCGTCGCGTGTCAGATCTCCGTTGTGGAAAGCTGTCCCGCCCTGGAGCGCGGTCCGGAGATTCCCGGACATGGCAGAAGGATCACCTTCAGGAAGTTGGCTCAGTACCGCCTGCGCCGGTGGCAGACCTAACTCGCGTGCGAGGTACTGCGCGCATCCGCTCGCCGAACCCCGTGCATTGCGGAAGACGATGACCTTCTCCCCGTCGGACACCAGCTTCCGCACCAAGGGGACGATTACGTCCTGCGATGACGGCTTCTGACCCCGCTGCACGATAGCCCATCGGTCGAGAACCGGTTCCGCCCGAACAACTCCCTGATCGTCTAGGTACTGCCACACACCCGTGCGGTCGATGACCCCTTGCCGCAGGGGAATGGGTCGCTCGTTGGTTTGCAGCAGACTGCACGCGAGCCAATGCTCAAAGCGATTGGTATCTCCGATGACCGCGCTCAATGCCACCAGCTGCGGGTTCACGCCGCGCCGCCTCGCGCTAACGAGGCTTGTCAAAACCAGCTCAACGACCATGCCGCGGCCAGGGTCCGTGATGAACTGCGCTTCGTCCAAGACGACGAGGCCGAGCTGGTTGAGAAGGTAGGGTGCGGCGGCGGACAGTCCAAGGAACTTCTCGTAGGTAAAGAAGGCGATGTCGTACTTGCCTCGCAGTACGTCACCGACCTGGTCCTGCCAGTCGCCGCTGCACCGCGCGATGCGCAGGCCGAGGCGTTCACCGTAGAGGGCGGAGAAGTCCTCAAACTTTTCGTTGACCAACGCTTTGTAGGGCAGCAGAAAGACCGCCTTGCGTCCTTCGGAAATCGCCTTGATCGCTGCAAGCTCACCGACGAACGTCTTGCCCGCGCTGGTTGGTGCGACGACAAGAAGCGATGTGCCACCAAGGACGTTGTGTTCGTTGACAGCGGTCTTTTGCAGCGCGTTCAACCCATCAGGGAAGTCCTCCTTCCACGCATCGAGCACGTCCTGCTCGATCCCATACGCGGTCAGGTCTTGAAAATCGCCTGTTGTCTGAATCGCGCCACGCTCCGGGAACGCGGCGCGGTAGTGCTCTCCCTTGGCGCCGCGCGGCAGCGATAGCTCGCCCTCAACATAGCCGAACATTACCGGCGTCTGGTCATAGCCAAGCCGGTTGGCCGCTGCTCTGACGAGCCTGAAGACGTTGTCCGTGAGGCCGACCATGCTGACCGGCCCTTCAGCCTCCAGAAGGCAGTCGAGGACCGCCTTTGTGAAGAGACCGTGGCGCGTTTGCGGGTCTTCAAGAGCTGGTTGATCCTGCGCCGAGGCGGCCAACAGGACTCGACCGTTGCCCGACACCTCCGCCAGAGGCGCACCGATATCTCGCACGACCAAACCGAGGTCGAGCACACGGGCTGGCGCACCGCCGCTGAAGCAGCAGTCCAGAATCAGCACGACCACACGCGCGCGGGACTGGCGGAAACGTTCCGCCAGCGTACCCATGTCAATCGTGGTGCCGGGGATGTTTGCCGTATCGGTGTCGTGGAGAACGAGCCGGTGGTCCGCCGTCCCATGTCCGGCGAAGGTCAGGAGGACGATATCGTCTTCGCTGGCCGCGCCCAGAGTGTGATCGAGCGCGGCTGCAACGGCAGTCCCAGTCGCTGCCTCGTCGATGATCAGTGGTGCGTTGAGGCCGTCTATCGAGTCTGACAAGACGGCCCACAGCGCCGTTGCATCGCGCGCCGCGCCGCCGAGGTCGCGAATATGTGGGTCGCGATGACGGTCGACCCCGATGAAGGCGGCCCGGATCATGCCTACGCCCGCGTGACCCTGAGGGGGCCCGAAGGCGGCGCCACTTTCTCGAGCAGAGCTGGCGCAAAGGTCTCGCGCTGTACTACTTGTTTGGCTCCGACTCTTTCGAACCAGACGACGAAGACCTCATCGTCCACGGACGTCATCGTCTTGCCCACTTGGTCTACTGTCATCGTCGGTCCGCCTGACTTCAGACGAACCAAATCCCCCGGAGCGAAGTCCATAGCGTCCTCCTTGCCGCGAATGCTGTAAGCATATCCAGTTACTCACGGTGCTAGCAAGCGGTCAAGAACTGGAATACTGATAGCACTGACGGCATCAAGGCTGCGGGTGTTCGGCACGGCTGCCCCACCGTCTTTTGCAGCATGCGCATCTCACCACTGACCCACCGTAGTTTGAAGGTCTTCGAACAGTGCCATACGCCCGGGGTCGCGGCTCAACAAGGCCCGGACTGCGGGCTGCGTGGTCGCCATGGGTCCCGCAGCGGCTGCGTAGATGTGCGCCAATGACAGCGCCTTGGCTTCCCCTTCCAACGCCAAGCGCTGCGCGTGAATCATCAGCGAGCCGCACAGACGTGGCAAACCGGCCGACAACTGATGCATGACGTTGGCGACCTCGTCACTGAGCGCGAGATGCCCCGGCAGCCACTGATACTCAAACAGCAGCGGCAGCAAGTTTTGCCGGAGATACAGATCCTCCGGACTAGACGCATGCGCCATGCGATGGAAGCCGCCCGTCACCAAACGTTGTGACGTGCTCATTCGAGTGCCGAATGCATTGATGCCGTCGGGAGTTCCGCACACGACAACTGGAAACCTGCAGGCGTTGATCAACGTCAACAGCATCTTCAGCGCCTCGTCGTCCACCACCCGGAGCAGCAGGCGAGACGGCCGGTCGCCGCTTGCCGCACGCCGCTCCTTGCGTTCGATCTTGAACAGGTTCTGGATTTCATCGAGCACCAGTAGACCGGGAAAGTGGCAGCCCATCCGTTGCACCCATTCGCGCGCCAAACTTTCCGGTGACCGCCTTCGCCCCTTCTGCAGGTCGCTCAGGTAGTCGGTGCCCAACGCCTCATCTGCTGCGGCGGCCCAGCTTTCCACCAGGTCGCGGATCTTCCCGGAGGCCGGCACGTCGATCTTCAGCCACAGCAGCTGCCGGACTGAACCCACGAGATTGGGAAAGCGCTCGTGGACCACCACTTGAGGTTTCAGGCGAAGCGCCCTGGTCAGCGCTGTGCTCTTGCCAGCTCCGGAAATACCGACCACGGACGCCGCGAGCTGTACGCCGTCCTGCTCGTATCCTGCTGTTGGGCGGTTGTACAGGCGCTCCCAGGTAGCCGCGGTTGACGGATTGCGGTGGACATACCCTTGGCGGATGAGGAGGTCCAGGGTCTTGGCCAAAGCAATGCCTGCGGGACTCGGGACATGAAGTCGGCGAATAGCAAAGAGCTCGTGCTCAATTACGTGGGGAGGCAACGCCTGCTCGGCCTTGCCTGGCACGGGTGGCTTGTGGAACAGTCGCTCGACGAGTTCGTCGGTGGACAAGATCGGTCCGCAGGCGTCGATCAGGAGATTGTTCCGGTAGCCACCATGGGCCAGTCCATCCGAAGGTGAAGACGCCTTCATTCGTTCTCCCCTCGCTGATTCATCCGCGCGAAGAAGCGGTCCATGGTGTCTTGGTACACCTCCTTAGCCCGCCTGATGTGCTCCTCGTCTTCCATGGGCGCGGAGGGCGCGGTTTCATTGGCCGGTGCGGAAGCGCCATGCCCCCTTTCGCGCGCCCGCGCCTGCGCAACCGTCGGACGTGGACCACGGCGCTCCTTTTCCGCGGCCTTCACCTTGGCCACAGCATCCTTGACCATTGCATCGTCCAGCGCTGCCCGCTCCATGTCGGCCTGCAGGCGTTGGTGGTCCAGGTCTGCCAAGTTGCGGGCCTCGTAGGCCTGCGCATCGCGCCACTCCTCCAGCGTTGTTTCAGGCAACGCGCGCGCGTTCGACCGCAGTTGGAGCTCGCACATGCCTTGCTCGTCGGCTACCCATACGCGCGAGGCGCTGGCTGGGAAGATGTACGCGGTCCTGTTGATGCGCTCGCCTGAGCGGGCGCGCAAGGACCATTGTTGACGGGTGGCGAGCTCGCCCTCGTACTCGAGCGACTCCACGTAGTTGCCGTTGCGGCGGACCGCCATCGTTGTCCGGTACAGCAGCGTCGCAGCGAGTAGTTCACTCGGAACAAACTTCTGATAGGCGACGCACGCCTGGTGGCCGAATCGCCAGAGACCGGCGGGCGAAGGGTGCACGCCAGCCGCAATCATGTCGGCGCTCAGACGATGACGCCTATTAGCGTGCAGGTTGTATCGCGCAAAGGCGCGATACAGGTACGCGGCGAAGTCGCGCAGCGTAAGGGCAGAGTCGCGTGGATCGGTGCGCAAGTCAAACTCCCTCCGCCGAGCATCGATGGCGCCCGGCAGGAAAGATCGGATCTGCTCGTCCTTCGCGATTCGGTGCAGCACCTCGACCGGTCCCTTCTGGTCGGGCCGATATGGGGGATTGATGGCTGTGTTCATCCCGATCGCCGCGCTGTCCGTACGTGCGCCCATGCTGAGGTACTCCCCACGATCACAAAGCAGCCGGGCCGGAACTCCCGGGGCTGGGTCGAGCATCAGCCCGTGCGAGCTTCCCCACAATGACGCTACGAGCACCGGATCGCCGAACGTCGAGAACAGTGCCAGCTTCGCAGTCCGCCACGACGGCCCTTCCAGGCACACGTAGAAGCCGACGATGGCCGTCGACCAGACGTCGACGACGATGTAGACGATGGGACGACCGACGATCCACGTCGGGTCAATCGAACTGCGCAGATGAATGTCGCCGATGGTCGAATCGATGGCATAGACATACCCGGGGCCGGCGACGTCATCGTGGGCGTGTCCGCGCATCCCCCGCATGTTCCGATTGAAGTGCCCCTCAGTGGTCAGGAGCCGGCTGCGTTCGTACGCCTTTGTCTCGAAGTCCACGAGGTTGCGGAACTGGCGTAGGGTCGGGAAGCTGCCTTGCGGCGGCAGCACCGGTATCGGCACCTTGCCGGTCATGTCGTACTGGGTGACGTACTCCGCTTCGACCACCTTGCGATAGATGGACGCCCGGGTCGTCCCGGGTTTGACTTGTCGCAGGTAGCCGCGGAGAAGCTTGTCCCGATCGTCGGCGGTGACGCCGCGCTGCAGGAAGCGCTCCACCTCGCCCTGTCGAACCTTGTTCGACTTCCTGCCTGCTTTGCGGCGAAGCTCATTGACCGGTCTCGCCACGCCGGGCGCGCCGCACCTGAAATACTGGGGCACCGTCCGAAGTTGGTGAAGCCGCGCTGACAGAGCTGGATCCACATCCGGTACACGGTTGCCCGGTGCAATCCGGAGCCCACGCTGACGGCCCGCACGAGAGGTCCGAGCCTTCCCTTCTTCTGCAGGCTCTCGCAGATTGCGTCGTGGTCAAGAAGACGCGCCAGCGCGGTGCACCGCGCGTCCCACTGGAGCTTGCGCGGCGCCTTCATCTGCTCTGCGCGTGCCAGAGTGCCCGGGTCTTCGAGAGTCACTTCGGCCAGGCTGCCGCTCTCTTCCATGGATCGAAGCAGGTCCCGGCAAGCGCGCGTCACGGTGCCCGGCGCAGTCGCTGATTCATTCGGCGTCGCTTGGTCGTGCGCCTCGCGCGGCGCCACGAATGCGAGCCAGACGAAGCTCTCTCCGAGCGGCACTGCCACGACCCGATAGAAGCCATCGAGGCCGGGCCCTTCCGCGCGGACCGTCGCATTGAAGATCAGTCGCACCATGCTGACCTCCGGCTGGCAATCGGGTTCTGGGCAGTGAACTCGGAGGCGGAGACGAAGCGCACGCGCTGGTCGGAACGCCATGCCTGGGTCAAGTCGAGCGTCAATGCTCCGGCCCAAACACTGGCCCAGAATACCGAGAGAGCGCCTGACGCTGGCGTATCGAGCCGCTCCTGGAGGATTCGGCAGATGACCTGCACCGGCATCCCGGAGAAGTCTGGCTGCAGGCTCTTGCACAGGGCGATGTGAGGCGCTGGCACCGGTGGCTGCCCGAGGACATAGGGCAACCCCGCCCGCAGCACGCCTTGCGAAGCTCGGTCGTAAAGCCGAGGGGTGAGCAGCAGCCAGGGTATGGCCTGCCTGCGCCAGAACTCACTTTCCAGCCGCAAAAGCTCCATCGTGCGGCGCTGCTTCAGCTCCTCGTCGTACTTCACAGAGATCGCCAGGCCAGGATTCGGATGGCTGCTCCTCAGGATCAAGACCAGGTCCGACGTCATAGACCACGCCCGGGTGACCCCGCCTTGCCGCAGAGCGGGATGGCGCAAGCCGAGTGCTTCAGCTATCGCCTCCGTTCCCTCCACCCAACCATCGGTTGATCCGCTGCGATCTCCGTGTAGGCCAGAGCTCGTCGGGAGCTGAAACTGCTCCCTGATTTCGACAACATCGACGCACATCGTGGCGAAGGCGAAGGCCACGTACTCGGCATCCGACAGCAGGTGGACCAGCCGCCCGCTGTTCACGTAGAGCAAGTGCGACCTGCCCCGGCTGGATGGGTCTGATCGTGTGACCTGGTGCCACGGCTGGTAGTCGGCGCCGGAACCGGTGCCGCGCCCCTGCTTCTCCCACCGCTCGAGAAGTCTCGGCGTGAAGCGTCTTCCTTTTCGCATGTTCAACCCTTCATCGCGTACAGGCGAGCGCATCCATGGCTCGCTGGTTGCGATCCAAAAAAGTGGCGAAGGGGAGTTGACGCGCTACCGCGGCGCGGATAGATTCTGGGTACCGATTCCAGAAATCTGGGCTTCAACTCCCAGTACAAAAAACGCCATGTGCTTGCCGGCCGTGGCGTTTGGTGTTTGTGGAGTGGACTCTCTGGTGCTTGGCTCCTCGCGGGCTAGGGTCGAAGGTCCGCTTGAGTGCCGATAGCCCATCGACATTCGTTGCGTTGCCATTGAGGAATGGCACCTTCGGGAAACCGCCCAAAACGGGAGCTGCACGCCAGGAGGCCGGGCCGTCGCTCTTGGCGGCCCTGCACAGCTGGCAATGTGGCTTTTGGCGCTGTCGCCGTCAAGGGTTGCGACGCGGAGCCGATGAGATGTTGATTTCCTCCGAAACCTGCCCCACCTCTCACACTGATGTCCGTTCAAACCTGACCCACGTATCAACCTACCCTGCCGCAATTTGCGGCAGGAGCACTGGAGTGATTGACGTGGCGACACTGAGGGTCATCAGGCGGTGGACCCTGCGCAATCAGCTGTCCATCCGCGAGATAGCCCGACGCACCGGCCTGTCTCGCAACACCATCAGGGAGCACCTGCGCAGCGGCGACCAAGAGCCGAGCTATGTCAAGCGGGCCAGCAAGAGCCGGCTCGATTCGTTCGCCGACAAGCTGACCACTGGCTCAAGACCGAGGTCGGCAAAACGCGCAACCAGCGGCGCACCTTGAAGCAGATGCATGCCGAGCTGGTCGCGCTCGGCTATGACGGCTCCTACAACCGCGTGGCGGCCTTTGCCCGCGCAAGAAATCCGACCTCCATTCAAAGCTCTGGGCCAGCTGCGACGAACCGCGCGGCGGCATGGACGACAGCCCAATCCTGAGCACCGGACCAGCTCTGAAGTTCACCGCCGCAGGAATATCTCTGCCTGCTCATCCAGCCGCGATTTAATCCGCTCCCAATTGGGAAGATTTCTCGCCAAGGCTTGGTAGAAGGCACGGCTGTGGTTGTGATGCTTGAGATGGCAAAGCTCGTGCAGCAACACGTAGTCGATAGCCTCGCGCGGTGCAGCCACCAGCCAAGGGTTGAGAGTCAGTCGGCCTGATGGGGAGCAGCTGCCCCATTGGCGGGTCATGAACTGCAAGCGAAACGACGGCAGCCGGCGAATCCACTTCAACGGCTCGGAAACGACCTTAAGGCGTGCCGCGAAGACCTCGCGGGCCCGATCGCGGTACCAAGTGTCGATACACGCGCGGATCTGATCGACGTCGTGGCGGGGCACATTCACCACCACAAACGCTCCCCGCAACTTTGCCTCGGCAGCGCTCGCCGGTTCAACCACAACCTTTAGCCGATAACGCTTGCCCAGGTAGTGGATGGACTCTCCGCTCACATACTCGCGCGGCAGCACATGCGCCATCCGCGCCTGGGCTGCAGCGACATGCTGACTGATCCAGCGCGAGCGCTTGCGCACCGCAGCCAGCACATCGGCCAGCGGGGTTGACGGAGGCGCGTCGACCTGCACGCGCCCATCTGGCTCAACGTGGATGGCGACCCGCGGAATGACGCGTGTAGTTTGCCGCCGCAACGTGAAAGCAATCTGCTCATCACCGTACGTCACTCGGTGCTGACCATCAAAACCCGACGTCTCCATGGTCAAGCCTTGCTGAGGCCGATGCGGGTGATCTGGATGACTTGTTCCACCACCTGCTTGGCGTTGTCCAGGCCCAGGCTGCCAAAGAGCAGTGGCAGCAGCCCCTTGCGGATCGCTGCCTCGATGTTCTGCGGGTTGAGCGAGTTCTCAGCGACTGCATCCTTGACCACGGTGTCGATGGCCAGGGACTGCTGGACCAAGCGGTCGAGAGCCGGGGACTCCAAAGCGGCGAAGTTGTCTTCACCCAGCACCAAGCGGATGGCACCAAAGTAGGCTTTGGCATGCGGGTTGGCGGCCAGTTCGTCCGGTGTGCCAGGTGTCGCCCGCGACGCCACCTGTTCCTCGAAAGACTTGAACAAGGCGTACTGTTTCAGCGGGTGGTCGAACATTGCCTCCGCCTCGGCAATCGCCTGGCGCAGCAACTCACCAAACACCTTCTGCGCGTACGGATCCTCAGCGAGTTCTTGCTCGATGGTCTTCCGCAGCCGCGTCCGGATCATGTCCGTCTCATTGCGGGTCTTCTCTTCCGACCAGTCCTCGGGCTTCTCGGCCTGGCCTAACTGGTGCACCAGGTAGACGCCCTCGGGGTCGCGCACCTCGGTACCGATGACCTGCTTGTCGACCAGCTTGCGGATCTGCTCTTCGTAGACGCTGTAGTCCACCGTCTCCATGGCATCTCGGCGAGCCGTTTGGCGCAGTTCGGTGAAGAAGCGCAGGTCGCTCTTGTAGCGAGTGATCAGTTCCTCCGAGAAGCTCTTATCCTCGAAGAAGGTCCGCGAAGACAGTGCCGTCTGAAGGCACAGGCCGAAAGCGGTTAGCGCATCGTAGAAGTCGTCGCGCAGCTTCTGCCGCTCGTCGAACTCAGTGCCGTCGGCGTCCTTCACGAAGCGAGGGGCGAGCACCTGTCGGTACTGCTCGCGGTCCAGCTTGTTGGTGACCGACCTGAAGAAGGACCACAGCTGCTCATGGAGCGCAGGCAGACGCTTGTACTCGGTACTGAACTGGTGGTACAGCCCTTCGAGGTCCTGAACATCGAACCCACCTTGCGTCCGCGACTCCAAGTCTTGATAGGCGCGAATGGCAGTGTCCAGCTCCTTCAGGATGCCGCGATAGTCCACCAGCACGCCATAGCGCTTGGCATCGTGCAAGCGGTTCACCCGCGCTACCGCCTGGATCAGGTTGTGCCCCTTGAGCGGCTTGTCGATGTACAGCACCGTGTTGCGAGGTTCATCGAAGCCCGTCAGCAGCTTGTCCACGACGATCAGCAGGTCTGGCGCTCCGTCAGTGCCAAAGTCACCGATCACCTGCTTCTCGTAGGCTTCAGGGTCGTTGCCGCAGGTGGCCATGGCCTGCTTCCACCACTTTTGGACTTCAGGCAGCGTGTCCTCGTCGACTTCGGAGTTGCCCTCGCGGGTGTCGGGTGCCGAGATCACGATCGCGCTCGTCACCAGGCCCGTCTCGTCCAATGCCTTCTTGTAGCGGATCGCATCCAACTTGCTGTCGGTTGCGACCTGGCCCTTCAGACCCAGGCCAAGCTTCTTGATGTTCTCGTTGAAGTGGGTCGCGATGTCCCAGGCGATCAGCTCAATGCGGTTGGCGGCGCCATAGATCGCGCCTTTCTTTGCGAACTTGCGCTTCAGATCGCTGCGCTGGGCGTCGCTGAGGTTGCTGGTGATCTTGTCGAACCAGCGGTTGACGGCCTCTTCGTTGATGTCCAGTTCTGGCACGCGCTCTTCATAGAGCAGCGGCGCAACGGTTTCGTCCTCCACCGCGCGTTGCATGGTGTAGGCGTGCACGATGGGGCCGAACTTGTTGGAAGTCTTCTCGTCCTTGAGCAGCGGTGTTCCCGTGAAGGCGATGTAAGCAGCCTTCGGCAATGCCTTCTTCATCCGCTCATGGGTCTCGCCGCCATGGCTTCGGTGTCCTTCGTCGACCAGCACGATCATGTCCGCCGAGTCATTGCGGCACTCGGGCAACTTGGACGCCGTGTTGAACTTGTGGACAAGCGTGAAGGTGATCCGCTCGGTCCCTTTGCCGATGCGCTGGGCCAGGTCACGACCGGACAGGGTGCGGCTGCGCTCGCCATCCTTTTGCGTGGCGATGCTGGACCCGAAGGCCCCGCCCGTCATGAAGTTGCGCGAGAGCTGGGTTTCAAGATCCACGCGGTCGGTGACCACCACGATGCGGCATTCCTTGAGGCTTTCGACCAGCAGCAGGGCCTTGGTCAAGAACACCATGGTGAAGCTCTTGCCGGAGCCCGTGGTGTGCCAGACAACACCACCCTCGCGGCCACCGCCCTGCGAATCAGGCTTCTTCTGGCTGATGCGCGACAGCAGTGCGCGGATACCGAAGAACTGCTGATAGCGAGCGACGATCTTGCCGACCTTGCGGTCGAAGAGCACGTAGCCGCGCAGGAACTCCAACAGGCGGGACGGCGTCAGCAGACTCACCAGCAACCGATCCTGCTCAGTGGCCTGCATTGGCGCACTCCAGAGCGTGTCGAAGTAGGTGGCGAGCGATGCAGGCTTGCCTTCAAACAACGCGGCACGGACGTCTGGACGCAATGGCGCGTTCTTGACGGCCTGCAGGTGCGCGTCGTCGAACTCTTCTTCTCGCCATTTGGCCCAGAACTTGGCAGCAGTGTGCGTGGTGCCGTAGCGCCCCTCGGTCTGGCTGATGGACAGCAGCAGCTGGGTGTACGCGAACAGGTTGGGAATCTCGTCCGGCCGCTGGTTACGCAGATGCTGGCTGATGCCTTCCTGGACCATGGCCTTGGAGGGGTGGCTGCCGCCACCCGACTCCGGGCGCTTTGCCTCGATCACCACCAGCGGGATACCGTTCACGTAGGCCACCACGTCTGGCTTTCGGTGGTGCGTGCCCTGCGCAGACAGCACCTCCAGTTCCTCGGTCACGTCCCAGCGGTTCGAAGAAGGATCAGTCCAGTCGATCACCGCAATGGTGGGCTGGTGCTTCTTGCCATCCGGCATGAACTCGGTGACCGTGATGCCCAAGGCCAGCTTGCCGTACAGGCGCTCATTGGCCGGCATGAGCCCTTCGGCCAAGCTGAGCGCCGACAACTCCCGCACGATCTGTTCGATGCCACTGGGCGATAGCGGGTACCACTCGCCCTTGTATTCGTAGCGGCGGGTCTGCAGCACCTCAACCAGCCGCCCCTTGAGCAACACTTCGCGCGTGCTGCCGCGCAAGCTCAGCGCCTGTGCCGTTGTCTGGAACTTCCAGCCCAGATTGCACAGCAGGTGCAGCGCCGGCAGGTGGGCGCTGTACTGCTCGCGGGAGTTGGGTGTAGCGCTCATACCTGGGCTTCCGACTCAACCTCGGACAGCTTGACGCGGCGCTTCCCGGTCAGAAGTTGCGACATCAGGGCTGCCTTTTCCTGCCGCAAGGCTCGGATTTGGGCTTCAAGTAAGGCCTCCTCCGCGCGTGCGGCATTGATGACCTCGGAAATGCGGCGCTGCTCTGGCGCGCTGGGAATATGCAGCTGCAGCTTGAAGAAGTCCGTCACGCTGACGTTCAGGAGACCGTGGTTGCGTGCGCCTTCCTGCGCGATGCCTTCAATCTCCTGGTTCAGGAGTCCTGCCTCAAAGTAGTGGCGGAAGAAATCGAAGTCTGCGTCTACGTCCTCGCGCAGACGGAAGCAGAGGTACAGGCTCGACACGACGCCGGCGTCATACGCCAGCAGCGGTTTGATCGCTCCCATCGGGTACCTAGCCGAGTAGCTCTTGTTGTAGGCGAAATCATTCCGACGCAGCAGCGTGTAGCCGTTGAGGTTGTCGCTGGCTACCGACTTGTTGAAGTAGTCCCGCTGACTGATGAGGCCGTACTCCGCCGAGATCGTCAGCACATTTGTGTTGTGGGTAGTGTTCTTCCTAGTGACGCGCTCGAAGATGGCGCCTAAGTCAACGTAGCGCCATCTATCCAACAGCCCAGGGAAGCGGCGATGCCCACTCAACAGAGAGACCATCAAGTCGCGAGTGCGGCGTTTGCTGATCGCCAGTAGGCGATCCGTGGTGGCAATAGCTTCATCCCACGTTGAAAGCACCTGAACGATCGCAGCTTGTTCGCGCTTTGGAGGCAAGGGAAGCTCGAGCCTTTCGAGCCCTGCCTTGGTCAGTTTGTACCGCCCGACTCCTTGCCTTGAAAGTACGGGCGTCAGGTCTCTGTGCATGAAGCAGTAATAGAACCACTTAGCCAAGCACTCGTCGGAGTTGCCGACGATGTGTGCATGGTTGTTGACGTTGGCCTTTCCTTCAAAGTAGATCGTCATCGGACGATCTCGGAACTTCAAAAAATGATCTCCGTCCTCGCCAATGAGGGCGAAGGGCTCGTCAATTCGGTAGTGATCGATCGAATCGAGCTGCCCCGTCGGTCCAAAGTAGGGGTACTCGCCACTCATTGATGCGCGAACAGCCGCGCTCAGTGGAAGTCGCAGAGTGTTCTTGATTGAGCAGCTCTTTCCGACCGTTGATACCCGCCATCCCTGTGGCAAGGGCGCAGAGCCTCTGGTATTGGATCGCTCACTCATACCCGAGCTCCTTGAGGTACACAGCCATCTGTTCTTCCAGAGTGGCCAGCTCAATCTTCAGCTGCTCGCGCTCTTTGCGCACGGCCAGCAGGTCGATCTCAGCCTCGTCCTCGAACGTGTCGACGTAACGAGGGATGTTGAGATTGAATTCGTTCTCTGCAATTTCGGCCTGTGTAGCAAGGTAGGCGTACTGGGTGACGCTGTGCCGAGCTCGTACCGTGTCGACGATCCGCTGCAAGTCAGCCTCGCGCAGTAGGTTCTGGTTCTTGCCGGCCTCGAAGTCGCGGCTGGCGTCGATGAACAGAACCTTCTCGTCCGCCTTGTTCTTGCGGAACACCAGCACGGCTGCGGGGATGCCCGTGCCATAGAAGAGCTTTTCCGGCAGCCCGATCACCACATCCAGCAGGTTCTCCTCAATCAGCTTGTGGCGGATGCGCCCCTCAGCCGCACCGCGGAACAGCACGCCGTGCGGCACCACGACAGCCATGCGGCCGGTGCCGGGCTTCATGGTCTCGATCATGTGCAGGATGAAGGCGTAGTCGCCCTTCGTGCGTGGTGGCACGCCGCGGCGGAATCGGCTGAACTTGTCGGCGTCGGCGCCTTCGAAGCCCCACTTCTCCAGGCTGAAGGGCGGGTTGGCAACGACGATGTCGAAGTGCTTCAGGCTGGCAGCGCCGTCGAGCAGCTTCGGGTTGCGGATGGTGTCGCCCCACTCGATGCGGTGGTTGTCCTCGCCATGCAGGAACATGTTCATCTTGGCGAGGGCCCAGGTGCTGCCAATCGCCTCTTGGCCGTAGAGCGCGTACTTGCGCGAGCCAGTGCTTTCGCGGACCAGGCGGCCGCACTTCATCAGCAGTGAGCCGGAGCCGCAGGTGGGGTCGCAGATTTCGTCGCCCTCTTGGGGCGACATCAATCGGGCCATCAGCGTCGAGACCTCGGGCGGGGTGTAGAACTCACCCGCCTTCTTGCCACTGGTGGAGGCGAAGTTCTTGATCAGGAACTCGTAGGCATTGCCGATCACGTCGAGCTGACCGACGCGGCTGGGGCGCAGGTCCAGTTCGGGCTTGGCAAAGTCCTCCAGCAGGTGGCGGAGGATGTCGTTCTTTTGCTGCTCGTCACCCAGCTTGTTTGAGTTGAAGCTGATGTCCTGGAACACATCGCGCAGCTTGGTGATGTTGGCCTCTTCGATGGCGTGCAGGGCCTTGTCGATGCGCTCGCCATTGCCAGGGCTGTGCCGCTGGTTGTGCAAGGCATAGAAGCTCGCGTCCGAAGGCAGGACGAAGCGTTCGCTCTTGAGCATCTCGGCGATCAGCTCCGGGTGATCACCGTACTGCTGCTTGTAGCCGTCGTAGTGGTCTTGCCAGACGTCGGAGACGTACTTCAAGAACAGCATCGTCAACACGAAGTCTTTGTAGATGCTGGGGTCGACAGTGCCGCGGAAGGTGTCGCAGGCGTTCCAGACAGCGGCGTTGATGTCGTCTTGGCTGACGTTCGTGATTTCAGTCATCGGTTCTCTCAGGTGAGATTCATGGGTTGCCCGGCGGCCAGCGCGGAGGCGAGCGCTTCAAGCTGAAGCTCGCGGTTTTGGATCAGGGCCGTCAGAACGGTGCGCTCACGCGCAGCCGCGGCCGCCAAATCTGTGACAACCCGTTGCGTCGCAAGCGGTGGCAGCGGGATCTCAAGGGCCTCGAGCGCTTGCCGGGTCACGCTGAGTTGCAGCGATCCAGAGGCTGCCTGCTGGAGCTGACGTTGCACCGGCCCCTGCCCAACGACCCAGGCAAGGAATTCCGGCATCAACAGCTCGCGAGCCTTGACCGTCAGGTGGAACAGGTGAGGCCCGCAGACCGCAGGCGCCGGGGGCGAATCAACGGACACAGCGAAGTACCGACTGCCCCTCGACACGAAGAGTAGGTCGCCACCGCTCAGCCAGTCCGGCTCCTTCCGCCCCACCAGTTCCGTACGGACCGCCGACGACCAGTCGACACCCCCGCCAGGCAGGATGTCCTTCATCTGGACAACGGCTACCGCGCCCGCAGGAACCGCCTCAACCGCGCCCCGAAAGGGGTGTCCGGCACGGATATACGCCAGGTCGCCCAAATTCATTTTTAGTGCGGCATCGCTCATGTTGCACATCTTAGCGCGTTCATGCTACGATGCCAACATCGATCTCAACCGCAGCATAAACGATGCCGCACCAAAAACGCCTCTTACAACAAGACAAGGAGGCAATCAACGTGGAAAAGGGAACTATTGACAATTCCCCATTTGGGAAGTAACAATTCAACCATGCCGGGGGGCCAAAGCGAGGCCTATGCAATTAGTCAACATACCCATCTTGGAGGAGCTGAAGGCGGCCCATGCAGATGCTCGAGGGGCCCTGGATGCCTGGCGCAAGGAAGTGGAGGGCGCGACTTGGACTTCCCCGCAGGACATCAAGGACCGCTACACCTCAGCAAGTTTTTTGGGTGGCAACCGGGTCATCTTCAACATCAAGGGCAACAGCTACCGGCTGGTCGTCAAAGTCCGTTTTCAGAACGGCATCGTCATGATCGAGTGGGGCGGCACACACGCCGAGTACGACAAGAAGAACCTCGGCCAGTGAGCCCGTAAGACCTTCGATACCAGGAGAAGAACATGAGCACGCAGATTCGAGTACTGAAGACGGACGGCGACCACGCCGTCGCGATTGCTCGCCTGTCTGAGCTGATGGACATGGACCCCGCAGTGGGGTCTGCCGAAGAGGCTGAGCTGGAGCTGCTGGCCCTGCTCATCCAGTCGTACGAACAGACCAAGTTCCCCCCTACGCCGCCGGACCCGATCGACGCCATCTTGTTCCGGATGGATCAGCAGCGGCTGGCACACAAGGACCTCGTGCCCTACATCGGCTCGATGTCCAAGGTCTCCGAGGTACTGAGCCGCAAGCGTCCCTTGAGCCTCGCGATGATCCGCCGGCTACACGCAGGCCTGGGCATCCCGGCTGACGTGCTGATCGGCGAAGGGCAAGAGCTGTCGGTTGATTCGACGGTTGACTACACGAAGTTCCCGTTGGCCGAGATGCAGGAACGCGGCCTGTTCGGGCCGAACAAGCGACCGCTGCAGTACCTGAAGGAATACGCGGAAGAACTGGTCACGGGCTTCTTTCGATGCGCGTCAGGCCTGGGCGGACAGCCGGTCATGATGCGTGCGACGCTTCATCAAACGGGAGCCCGCACCATGGACGAGTACGCGTTCAAGGTCTGGCAAGCCTGCGTGCTGCGAAAGGCACGCGCCATGGCTCTCAAAGGTGCGTATCAGCACGGCGTCATCACGTCAGAGTGGATCCGCAACCTGACTCGGCTGTCGACCTTCGAGTCCGGCCCTCTGCTGGCTCAGGAGTACCTCTCCAACCATGGCATCGCGTTGGTCTTTGAGCGGCACTTCGACAAGACCTACCTTGACGGGGCAGCCATGCTGGACGGCGAAGCACCGATCGTTGCGCTGACGCTTCGGCACGACCGCATCGACAACTTCTGGTTCGCCCTGCTGCACGAACTAATCCACGTCCAACGGCATTTGACTGCGTCGGATCCGTGCATCGCGGACAACCTGGACGACAAGACTCGAACCAGCGATCAAGAGCTGGAGGCCGATCGAGAGGCCGGAGAAGCCTTGATTCCAGAGGCCGCTTGGGTCAACGCCCCAGTCAGGACCAGCTACTCCACCGAGGACGCGGTCGACCTGGCGCGGCAACTGCAGATTCATCCGGCCATCATTGCCGGGAGAGTTCGCAAGGAGACGGAGAACTGGCGCTTGCTGTCAAACCTGATCAGCTCGGCTGGCAAGGTCTCCGACTTGTTCAACAACCAACTGGCCTGCCAGTGAGAAAGGAGGCGCAACAATGCTGCCGTACAAATAGGAAAGGGCAAGCTTGAGAGCTTGCCCTTAGGGGTGAATCTGACGCGAACGCCCGACTCGGTTTGGCGATTGAGAGTGTGTCTGCGTCGGAGCCCCCAGTCAAGGCTCCCAAGCGATGTCTGTGGTCTTTCGTGGCTGACCAGTCACGGAAAACGTTCATTTCGCTTTACGAAAGGGGCAACCATGCCCAACGCAAACACCTTCCCTCCTGCCCAAGATGGGCACTTCATCGAGATCGCTGGCCTCGACCTTGTGTTCAAGCCTGTTCCTCTGGCTGACCACACCCCAACCGGGGCGCAGATTGCCAGCGCAGCTGGCTACAGTGATGCCCAGGTGGTCACCGTTCTCCACCTGCTGGCCAACGGCGAACTGGAAGACATTCGCCCAACCGAAGTGGTGAGCGTTCCGCAACCCGGCGGCCGGTTCGTTGTGGTCGTTGCCGACCGCTCGTATCGGCTGACGATCGATGGCAAGCGCATCGATTGGCCCGCGCAGCGGATCTCCGGGAGCATCCTGCGCCACCTCGGCGGCGTTCAGGCGGACAAACTACTGTGCTTGGAGCGTCAGGACAAGGCCGATGTTGTGGTCGAAGACCACGACTTGGTCGATCTCGGCCATGCAGGGGTCGAAGCCTTCTACAGCCGAGCCCCCGTCTGGATCCTCAACATCCAGGGCGTCCGCCTCGAGGTGCCGACGCCAACGATCGTTGTCAGTGAGGCGATGCGCCAGGCAGGCTTTGACACCAATCAAGGCTGGCACATCTTCCTCAAGGTGGCCGGGCAACCAAAGCGGGAGCTCGAACTCAACTCGGTCGTTGACTTGCGGACACCCGGCATCGAGAAGATCCGGTTGACCCCAAAAGATGTGAGCAACGGTGAAGCTGCGCAAGCGCTTCGCCGTGATTTCCCGTTGCTGGACGTCGACGAACACTTCCTCGACGAGCACTTTGCCCAGTGGGAGACGGTGCTCGACAACCAGCGGCGCTGGCTGCTGATCTTTGGCTATTCGGTACCCGCAGGCTACAACCAACAGCAGATCACCTTGGCCCTAGAAGTGCCGCCGACCTACCCCGGGGCGCAAATCGACATGTTCTATGTTTGCCCGGGTCTCGCCCTCAACAGTGGTCAGACGATTGAGTGCACGCAGGTACAGGAGGCCATCTGTGGCCAGTCCTACCAGCGGTGGTCACGCCATCGGTCCGATGCCTGTCAGTGGCGACCGGACTCCGACAACGTCGTGACGCACCTTGCCCTGGTCGAGTCGGCGCTGGCCAAAGAGGTGCAGCAATGAACCCGTCCACCAACCTGACGATCACCAATGCAGACCACCGGAAACTGCGAGATCACCTCTTTCCAGGCGATGGTCTTGAGGCGGCCGCCATCTTGCTCTGCGCTCGGACTCCTGGTCCACGAGTGCGCCTGCTCGTAAAGCAGGTCTTGTTGGTGCCGCATTCCGCTTGCAAGGAGCGGCGCTCGGACTACTTGGTTTGGCCGGGGTCGGCGATCGAAGAGGCCATCGACCTGGCGGAAGCTGATGGCCTCTCTTTGGTACTGACCCACTCGCATCCAGGTGGTCTGTTCGGCTTCTCTCGGCACGACGACCGAAGCGATCTGTTGACGGTGCCCAGCCTCTTTCAAGCGCTTGGCGGTCTACACGGCACAGCGATCATGACCCCTGATGGCGCCATCTTGGCGCGTTTGTACCGGCAGGACATGTCACCGGTCCCGGTCGAGTCTGTGATGGTTGCCGGTGATGACCTTACCTGGCACTGGGCCGACAGGAAGTTCTTCTCTCGACCAACGGCATTCACCAGCGAGGCGACCCAAGAGCTCGGTCGCCTCAGTGCCTGCGTCATCGGTGTGTCTGGGACGGGCTCGCTCGTCGCGGAGCAACTTGCGCGGCTTGGATTCGGCCAGGTGATCCTCATCGACTTCGACAAGATCGAACCGCGCAACCTGAATCGAATCGTCAACTCGACGCTGGCGGACGCCAAGGCTCAGAGATCGAAGGTCGTTGCGTTTGCTGAAGCTGTGACCAGCTACAGGGGCGAGGGGGTCGCCGTGCCGGTGAACGCGTCTATCTCGACACGCGAAGCCGTGCTGTGCGCCACCCAAACCGACGTGATGTTCTCGTGCGTCGACACCCTTGACGCTCGACAGATCGCAGATCTTTTGGCGGCCAGCTTCTTGATTCCGCTGTTCGACGTCGGGGTCTCGATTCCCACCAGAAGGGCGACGGGAGGATCAGCTATCGCTGACGTCTGCGGGCGAATCGACTACGTCCACCCGGGCGGCCCGACGCTTCAAGATCGTGGGGTCTACGATCCCGCTTCGCTGCGCGCGGAGTACCTGCGGCGCACAGCACCGGATGCACACAGGGAAGAAATGCAGGCCGGCTATCTACGCGGCGTCACCGAAGAAGCGCCAGCAGTTATTGCGCTGAACATGAGGGCGGCATCCGCATGCGTGATGGAGTTCATCGCGCGGGCCTACCCGTTTCGCCATGAGTCCAACGCTGCGTACGCCAGAACGCGGTTCAGCCTCGCTGCAAACGAAGAGGAATTCTTCCCGGTTGAGTCGTTCCCGATGACGACCAACCCGCAGTTCGCACGCGGCGACTCGGAGCCGCTCCTGGGGCTACCCGCCCTTCGTGCGCCGAAGTCGAAGGCAATCGCATGAAGGCCAAGAGGCTGTTGCTGAGGCTGTTTGACTTCGTGGCGCCGGCTCGCCGTCTTCAGGTGCTCAGTGGAGACAGCCTGCCTCAGAGGCTGCCGTTCAGGGCCCTGGTGCTGGCGCGGGACGACGACGAAGACTGGTGTGTAGGAATGCGCTGCCCTTGCGGGTGTGGCAGGAAGATCGAGCTTCTGTTGATCAAAGAGGCTGCGCCCCGCTGGGATCTCGACCTGGACCAGAAAGGTCGCCCATCGTTGACCCCTTCAGTGTGGTTACGTGACGGCTGTCAGTCGCACTTCTGGATTCGCCATGGTCGAGTGCACTGGTGCCCTTAGTTCGAAATTCGACTGGGCAGTCGCCAAGCAGTGGGGCGACCGGGTAATCGCTGAACGTCAGCGCTCTCTGCGCCGACAACAGCACAAGGCGTAAGCGCACCACTCGGGGCCCTCCGCGTCATGGTCGAATTTGTAGCGGAAGCCGTCTCGTTGGACTTGTCGGTCATCGAGTGCCGCCTATAACGATGTCGCAAAGTTTATTGCCGCGTCGCAGTCTTTATTGCCCTGTCGCAGACTGTATTGCCCGTGAACAACAGCAACTTAGTTCTTTTGCTTCATCACTCCACCGTCACACTCTTGGCCAGGTTCCGCGGTTTGTCCACATCCGTCCCCCGCGCGCAGGCCGTGTGATAGGCCAGCAGCTGCAACGGCACCACGTGCAGGATGGCGGACAGGGCGCCGTAGTGCTCGGGCATGCGGATCACGTGCAGCCCTTCGGCCGACACGATTTTCGTGTCGCCGTCGGCGAACACGTACAGCTGGCCGCCCCGGGCGCGCACCTCCTGGAGGTTGCTCTTGAGCTTTTCCAGCAGGGTGTCGTTCGGCGCGATCGTGACCACGGGCATTTCGGCGGTGACCAAGGCGAGGGGGCCGTGTTTCAGTTCGCCGGCCGGGTAGGCCTCGGCGTGGATGTAGCTGATTTCCTTGAGCTTGAGCGCGCCTTCCAGGGCGATGGGGTAGTGCAGGCCGCGCCCCAGGAACAGCGCGTTTTCCTTGCCGGCGAACTCTTCGGCCCAGGCGATGATCTGGGGCTCCAGGGCGAGCACGCTTTGCACGGCCACGGGCAAATGGCGCAGGTCCTTGATGTGTTCGGCTTCGTCGCCCTCGTTCAAATGGCCGCGGGTCTGGGCCAGGGCCAGGGTCAGCAGGAACAGGCCGACGAGCTGGGTGGTGAAGGCCTTGGTGGACGCGACGCCGACTTCGACGCCGGCGCGGGTGATGTAGGCCAGGCGGCATTCGCGGACCATGGCGCTGGTGGCCACGTTGCACACCGTCAGGGTGTGCTGCATGCCGAGCGAGCGGGCGTGCTTGAGGGCGGCCAGGGTGTCGGCGGTTTCGCCGCTCTGGCTGATGGTCACGACCAAAGTGCGCGGGTTGGGCACGCTGTCGCGGTAGCGGTATTCGCTGGCGATCTCGACGCTGGTGGGGATCTTGGCGATGCTTTCCAGCCAATATTTGGCGACCGAGCCGCTGTAGTAGCTCGTGCCGCAGGCCAGGATCAACACCGAGTCGACTTCCTTGAACACGCCGTAGGCGCCGTCGCCGAAGAGTTCGGGGGTGATGCTTTCGACCGCGTCCAGCGTGTCGGCGATGGCCTTGGGCTGCTCGAAGATTTCCTTCTGCATGTAGTGGCGATAAGGGCCGAGCTCGGCGGCGCCGGTGTGGGCGTGCACGGTGCGCACCGGGCGCTCCACCGGCTCGAAGCGGTCGCCGCCCTGGCCGAGGCGGGTGATCCACATCTTGCCGAGCTGCAGGTCGACGACGTCGCCTTCTTCCAGGTAGACGATCTGGTCGGTCACGCCGGCCAGCGCCATGGCGTCGGAGGCGAGGAAGTGCTCGCCGGCCGCTTCGCCGGTGCCGATGCCCAGCACCAGCGGCGAGCCTTCGCGGGCACCGATGACGCGGTGGGGCTCGTCGCGGCAGAACACGGCGATGGCGTAGGCGCCTTTGAGCTGGCGCACGGTGCGCTGCACGGCGTCGAGCAGGTCGCCGTCGTAGAGGTGGTCGACGAGGTGGGCGATGACCTCGGTGTCGGTCTGGCTGGTGAAGGCGTAGCCCTTGGCGACGAGCATGGCGCGCAGCTCGTCGTGGTTTTCGATGATGCCGTTGTGCACCAGGGCGACGCGGCCGGCGATGGCGGTGTTGGCGTCGGCGCCTTCCCCGGTGACCGAGGCGGGGCCGTGCGAGAAGTGCGGATGGGCGTTGTGCACCGCCGGCGCGCCGTGGGTGGCCCAGCGGGTGTGGGCGATGCCGGTGCCCGAGGCGATGCCGTCTTCGTTCACATGCGTCTGCAGCTCGGCCACGCGGGCGGTGCTGCGGGCCCGCTGCAGCTTGCCGCCCTGGTGCACGGCCACGCCGCAGGAGTCATAACCCCGGTATTCGAGGCGCTTCAGGCCTTCGACCAGGATGGGAACGATGTTGCGGGTGCTGACGGCGCCGACGATGCCACACATGGTGAGGAGTCCTTTTTTCTTGCGGTGTTGTTGAAAACCACCCGGCGGAACGACGACGACAGGCCGGAGGAGATCGGTGTGCCGCGATGGTAGGGATCACCTCAAGAAAGATGCGTGCTTAATTCATGTATTTGTGAAATTTTCATTCATTCATTTTTGAATGGTGAATTTTATTTCATGAATAATTGATTAATGGAAGATTCAACCGATTCATTGCTGTTGGATGCGACCGATTGGCGTTTGCTCGACCTGCTGCAGACCGACGCGTCGCTCACCAACCAGGCTCTCGCCCAGGCCGCCCACATCTCGCCGGCGACCTGCCTGCGTCGGGTGAAGCGATTGGAGGAAACGGGCGCCATCGTGCGGCGTGTGGCTTTGCTGTCGCCTTCGGTGCTGGGCGCGGGGCTGATGGTGTTCGCCGAAGTCACGCTCGACCGCCAGGGCGCCGAGCACCTGGCCGCCTTCGAACAGCGTGCCGTCGCCGAGCCCGAGGTGCAGCAATGCCACCGGGTGTCGCCGGGGCCGGACTTCATGCTGCAGCTGCAGGTGCCTGACATGGCCGTCTGGCACCAGCTGGTGCAGCGGCTGTTCACGCAGGACGCCAACGTGCGCAACGTGAAAAGCTTCTTCAGCGTGCACCGGGCGAAGTTCGAGACGCGGATCGGGTTGCCGGGGGCTTCGGCCGGTTCAGCCTGAACCGACGCCGCGCCATTCCTTTTCCGTTCACCCCGAGGTGCCGAAGGGCGCGGGCTCCCTCACCCGGTCCGCCCGGCCTCGCCAGGTTGTTGCACCAAGGCCATCGCGAAACGCCCTTGCCCGACGGACCAGTCGGAGTAATCGTTTTCGTGCGTGAAGATGAAAACGTCGTCGGGCTGGACGCCGGCTTCCCGGCCGAGGTTGGCGGCGATCAGGTGGTACATCGATTTCTTCATCGCGTCGCTGCGGCCGCGGCGCATCGTGATCTCCACCACCACCACCGCGTCGGAGCGGCGCATGCCGTTGAACGTGCGGCTGTAGAAGAACTGCGCGCCGCCCGCGGCCTGTTCGCCGCCCGCGCCGTGTTCGCTGATGAGATTGAAAAGTTCGTCGGCCGGCATGCCGATGCCGTCCACCAGGGCGTGGTGGATGGCGCTGACGATGGCGTGGCGCTGCCGGGGCGGCGTGCCGACGGGAACGCTGGTGCGGATGAAGGGCATGTGAGTTTCTTTCCGATGTATCGTGTGAATGGCGCGATGGCGATGGACCAGCGCCCTCAAGAAGTTTCCCGGCAGTACGCTGCCGGGGCAAACGACTTTTGCGCTGCTGCAATGTGAAATAAACTCACAACGCCATGCCGCGCCGCCTGCCTTCCCTCAACGCATTGCGCACCTTCGAAGCCGCCGCGCGGCTGGGCCGCATGACGGCGGCGGCCGACGAGTTGTGCGTCACCCACGGTGCGGTGAGCCGCCAGGTGCGGGCGCTGCAGGATGAGCTGGGCGTGGCCCTCTTTGAGGAGGGCGCCCGGCAGGCGCTGCGGCTCACGCTGGCGGGCCGCTCGCTGCTGGCGGCGCTGACGCCCGCCCTGGACCGGATGGCCGAGGCGGTGGCCGCCGTCTCGCCCTCGTCTGCGCCGGCGCTCGACGTGTCCTGCCTCAGCACCTTCGCGATGCGCTGGTTGATCCCGCGGTTGCACCGTTTCCACGAACGCCATCCGGGGGTCGACGTGCGATTGAGCACGGTGTCGCACGAGGTGCGCATCGAGCGCGAACGTTACGACGTGGTGATCGGCGTGGAAGACCCGCGCCCGAGGCCGGGCACGCCGGGCGGCGCCGATCCGGCCGCTGGAACGCCGCCACCGCCCGGCGCCGACGCGCCGCTGCGCACGCTGCTGTTCAACGAGCGGCTCGGCCTGGTGTTGTCCCCGGCGCTTGCGGCCCGCCTGGCGGCGCCCTCCGCGCCCGCGCGGCGAGAAGCGCTGCTGCGGCGCTGCCCGCGGCTGCAGACCCATACCCGGCCCGGCGCCTGGCTCGACTGGGCCCTGGCCAGCGGCGCCGAGCTACCGGCCGGCGCGCCGGAGCAGCGTTTCGCCCACTACGCCTACACCCTGGAGGCCGCGCTCGGCGGCCTGGGCCTGTGCGTCGCGCCCTGGCACCTGGTGGCCGACGACTTCGCCGCCGGCCGCCTGCTCGCACCGCTGGGCTTCGTCGACAGCGGCCTGCGCTACACCGCCCTGAGCCGCCCGGGCGCACCGTCGCAGGCCCTGCGCTTTTGCGCCTGGCTGGCGGAAGAGGTGTCGCGGATGCGCGCCGCGCCCTGAACCGCTTCGCGGTCGGCCGCCAGGCGGCGCGACCTCACCCAAACCGCCTCGCGCCGGCAGGCAGGGGCTTCATGCGTTTTCTCGACGATGCACAGGGTCGGCGTGGTGAAACGGGCGCGGCCCGCACCGCCGGCTCAGGCGCCGCCTTCCACCAGCACCGCGCGGAAGTCGTTGACGTTGGTGCGTGTGGGGCCGGTGGTGACGAGGTCGCCGAGCGCCGAGAGGAAAGCGTAGGCGTCGTTGTCGCGGAGCAAGGCCTGGGGGTCGACCCCCAAGGCCCGCGCCCGGCGCAGCGAGCCCGGGCCGATGAGGCCGCCGGCGTTGTCCTCCACGCCGTCGATGCCGTCGGTGTCGCAGGCCAGGGCGTGGATGCCGCGCGCGCCTTGCAGCGCCAGGGCGAGCGACAGCAGGAATTCGCTGTTGCGCCCGCCTCGACCCCTGCCGTGCACCGTCACCGTGGTTTCGCCGCCGGACAGCAGCAGCCTGGCCGGGCCGCCTTGGGCCTGCATGCCGAACACCCTGGCGGCGTGCGCCTGGGCCACTTCGCGCGATTCGCCTTCCACCGCGCCGCCCAGGTTGACCACGCCGAGGCCCTGGCGGCGCGCCGCCTCTTCCGCCGCGCGAAGCGCCTGGGCCGCGGTGGCGATCACCCGAACTTCGCGCGGCCCGGTGCCGGGGGCATTCGCCGGGACAGGCGACCGGCCGAGCGCGTCCAGCACCGCCGCAGGCACCTCGATGCGGTGCCTGCGCAGCACGGCCAGCGCGTCTTCCGGCCGGCTGTCGTCGGCCACGGTGGGGCCGGAGGCGACCACCGCCGGGTCGTCGCCCGGCACGTCCGACACCACCAGCGTGTGCACCGCGGCCGCGCCGCAGGCCTGGGCCAATCGCCCGCCCTTGATCGCCGACAGGTGGCGCCGCACCAGGTTCATTTCGCCGATCGGCGCGCCGCTGCGCAGCAGCGCCTGGTTGACGGCGCGCAGCTCCGCCAGCGTCAGCCCGTCGGCCGGCAGCGTGATGAGGGAAGAGCCGCCACCGGACACCAGCGCCAGCACCAGGTCGTCCGGCCCCGTCTCCCGCGCCAGCGCCAGCATGCGCCGCGCGGCCGCGGCGCCGGCGTCGTCGGGCACCGGGTGGCCGGCTTCGACGACCTCGACGCGGGCGCAGTCCTCGCCGTGGCCATAACGCGTGACGACCAGGCCGGACAGCGGGCCGTCCCACACCGCCTCGACCGCCTTGGCCATGCGCGCCGACGCCTTGCCGGCGCCCAGCACCAGCGTGCGGCCCTTGGGGCGCGGAGGCAGGAAAGGCGGCAGGCAGCGCAAGGGGTCGACGGCCGCCAGGGCGGTGTCGAACAGCGAACGCAACAGCGCGCGCGGCGCGGCTTCGGAGGGGTCGAGGGGAGGTGGCGTGGAGGATGAAGTGGCCATGGCGTCAATCCTGGTGGACGGTGGATCGGATGCGGCGGCAAAGGCTACACCTTCGCGGGGGTCGAATTCGTCCACCTGATCTGTTCGGGCCGGGGGCTCCATGGCCGCCGTCAACTCCTCTCTGTTCAGGCTGACCCTTCGACCGGCCCATCGGAGGAAAAGGCGGCCCGCCGCCAGCCCCTCACCCCCAACCCGCTCCCCATGCCCAGGGGCGGGGGGCTGCCCTTGCTCCCTCTCCCGCTTGCGGGAGAGGGCTGGGGGCGAAGCGGGGCTTTAACGAAACTTCGTTTTCAAACCGCATCGGTTTGCCCGCGCGGCGACCTGGGCTGCAAGCCCAGGTGCGCCCTGCAAGGGAGGGTGCCGCACGGTACCCCGGCTAGACCAAACCATGGGGCCCTCAGGGTGAACGATGAGAAGGGTCTCCGTCCACCACGTCCCTCATGCGGGGAGATGGAAACACCCGGTCCGGTTACCCAGCCTGTCACAGGCGCCGCGTCCCGCAGATGACAGCCGCCCTCCACGGCCCCGCGGTTCTGTGCCTGCGCGGCACGCGCCGGCCGTGGCACCATCGCGGGATGAACACCCCCACCTCCTCCAGCCCCAAGTCCGACCCGCGGCGCGTGGCCTTCCTCGGCCTGGGCGTCATGGGCTACCCGATGGCCGGCCATCTGGCCCGTGCCGGCCATGCGGTGACCGTCTACAACCGCACCGCGGCGAAAGCGGCGCAGTGGGTGGCCGAGCACGGCGGCCGGGCGGCCGCGACGCCCCACGCCGCGGCGCAAGGCGCCGACATCGTGGTCGCCTGCGTCGGCAACGACGACGACCTGCGCTCGGTGGCGCTCGGCCAAGGCGACGCGGGCGCGCCCTTCGGCGCCTTCGCCGGCATGGAGCCCGGCGCGGTTTTCGTCGACCACACCACCGCCTCGGCCGAGGTGGCGCGCGAGCTGTCCAGCCTCGCGCGCCCGGCCGGCCTGGAATTCATCGACGCGCCGGTGTCCGGCGGCAACCTTGGCGCCATCAATGGCGCGCTCACGGTGATGTGCGGCGGCTCGGCCGAAGCCTTCGCCCGGGTGGAACCGGTGGTCAAGGCCTATTCGAAGGCCGTCACCCTGCTCGGCGGCAGCGGCGCCGGCCAGCTGGCCAAGATGGTCAACCAGATCGCGATCGCCGGCCTGGTGCAGGGCCTGGCCGAAGCCGTCGCCTTCGGCCAGAAGGCCGGGCTCGACATGAAGGCGGTGCTCGGCGTGATCGGCCAGGGCGCGGCGCAAAGCTGGCAGCTGGACAAGCGCGGCCCGACGATGGTGGACGACCAGTTCGACTTCGGTTTCGCGGTCGACTGGATGCGCAAGGACCTCGGCCTGGTGCTGGACGAAGCCCGCCGCAACGGGGCCCGGCTGCCGGTGGCCGCCCTGGTGGACCAGTTCTACGCCGACCTGCAGGCGCAGGGCGGGGGGCGGTGGGACACCTCCAGCCTGGTGCGGCGCCTGCGCTGAGGCGCGGCCCGTCGAGCGCAAAAGCAACAGGGGCCCGGTCGGCCCCTGTTGTTCTTGCGGCGTCCGCCGGGGTGCCGGCGCCGGTCCTCAACCGGTCATTTGGCGGGCGCCGGCGTCGGCGTCGGCGTCGCCGTCGACACGGGCGCGCCGGTGGCCAGCTCGGCCTCGGACACCACCTCGAACACGCGCACCACCCTGCGCACGCCGTTGATCGAACGCGCCACGTCGGTCGCGCGGCTGGCTTCGCGTTCGGTGACGCGGCCCATCAGGTAGACGGTGCCGCGTTCGGTCACGACCTTGAAGGCATTGGCCTGCAGGTCCTTGGCGTCGACGAGCGAAGCCTTGACCTTGCCGGACAGGATCGCGTCGTTGGACCGGTTGGCCAGGGAGCTGGCGAAGCCGCCTTCCAGCACCGCCAGCTCGTTGACGGTGGCGCGCACGTTCTCGACGCGGGCCGCGGCTTGTTCGGCGGCCGCCTTGTCGGCCTCGGTGGCGACTTCGCCGGTCAGCAGCACCAGGCGGTTGTAGCTGGTGGCGCTGACGCGGCCGCGCTCGCCCACCACTTCGCGCATGCGCGCGCCGGCCTTGAACTCGATGGTCTGGTCCTCCAGCTGGGTGCCCGAGGTGCGGCGGTCGGTCACGACCAGCGCGCCGCCCACCATCGCGCCGCCCACCACCAGGGGCGCGCAGGCACCCAGCAGCGTGGTGGCGGCCAAGACCGCCGCCAGCCCCGCGAGGCGCGGGCCGGAAGGGGGGCTGGTCATCGTCGTTTTCTTCTTCATGCGTTGTCCTGTTCTCCAAGAAGTTGCAGGTCCACGGCGTCGCACAGGCAGTGCACCACCACGGCGTGGACCTCTTGAACCCGCGCCTCGCGGTCATGCGGCACCGCGATCAGCACATCGGTCTCGCCCAGCCGGCCGGCGACCTCGCCGCCCTGGCGGCCGGTCAGCGCGACCACCACCATGTCCTTCGCGCGCGCCGCTTCGATCGCCTGCAGCACCCCGGCCGACTGCCCGCTGGGGTTGAAGGCCAGCAGCACGTCGCCGGGCTGGCCGAGCGCCTGGACCTGCTTGGCCAGCGCGGCGCCGAGGTCCGCCTGCTCGCCCAGCGCGCACAGCGTCGCGCCGTCGCCCGGCAGCGCCAGCGCCGCCAACCCGGGCCGCTCGCGCTCGAAGCGCCCGAGGAAGGCGGCCGCGACATGCCGCGCGTTGATGGCCGACACGCCGCTGCCGCAGGCCACGACCTTGCCGCCCGCGGTGATGCAGCCGAGGATGGCGTTGGCCGCGTCGTTGATGGATTTGCTCAGGGACTCCGCCGACGCGTAGAGCAGGTCGGCGCTGTCGAAGAAATGCTGCTGGATGCGTTGTTCAAACATTCGGTCGGATGATAAGTCAGCGTGCGTGGAGTAAGGTTCGTGGCCGGTTCCGCGCGGCCATGCGTCCGGCCCGGTTCACTCGGCGTCGAAAGCCGCCGGCAGCCACTGCAGCCGGCCGGCGTCGATCGCCACCACGTCGAAGCGGCAGGGCGGCGGCGAAGCCAGCGGCATCAGGTAGTGCCGGGCGGCCAGGATGATGCGCCGCCGCTTGGCCGCGCCGATGCTGCCCGCGGCGCCGCCGTGCCCGGCGCCGCTGCGGGCGCGCACCTCGACGAACACCACGGTGCCGTCGCGGTCGCGCATCACCAGGTCGACCTCGCCGGCGCGCCGGCCCGGTCCGGCCGCCACCCGATAATTGCGGGCCAGCAGCGTCATGCCCTGGCGCTGCAGGTGCCGCAGCGCCAGAGCCTCGCCTTCGTCACCCAGCTCTTTCTTGCCGCTCGTGGCGCGCCCCCCGATGAACATGCCGATCGCCCCCCTGTTGTTGCAAGCCGCCGCCGCCGCCGCGGGGGCGCAGCATTTTCCGACAGGCGCGCTCTACGTCGTCGCCACCCCGATCGGCAATTTGGCCGACCTGACGCTGCGCGCCATCCATGTGCTGGCCCTGGCCGACGCCGTGGCCTGCGAGGACACCCGGCACACCGCGCCGCTGATGCAGCACCTGGGCCTGGACGGCAAGCCCCTGCTCGCCGTCCACGAGCACAACGAGCGCGACGCCAGCCAGGCCGTGATCGACCGCCTGGGCCGCGGCGAGCGCGTGGCTTATGTGAGCGATGCCGGCACGCCGGCCGTCAGCGACCCCGGCGCGGTTCTGGTCGCCGCGGCGCAGGCCGCCGGCCACCGCACGCTGCCCATCCCCGGCGCCAGCAGCGCGGTGGCGGCGATGAGCGTGGCCGGCAGCGCGCCCGCGGCCGAAGGCGGCGCGGCCGCGTTTTCCTTCCAGGGTTTCCTGGGCAGCCGCGCGGGCGAGCGCGCGGCCCAGCTGCGGGCGATGGCCGCCCGGCCCGAAGCGCAGGTGCTGTTCGAAGCCCCGCACCGCATCGAAAGCCTGGCGGCCGCGCTGGCGGCCGAGGTGGGGCCGCGCCGGGTCACGCTCTGCCGCGAACTGACCAAGCAGTTCGAGACGGTCGAGACCCTGCCGGCCAACGCCTTGCCGGGCTGGCTCGCCGCCGACGCCAACCGGCGGCGCGGCGAATTCGTGCTGGTGCTGCATGCCCGGGCCGCCGCACCGGATGGCGGCGAAGCGGAGGAATCCGCCCATGACGCGATGCTTGAAACGCTGCTGTCGCACTTGCCATTGAAGCAGGCGGTCGCCTTGGCCACCGACCTGACGCGGGCGCCGCGCAACCCGCTGTACGCCCGCGCCTTGCTGCTGAAGCAGCGGGGGGCGGGGAGGCCGACCGGAGAAAGTTGACCGCCCCCCCGGGTCACGGCGTCAGCGCGACTGGCCGTCGTGCTTCTGGCGCCGGATGGCGCGGCTGTTGCGGTCCTGCATGTTGTTCAGGTGGCGGCGTTCCTTGGCGGTCACGGTGCCGTCGGCCTTGGCCTTGTTCTCGGCATGGTCCACCGCGGCCTGGCGGCCTTCCAGGCGCTGGGTTTCCCGCGCGGTCAGGCTGCCCGAAGCCGCGCCCTGGTCGATCCGCCTTTCCTGGTTCGCTTGGCGTTGGTCGACGCCGGGCGTGGCCGCGGGGTTCGGCGCGCCTTGCGCGAAGGCGCAGAGCGATGCGGCCCCGAGGGCGGCGGTGGCGAGCAAGCGGCGGATGGCAGTCGGGCGTGGCATGGCGATCTCCTGGTTGAGTGGTGGGGGTCGGGTCGGCGACTGGCTTGGCCGGCGCCTGCCCACCCACAACGGCTTCCGCCCGGCCGGCGACGACGGGTCGTTGGTAAAGAAGCGTGAAGCCCGCCGGATGCCCCTGCCCGCGCGCTTGCCGCGGCCGGCTCCTACAATGAATCGTCACTTTCTGGGAATACCGCGCCATGATCTCCCGTGAACCCACCCTTGAACGACTGGCCGTGGCCCGCGGCCTGCTGCTGGAGCCTTTCGGCCTGACCGATGCGGTGCTGAACAAGGCCCTGCAGGCGATCGCGACCCACCGGATCGACGACGCCGACCTCTACTTCCAGTACACGCGCAGCGAAGGCTGGAGCCTGGAAGAGGGCATCGTCAAGAGCGGCAGCTTCGGCATCGACCAGGGCGTGGGCGTGCGCGCGGTGGCGGGTGAAAAGACCGCCTTCGCCTATTCCGACGACATCTCCGAAGCCGCGCTGATGGACGCCGCCCGCACGGTGCGCACGATCGCGGCGGCGGGGCAGAGCAAGCGCGTGAAGGTCGGCGGCCAGGCGCCGAAGATCGCCGGCAGCCGCGTGCTCTACGCGCCGATGGACCCGATCGCGACGCTGGACAGCACGCAGAAAGTCGCGCTGCTCGAAAAGGTCGAGAAACTGGCCCGCGCCAAGGACCCACGCATCGCTCAGGTGATGGCCAGCCTGGCCGGCGAGTACGACGTGGTGCTGGTGGCCCGCGCCGACGGCACGCTGGCCGCCGACGTGCGGCCGCTGGTGCGGCTGAGCGTCACCGTGATCGCCGAGCAGACGGTCGACGGCCAGGTTCGCCGCGAGACCGGGAGCAGCGGCGGCGGCGGGCGCTACGGCCTGGGTTATTTCCACGACGACGTGATCGCCTCCTACGTCGACGAGGCCGTCGGCGCCGCGCTGACCAACCTCGAATCGCGCCCCGCCAAGGCCGGCGAGATGAGCGTGGTGCTCGGCCCGGGCTGGCCCGGCGTGCTGCTGCACGAGGCCATCGGCCACGGCCTGGAGGGCGACTTCAACCGCAAGGGGTCCAGCGCCTTCTCCGGCCGCATCGGGCAGCGCGTGGCGGCGCCGGGCGTCACCGTGCTCGACGACGGCACGCTGCCCGACCGCCGCGGCTCGCTCAACGTCGACGACGAGGGCAACCCGAGCCAGCGCAACGTGCTGATCGAAGACGGCATCCTGCGCGGCTACATCCAGGATGCGATGAACGCGCGGCTGATGAAGGTCAAGCCCACCGGCAACGGCCGGCGCGAGAGCTACGCCCACGTGCCGATGCCGCGCATGACCAACACCTACATGCTGGCCGGCGACAAGACCAAGGAAGAGATCGTCGCCAGGATCAAGCGCGGCCTGTACGCCACCAACTTCGGCGGCGGCCAGGTCGACATCACCAGCGGCAAGTTCGTGTTCTCGGCCAGCGAGGCCTTCTGGGTCGAGAACGGCCGCATCCAATACCCCGTGAAGGGAGCGACCATCATCGGCAACGGGCCGGATTCACTGACCCGCGTGAAGATGATCGGCAACGACCTGGAGCTGGACACCGGTGTCGGCGTGTGCGGCAAGGAAGGCCAGAGCGTGCCGGTGGGCGTGGGCCAGCCGACGCTGCGCATCGACCGGATGACGGTCGGCGGAACCGCGTAGACAAAGCCCCCACGTCGCGTTCGCTCCTGCCCCCCGAGGGGGCGCCAACTCTAAGGCCGGGCAAAGCCCGATCCTTGAGTTGTTGCTTGATGGTGGCGGCGCTGCGCGCGCCTTTGGTGTGGTGGAAAGCGCACTGGCCGCAGCTTCTTGACGTTGGCGGCATCCAAATGGCCAAACTGCCGTGCTACATTTGCATCCTTATGTGTTTCTCCAAAGCCTACTTTTTTGCGCACTTTTGGTTCTCGCACCGCACCGGCGGAGGAGAGGCGGGCGCGTAAGCAGGCTTGAAGCGCACACCGAATCCCTCAACCGCCGGGCACCCCCCGGCGGTTTTTTTTCGTCTGTCCCGATCCCCACAAGAAATCCACTTTCCCAGGAGCTTTCCGATGACCAGCCAAAAAGCCAACCCCGATGCCTGGACCGCCAGTGCCGAAAAGACCAGCCGCACTGATGACGAAAGGATCGAGAACGTGACCCCCCTGCCGCCGCCCGAGCACCTCATCCGCTTCTTCCCCATCCTCGGCACGCCGGTGGAAACCCTGGTCAGCGACACCCGCAAGCGCATCCGCGACATCATGGGCGGCCAGGACGACCGGCTGCTGGTCATCATCGGACCCTGTTCCATCCACGACCCGGTGGCCGCCCTCGAATACGCGCGCCAGCTGAAGGCGCAGCGCGACCGCTACGCCGACACGCTGGAGATCGTCATGCGGGTGTATTTCGAGAAGCCGCGCACCACCGTCGGCTGGAAGGGCCTGATCAACGACCCCTACCTCGACGAGACCTACCGCATCGACGAAGGCCTGCGCATCGGCCGCCAGCTGCTGGTCGAGATCAATCGCCTGGGCCTGCCCGCGGGCAGCGAATTCCTGGACGTGATCTCGCCTCAGTACCTGGGCGACCTGATCTCCTGGGGCGCCATCGGCGCGCGCACCACCGAAAGCCAGGTGCACCGCGAACTGTCTTCCGGCATCTCGGCGCCGATCGGCTTCAAGAACGGCACCGACGGCAACATCCGCATCGCCACCGACGCGATCCAGGCGGCCGCCCGGCCCCACCATTTCCTGTCCGTGCACAAGAACGGCCAGGTGGCGATCGTCGAGACCCGCGGCAACCAGGACTGCCACGTGATCCTGCGCGGGGGCAAGACGCCCAACTACGACGCCGCCCACGTGGAGGCCGCCTGCAGGGACCTCGCGGCCGCCAAGCTGCCGCCCACCTTGATGGTCGACTGCTCGCATGCCAACAGCAGCAAGCAGCATGAAAAGCAGATCGACGTCGCGCGCGACATCGCTTCTCAGGTGCAGGCCGGCAGCCGCAGCATCTTCGGCGTGATGGTGGAAAGCCACCTCAAGGCCGGGGCGCAGAAATTCACCCCGGGCAAGAACAACCCCGACGAGCTGGTTTACGGGCAGAGCATCACCGATGCCTGCATCGGCTGGGACGACTCCCTGACGGTGCTGGACGTGCTGTCGCAAGCCGTCCAGGCGCGCCGTAAATCTCGATCGGCGGCTTGAAAGTTCCCGCAACCTCGGCTACGGTTGGTAAGCGCTTGCAAGGCGATGTCATCAAGCGGGATCTGAGGGTAACGCGGGTGAAATGAAGAAAAAGAGCACGGACAAGGCCGATTTTTAGCCTCTAATCGGCACCTGTTCCACTTTCGACAAGGGATTTCCATGCAGACAAGAAACACCACCGCCGGCCTCCGATTGATCCCGACGACCGTCGCCGCATTGGCCGCGCTCACTTTGGCGGCCGGTGCCCATGCTCAGGGTACCTTCGGCGGCAGCCCCACCAAGACGGCGCCTTCGAGCAGCACGGTGCCCGCCACCACGTCTTCCAGCACGTCGAAAGACGCCGCCACCCTGGATGCGGCTTTCGTGCGCGCCGACGTCAACACCGATGGCGCGCTGTCCCCGCAGGAAGCCAGCAGGCTGCCGGCGATCGCCGCCAAATTCGCCGAGCTGGACAAGAACGGCGACGGCCTGTTGAGCAAGGTCGAATTCAGCACCGGCTACCTGGCGGCGCCCTGAGGCGGTAGCCGCCACGCCCTTTCCGATCGTCCTGACGCCGGCGCGACGGTGGGTTCCTCAACAATGACGACCCGCACCGCCACTCATGAACCGTCACGCGCCAGGCGGTCGCTTTTCCAATAGACGTCGTCCCCGCCCAACCCATCGAGGTTGGCGCGGTTGAGGACGCGCGCCAAGACGAACAGCAAGTCGCTCAACCGGTTGAGGTAGTGCCGGGGTTCGGCCCGCACCGCTTCGGCGGCGCCCAGCGCGACGATGGCGCGTTCGGCGCGCCGCGCCACCGTGCGGCTCACATGGGCCAGCGCGGCGCTGCGCGTGCCCGCCGGCAAGATGAACTCCTTGAGGCGCGGCAAGCCACCGTTGTAGTGGGCCAAGGCGTCGTCAAGGCGCCGCACCGCGTCGGCTTTGAGCAATTCATAGCCGGGAATCGAGAGCTCCCCCCCCAGGTTGAACAGTTCGTGCTGGACCACGACCAGCAGCTCCCGCACGTCGTCGGGCAGCGGCTCGGCCAATAGCACGCCCAGGCTGGAATTCAATTCGTCCACATCGCCCATGGCCTGCACGCGCAGGTGGTCTTTGCCGATGCGGGTGCCGTCGCCCAGGCCGGTGGTGCCGTCGTCGCCGGTTCGGGTGCTGATTTGGGAAAGTCGGTTGGCCATGGAGGAATGGTAAACGCCGGTTGGCGCCACCCCTTGATTCAGGGGCCGGACGATAGTGATTTCGGATGTAAGCAAAACTAAAATCCAATCTCCCAAAAATAACCAAATGGTTTTATGAAAAAGCTACTTCTCCTCTGTTCCGCCTTGGCATTGGCCGCGGGAGGCGCCCAAGCCCAGGACAACAGCAACCAGCGCGTCGTCAGGCCGCTGCTCAGCTTCGGCCTCACCGGCGGCGGCGAGACCCTTTACAAGGTGCGTTACACCGACGGCGACACGGCCAGCATCCGTTCCGGGGGCCTGGTGTCCTTCCTGGGTGGCGCCGAATTCCGGCTGGGCCAGAACTTCGGCTTGCAGGCCACGGTCGGCTACCACGTCGACGACGTGAGCGCGAAGAACGGCAGCCTGCGCTTCGCCCGTTATCCGGTGAGCCTGACCGCCCTGTACAACCTGACCAGCCAAGTCCGGCTCGGCGTGGGCGTCGAGCATGTCTCCAACGCCAAGGTGCGGGGTTCCGGCGTGGTGGGCGGCGCGTCCGAAGACTTCAAGTCGTCGACCGGCCTGGCGCTGGAAGGCGAATACCTGTTCACGCCCAAGATGGGCCTGAAGCTGCGCGCCGTGCAACACAAGTACGAGTCCAAGCGCTTCCACGACGAGGTGGACGGCAACTACTTCGGCGTGTTCGGCAGCTACTACTTCTGACGCCCGCGCCGGGGTTTCCTTTTCCTCGGCACAATCGTCCCACCCCCTGCGACCAGGGGGTGGAGACGACGATGAACATTGCAGTGCCCGCCAGTTCCCTGGCGCCCCGTCCCATCCCCCCCGAACTCCAGGCCCGGCTGCGCGACCTGCTCGGCAGCCGCTGCTCCAGCGCGCTGGCGGTGCGCCAGCAGCATGGCCGCGACGAGTCGCCGTTCGACGTGCCGCCGCCCGAGCTGGTGGTCTATTGCGAAAGCACCGAGGAAGTCGCCCAGGTGGTCGGACTGGCCCATGCGCACGATGTGCCGGTGATCCCTTATGGCGCGGGGTCTTCGCTGGAAGGCCACCTGCTGGCCGTCCAGGGCGGCATCAGCATCGACCTCAGCGGCATGAAGCGGGTCCTGGCGGTGCAGCCCGAAGACCTCACCGTCACCGTGCAGGCGGGCGTCACCCGCATGCAGCTGAACAATGAGATCCGCCACACCGGGCTCTTCTTCCCGATCGACCCCGGCGCCGACGCCTCCATCGGCGGCATGAGCGCCACCCGCGCCAGCGGCACCAACGCCGTGCGCTACGGGACGATGCGCGAGAACGTGCTGGGCCTGACGGTGGTGACGCCCCAGGGCGAGGTCATCCAGACCGGCACCCGCGCGCGCAAGTCGTCGGCGGGCTACGACCTCACGCGCCTCATGGTGGGCAGCGAAGGCACGCTCGGCGTGATCACCGAAGCGACCTTGAAGCTCTATCCGCAGCCCGAAGCCATCTCGGCGGCGGTCTGCGCCTTCCCGACGGTCGACGACGCGGTGCGCACGACGATCCAGGTCATCCAGATGGGCGTGCCGATCGCGCGCTGCGAGTTGCTCGACGCCAACGCGGTGCGCGCGGTCAACCGCCACGACAAGCTCGGGCTGGCCGAACAGCCGATGCTGTTGATGGAGTTCCACGGCAGCGCCGCCGGGGTGGCCGAGCAGGCCGCCGCGGTGCAGGAGATCGCCGCGGAGCACCGCGGCGAGAACTTCGCCTGGGCCACCACGCCGGAGGAGCGCAGCAAGCTCTGGGCGGCGCGCCACCACGCCTACCTCGCCGCGCTGCAGACCAAGCCCGGCTGCCGCTGCGTGACCACCGACACCTGCGTGCCCATCTCCCGCCTGGCCGAATGCGTGAACGCCACGGTGGCCGAGGCGGACGCGGCCGGGCTGCCGTATTTCATCGTCGGCCACGTGGGCGACGGCAACTTCCACGTCGGCTACCTGATCGACCCGGCCCTGCCCGCCGAGCGCGAGCTGGCCGAACGGCTCAGCCACCAGCTGGTCACGCGCGCGCTGGCGATGGACGGCACCTGCACCGGCGAACATGGCATCGGGCTGCACAAGATGGACTTCCTCGTCTCCGAGGCCGGCGAGGGCGCGGTGGCGATGATGCGCGCGGTGAAGAAGGCGCTGGACCCGAAGAACATCATGAACCCCGGGAAGATCTTCGCGCTCTGAGAAGGCTGGTGGAGGCCGCCCCGTTGGACAACCCCAGACGCGACAGCCTGCTCGTCGTCTCCTGCGAACACGCGGGCAACCACGTGCCGCCCGAGTACGCCGGGCTGTTCGAAGGCTGGGAGGCGCTGCTGCGGAGCCACCGCGGCTGGGACCCCGGCGCGCTGCAGCTGGCGCGCGAGATGGCCGGGCGCTTCCAGGCGCCGCTCCACTGGGACGCCACCACGCGGCTGTTGATCGACTTGAACCTGACGGTCGGCCTGCCCAAGCTGTTTTCGGCCGAGATCACGCGACCGCTGCCGCGGCGCGAGCGCCAGGCCATCATCGACCGCCACTACCGGCCCTACCGCGACCGGGTCGAGGGCGCGATCGACGCCTTGGTCGCATCCGGCCGCCGCGTCGTCCATGTCGCCTCGCACAGCTTCACGCCGGTGATGGACGGCGTGGCGCGCCGCGCCGACGTCGCCTGGCTCTACGACCCCGCTCGCCCTGCCGAGCGGGTTTTCTCCCAGGCGTGGATGGCGGCCTTGGCGCGGCGGTCGCCCGACCTGCGCCTGCGCAGGAACTACCCCTACCGCGGCCACAGTGACGGCCTGCCTTTCCATCTGCGCAAGCGGCATGCCGGCGACGCCTACATCGGCATCGAGCTGGAGGTCAGCCAGCGTTTCGTGGAACAGGGCGGTGCGGCCTGGGACCGGCTGCGCGCCGACCTGCTCGATTCGATGGGCGATGCGCTGGCGGCCGAAGGCGTGGCGGTGCCGGCCGCACCGGGCCGGCAACCGCGCCCGGGCGATGCCGCCGATGAGCCGATCGACCGTCGGGCCTGAGGCGCTGTGAACGAACCCGCCACGCCCGCTCGGCCCTCCGGAACGGGCCTACTGCGCGTTGCGAATGCTCGCCATGGCAGTGGCTGCGCTCTTCGACCCGGCGCACGACAGCCTAGACAGTTCCCGTTCAGGGGCGCCCTCGGGCGAGCCGGCCCCATTCACGGATTCTGACGCGGCGCCTGCCGGCCGCCGCGGCCGGGACGACCCAGGGCCGGGCCGCCGGGGCCGACGGGGCTCCACCAGCCGCCATAGGCCTGCCGCAAGGCGGCATGGCATTCGCAACTCCGGGCCTGCAGGCCGGCGCGCTCCAGCACCTCGATCTTCCCGCGGCTGCAGTGCAGCACGCCCGCCTTTTGCAGCTTGAGCGCCGAGCCGGTGATGCCTTCGCGGCGCACGCCGAGCATCCTGGCGATGCCCTCGTGGGTCAGGCGCATCTCGCGGCCCGCGCCCCGGTCGAGCTGGGCCAGCAGCCAGCGGCAGAGTTGCTGGTCCAGGGTGTGGTGGCGGTTGCAGGCGGCGATCTGCGCCATGTGCGCCATCAATGCCTGGGCGTAGCGCATCAACAGCCGCGCCACGTGGGCGGAGCGTTCGCCGTGCCGCGCCAGGGCCTTGGCTTCCATGCGCCAGCCGTGGCCCGCGAACTGGACCAGGGCGCTGCCGTGGCTGGCGCCCCGCGGGGCGAGAAGGAAGGCTTCCAGGCCGACCATGCCCTCGAAGCCGACCGACACGGCCTCGATGGCCGAGCCGTCCCGCATCGTCGAGACCACGGACACGATGGCGGACACCGGGAAATAGACATGGTCCAGCGGGACGCCCGCGTCGTGCAGCGCCTGGCCGGAGGGCATCTCGACCCATTCCAGGTCGGGCAGGAGGCTTTGCAGCGCACTGTCGGGCAGTGCGGCCAGGAGGTGATTGCGGTGGCGGGTGAATGAATCGGCGGCGATCAACGGTGAATCCGTTTTTTTGTCGTGGCGGCTGGGACGGCGGCTGGTGGTGTGGGCAGTGGGACCGGCGCCGGGCGAGGCCGGGGTGCGCAATTTAGGTTTTGGCGGTCGACTGCGCCATGTAGAAAGACATACCGGCGCGGCAGGGGCGGCTGGGGCCTTCTCTTGCGCTTTCCATTCCTGCTCGTGGTCCTGGGGTCTGCGGCCGCTTCAGATCAGGGGGCGTTGCGGCGGGCGACCGTCGCCGTAGAGGTCCGCCAGTTGCGCCAGGGCCTTGGCGTCTTGCAGGAAGAGGCGGCCGTCCCGCAGGCGGTGCAGGCCGCGCCGTTCCAGCTTGCGCAGGGTTTTGTTGGTGTGCACCAGCGACAGGCCGAGGGCGTCCGCCATGTGTTGCTGCGTCAGAGGGAATGGCACCCCGCCGGCGCCGCCGTCGTCCTGCAGCGCCGCGGCGCGCTTGAAGAGCAGGATGAGCAGCGTCGCGATGCGTTCTTCCGCGCTGCGGCGGCCCACCGAGAGCAAGGTGTCGTCGACCATGGACTCCTCATGGGAGGTCAGCCACGTGACGTTGAAACCCATGGTCGGCGACTGCCGGTGGATCTCCCAGAGCGCGTCGCGCTGGAAGACGCACAGGACGGCCGGGGTCAGCGTCTCCACGCCGTGCAGGGCGGTGTCCAGCATCCTCTGTTGCACACCGATGAAATCGCCCGGCAGCAGGAAGTTCAGGATCTGGCGGCGCCCGTCGCTCAGCGTCTTGTAGCGGAAGGCCCAGCCCTGCAGCAAGGTGTACAGCGGGGTGTCGGCCTGGCCTTCGTGGATCAGCGTCTCCTGGGCGTCCAGGCGCAGGCTGCCGCGCCGCAATGACTTCACCAGCGAGATTTCCTCCGCGCTTTGCGGCAGGAACAGGGGAAGCGGCCGCAGCGGGCAGGCTTCGCACGGGGGGTTGACGGCGCCCTGTGCGGACGGGCCGCCGAGCGGGGGGAGGGGCGCGGCCCGGTTCAACGCTTGCCGCCGCCGCCGATGACGACCAGCGCGATGCCGATCGCCAATGCGGTCCCGCCCGCCCAGAGAGGCACGTTCAAGGTCTGCTTTTCTTTCACCGACAGCGCCACCGGCCCGATCTTGGCCTCATGGGTTTCCTTGGTGAAACTGAAGCTGCCCTGGCCCACGGCCACGGCGCCCAAGATGATCAGCACCACGCCCAGCCATCGAATTCCATTCATATGCTGCTCCTTGCGGGAAGTCCGGGGAATCGGTCGCGGCGCCGGGTGGGACCAGCGTGCCGAACCGACAGGCTTGCCATGTTGGTCCGGGACGCGTGGGCGGGGTGTCGGACAAGGCCGCGTGGGACGGTTCGCCTGGAACCCGTGCGCGATGGCGGCGTTGTTCACCGGGCGGCTCCGCGAGGCAGGCGCAGCGTGATGACCACTTTGCCGGACGCGGCGGCCGATTCCACATCGACCGCGCCGCCATGGGACAGCACCACCTGCCGGGCGACGTAGAGGCCCAGGCCGTGGCTGCGCCCAGCCTGCGGGGACGGGTCGCCGGCGTGGTCCTGCCGGTTGCCGCGGTCGCCGTCCCGCGCCACCGGTTCGAATGGCGACCGACCGTCCCCCGCCGCGACCGGCGGCCCGTGGTAGGCGACCTCCACCGCCACCGCGCCTTGCCTGAGGCCTTGCGCGGCCGGCAGCAAGGCGATGCGCAGCGGCGTGCCCGGATGCGCATGCCGCGCGGCATGGTCCAGCAAGCCGCAGAGCGCGTGCAGCAACCGGGGGACGTCCGCCTCCAAACCCATTCCCCCGGGCAAGGGCGGCATGGCGAGCGGCCGTCCGGGGTGCGCCAGGCGCGTTTCCTCGGCGGCTTGCTCGCACAGCAGGCCCAGGTCGCAGGCCGAGCGGGCGGGCGGCGCGCCGGCGCCGCCCAGGCGCAGGTTCGCGTATTCCAGCAAGTCGGTGGTCTGCCGGCGGACCTCCCGGGATGCGCGCCGGATGCGGTCGGCCGCCTCCCGCCGCGGCGCTTCGGCCAACGCGGGCCGGGACAGCAGGAAGGCGGACATGTCGATGGCTGTCAGCGGGGACCGCACTTCTTCGCCGAGCACCGCCTGGACCATGTCCCGCGAGGCGGCCAGCTCATCGGCGTGGCGCCGGACCATCCCGGCGAGCGCGCCGTCCAGACTCGAATCGAATCGCCCCCACTCTTCCAGGACAGCGTCGACCGGCGATCCGTGCGCTTTCCCGGAAGCCCGCCAGCAGGCCAGCACGCTCGCCCGCAAGGCCTGGAATTCGGCGAGCAGCCGGGGCAGTTCGGCGGCAGCGGCGCCCGAAGGCGCCGATGGGGCGCTGCCGGGGCCATCGCCCGGCGGCGGGCTGGCGTCGTGTGGGCGTTCCATGGCGCTGGCGATGCCGGCGAGGAGGTCCCGGCCGTGCAAGAGCAGGTCCTGGGCGCCGCGTCCGGGCGGCAGGGACGGGAAAGCCGCCGTCTCCCATTCGGAGGCGATCTCGTCCACATGCTCCCTGATGAACAGACTCAAAAAGCCCACGTTCCCCCCAGCTTCCGCCTCGCCGCCCAACCTGGCGGTGTTCCCAGCAAGGCTCCGGCCTTCTCGGCGTTGGTGCATGGACACGTCCGCGAACGGGGCGCCCCTGGGGTCGACGACGTCTGTCTTGTGTTTGTTGGGCCAGCCGCGGCAAGCCCGCGGCTGTGGCGGGCGGATTCTGACGATGGCGACCGAGGGTGACTGTGCGCTCCCGCACACAAAACGCGGAAAAACGGAGGGCCCGCCCGCCGCCGCCAGGCGCTGCAGGGCGGTGGGGGGCTGCTTATTCGTCGCCGCCCGGAGGCGGCGCGGCCACCGACCAGCGTTTGGTCACTTCACCCTGCGAATTGACGCTTTCGAGGTGGACGCCGAAGCCCCACAGCCGCGCCACGTGCTTGAGCACTTCCTCCGCGCTGGCGTGCAGCGGCCGGTCGTTGTGCTGGGCGTGGCGCAGCACCAGCGATCGGTCGCCGCGCAGGTTCACGTTCCAGACCTGGATGTTGGGCTCGCGCTGGCCGAGGTCGTATTGGCGGCTGAGGGCCTCGCGCACCTGGCGGTAGCCGGACTCGTCGTGGATGGCCGAGACCTCCAGCTCCGAGTCCTTCTCGTCGTCCACGATCGAGAAGAAGCGGAACTCGCGCATCAGGTTGGGCGACAGGAACTGGCCGATGAAGCTCTCGTCCTTGAAGTTGCGCATCGCGTGGTCCAGCGTCTCCAGCCAGTCGGCGCCCGCGATGTCGGGGAACCAGCGCCGGTCCTCCTCGGTGGGCGCCTCGCAGATGCGCTTGATGTCGGTGTACATCGCGAAGCCCAGCGCGTAGGGGTTGATGCCGTTGTAGTGGCGGTCGCCCACCTGGGGCTGGTAGACCACGTTGGTGTGCGACTTCAACCATTCGATCATCACGCCGTCGGTGAGCTGGCCGTCGTCATAAAGGGTATTGAGCAAATGGTGGTGCCAGAACGTGGCCCAGCCCTCGTTCATCACCTGGGTCTGGCGCTGCGGGTAGAAGTACTGGGCCACCTTGCGCACGATGCGCACCAGCTCGCGCTGCCAGGGCTCCAGCAGCGGCGCGTTCTTCTCGATGAAATAAAGGAGGTTCTCCTGCGGCTCGGGCGGGAAGCGGCGGGCCTCCTTCTCCTCGACCGCCTTCTCGGCCTTGCGCGGCAGGGTGCGCCACATGTCGTTGACCTGCTGCTGCGCGTGCGCCTCGCGGTCCTTGCGCTCGGCCAGTTCCTGGGCCAGCGACTTGCGGCTGGGGCGGCGGTAGCGGTCGACGCCGTGGTTCATCAGCGCGTGGCAGCTGTCGAGGAAGGTCTCGACCGCGTCCAGGCCGTGGCGCTCCTCGCAGTCGGCGACGTAGTTCTTGGCGTAGACGAGGTAGTCGATGATGCTGGCCGCGTCCGTCCACATGCGGAACAGGTAGTTGCCCTTGAAGAAGCTGTTGTGGCCGTAGGCCGCGTGGGCGATCACCAGGGCCTGCATCGCCAGCGTGTTCTCCTCCATCAGGTAGCTGATGCAGGGGTTGGAGTTGATGACGATCTCGTAGGCCAGGCCCATGTGGCCGCGGCGGTAGTTCTTCTCGGTGGAGATGAACTCCTTGCCGTAGCTCCAGTGGCGGTAGTTCACCGGCATGCCGACCGACGCGTAGGCGTCCATCATCTGCTCGGCGGTGATGATCTCCAGCTGGTTCGGGTAGGTGTCCAGGCCGAAGCGCTCGGCCGTCTCGCGGATGGCCGTGTGGTAGCGCTCGATCAGCTCGAAGGTCCAGTCGCTGGGCGCGGGCAGCGGCTGGGCGGCGCGCGGCGGCTTGACCAGGTCGGCCGCCCTCACCGGGCGGCGCGGCGCCAGGTCCGACGGCCGCAAGGCGGCCGTGGCGCCGGTGGTGTTGCCGATGACGCTCATGCCGCCGCTCCTTCCTTCTTGAACAGGTCACGGAAGACCGGGTAGATCTGCGAGGCCTCGGTGGCCTTGCGCACCGCGAAGCTCTTGGGCGCTTCCGCGGCCAGCGCGACGTATTCGTCCCAGAGGTTCTGTTCCTCCTCGGCCACCTGCACGTACGCGAAATAGCGGCACAGCGGCAGGATGCTCTGGGCCAGCAGCTCGCGGCAGCGGCCGCTGTCGTGGTGCCAGTTGTCGCCGTCGCTGGCCTGGGCGCCGTAGATGTTCCATTCGCTGGTGGGGTAGCGCGCGCGGGCGATCTCCTCCATCAGCACCAGCGCGCTGGAGACGACGGTGCCGCCGGTCTCGGTGGAATGGAAGAAGTTCTGCTCGTCCACCTCCTGCGCCTGGGTGTGGTGGCGGATGAAGACGATGTCGATGCGCTCGTAGTGCCGGGTCAGGAAGAGGTAGAGCAGGATGAAAAAACGCTTGGCCAGGTCCTTGCGCGCCTCGTCCATCGAGCCGGAGACGTCCATCAGGCAGAACATCACCGCCTTGGCGGTCGGCACCGGCACCTTCACCCGGCTGCGGAAGCGCAGGTCGATCGGGTCGAGGTAGGGGATCTGGTCCAGCCTGGCCTTGAGCAGGGCGATCTTCTCCTCCAGCGCCTGGATCTCCTGCTGGTGCAGGCCGGGATCCGGCGCGGCGCGCAGCGCGGCGAGCTGCTCCTGCAGCGCCTTGACCTCGCGGCTGCCGGGGCTGCCCAGCGCGATGCGCCGGCCGATGGCGCCGCGCATCGAGCGCACCACGTGCAGGTTGTTCGGCGTGCCGTCGCTGGAAAAGCCGGCGCGGTGCGTCTTGAATTCGGGCGTCTCGGCCAGCGTGGTGCGGGCGAGGTTGGGCAGGGCCAGGTCGTCGAAGAAGACCTGCATGAACTCTTCCTTGCTCAGGTGGAAGACGAAGTCGTCCTCGCCCTCGCCCGAGTCGGAGGCCTGGCTGCCGCCGCCGCCGCCTTGTCCGCCCTTGGGCCGGGCGATGCGGTCGCCGCGCACGTGGTCCTGGTTGCCGGGGTGCACCATCTCGCGCTTGCCGCCCTGGCCGTGGCCGAAGACGGGCTCGCTGATGTCGCGCCGCGGGATGGTGATGTCCTCGCCCTTCTCCAGGTCGCGGATGCTGCGCCCATCGACCGCCCGCTTCACGGCTTCGCGGATCTGCTCCTTGTGCCGGCGCAGGAAGCGCTCGCGGTTGCCGATGGACTTGTTCTTGCCCGCCAGCCGGCGATCGATGATTTGCTGCATGCTGCTGAGTCTTTTCTTCGTGGGGGGCCGGCGCGCCCCGGGCGGGCGCGTCGGCGTCTGTCGGTCAAGAACTCTTGCGGACCCTCAGGTACCACTCGCACAGCAGGCGCACCTGCTTGGGCGTGTAGCCCTTGGCGACCATGCGGGTGACGAAGTCCTCGTGCTTCTTGGCCTCGTCGGCGCTGGCCTTGGCGTTGAAGCTGATGACCGGCAGCAGCTCCTCGGTGTTGGAGAACATCTTCTTCTCGATCACCGTGCGCAGCTTCTCGTAGCTCGTCCACACCGGGTTGTTGCCGGCGTTGTTGGCCCGCGCCCGCAGCACGAAATTGACGATCTCGTTGCGGAAGTCCTTCGGGTTGGCGATGCCGGCCGGCTTCTCGATCTTCTCCAGCTCGGCGTTGAGCGAGGCGCGGTCGAACACCTCGCCGGTGTCGGTGTCGCGGTACTCGTGGTCCTGGATCCAGTAGTCGGCGTAAGTGACGTAGCGGTCGAAGATGTTCTGGCCGTACTCGCTGTAGCTCTCCAGGTAGGCGGTCTGGATCTCCTTGCCGATGAACTCGGCGTAGCGCACCGCCAGGTGCTCCTTGATGAAGGCGAGGTACTTCTGCTCGGTCTCGGCCGGGAACTGCTCGCGCTCGATCTGCTGCTCCAGCACGTACATCAGGTGCACCGGATTGGCGGCGACCTCGGTGCTGTCGAAGTTGAACACCTTGGACAGGATCTTGTAGGCGAAGCGGGTGCTGATGCCGCTCATGCCCTCGTCGACCCCGGCGTAGTCGCGGTACTCCTGGTAGCTCTTGGCCCGCGGGTCGGTGTCCTTGAGGTTCTCGCCGTCGTACACCAGCATCTTGGAGAACAGCGAGGAGTTCTCGGGCTCCTTCAACCGGGTCAGGATGGCGAACTGGCTCATCATCTTCAGCGTGCCCGGCGCGCAGGTGGCCTGGGCCAGCGACGAGCCCTTCAGCAGCTTCTCGTAGATCTTGACCTCGTCGCTCACGCGCAGGCAGTAGGGCACCTTGACGATGTAGATCCGGTCGAGGAAGGCCTCGTTGTTCTTGTTGTTGCGGAAAGCCTTCCACTCGCTCTCGTTGCTGTGCGCCAGCACCACGCCGTCGAAGGGGATCGCGCCGAAGCCCTCGGTGCCCTTGAAGTTGCCTTCCTGCGTGGCGGTGAGCAGCGGGTGCAGCACCTTGATGGGCGCCTTGAACATTTCGACGAATTCGAGCAATCCCTGGTTGGCCAGGCACAGGCCGCCGGAGAAGCTGTAGGCGTCCGGGTCGTCCTGCGAGAAGCTCTCCAACTTGCGGATGTCGACCTTGCCCACCAGGGAGCTGATGTCCTGGTTGTTCTCGTCGCCGGGCTCGGTCTTGGCGATGCCCATCTGCTTGAGCACGCTCGGATAGCGCTTGACGACCTTGAACTGCCGGATGTCGCCGCCGAATTCCTCCAGCCGCTTGACCGCCCAGGGCGACAGGATGCGGTTGAGGTAGCGGCGCGGGATGTTGTATTCCTTTTCCAGGATGGGGCCGTCTTCCACCGGGTCGAACAGGCCCAGCGGCGACTCGTTCACCGGCGAGCCCTTGATCGCGTAGAAGGGCACCTCCTGCATCAGCGACTTCAGCCTCTCGGCGATGGAAGACTTGCCGCCGCCCACCGGCCCGAGCAGGTAGAGGATCTGTTTCTTCTCCTCCAGGCCCTGGGCCGCGTGCCGGAAATAAGAGACCACCTGCTCGATGGCGTCCTCCATGCCGTAGAACTCGGCGAAGGCGGGGTAGATCTTGATCACCTTGTTGGCGAACAGCCGCGACAGCCGCTGGTCGTTGCGGGTGTCGATGGTCTGCGGCTCGCCGATGGCCTTGAGCATGCGCTCCGCGGCGGTCGCGTAGGCGACCGGGTTGCGCTTGCACTCTTCGAGGTATTCCTCGAGCGACAACTCTTCTTCGCGGGTTCGCTCGTAGCGGGCCTTGAGGTGGCTGATGACGTCCATGCTGATCTCCTGCGGTTCAGTAGGACGCAGCTCGGTCCATCGTGGACCGGCTCTGCGTCTGGGGAAGTTCTGATGAAGTCCCTCTGGTCTGCTCGCCGCAGACTTCAAGGCTTCATCAGAGCTTTCCGAAATCAGCACCCGCCATATTCACACACGACACCAGCATCGCGCACGCGCCGGCCCGTGAAGCCTGGAAAAACCGATCAAAAACCGTTCAGTTCGTTCCAGCGCCGGACCGCGCCCGCACCCGCCGGCATCGACAGCGCAGCAAATTGTGTGCCGCCATGCCTGTTGCCATCCTAGCCTCCGGTGGTTGATTGACAAGCGGCTGTTGTTTTAAGTTCCCGCCAACCCCACCAGGTTTTAACGAAACCCTTGGTTTACGCGGATGCTGCCACGGCCTGCTGCATTCAACGCACGGCGTGCGCGCCTTGATGACGCGATTGCAACAGTGGGCGCGGAAAAAACGTCAGGCCGCTTCGAGCCCCAGCTTTTCAAGCAGGCCGTTGAGTTCGTCCAACGAGCCGAACGCGATCGCCACCTCGCCTTGTTCGCCGCGTTTCGTGCGTTTCTTCACGCGGATTTCGACCGCGGCGGTCAGCGCGTCCGACAGGCTGGACTCGATGCGCAGCAGGTCGCGGGACTTTTCCTTGGCGGGGGCGGGCTGGGCCTTCCCGCGCGCCGCCGGCGCCTGGCGGGCGACCAGCTTCTCGGCCTCTCGCACGCTCAGCTTCTTGGCGACGATCTCGGTGGCGCTGAGGATCTGCCTGGCGCCGTCCAGGGGCAGCAGCGCGCGCGCATGGCCCATGTCGAGGTCGCCTGCCATGAGCATCGCCTGCACCGGTTCGGCCAGTTGCAGCAGGCGCAGCAAGTTGCTGGCCGCGCTGCGCGAGCGGCCCACGGCCTGCGCCGCCTGCTCGTGGGTGAGGCCGAATTCGTCGGTCAGCCGCTTCAGGCCCTGGGCCTCTTCGAGCGGGTTGAGGTCTTCGCGCTGGATGTTCTCGATCAGCGCCATCGCGGCGGCGGCTTCGTCGGGCACCTCCTTGACCAGCACCGGAACTTCGTCCAGGCCGGCGAGCTTGGCGGCCCGGCTGCGGCGTTCGCCGGCGATGATCTCGTACTGGCCCGGGCCGACCGGCCGCACCAGGATGGGCTGCATGATGCCCTGGGCCTTGATGCTTTCCGCCAGTTCGTAGAGCGAGCCTTCGTCCATGCGGGTGCGCGGCTGGTACTTGCCGGGGCGCAGCTGGGCGAGCTTGAGCGTGGCGGGCGGGCGCTGGGCGGGGGCCGTTTCGGCGGAGGGCGCCAGCGCGGCGGGGGCGTCTTTGACTTTCGGGCCGAGCAGCGCTTCCAGGCCCAGGCCGAGGCCTTTGGGTTTCTTCGTGACCATGGGCGGATTGTCGGCGATCGCCGGGCAGGGTGGCCGGCTTCAGCCCGCGGCCGGCCCTGCCGCCAGCCAGCGGAACATCGCCTCGTGGCCGTCCCGCCAGTCGCCCAGGCCCGATTCGCCGTTGATGTGGCCGCGCGGTCCGGCCGATTCGAAGTCGCTGCCCCAGTCGCGCGCCATGCCCTGGGCGCGTTCGAGGCTGCAATAGGGGTCGTCGCTGCTGGCCAGAACGCGGCTGGCGAAAGGCAGCCGGCCGCGTGCGATGGGCCGCCAGTTGAACAGGTTGGGTGGCATGTCGTCGCGTTCGGTGTCGGGCGGGGCCACCAGCCAGGCGGCGGCGACGCGGCCGGTGTGCCGCGAATGGGCGGCCCAGGCGGCGGTCAATTGGCAGCCCAGGCTGTGGGCCACCAGCAGCACGGGGCGCGGCCGCGCCTGGACCACTTCGTCCAGCCGCGCCATCCAGTCGCCGCGGCGCGGCCAGGCCCAGTCGTCCTGGCGCACCCGCTCGTAGCCGTGCAGGGCTTCCCAGCGGCTTTGCCAATGGTCGGCGTCGGAGTCCATCCACCCGGGCAGCAGCAGCACATGGGGTTTCTCTAAGTCGGGTGAATGGTCGCTCATGTCGCTGGCTTATCCTTGGGAATCCTAGCGTGGTGTTCCGCTGATCACTGCCGATGGAATCGTGTCTTGCAAGCCAGGGCCGCGTTGCAAATCCTCGCGATACCGCCTGGTATCGCTGCGGTTTACGCCTTGCCCTGCCTCGCAATCCATCGATTCCACTTTGTCAGTGATCAGCGGGACACCACACTAGCGGTCGTTCAACAGCAAAGCAGATAGAAAGAAGAGGTCGAGATGGTCTACCGTGTTTTCGTCGATGGCCAGGAGGGCACCACCGGGTTGCGCATCCACGAGTATCTCGCGCAACGCGACGATGTCGAGGTGCTCAAGATCGACGCCGACAAGCGCAAGGACCCGGCCGAACGCTCGCGCCTGTTGAACGCGGCCGACGTGGCCTTCCTCTGCCTGCCCGACGCCGCTTCCCGCGAGGCGGCGGCCATGGTCTCCAACCCCGGCACCTGCCTGATCGACGCCAGCACCGCCCACCGCACGGTGGCCGGCTGGGCCTTCGGCCTGCCCGAACTGGCGCCGGGCCAGCGCGAGCTGCTGCGCCAGTCCAAGCGCATCGCCAACCCGGGCTGCCACGCCAGCGCCTTCATCCTGCTGGCCCGGCCGCTGGTGGACGCCGGCCTGCTGCCGCGCAGCCTGCCGGTCTCGGCGACCTCGATCACCGGTTACTCCGGCGGCGGCAAATCGATGATCGCCCAGTACGAAGCCGGCGGCGACGCCAAGCTGAAGTCTCCCCGTCCTTACGGCCTGACGCTGGCGCACAAGCACCTGCCCGAGATGCGGGCCCACACCGGGCTGGAGCGCGCGCCGCTGTTCATGCCCGTCGTGGGTGATTTCTACAAGGGGCTGGCGGTGACGATCCCGCTGCACCTGTCGCAATTGGCGGCCGGGGCAACGGCGGAGAAACTGCACGCCGCGCTGCAGGCTCGCTACGCCGGCGAACCCTTCGTCCAGGTCAAGCCGCTGCGCGACCCGGCGGTGCTCGAAGGCGGCTTCTACGACGTGCAGGCCTGCAACGGCACCAACCGCGTCGACATCCATGTGTTCGGCAACGACAGCCAGGTGCTGCTGATGGCCTGCCTGGACAACCTCGGCAAGGGCGCCAGCGGCGCCGCGGTGCAGTCGATGAACGTCCACCTGGGCCTGGAAGAAGGCCGGGGCCTTTGATCCAACCGCCGGGCCGGCGGCGCGGGTCCGGCGGGGTCAGCGCGCGCGGAAGACGACCTCGCCCATCCGCCTGAGCTTGGGTGCGACCACCGGCATCGTCAGCATGGTGCTGGCCACGGCCATCAGCAGCAGGGCGGTGAAGGTCTCGCTGGTGATGACCGCCTTGTCCAGCAGCACGTTGGCGAAGATGATCATGATCAGCGCCTTGGTCTGCAGCAGCCAGCCGATGAGCGACGCCTCGCCGGGCCGCCATTTCAGCAGCCGGCCCGCGGCGTGCACCCCGGCGAGCTTGCCGCCGACCGACGCCAGCAGCAGCACGCCCGCTGCCAGGAACACGGCGTAGCCGCCGAGCTGCCAGTCGGTGCGCAGCCCGGTGCTCAGGAAAAACACCGGCATGACCACCAGCAGCACGTGGTGCCGCAGGCTGTCCATTGTCCTTTGGTCGAACCATTCCGCGTCCATGACGGCACCGGCCAGGAAAGCGCCCACCATGTAGTGCAGCCCTGACCAGTCGGCGCCCAGGCCGCAGGCCGCCAGCCAGCCCAGGCCGAGGAACCAGCGGTCGCTCTCCGGGACGCGCTTCATCAGCCACCGGAAGCCCGCCGCCAACACGGCGAAGGCGGCGAGGAAGGCGGCCTGGCGGCCGACGCGCTCCCAGTCCATCAGGATCAGCGCGAGCACGCCCCAGACCGCGATGTCGTCGACGCTGGCATAGCGCAGGATGCGCTGGCCGATCGGCTGGCGCAGCACCTCCAGCTTTTCCATCAGCAGGATCAGGATCGGCAAGGCGGTCACGGCGCAGGACATGCCGATGCCCAGAATGAACTGCCAGGGTTGCGCCTTCCCGCCCATCCAGCCCGGGAAGGCGAGCAGGCCCAGGCCGGCCGCGCAGCCGAAAATTAGCGGCACGGCCAGCGCCAGTCCGGCGGTGACGCCGGTTTCCAGGCGGTGCTTCCAGGCCTGCCTCAAGTCCAGCTCGATGCCGGCGATCCAGACGAACACCATCACCGCCCACCAGGCGATGCCGTTCAGCGACTGGATGACCGGCGGGCTGAAGACGAAGCGGTGGTACTCGGGGAAGGCGGCGCCCAGGACGCCCGGCCCGAGCAGGATGCCGGTGATGATCTGAACCACCACGAGCGGCGCGAAGTATTCCGTCCGTCCCAGCCGCCAGATCAAGTAGGGCGCGGTGTAGATGATCAGCATCGCGATCAGGAAGATTTCGGTCGTGGTCATGTCGGCGCGGCGGTGGGACGGTGGGGCGGGGGCGCAGTGTGGCATGCGGGGCGCCGGCCGGAAAACATCTCCATACACCTTGCCGGCGCGGGCCGGGGGCGGCGTCTGTCATCATCGCTGCGGCCCGCGGCCGCTTCCCGCCGTCCCGCGCCGTCCCCATCATCCCCGCACAGCCATGACAAACAACCCATCCGCAACCGCCCGGCACGACGTGGTCGTCATGGGCGGCGGCCTCGCCGGCCTGACGCTGGCGCTGCAGCTGAAGAAACGTTTCCCCGACATCGACGTGCTGGTGCTGGAGCGCCGGGACCACCCGGTGCCGGTGGCGGCCCACAAGGTGGGCGAGTCGTCGGTCGAGATCGGCGCCCACTATTTCGCCGACGTGCTCGGCCTGGCCGACCACATGAAGGAAAAGCAGCTGCGCAAGTTCGGTTTCCGCTTCTTCTTCTCCGAAGGCCGGCGCGACATCGACCAGGTCACCGAGATCGGCGCCAGCCGGTTCCTGTCGGTGCCGAGCTACCAGATCGACCGCGGCATCTTCGAGAACTTCCTCGGCGAGGAAGCCCTGCGCCGCGGCGTGAAGTTCCTGGACCGCGCCATCGTCCGCGGCATCGAGCTGGCGCCCGCCGGCTCCGCCGAGCCGCACCGCGTGGCCTGCCAGGTGGCGGGCGGCGACGAGCAGGCCATCGAGGCCCGCTGGGTCGTCGACGCCTGCGGCCGCGCCGGCCTGCTCAAGCGCAAGCTCGGCCTGGCGCAGGCCAACGAACACGGCGCTCACGCGGTGTGGTTCCGCATCAAGGACCGCATCGACATCGACCGCTGGACCGGCAACGCCGAGTGGCGCGCGCGCTGCGACCCGCAGGCGCGCTGGCTGTCGACCAACCACCTGGTCGGCGCGGGCTACTGGGTCTGGCTCATCCCGCTGGCCTCGGGCTCGCATTCGGTGGGCATCGTGGCCGACCCGCGCATCCACCCGATCGAGACCATGGACACCTTCGACAAGGCCATGGCCTGGTTCGAGAAGTACCAGCCGCGGCTCTTCGACGACCTCGACGGCAAGCGCCACCTGCTGCAGGACTTCGCCTTCTTCAAGCGCTTCTCCTACGGCTGCAAGCAGGTGTTCTCGGACCAGCGCTGGGCCCTGACCGGCGAGGCCGGCCTCTTCCTCGACCCGTTCTATTCGCCCGGAAGCGACTTCATCGCCATCAGCAACACCTACATCACCGAACTGGTCGCGCTGGACCGGGCCGGCCAGCCGCTGGGCGCCCGCGCCCAGGTGTTCGACCAGCTCTACCAGTCGTTCTACGAAAGCACGCTGGCGCTGTACACCGACCAGTACCCGCTGTTCGGCGACCCGGAAGTGCTGCCCGCCAAGGTGATCTGGGACTACGCCTATTACTGGGGCGTGCTGGCGCAGTTCTTCTACCAGGAGCGGCTGGCCGACCTGACCGCCCTGTCGCGGCTGCGCGGCGAGTTGGCGCTTTGCCGGCAGCTCAACGCCCAGGTGCAGCGCTTCTTCCGCGCCTGGTCCGCCCGCAGCGAGAAGCGCAACCCGGCGGTCATGCTCGACCAGGCCTCCCTGCCGTGGTTCGCCGAGCTCAACCGCAGCCTGCACGACCCCCGCCTCAGCGACGCCGACTTCGAGCGGCGCATCCAGGCCAGCGCCCGCCAGCTTCAGGCGCTGGCCCGCGACATCCTGGCGCGGGCGGGCGGCGCTTACCCCGGCCTGGACGACGCCGAACTGCGCGCCCTGGCCGAGCGGCCTTCGCCGGCGGGCGGCGCCGCCGAGGCGGAAGCGGAAGCCTCGATGCTGCTGGCCGCGGCTTGAGGCGCCACGGCCCGCCGCATGCATTGATTGGTAAAATACCGGGTTGCGCCCGGCGGCGCGGCACGGCCCAATAGCCGGTCGAACACGGGCCTGAGGATGGCCCGTCGATACCGGAAGACGGCACGGGCCGCAGGCCCACGCGACCCGCGAAGCCGCCGAACGCGCCAGGAACCGCGCCTGCCCCGGCAGCCAACAGCCAGTCACCGAACCCATGACCACCCCTTCAAACGCCGACCTGCAGCGCGAAGTCGCCGCCCTCCTCGTGGAGGCGCTGAACCTCGAGATCGCCCCCGAAGCCATCGATCCGCAAGCGCCGCTCTACGGCGAAGGCCTCGGGCTGGATTCGATCGACATCCTGGAAGTCGCCCTGGTGGTCTCGCAGCGCTACGGTTTCCAGTTGCGCTCGGACGACGCGGACAACGTCCGCATCTTCACCTCCCTGGCCAGCCTGACCGACCACATCGCCGCCCACCGGGCGCGCTGACGGGCGGGAGGTCCTCGCATGGGTGCGAAAACCGGCGCGCGCATCGTCGGCGCCTTGCTTCTGGGCCTGGCCTACATCCTGGGCTCGCACTGGCTGATGACCCGGGCCAAAGACTCGGCCTGGAGCGTCGTCGCCCTGGTCGCCCCGATGCTGGTGGTGGTCGCCCTGGGCAGCTGGCGGGCGGGCAACCGCTGGCTGGCCGCCGCCGCCGCCGCGGTGGTCGCCGGGCTGTGCGCCCAGGCGCAGACCGGGCTGGTGATCCCCGCGGCCCTGGTCTACCTGGGCCAGCACGTCGGCATCCATGTCTTCCTCGCCCTGGCCTTCGGCGGCACGCTGCGGCCGGGCCATGAAGCGCTCATCACCATGATGGCCCGCCGGGTGCACCGCGTGTTCACCCCCGAGATGGAGGCTTACACCCGGAAATTGACCGCCTCCTGGACCGCCTATTTCCTGGCCATGGCCGGCATCTCGGTGCTGCTTTACGCCTTCGCCGATTTCGGCACCTGGGCGCTGTTCGCCAACCTGCTGACGCCGGCCGCGGTGGCGTTGATGTTCGTGGGCGAGCATTGGCTGCGCTACCGGTGGCACCCGGAATTCGAACGGGCCACCTTCGCCGACGCGATCCGCTCCTACATGACCAGCGGCCAACCCGGCAGCCCCCGCGCCACGCCGCGCGACCCCGCCGCATGAAGCGACGCCGGGCCGGGGCGGCCTCCGTTTAGACCGGGCGCTGAATTCTTGGACAAGGCCAGGCGCCGGCGCCAGCGACGCCGGCCGCATCGAGGAACACGATTGAACACTCTCGCCATCAACCTGGGACACCGGGCCACGACGCCTCCGGCGGGCCGCGGGGCGGCGCGGCCATGAAAGCGGCGACAGCGCCCCTGGTCTGGGCCGACGACCTCGACGCGCCGCTGGCGTGGTCCCAGGGCCGGCCGCTTTCGCGCCGCCAATACCTGGCCGATGTCCAGGCACTGGCCGCGCGGCTGCCGCCGCAGGGGCAGATGCTCAACCTCAGCGGCGACCGCTACCGTTTCGCCGTCGGCATCGGCGCGGCGCTGCTGCGCGGCCAGCACAACCTCATGCCGCCCAACCACACGCCGGACATGGTGGTCCGGCTGCGCGAGAGCTTTCCCCAGGCCTATGCGGTGGGCGATCCGGGCGCCGCGGCGGCGCCGGCCCTTCCCGGCCTGAGGCATGCCGAGGCGCTGGCGCCGGCGTCCGCCGGCGCGCAGGTGCCGCTCATCCCGGAGTCGGCGCTGGTCGCCCAGGTCTTCACCTCCGGCTCCACCGGCCGGCCGGTGCCGCACCCGAAGTTCTGGGGCGCCATGCACCTGAACATGCGCACCGGCGCGCGGGCACTGGCCCAGGCCATGGGCCGCGAAAGCCTGGCCGGGGTCAACCTGGTGGCCACGGTGCCCGCCCAGCACATGTTCGGCTTCGAATCGAGCGTGCTGGCGGCGATGCTGGCCGGCGCGGCCTTCGATTGCGAGCGGCCGTTCTACCCCGCCGACATCGCCGCCGCGCTGGCGCGCATGCCGCGCCCGCGGCTGCTCGTCACCACGCCCTTCCACCTGAAGATGCTGCTGGAATCGGGCCTGGCGCTGCCGCCGGCCGACCTGGTGCTGTGCGCCACCGCGCCGCTGCCGCCGCAGTTGGCCGCGCGGGCCGAGGCCGCGCTGTCGGCGCCTTTGCTGGAGATCTACGGCTGCACCGAAGCCGGCCAGGTCGCCACCCGCCGCACCACCGCCGGCGCCGAATGGCAGGCGCTGGACGGCCTGCGCCTGGACGGCAACGGCGTCGAATCCACCGTGCGGGGCGGCCACGTGTCCGAGCCCACGCCGCTGGCCGACGTGCTGGAAGTACTGGAAGGGGGGCGGCGTTTCCGCCTGCTCGGCCGGTCGGCCGACCTGATCAACATCGCCGGCAAGCGCAGCTCGCTCGGCCACCTGAACTTCCACCTCAACGCCGTCCCCGGCGTCGACGACGGCGCTTTCTGGCTGCCTCCGGCGGCGGACGACGGCACGGCCGGCGCCGGCGTCGTCCGGCCGGTCGCCTTCGTGGTCGCGCCCCGGCTGCCGGCCGGCGAGGCGCAGGCCCGCGTGCTGCAGGCCCTGCGCCAGCGCGTCGACGCGGCTTTCCTGCCGCGCCGGGTGGTGCTGGTCGACGGCTTGCCGCGCGAGCCCAGCACGGGCAAATTGCCCGCGCAGCGCTTCTCCGCATGGGCGCGCGCGCAGCTCGGCGAAACCCCCGGCGAAGCCCCCGCGGCCCCGGCCGGCCCCGCACCCGAACCCACCCCTTGACGCACCGCTGGACGCCCTACCCATGCAGACCACTGGCCAGGACGGCCCCTTCCATCGCTTCGACGTCGCTGTGGCCGCCGACCATCCGGCGTTCGCCGGGCATTTCCCCGGGCAGCCGCTGCTGCCGGGCGTGTCGCTGCTGGCCGAAGTGATGGAAGCCGCCCTCGGGGAGCCGGCACTGGCCGCCCTGCTTGGCGGCGCGCCGAAGCTGTCGTCGGTGAAGTTCCTGGCGCCCGTGCGCCCCGGCGCAGCGCTGACGCTGAAACTGCAGGCCACCGCGCGGGGCGGCCTGCGCTTCGAAGCCTGGGCCGCCGACCGCCTGGCCGCGTCGGGCCAGTTCGAGGCCGCGCCATGACCACGGCGCCGACCAACCCGCCCCGGGCCGGCGACAAGCCGGACACCGCCTGGGCCGCCGAACCCGAGCGCAGCCACCTGTGGGTGCTGCGCCTGATGCGCTGGATCGCGGTGAACCTCGGCCGCCGCGCCTCGCGGTGGCTGTTGCCCCCGATCTCGCTGTACTTCCTCCTGGCCAACGGCAAGGCCCGGCGCGCGTCGCGGCGCTACCTGTCCCGCGCCCTGCCGCGCCCGCCCGGCTGGGCCGACCTGTACCGCCACATCCACCATTTCGCCGGCACCGTGCTCGACCGGGTGTATTTCCTGCAGGACCGGTTCCACGAGTTCGACGTCCAGACCACCGGCGCCGAGCGGGTGCATGCCCTGATGGAAAGCGGACAGGGTGTCTTCCTCGTCGGCGCCCACCTGGGCAGCTTCGAGGCCCTGCGCGCCAGCGGCCAGACCCGGGGCGCCCGCGTGGCGATGGTCATGTACGAGGACAACGCCCGCCTCATCAACGCCGTGCTGTCGGCGATCGCGCCCCAAGCCGAGCTGCACACCATCCCCCTGGGCCGGCCCGGCAGCATGCTGGCGCTGCGCCGCTGGCTGGACGAAGGCGGCCTGGCGGGCATGCTGGCCGACCGCACGCTGCCGGGGCAGTCCGAGCGGTCGGGCAGCCGCGAGATCCCCTTCCTCGGCGAGGCGGCCCATTTTTCGGAAGGGCCCTTCCGCCTGGCCGCGATGATGCGGCGGCCGGCCATCTTCATGACCGGCCTCTACCACGGTGGCCGCCGCTACGAGCTGCGCTTCGAGCTGCTCGCCGATTTCAGCGCCGCGCCGCCCGCCGCCGGCCAACCCCAGGGCCCGGCGCCCGGCGCGCGCGCCGGCGCGATGGACGAACAGATCGGAACCGCCATGCGCCGGTACGTGTCTACGCTCGAATCGCTTTGCCGGGAATCCCCGTACAACTGGTTCAACTTCTTCGATTTCTGGCCCGCCGACGGCACGCCCCCGGCGGCGCCTCCAACACCGACCCCATGACCATGCCCCATATCCGACACCCCGCCAAGACGCCCGCCGGACGGGCCCCGCGCCTGGCGCTGGCGCTGGCCGCGCTGTGCGCCGCCGCGCCGGCCGCCTGGGCGCAGCAGCCGCCGCAAACCCAGCCGCAGCAGCAAGCCGCGTTCGGCCTGGTGCAGCTGATGGAAGTCCTGGGGACGGTCAAGTCGGGCGAGGCCTTGTTCACCGAGAAGCGCACCAGCGCCCTGCTCGACCGGCCGACCGAGCTGTCGGGCAGGCTGTCTTTCCAGGCGCCTGATTCGTTCACGCGCGAAACCCTCAAGCCCACCCATGAAAAACTGGCCGTCACCGGCAACCAGCTGACGATGAGCCGCGGCTCGCGCAGCCGCACCGTGGCGGTCGACTCGGTGCCCGAGGCCAGCATCATCATCGAGGCCATCCGCGGCACGCTCACCGGCAACCGTGAATCCCTCGAAAAGCACTTCAACGTCGCGGTCGCCGGCACCGCCCGGCAGTGGACGCTCGACCTCGTGCCGCGGGAGCCGCGGCTGCGCGAACAGATCAGCCAGGTGCGGCTGGTCGGGCAGCAGGCCTTGGTGCGCGAAGTGGCGGTCAACATGCCTGACGGCGACCGTTCGGTCATGACGGTCGAGCCGACGTCCACCCAGTCCGCCCCGACCGCCGGCGCGGCCAACTGATGGCCGCCGGGCGTATCCCACCCGCCGCCCTGCGCCGCAGGCCGGGCATGCCGGCCCTGCTGGTGTGGCTGGCCTGCGTGCTGGCGGCCCTGGCGGTGACGGTCAAGACGCGCTACGTGGCCGACCTGTCGGCCTTCCTGCCGTCCAACCCGACCAGCGAGCAGGCGGTGCTGCTCGACCAATTGCGCAGCGGCGTCGCCGCCCGGCTGGTGATGATGGGCATCGAGGGCGGCAGCGCCGGCGACCGCGCCGACGCCTCGCGCCGGCTCGCCGCCAAACTGCGCGAGACCGGCCTTTTCGACGCCGTGCACAACGGCGACAACTCGGGCTTCGAAGCCACCGGGAAATTCCTCTTCGACAACCGCTACCTGCTCAGCCCCGCGGTGCAGGCCCAGCGCTTCACAGCGGACGGGCTGCGCGACGCCATCGGCGAGACCACGTCCCTGCTGGGCACGCCGGCCGGCCGGATGGTCAAGCCCATCATCCTGCGCGACCCCACCGGGGAGAGCGTGCGCATGGCCGAGACCATGCTGCCGTCGCAGTCGCCACGCAGCGAAGGCGGCGTGTGGGTGTCGCGCGAAGGCCGCGCCGCGGGCGCCGAACGGGCGGTGCTGCTGGCCACCACGCGCGCCGACGGCGCCGACCTGGACGCCCAGGAACACACGCTCAAGCGCGTTCGAGAAAGCTTCGATTCGCTCGGCAAGCCGGCGCTCAGGCTGCTGGTCTCCGGTTCAAGCACTTTCGCGGTGTCGTCCCGGGAGCGCATCAAGACCGAGGTCGAGCACTTGGCGCTGGCCGGCGGCATCGCCATCGTCGGTCTGCTGTTGCTGGCCTTCGGCGGCTCTTTGCGCACCCTGGCCAGCGCCTTGCTGCCGGTGGGCAGCGGCGTGCTGGCGGGTGTCGCCGCGGTCAGCCTGGCCTTCGGCAACGTGCACGGCATCACGCTGGGCTTCGGCACCACCTTGATCGGCGAGGCGGTGGACTACGCCATCTATTACCTGATCCAGGCCCGCGCCGTGCCCGGCGCGGGCGCGGCGGCGGCGCGGGGCGCGGGCGCCCAGCGCTGGCTTTCCGAAAGCTGGCCCACGGTGCGGCTGGGCCTGTGGACATCGCTTTGCGGTTTCGCCGCGCTGCTGTTCTCCGGCTTCCCGGGGCTGGTGCAGCTCGGTGTGTTCTCCATCGCCGGCCTGACCGCCGCGGCGCTGACCACGCGATGCGTCTTCCCGGTGATCGCGCCCGACGGCGCGCCCGGCACCCGGGCGCGCCAGCGGCTCGGCCAATGGGTGGGCGCCTGCACCCGCGGGCTGCCCCGCATCCGGCTGCCGCTGGCGCTGCTGGCCGCCGCCGCCGCGGTTTCGCTGGCGGTGATGCCATCGGCCTGGCGCGGCGACATCGCCTCGCTCAGCCCGGTGGGCGCCGACAAGATGCAGCTCGACGCCGAACTGCGCGCCGACATCGGCGCCAACGACTCCGGCACCTGGCTGGCCGTCTCGGCGCCGGACGAGGCTGGCGTGCTCCGGCAGGCCGAGCGCGCCGCCGCGGTCCTGGACGGCCTGGTCGCCAAAGGCTTGATCCTGGGCTACGAGTCGCCCGCCCGGCTGCTGCCCAGCCCCGAGGTGCAGCGGCAGCGCCTGGCCGCACTGCCCGACGCTGCCACCCTGGCCGCCAACCTGGCGCAAGCCACCCGCGACGGCCCGTTGTCCGCCGCCCGGCTCGGCGCTTTCGTCGACGACGTGCAGGCCGCACGCAACCGGCCGGTGCTCACCCGGGCCGACCTGCAGGCCACGCCGCTGGGCAGCGCGCTCGACGCCCAGCTCATGCCCGGCGACGCCGCCGAAGGCCGCCCCTGGCGGGCCTTGCTGAGCCTGCAAACCCCCAACTCCGACCCCGACCTGCGGGCTTTGCGCGCCGAACTCGGCGGATTGGAGGGCGGCGCCCAGGTGTTCAACATCAAGGCCGAGCTGGACGGGATGTACGGCCGCTACCTCCACGAGGCCCGCATCCAGGCCCTGCTCGGCGGCCTGGGCGTGTGCCTGCTGCTGGCGCTGCACCTGCGGTCGGCACGGCGCCTGGGGCGCATCGCGCTGCCGATCGTCTCCTCGGTGCTGCTGGTCCTGGCCGGGCTCAGCCTGGCGGGCGTGGCGCTGGGCATCCTGCACCTCGTGGGCCTGCTGCTGACGGTGGCGATCGGCTCGAACTACGCGCTGTTCTTCGACCAGATCCGCGCCCAGCAGGACGCGGTGCCGGAAGGCGGCGAACCCCCGCCCGTGGACAACGACACCCTGGCTTCGCTCGCCCTGGCCAACGTCACCGCCGTCATCTCTTTCGCCTTCCTGGCCTGCTCCAGCATCCCGGTGCTGCTGGCGATCGGCCAGGTGGTGGCGCCGGGGATCCTTCTTAGCCTGTTCCTGTCGGCGGCGTTCATCCCGGGCAAGGGGTAGGGGTGGACGGACGCAGGGGCGTGGAGCGCCGATCCGCCTGAAGGTGGGCGACACCTCGAGCCTTTTGAGATTCCACCGGGAGACAGCCCAAGCCATGCGGATGGGCGAGCCGGCGCCGGCCGGCTACGACGAATTCGACTTGGACAGCGTCCCGGGCCATCGCGTCGCGGCGGCCTTTTCCTTGAAGCGGCTGGTGTCGAGTCTTGAATGCTGGAAAGGGGGAGCTGTCCCGCGCCTGCCTGCCCACCCTCGAAGCCGGCGGGATTGCCGAGGCCGTCCGGGCGCTGGAGAAGCCCCGCGTCACAGTGCCGAAACTGGCGCTGTGACCGGCCGGCCTGCTACGCTGTGCGCCCGCCCGCCCGCAACCCTGGAGGAACGCTCACCATGAACGACGACATCAGAGCCTTGCAACGCGACCTCATCGAAGGCATGACGAGCTACATGGCGGGATCGTCCGACGACAGCGACGACGGCGACGGAGGCGATTCGGGAGATTCGGGTTTCGACGCCGGCTACGCCCAGGAGCACGTCGACCGCTGCGCCGAGATCCTGGAAGTGTTCTTCGACGAGCTTTCGCAAGTCGGCGGCACGGACGACCGAGACGCCGAGATCATGGAAGCGGTCAAGACGGCGGTCACCGAACTGAACGCGCTCAACGAAGAAACCGATGGGTCCCTGATCGAAACGGACCAGCGCGAGCAGCTCTGCGAGATCATCATCGCTTCGGCCCAGGAAGCCGGCCTGTCCACGCAGGGCGAAGACATCACCGAGGAATGGCGCGAGTGGTAGGCGGGGGACGGGCCACGCCCGCGACCGGCGGTGCCGCATTGCCTCACCGGCCCGTCACACCTGGAGGGACGGTCCTGGAAGACGCGGGTCCTGCCCGGGCGCCTTCCCCCTGCAAAACCTGGTGCCGGCCGTTTTCAGCCCCGGTCCGGTCTCACGGCGGCCCTTCCAGCCATCCGCCCCCCAGCACGCGGTAGAGCACCGCCGCGTTCTGCGCCTGCTGCCGGCGCACCTGGACCAGGGCCTGCTGCGCGCCGAACAGCGAACGCTGGGCGTCAAGCACGTCGAGGTAGCTGCTGGCGCCGCTGCGGTAGCGCAGGTCGGCCAGCCTGAAACGGTCCTGCTCGGACTGGACCTGGGCCTGCTGGGCCTGCAGCTGTTCCGCCAGCGTGGCGCGGCCCGCGAGCGCGTCGGCCACCTCGCGGAAGGCCGACTGGATGGCTCGCTCGTATTGCGCCAGCGCGGTGCCGCGCGCGGCCTGGGCCGCTTCGAGGTTGGCCCGGTTGCGGCCGGCGTCGAAGATCGGCAGCAGCATCTGCGGCGCGAAGCTCCATGCGAAAGAGCCGCCTGCGAAGAGTCCGCTGAGCTCCTTGCTGGCGCTGCCGACGCTGCCGGTCAGCGAGATGCGCGGGAAGAAGGCGGCGCGCGCCGCGCCGATGTTCGCGTTGGCGGCGATCAGCTGCTGCTCGGCCTGGCGCACGTCGGGCCGGCGCGTCAGCACCTCGGAAGGCAGACCGGCCGGCAGTTCCGCGGCGACCCGGGCCAGCGACTCGCCGCCGTCGGCGGCGGCGCCGGTGGCCAGCAAGTCTGCCGCCAACGGTTGGCCGGCCAGTAGCACCAGGGCGTTCTCGTCGAGCGCCTTCTGGCGCCGAGCCTGCGCCGACGCCACGCGCGCCGCCTCGAGCAGCGACTCGGCCTGGCGCAGGTCGAGCTGCGAGCTGGCGCCGTTGTCGAAGCGCATCCTGATCAAGCGCAGCGACTCGGCGCGCGTGGCCAGCGTGTCTTCCGTCACCCGCAGCAGCTCGGCGTCGGCCTGCAGCGCGAAATAGGCCTCGGCCACCGCGCCCACCAGCCCCACATGCACCGCCTTGCGGGCTTCCTCGGTGGCCAGGTACTGGGCCAGCGCCACGTCGGACAGGCTGCGCACCCGGCCGAACAGGTCGAGCTCGTAGGCGGTCACTTGCAGCCCGGCGGTGTAGGTGCTGCTCGTGCCGCCCGCGCTATTGGGTTGCCGCGAACCGGCCAGGCCGGCGTTGACGGTGGGCCACTGGTCGGCGCGGCGCACGTCAGCCAAAGCGCGCGCCTGCTCGATGTTCAGCGCGGCGATGCGCAGGTCGCGGTTGTTCTGCAGCGCCAGGTCGATCAATTGCCGCAGCCGGTCGTCGCGGAAGTATTGCCGCCAGCCGAGGTCGGCCGCGGCCGGTGACGCCGCCGTGGCCGGCACGGTGCCGGGGAAAGCACCGGCCACGGGCGCTTCGGGACGCTCGTAGCGCGGCGCCATTGAGGCGCATCCCGCCAATCCGGCGGCGGCGAGCGCCACCGACCAGGCGGCGGCGAAAGGGTGTCTGGCGCGGCGCGCCGGTTTCACCGCCCGTCCAACAGCGTTCATGCCCGGCCCTCCCCGTCTTGTGCCTGGTCGCCCGCCGCCTGCCCGTGGCCGGCCGGCGGGACCTCCCCGAAACCCGCGTCGTGGGCGTGCCGGGCGTACTTCAGGCGCTGGCGTTCGCTGCCCTTGAAGACGCGGCGCACCACCACGAAGAAGACGGGCACGAAAAACACCGCCAGCACCGTCGCGCTGACCATGCCGGCCATCACGCCGGTGCCGATGGCGCGCTGGCTGGCCGCGCCGGCGCCGCTGGCCAGCACCAGGGGCAGCACGCCCAGGATGAAGGCCATCGACGTCATCAGGATGGGCCTGAAGCGCAGGTGCGCCGCTTCGAGCACCGCCTCGACCAGCCCGCGGCCCTGCGCATGCAGGTCCTTCGCGAACTCGATGATCAGCACCGCGTTCTTCGCCGACAGGCCGATGATGGTGATCAGGCCGACCTTGAAATACACGTCGTTCTCCAGCCCGCGCATGCCGGCGCCGATCACCACGCCGATCACGCCCAAAGGGACGACCAGGATCACCGCCAGCGGGATCGACCAGCTTTCATAGAGGGCTGCCAGGCAGAGGAAGACCGCCAGCAGCGAGAAGGCGAAGAGCACGAAGGCGGTGCTGCCGGAGAGCTTTTCCTCGCGCGACTGGCCGGTCCATTCGAAAGCGAAGCCCGCGGGCAGCTGGGCCGCCAGCCGTTCCATCTCGGCCATGGCCGCGCCGCTGCTCTGCCCCGGCGCCGGCTCGCCGGCGATGCGCATCGTGGGGTAGCCGTTGTAGCGGATGGTCTGCATCGGCCCGGTCACCCACCGGGTGGTGGCGAAGGCGGAGAGCGGCACCGGCTGGCCGGCGGTGTTCAGCGCGTTCAGGCGCAGCAGGTCGTCGGGCTGCATGCGCGCCGGCGCGTCGGCCTGCACCACCACGCGCTGCAACCGCCCCGCGTTCGGGAAGTCGTTGACGTAGGAGGAGCCGAGCGCCGTCGACAGCGCCGCGTTGACGGCGGCGAAGGGCACGCCCAGCGCGCTGGCCTTGTCGCGGTCGATGTCCAGCTGCAGCTGCGAGGCGTCTTCCAGGCCGTCCGGCCGCACCGCGGCCAGCAGCTTGCTCTGCGCGGCCAGGCCGAGCAGCTGGTTGCGCGCCGCCAGCAGCGCTTCCCGGCCGTTGCCGCCGCGGTCCTGCAGGCGCAAGGCGAAACCGTTGGCCCGGCCCAGCTCGGGGATGGGCGGCGGGCTCACCGGGAAGATGAAGGCGTCGCGGATGGGCGCCAGGCCGCCGAAGGCGCGCGCAGCCAGCGCCTGGGCGGAGTGCGCCTTGCCTTCGCGCTCGTCCCAGTCCTTCAGCGTGATGAAGCCCAGCGCCGCGTTCTGGCCGCTGCCGGCGAAGCTGAAACCCAGCACGCTGACCATGCCCTGCACTTCGGGCTGCTTGAGCATGTACTCCTCCACCTGGGCCATCACCTGGGTGGTGCGGTTGACGGTGGCGCCGGGCGGCAGCTGCACGTTGACGAGGATGTTGCCCTGGTCCTCGTTAGGCAGGAAAGAGGTGGGCAGGCGGCCGAACAGGAGCACCAGCAGCGCCACGAGCGCGCCGTAGAGGATGAGCCAGCGCGCGGCGCGCCGCAGGATGCGCGCCACCCAGTCCTCGTAGCCTTTGTTGACGCGGGCGAAGCCGCGGTTGAACCAGCCGAAGAAGCCGGCTTTCGCGTGGTGGTGCCCGGCCTCGACCGGCTTGAGCAGCGTGGCGCAAAGCGCCGGCGTGAACGACAGCGCCATGAAGGACGAGAACAGGATGGCGGTGACCATCACCACCGAGAACTGCCGGTAGATGTTGCCCACCGAGCCGCTGAAGAAGGCCAGCGGCACGAACACCGACACCAGCACCACGGTGACGCCGACGATGGCGCCGGAGATCTGGCCCATCGCCTTGCGCGTGGCCTGCAGGGGTGGCAGGCCCTCGGTGCTCATGATGCGCTCCACGTTCTCGACGACGACGATCGCGTCGTCCACCACGATGCCGATGACCAGCACCATGCCGAACATCGTCAGCACGTTGATCGAATAGCCCATGGCCAGCAGCACCGCGAAGGTGCCCAGCAGCGCGATCGGCACCACCAGCGTGGGGATGACGGTGTAGCGGAAGTTCTGCAGGAACAGCAGCATCACCAGGAACACCAGCAGCACCGCTTCGAGCAGCGTCTCGATCACCTGGCCGATGGAGATCTCGATGAAGCGCGAGCTGTCGTAGGGGATGGTGGCCTTCACGCCCGGCGGGAAGTACGGCGACAGCTCGCCCAGCCGGGCCTTGATGGCCTTGGCCGTGGCCAGCGCGTTGCCGGTCGGCGACAGCTGCACGCCGATGCCGCTGGAAGGCTTGCCGTTCAGGCGCGCCTGGGTGCCGTAGGCCTGGGCGCCGAGTTCGATGCGCGCCACGTCCTTCAGCCGCACGGTGGCGCCGCCCTGCTGCGAGCGCAGCACGATGTTGCCGAACTCTTCGACCGTGCTCAGCTGGCCGCGCACCACCACCGTGGCCGAGATGGCCTGCTCGGGCAGGTTGGGCCGGTCGCCGATCGTGCCGGAGGCCACCTGCGCGTTCTGCGCGGCGATGGCGGCGTTCACGTCGGCCGCCGAGAGAGAAAAGCCCACCAGCTTGGCCGGGTCGATCCACACGCGCATCGCGCGCTCGGTGCCGAAGAGCTGGGCCTGGCCGACACCCGGCACGCGCTGCAGCTCGGGCAGCACGTTGCGCGAGGCGTAGTCGCCCAGGGCCACCGGGTCGATCTCGGGGTTGTCCGACGACAGGATGACGAAGAGCAGGAAGTTGGCGCGCGACTTGTCCACCCGCACGCCCTGTTGCGTGACCGCCGCCGGCAGGCGCGGCGAGGCGCGGCTCAGGCGGTTCTGCACATCGACCTGGGCGAGGTCGGGATTGGTCCCGGGCGAGAAGCTCAGCGTGATCGAGCCGGTCCCGTCGGCCTGGGCGACGCTTTCCATGTAGATGAGGCCGGGCGAGCCGTTCATCTCGCGCTCGATCACCGCCAGCACGCTGTTCTCCAGCGTCTGCGCCGACGCGCCGGGGTACGCGGCCGACACCACGATGGCCGGCGGCGCCACCGACGGGTACTGCGCCACGGGCAGCTGGGTGATCGCCACGCCGCCCATCACCATGATGAACAGCGCGATCACCCACGCGAAGATGGGACGGTCGATGAAGAACTGCGCCATGGGGACTTTCTCTTGTCGATCGGTTGGTTAGCGGGCAGCCCCCTCACCCCCGCCCTCTCCCCCGTGTCCGGGGGCGAGGGAGTGGATGCAGCGCGCGGCGTGGACTGGCGCGCCGGCCGCCTTCACTCCCTCTCCCCGGCGACGGGGAGAGGGCTGGGGGCGAAGCAGGGCTTTCGAACCGCATGCGGTTTGCCTGCTGAGCGACCTGGGCATGCAAGCCCAGGCGCGCACTGCGAGTGAGGGGTGGTTGCGCACCGTCACTGCAGCGAATTTGGAATCACCTGGGCTGCGAAGCAGCGGCGGAAGCGGCGGATGCCGGCATGGGGGCCGCACCCTGCACCCACGGCACCGGCTTCACCGGCGCACTGCCCTTGATCTTCTGGAAGCCGTCAACCACCACCTGCTCGCCCGGCTGCAGGCCTTCCAGCACCACCCACTGCCCGTCCTGCGCGGCGCCGACCTTGACCGGGCGGTTGGCGACCTTGCCGCCTTCCCCCACCACCATCACGCTGTCACCCTGGGTGGAGCGCTGGACCGCCTGCTGCGGCAGCAGCATGGCGCCGGCGGCCGAAGCCTGTTCGAGCCGGGCGCGCACGTACATGCCCGGCAGCAGCGCGCCCTGCGGGTTGGGCACCTCCACGCGCAAGGCGATCTGGCCCGAGGCCGGGTCGACCGACAGGTCGGAGAAGAGCAGCCTGCCGGGCTGCGCATGGATGCCGCCGTCGTCCAGCAGGATGGCCACCTGGGCCGATTCGGCGCCGCCGGCGCGTTTGAGCTTGCCCGCGGCGATGGCCTTGCGCAGGCGCATCACCTCGGCCACGGGCTGGTTCAGGTTGACGTACATCGGGTCGATCTGCTGCACCAGGGCCAGCGGCGTGCTCTCGCCCTGGCCGACGAGCGCGCCCTCGGTGACCAGGGCGCGGCCGATGCGGCCGGCGATGGGCGAGTTCACGCTGGCGTAGCCGAGGTTGATCTGCGCCGTCTGCACCGCCGCCTTGCCGGCGGCGACGTCGGCTTCGGCCTGCTTCTGGGCCGCCACCGCGCTGATGTATTCCTGCTCGCTGACGGCGTGGGCCTCGGCCAGCGGCTTGTAGCGCGCGGCCTGGGCTTGCGCCTGGGCCAGGTTGGCCTCGGCGCGCGCCAGCGTCGCCTGGGCGCTGGCCAGCGTGGCGCGGTAGGGCGCGGCGTCGATCTGGAAGAGCGGCTGGCCGGCCTTCACATCGCTGCCTTCGCGGAACAGCCGCTGCTGCAGGATGCCGGCCGCGCGCGCGCGCACCTGCGCCACGCGGGAGGCCTCGGTGCGGCCGGGCAGCTCGGTCACCAGGCCGACGTCGCCGGGCGAGGCGGTGACGACGCCGACTTCCGGCGGCGGCGGGGCGCTTCCCGCCGCCGGCGCGGCCGGCGTGCCGGGGCCGCAGCCCGCCAGCGCGGCGGCCCATGCCAGGGCCATGGCCGAACGCCGCGACCGGGCCGCGAACGCAGGGGACGGACCACCGGCCGTCAAGCCGAACCTTGCAGACATGAAAGACCTTTCGAGACTGGAACCAGGGCCGCGCGGGCTTGGCTAGCGACGCCGGAGGCGCCTGCGCGCCTTCGCGCTGGGCGCCGCGGGGAAAGACTTTGCACCCGGGCCACCCCGCGCGCAATCACCGCGCCGGCACAGGGGAAAATCCTTGTCCGCGGGTGGTGCCGCCGCGCGGCGGAGCACCGCACTATACATACAGCCGTGCATGTATGCGGCCCTGGACGGGCCAGGCGCCCGCCGGCCCGTGCCGCCACCCCGACAAGAGAGGAAACACACCATGCCCCGCCGCACGAAGGAAGAAGCGCTGGCCACGCGCCAGCGAATCCTCGACACCGCCGAGCTGGAATTCCAGCGCCGCGGCGTCTCGCGCACCTCGCTGCAGGACATCGCCCGCGCCGCCGGGGTCACCCGCGGCGCCATCTACTGGCATTTCAAGGACAAGTCCGACCTCTTCAACGCGATGATGAAACGCGTCACCTTCCCGATGGAGGAGGAGATCAAGCGCAGCGGCGATGCCGCGCTGGCCGACCCGGTGGCGCACATCCGCCGCAGCTTCCTGGCCGCCTTCCGCGCGACGGTGTCGGACCCGCAGGCGCGCCGTGTTTTCGAGATCGCGCTGCACAAGGTGGAGTACGTCGACGAACTCCGCGCCCTGCAAGAACGCCGCGTCGACGGCCTGCGCGAACGCGTGGGCCAGATCGAACGCGGCTTGCGCCGCGCCCGGCCGCCCGGGCCGGCCGGCGGCGGTGTCTCCGCCCGGACCGCGGCCCTGGGCCTGCATTCGCTGGTCGACGGCTTGCTGCGCAACTGGATGCTGGAGCCCGGCGCCTTCGACCTGATGCGCGTGGGCCGGCAGGCGATCGACGTCTACCTGCGGGGGTTGGGGCACGCTGACTGAGCCGCGGTGCCGCGGTGCTTCCCCGCGCTGGGACCCGCCCGCACCGACGCCCCCGCCCGGCATGCGCCTCGCCCCTGCACAGCCCGGGACGGGCCCGCTTCAGGCGGTGGGTTTCAAGGCTGGGCCACCGCCTTGACCACCGCCGTCGCCACCGGCAGGCCGGCGGCTTTCCAACTATGGATGCCGCCCCGGTACCAACCCACGCGCGTGTAACCCATGCGCTTGGCGCGCAGCGCGGCGTTGACCGAGAACCAGCATTCGCTGCCCCGGCAATAGAACACCACGGGTTTGGACGGATCGGGGCTCAACTGCCTGAGCAGGCCCGCGAAGCGGTGGTCGTAGGCCTTTTCAAGGGCGGCGTCGTCGAAAGCCAGGCCGCCGCGGTAGAGACTGCGGGACATGGGGATCACGTCATAGCTGCTGCCGACGTCGATGAGCAGCGGCGGGTCGGCGCCCATCAGGGCCTGCACCAAGTCCCGCGTGTAGAGCGTGGTGACGCCTTCGACCTGCTGCGGCGTCACACCCCCGGGGTTGCCGGTGCGCAGGTCCGTCGCGCTGACCGCATTCCCGCCCACGTCCTCGCCGCCGAAGAACCGGCGCTCCGGAACGGCCAGACGGGCCTGCGCCTGCCGGTGCCCGGCCAGCGCGGCGCTGGTCCAGGCGCGAATGTCCTTGCCGTCGACGGACTGGACCTCGCACAGCCGGGGGGCTTCTTTTTGTATGTGGTTGCAGGCATAGACCGCGCTCAAGAAGGCTTGCTGGGGCCCGGCCCTTTGCGAGCTGACGCCGACGCCCCCTTCCGCGACCGGGATCGCCAGGGCTTTGTGGTCGGGCTGGCCCAGGTGCTCGGTGAAGAAACGCTCGCAGGCCCCGCCCTGGACGGCGCACTGCTGCAGCCGCATCGCGCCGAGCGCCGAAGGCGGGATCGCCGGCAGCATCCCCATTTCCTTGCCGAACAGCGTGTTGTCTTGCAGGAAGGCGCCGCCGCCGGCGCAACCCGCCAGGCCCATCGCGGCCGCCGCCGCGGTTGCCGACAGGCCGCGCCATGTTCTTCTTTCCACCATCCGTGCTCTCATTCGGTGAATGTTGTTCAAGCTCGCCGGCGCCCCGCCTCAATCGGCGTTGCGCCAGGGCGGGCAATCCAGCCCCGGGGGCCGGCCGGTCAAGGCTTGCGCCAGCGCGGACCAGAATCGCTGCAGCGGCCGGTCGCCGCCGTCCGGGTCCCGCAGGCCGTGGTCGCCGCCTTGGAAAACGGCCACGCACACCGCGCGCCCCTGCGCCTGGGCGCGCGACTGGAATCGCCTCAGGCCCTCCAGCGGCACGGCGCGGTCGTCGCCGCCGAAGCCCAGCCACAGCGTTTGCTGCGCATCCAAAAGCGCCTGGCTGTAGCGCCAACGCGCCAGGTCGCGCCAATAAGCCATGCTGCGGCCCGCCCAGACGGCCGAATCGGCCACGGCGGCGTCGTCGACCCGCCGCTTCAGTTCGGCCACGAAATCCGGCGCGCCTTGCAGTGGCGCCTGCAGCGACAAGGCCTCGAGCGGGTCCAGCCCCGTGCTGCCCACGGCCGCCAGCAGCGCCAGCTCGGGGTGCCCGGCCTGCACCGCCGGCAAGAGCTCGGCGCCCTCGGAGATGCCCACGAGGGCGACGGGCTGGCCGGGAACCGGAGGATGGCTCCGCAGGTGCCAGGCGACGAAGGCGCCGGCGTCGAGCGCCCATTGCGAAAGGCGGTCCTGGTCGGTGAAGGCGGTCGAGCAGTCCTGCAGCGCGCCCATCCAGCGGAAGGCACGCACATGCCGCTTGTGCGGAACCACCACTTCGCCCCCGGCCAGGCCGCGGAAATAAGCGGGCGCGATGGGTCCCAGGCCGTTGCAACCCGAACCGGGCAGCACATAGGCCCGGAAGAGCGCGCGCCGGTTGCCGCCGGCGGGCTGGAGGGTGAGGAATTCCAGTTGACCGCCGTCGGCCAGGTCGAAGCGCGCAAACGAAACCGGCCCGGTGTCTTGGGACACCGGGCCGGCTTGCTGTGCTTGGGGGGCCGCCGCCGCGGCGGCCAGGGAGAAGGCCGCGGCCTTCTTCAGCAGGGCGGGAAGCTTTCCAGCCGCCCCAGCCCAGTCCAAGCCCATCAACCCCTCACTTGAACACCATGGTGGGCGGTTCGGCCGGTGCCGGGCGCGCCGCGGGCGCATAGCCGCCCGCGGCGTTGCCGCCGACCTGGCCGTTCACCGGCGGGTTGCCGTTCGGGCCGAGCTGCTCCACCAGCTGCGCGTAGACGCTGTCCGCCAGGGTCTGCGAGGTGGCGCGGATTACCTTGCCGCGGTTGGGCGCGACCACGTCGCCGCGGTTGCTGATCAGCTTGACGTCCTGACCGGCGCCTTGGGCGCTGAAGGCGGCCGTGATCTCGTAGGTGCGGGTGTTGATCAGGCTGAAATCGCTGACGAGGTCGAGGCTGAACAGGTAGGAAGCGCTGGTCGTGCCCTGCAGCGGCGAGAGCTCGTTGCGGAACTCGATGCTCGACACCGTGCCGAACAGCACGTAGTCGGCGCCGGCGAACTCGCCCTTCTTGATGCGCGAGACGATGTCGTGCACGCTGGGCTGGCGCACCGGCTTGGCCGGCGCCTTGCCGGTCTGCATCTGGTTCAGCACCTGCTCGGCCTTGCTGGGCTGCGGCGCGCCGCCGTCGAAGGCCCGCGACTGCACCAGCTTCACGCCGCCACCCTTGAGCAGGGCGCCCTTGATGTCGGCGGTGAAGTTGCGCAGCTCGCCCTGCTCGATGTACGAATAGCTGCCGGCGGCGTAGGTGAGTTCGCCCGACTGCTGCGCGGCCATCGAATGGCGGTTGGCCTGCATGCTGGCCTGGGTGCGCAGCTGGGCCACCTCAAAGTATTCGCGCACGCGCTCGGAATAGGCCAGGTCGCTGACGGCGACGCTCGGCGTGCGCTGGGCCATCGCCGGGCCGGCGGCCACGAAAGCGGCCAGCAGGGCGCCCAGGAAGGGGATCGTCTTGTTCATGGAAGCTCCTTGAAACGGAAGGGGAGGAACCGGGCGCGGGTCAGCGCTTGCTGGTCTTGCGGATTTCCTTCTCGTCCTGCCACTCGATCGTGCCCTCTTCCACGTCGAACATCTTGAGCGTGAACTTGTAGAACACGTCCTTGGTGGTGTTGTTCTGCTTGACGATGGAGGTCAGCTCGCCCTCGATGCTGTATTTGGCGCCCTTCATGTTGCCGACCTTGGCGGTGGTGCCCTGCTTGTACAGGCCGCTCTGGTTCTGGCGCTGCAGCTCGTCCACGCCGGCCTGCATCTCGTTGATGGAGCGCACGAAGCGCACCTTGCCGGACTTGACCAGCGCGGTCTGGATCGAGTTCATCACGTTGGTGGTGTCGATGTACTCGCTGGTCTTGTTGCGCACGGTGGAGATGGTGACGGTCGGCCGGCCGGTGAAGATCGGAGTCTCCAGCAGCGAGCCGGTCATCTTCTCGGCGATCATCTGCAGGTCGGTGGACCCGAATTCGTTGGTGACCAGCTCGACGGCCTTGCTGTCGCCGTAGGAGACCTGGCGGTCGAAGCGCACCACCGGCGACGACACCTTGGTTTCGCAGGCCGACAGCAGGGCGGCCGCGGCCAGCAGGCCGATCAGGGCGCCGGCGCGGCGGGTGGGGTTGGATGCATTCATTGGAACGAGCTCCCTCGATTTCGTTGATTGATTGATTGGTTGGTTGATATTCGGGCCGTCGCGCGGTCAGCGCTTTTCCACGTTCATTTCCAGGCGGAAGTCGACCACGTTCATGCCGGGCGCGGTGCCGCGCACGTACTGGGACTGCTCGCCGTAGATCAGCAGCGGCTTCCAGGCTTCGCCGTCGCCCACCTGCATGCCGGAGGCGTCGAGCCAGCGGTAGCGGTAGTAGACCTGGCGGTCGGACTTCTCGGTGTTCTGCAGCTCCGTCTGCACCACGAGGATGTCGCTGCGCTTTTGGGCGCGCATGTCGACGATCTTCACGCCGTAGTCCTGCCCGCGCAGCATCAGCTTGCTGGCGGCGCTGCCGGGCTCGGGCGCGGCCTGGGCCATGGCCAGCTGGCAGGCCGCTGCGATGGCCGCGGTGGCCAGGGCGGTGAAAAGTTTCTTCATGTCGTGGGTCCTCCTGGGCAATGGGATGCAGGCCGATTAACGGCCCGGCTGTGGGAATCGTTGACGGTCCATGGCGGGCTGAACGGCCGGTGCGGCGCCGTCACTGCGTGGCCGAAGTCTTCAGCGGCACGCCGCCGGCCGGCTTGGCGGCGGGCTTGTTGGCCGCGGGTGCGGCGGCGGGGGCGGGTGCCGTTGCGGGCGCGGCCGCAGGGGCGGCAGCGGCCGGCGTCGCCGCGGCCTTGGCCGGCGCTGGCGCTGGCGCCGTGGCCGTCGCCGGCTTGGCGTTGCGTGCGCCCTTGCCGGTGGTGGTGGTGACGCGTGTGGCGGTGGTCGTCTCGACCGGTTTGACGGGCTCGGGCGCCGCCACGGCGGTGGCCGCGAGCTTGCCGAAGCTGGCGACGTCGCCCATCACCAGGTTGTTGGTGTAGGCGCGCACCGGCACCACGGCGTACTGGCCGTCGATGACGACCGGCTCGGGCAGCTCGCGACCGTCGATCGAAACCTTGTGCGTGCCCGGCGGCAGGTAGGCGCGGGCCACGTAGACGCGCTCGGGCAGCATGCGCCACATGCGGTCGTCGGCCTGTTCGGTGGCGGAGGTGGCCACCACGGCCACCAGGCCGCCGAGCAGGCCCAGGCGCTTTTGCGCCTGGTCCTGCACCACGCCCTTGGCGATGGCGCGGGAGACGGTGCGCACGACCATGCCGGGCATCTCGTCCCTCAGGGCGCGCCGGGCCATCACGTTGAAATCGACGACGGGCTGGGTCTTGATCGGCGTGTTGCCCACGGTGACGGTGTTGATGTAGGGCGAATTGGAAGCCTGGATCACCGGGTAGGAGATCGACACGCCGACCACGCCCCGCCCGGTGGGCACCGGGACGGTGAAGCTCACCGGCTTGCGGGCGGGCGCCGAGCCGGACTCGATCAGGAACAGCACGTCGGTCATCTTCTGGCGCCGGCGGTGGGTGAAGCTGGTGCGCTGGTCGAGCCCGCGCAGGCCTTCGTCGAGCACAGGCGCGTTGGGGTTGAGCTCGATCGCCTTGCGGTAACCCGGGGCCGCGAGGCCCGGCTCGTTGAGCACTTCGTACAGGAAGCCCGACAAATAGTGGCTCAGCGCGTTCTGGTAGCCGTTCTTCAGGGCCAGCACCGCGGGGTCGTCCAGCGTCTCCACCGGGTAGCCGTTGAGTTCGCGGCCACCGGACTTGGCGCCGTTCTTCTTGGCCTCCTCCTCGGCGGCCACCAGTTCCTTGGCGCGCAGCTCGGCGATCACGGCCTCGCGCTCGTGGGTGCGCTTGACGTCCACCCGCGCGTTGTCCCAATCGCCGACGGCGATGCGGTTCAGCGCCAGGCGGGTGGTGAGCATCACTTTTTCGTAGTCCTGGCCCTCATAGGCCTTGAGCCGCTCGCTGACCAGCGCGGCGCCGGCCATGCCCAGCAGCTTGTCGGGCGAGGTCTTGGCGGTCTCTTCCCAGGCCTTGACCTGCTCGTCGGCCAGCAGGTAGGCCGCGGTGCTGTCGGGGTAGCGCTTGGCCAGGCGCAGCAGTTCGCCGCGCTCCAGGTTGTAGAGCAGTTCTTTCTTCGCCGACTCGGTGGTCGCCGAAGCCTCGAGCTGCTGCAGCGCCGCGGCGACGCTGCCGGATTCCGCCGCCGCCTGCGCCCCGCTGACGCGGGCGTCGTGGCTTTGCATGTTGGCGCAACCCCCGAGCAAAGCCATGGCGGCCGCCGCGAGGAGGGTCGAAAGGTGTTTCACGGTCACTCCCTGATTTGGATGTCGGGGGCTTGGAGGCAGCCGGGCTGCCCACCCCCTGTTGGTGCTGGCGAATGGTGTTGTCGAACGGCGCGCTGTGCAGGCTCCCTCCTGCGGGCGCTTCCGCGGCGTCGCGCGGAGGGCGCTAATTTAACCGCTGCGGCCGCGCGCCGGCTATCCATTGTTCAAGGGATCGGCCGCGGGGCGCTCCGGTCCGGGCCGGGCGGCATGCGGCGCTTTACACTCGTTCCATGAACCATTCCACACTTTTCTTCATCGGCGGCGGCAACATGGCGCAGGCCTTGGTGGGCGGGCAGATCCGGGCCGGACGGCCGCCGGAATCGATCGGCGTGATCGACCCGAGCGACACCCAGCGCGCCCATCTGGAGAAAGCGTGGGGAGTGCACACTTTCGCGAAACCCGAAGCCAGCCTTGGCTCGGCCTCAATGGTGGTCTGGGCCGTCAAGCCCCAGCTGTTCGCCGAGGCCGCGGCCGCTTGCGGCGCCTTCGTGAAAGAGGCGTTGCAGGTCAGCGTGATGGCCGGCATCCCGAGCCAGGCCATCCAGGCTCGCACTGGCGCCACCCAAGTCGTGCGCACCATGCCCAACACGCCCTCGCTGATCGGCCAGGGTGTCACCGGCGTGTTCGCGGGCCAGGCCGTCACCGCCGGACAGCGCGAACAGGTGAAGGCCCTGCTGGAACCCACCGGCGAATTGCTCTGGGTGGAACGCGAGGCCGACCTAGACGCGGTGACCGCGCTGTCGGGCTCCGGCCCCGCCTATGTCTTTTATTTCGTTGAGGCGATGATGCAGGCGGCCCAGGACATGGGCCTGAGCGCCGAGCAAGGCAGGCGATTGGCGCTGGGAACCTTCGCCGGCGCCACCGCCCTGGCGCGCCAGTCCGACGAGCCGCCGCAGGTGCTTCGCGAGCGTGTCACCTCCAAGGGCGGCACCACCCACGCCGCGATCAGCCACATGGAAGAAACCGGTGTCAAAGCCTTGTTCATCGAAGCCCTGCGCCAGGCGCAGCAGCGGGCCAAGACCCTGGGCGAGGAGTTCGGGGCGGAGGCCAGGTAGCCAGTGATCTCCCGGCACGCCGAGCTGCCGGGTTCAAAAAAAAAAAGGGCGAGACCCACAGGCCTCGCCCTTTTCTTTTGAGCGGTCCTCACCCGCCGACTGGCCGCGCGTCAGTCCATCGTGAGTTTCTGCAGGTAGACCACTTTTTTGTAGGTCGTCAGCTCGTCCTTGACCTGCTTTTCGAACTCGGCCGGCGTGTTGCCGATGACCTGGGAGCCGGTCTCCTCGATGCGCTTCTTGACGTTGGCGTCGGCCAGCGCCGCCTTGACGGCCGCGTGCACCTTGTCCACCACGTCCTTGGGCGTGCCCTTGGGCGCGACGATGCCGTAGAAAGCCATGCGGTTCACCGGGTCCAGGCCCACTTCCTGGAACGTCGGCACATTGGGCAGGGCCGCCAGCCGCTGGGGCGCCGCCACGACGATGGGCACCAGGCGGCCGTCCTTGATGAAGGGAAGGGCCGACGGCAGGTTGTCGAAGATCATCGGGATCTGGCCGGAGACCGCGTCGTTCAGCGCCGGGCCCGCGCCGCGGTACGGGATGTGGGTGACCTGCGCCTTGGCCATGCTCTTGTACAGCTCCATCTGCATGTGGCCGATGCCGCCGGTGCCGGAGCTGCCGTAGCTGTACTTGTCCGGGTTCTTGTGGAGCACGTCGACGAAGGTCTTGTAGTCCTTGGCGGGGAACGACGGGTGCACCGCGATCACGTTGGGCGTGGCGGCGATGTTGATGATGGACACGAAATCGGTCGTCGGGTCGTAGGAGACCTTGGGGTTGATCGCGGGGTTGGACGCCATTGTGGACACGGTGGCCACGCCGAGCGTGTAGCCGTCGGGCGCCGACTTGACGACGTCCATCGCGCCGATGACGCCGCCGGCGCCGGCCTTGTTGTCGACGACGACCGTCTGGCCGAGCGAGGCGCCCATCTTCTCGGCCACGATGCGGGCGATGATGTCCGTGGTGCCGCCGGGCGCGAACGGCACGACCAGCCGCACCGGCTTGCTGGGGTAGCCCTGGGCGAACGCGCCCGGCGCGGCGGCGAGGGCGGCCGCCAGGCCCAGCAGCATCTGTGAAACCATTCTTCGTTGCATCGCATCACTCCTTCGTGGGTTGTTCAGGGGCCGGGGCGGTCTGCGTCCCCGGGCTCCCCATCGAATGAACTCCGGACCGTCCGGCGCCCTCGTCGGCGCCGGTCGCGGTGGAGCCCTTGTCTCCGGCTGTTGTGACCCGCTGCGAAGCGGCAAAACCGTATCAAGCCGTAGCCGCGAGTCTGGCGACGCGGTTGCGCGCTGTCGTCCGTGGACGGGCGCCACGGGCCTGCGTATCCGTACGGAGGGGAAAACCCCTGGTGCCTGGGGCGCCGGCGGCAGGGGCCATCCCCGTGGTTCAGTGGACTAGACTCGTCGCCCGCCGCGTCGCACCCTCGCGTTGCCGGCCCACCGAGCGCCATGTCTTCCCCGCCCCCTGTCACCGCGCCCGTGTCCCCGATCGCCCCGCCGCCGCGCCCGCGTTGGGCGCGCGGCGCCACGGCGGTCTGGCTGGCCGTCATCGCCGCCACGCTGGCGTTGATCGCGGCGGCCGGCCAGTGGGCCGGGTTGCGCGAGGCCAACCACAAGGCCGACGCGATGCGCCGGGCGACTGAAGTGCACGCGCTGGGCCTGCGCAATGCCGCCGGCAAGTACAGCCACCTGCCGTTCGCCGCCGCCCTGCACCCCGACGTGCTCGCCGCGCTGGAGCGGCCCGGCGACGGCGCGGCGATCCGGCGCGCCAACCTCTACCTGGAGGCCGTCAACCGGGAGGCCGGCGCCGACGCGCTCTACCTGGTCGACGCCCGGGGCTTGACGCTGGCCGCCAGCAATTGGGCCGCGCCGCACAGCTTCGTCGGCAACTCCTACGCCAACCGCCCCTATTTCCTGGACGCCCTCGCCGGCCGCCGCGGGCTGTTCTACGGCGTGGGGCAGACCACCGGCGAACCGGGCCTTTTCATCTCGGCGCCGGTGCGCCGGGCGGCGGGCGGCCAAGCCGCCGGTGTGGTCGCGGTGAAGGTCGACCTGCGCCCCCTGCAGAACGCCTGGGCGGTCGCGCGCGACCCGATCTTCGTCACCGACGCGCGCGGCATCGTCTTCCTCAGCTCGGTGCCCTCCTGGCTCTACGCCACCACGCGGCCCCTGGACGCCCGGGACCTGGAGAAGATCCGGCGCGAGCGGCAATACGGCGCGCGCACCGCGTTCGCGCCGCTGCCGTGGGAGGTGGCGCGCGACCCGGGCCTGCCCGGCTACCTCGCGCGCGCCAGTGTCGACGGCGAGTCCCTCCGCCTGCTGGCGCTGGACGAGCCGCTGCCCGACCTGGGCTGGAACCTGACGGTGGCGACCGACTACGGCGATGTCGCGCGGGCGCGCGAGCACGCCTGGGCCATCGGCCTGCTGTGCGCCGGCGTGCTGCTGCTGGGCGGCCTGTACTGGCAGCTGCGCGAGCGCCGCTTCGCCGAGCAGCGCGACGCGCGCCGGGACCTGGAACTGCGCGTGCGCGAGCGCACCCAGGCGCTCGACGAGGCGCACACCGTGCGCAAGGCGATGGAGGACGCGCTGCCGGTCGGCATGCACGCCCGCGACCTCGACGGCCGCATCACCTACGTCAACCCGGCCTTCTGCGCGATGACCGGGTACCGGGCCGACGAGCTGCTCGGGCAGCGTCCGCCCTACCCCTACTGGCCCCCGGAAGACGCGGCCCACCACTGGCAGCGCCACGAGGCCGCGACGCGCGGCCAGCCCGCGCGCGCCGGCACCGGCGCCCGCCTGCGGCACCGCGACGGCCACGAAGTGCTCGCCATGGTCTACACCGCGCCATTGGTCGACGCCGCGGGCCGCCACACCGGTTGGATGAGCTCCATCGTCGACGTCACCGAGCAAAGGCGGGCCGAAGAACGCCAGCGCCGCAACGACGAGCAACTGCAGCATGCCCAGCGGCTGGCCAGCCTGGGCGAAATGGCCTCCACCCTGGCCCACGAACTGAACCAGCCGCTGATGGCCCTGGCCAACTACGCCGGCGCCGCGAAATCCTTCGCCGGGCAGGGCCAGCAGGCGCTGCTGGCGGGCGCCCTCGACGAAGCGATGGGGCAGGCGCAGCGGTGCGCCGAGATCGTCCGGCGCATCCGCGGCTTCGTGCGCCAGCACACGGCGGGCATGGAGGATTGCGACGTGCCCACGCTCGTGGCCAACGCCCTGGCCCTGCTGCAGGGCGAGGTGCGCCGTCACCAGGTCCGGGTCGAGACCCGCCTGCCGACCGGCCTGCCCAAGGTGCGCGGCGACCGGGTGCTGCTTGAGCAAGTGTTGCTGAACCTGCTGTCCAACAGCCTGCAGGCCATGCAATCCACCCCGCAAGGGGAGCGCGCCGTGGCCGTCGACGCCGAGTGCGCGGGCGACCGCATGTGCATCCGCGTCGCCGACCGCGGCTGCGGCATCGGCGCCGCGGTGGCCGGCCAGGTGTTCGACCCCTTCTTCACCACCAAGGCGGACGGCCTCGGCCTGGGGCTCAACATCTGCCAGACCATCGTCGAAGCCCACCGCGGCCACCTGTCCTTCGCCGACCGCCCGGGCGGCGGCACGGTCTTCACCCTCGAACTGGAAACCGCCCCCGCATGAGCCCCGCCGCCACCGCTTCCGCCGTCAACCACATCTGCATCGTCGACGACGACGAGGCGGTGCGCGCCTCCCTCGGCCTGCTGCTGCTTTCGCGCGGCTATGTCGTGCAGACCTTCGCCTCGGGAGAGACCTTCCTGGCGGACGCCGACCACCAGCGCCCGGGCTGCGCCATCCTGGACGTGCGCATGGCCGGCTTGAGCGGCCTGCAGGTCTTCCAGGCGCTGCGCGAGAAGGACAGCCCGCTCGTGACCCTCTTCCTGTCCGGCCACGGCGACATCCCGATGGCGGTCCAGGCCATCCAGGACGGCGCTTTCGGCTGGCTGGAGAAGCCCTGCACCGACGAGCGGCTGCTCGACAGCGTGGCCCGGGCCCTCCGACACGCCGGCGAGCTGGCCGCCCGCCGCCAGGCCAGGCGGGCCGCCCAGGCCTTGTGGGACAAGCTGACCCCGCGCGAAAAGCAGGTGGCGCGGCTGGTCGCCGAGGGCAAGCCGAACAAGCAGATCGCCCTGGAACTCGCCCCGCTGGAACAGCGAACCGTGGAGACGCACCGCGCCAACGCCTTCGCCAAGCTCGGCGTGGCCAACAGCCACCAGCTCGACCGTTTCCTGCGCGAGCACGGGCTCTGAGCCTTTCTGCACGGAATCCCGTCCATGCGGGGCCGCATATGCCCGGGTGGGTGCCGAGCCCGTGCGGGCCCCACGCCGCCAAATCCGTCACGCGCGGAACGCGCCGCGCTGCGCCAGCAAGGCCGAGACCTTCCGGCGGAAGGCGCGCCATGCCTGGCTCAACGGGTGTTATGCAAATAATGCATGGTGAATGGTGAAAAACTCGGGCCGCGCGAGCCTACAGTGCCCGACATCGCGCGGGTGCTTACAAACGCTTTCCTGGCGCGCCCCATTCCTGACTCTCTGGAGAACCCATGAGCAACCTCTCGTACGTCAGCTCGCATGCTGGCAATCCTTGGCAAACCTACCTGTCCCAGGTCGACCGCGTGCTGCCCTACCTCGGCCACCTGGCCCACTGGGGCGAAACGCTCAAGCGCCCCAAGCGCACGCTGATCGTCGATGTGCCCATCGAAATGGACGACGGCACGGTGCGCCACTTCGAGGGCTACCGCGTGCAGCACAACCTGTCGCGTGGCCCGGGCAAGGGCGGCGTGCGCTTCCACCCCGACGTGACGCTGGAAGAAGTGATGGCGCTGTCGGCCTGGATGACGGTCAAGTGCGCCGGCGTCGGCCTGCCCTACGGCGGCGCCAAGGGCGGCATCCGTGTCGACCCGAAGCAGCTGTCCCGCAAGGAACTCGAGCGCATGACGCGCCGCTACACCAGCGAGATCGGCATCATCATCGGCCCGCAGCAGGACATCCCCGCGCCGGACGTGAACACCAACGGCCAGATCATGGCCTGGATGATGGACACGTACTCGATGAACACCGGCTCCACCTCCACCGGCGTGGTCACCGGCAAGCCCATCCACCTGGGCGGCTCGCTCGGGCGTGTCAAGGCCACCGGCCGCGGCGTCTTCGTCACCGGCCGCGAGGCGGCCCAGCGCATCGGCCTGAACCTTCGCGGCGCCAAGGTGGCGGTGCAGGGCCTGGGCAACGTTGGCAGCGCCGCGGTCGAGCTCTTCATCGAAGCCGGCGCCACGCTGGTGGCGGTGCAGGACCACACCGGCACGCTGGCCAACCCCAAGGGCTTCGACTTCAATGAAGCGATGGCGGTCGTCAAGCGCGAAGGCGGCATCGGCGGCTATAAGAACGCCGAGAAGATCGACAACGAGGCTTTCTGGGACGTGGATTGCGACATCCTGATCCCGGCCGCCCTGGAAGGCCAGATCACCGCGGCCCGCGCCAACCGCATCAAGGCCAAGCTGGTGCTCGAAGGCGCCAACGGCCCGACACTGCCCGAGGCCGACGACGTGCTGAAGGACCGCAACATCCTCGTTGTGCCCGACGTGATCTGCAACGCCGGCGGCGTGACCGTCAGCTACTTCGAATGGGTGCAGGACTTCTCCAGCTTCTTCTGGACCGAAGACGAGATCAACGTCCGCCTGGACAAGATCATGGTCGACGCGCTGAAGCACATCTGGGACACCGCCGACCGCCACAAGATCACGCTGCGCACCGCCACCTTCGCGGTCGCCTGTGAGCGCATCCTGATCGCGCGCGAAGAGCGCGGCCTGTATCCCTGACCGTCCGGCCGGGCGACGCCGCGGAAGCGGCGTCCCCCCGATCGACGACGACAGCCACCGCGCCTCACGGCCGGTGGCTGTTTTTCCTTCCATGTTCCGTCGAGGGATGGTGGGCAAAGGCGCGCCGCGAGTGACAGGGGCCAGGGGCTCCGTTCATTTCCCCCGCGGGCTTCGCCCGCTCCTCCTTGACTTCACTATGCCCCTGGCCCCTGTCACTCGCGAAGAACCAGCGTTGGCGTGCCAAAGAGATTCAACCGCCTCCGATGATTCAGGAGCGCTGCGCTGGGGATGGGATGCCCTGCGCAGTGAAGTATCAGGGGGAGCGGGGCGAAGCCCCGCGGGGGACATGAACGGAGCAGGGCATCCCATCCCCAGCGCAGCGCGAGTGCGCCACCGCACCTCGCAGCGCTTTCCAAATGCTTTGGATTCCCGACTCAGCGCAGCAGCGCGTCCAACGCCACGCCCGCGAACACCGCCAGCCCGACCCAGTGGTTCAGCCGGAAGGCTCTGAAACAGCCCTCGCGCGTGCGGCCCCGGATCAGCGTGTAATGCCATGCCGCCATCCCCGCAGCGGCCGCCAGCCCGGTGAAGTAAAGCCAGCCGGCGCCCCATGAGCGCCCCAACATGCCCCACACGGCCAGGTAGGCCGCATAGAACCCCATCACCGCCGCCACGTCGAAGCGCCCCAGCGTGATGGCCGAGGTGCGGATGCCGATCTTCAGGTCGTCGTCGCGGTCGACCATGGCGTATTCGGTGTCATAGGCCAGCACCCAGAAAAGGTTGCCCAGCAGCAGCCCCCAGGCCAGCGGCGGCACCCCGCCCGAGACCGCCGAGAACGCCATCGGGATGCCGAAGCTGAACGCCACGCCGAGGACGGCCTGCGGCATCGAGAAGAAACGCTTGGTGAAGGGGTAGAACACCGCGACCGCCAGCGCCGCGACGCTCCAGGCGACGGTGGCGGCGTTGGTCGTCAGCACCAGCAGGAAGGCCAGCAGCGCCAGGGCCGCGCCGACCAGCAGCGCCTCCCGCACGCCGAGCGCGCCGCTGGTGACCGGGCGGTCCATGGTGCGTTTGACGTGCTTGTCGAAGTCGCGGTCGGCCACATCGTTGACGGCGCAGCCGGCGCTGCGCATCAGGAAGGTCCCCAGGACGAACACCGCCAGCAGGTGCCAGCCGGGGAAGCCGCCGGCCGCGATCCACAGCGCCGACAACGTCGGCCACAGCAGCAGGTAGCTGCCGGCGGGGCGGTCCCAGCGGATGAGCCGGAGGTACAGCGCCAGGCGCTGCCGCGGGGGCGGGGGGGCGGTGGGGGCGGGGTTCACGCGGGGATTATCCGTACCGGAACGCGTCTTGCCCCGTGCCACCATCGGACTGGCCGCTCGCTTTGCGCAGGAAGCCTCGGACGAACCCGGCCCACCGCCTTGCCCGCCGTGCCGTGCCGGATCCGTTCACGGCGCCTGAGCGGTGCGCCTGCGGCCCAGGCCGGCCTATTCCTACAGCCCCGCGCCGGCTTTCCCGCTAGAAACAGGGGAATGATTTTCCGAACGGGTTGTAAACATGACGGGCCCCCATGCCGCCTCCTTTTCATTCAGAGTCCTCACCGTGAACACCCACAAGGGCTTCACCGTCTTCAACCGCAAATTCATCCTGCCCGAACTGCGGGAAGCGGTGCGCGCCGTCTCGGCCGACGTGGTCTTCCTCCAGGAGGTGCTCGGCACCCACCAGAAACACGCCGGCCGCTTCGACAACTGGACCGACGCGCCGCACTATGAATTCCTGGCCGACGAGATGTGGCCGCAGTTCGCCTACGGCCGCAACGCGGTCTACCCCAGCGGGCACCACGGCAACGCGGTGCTGTCCAAGTTCCCGATCGTGCGCCACGAGAACCGCGACGTCTCCATCAGCGGGCCGGAGCGCCGCGGCTTGCTCCACTGCGTGCTGCAGTTGCCGGACGGCGTGCGCCAGGCCCATGTGATCTGCGCCCACCTCGGCCTGCAGGAAGCCCACCGGGTCAAGCAGCTGGAGCTGCTGTGCCAGGTGGTCCACGAAGAGGTGCCGGCCGACGCGCCGCTGGTGGTGGCCGGCGACTTCAACGACTGGCGGCTGCGCGCCCACCCCATCCTGGAGCGCTGCGCCGGCCTGCGCGAGGTGTTCGTGCACGCCCACGGCGAGGCGGCGCGCACCTTCCCCGCCCGCTGGCCGGTGCTGCGCCTGGACCGCATCTACGTGCGCAACGCCCGCGTGCACGCGCCGGTGGTGCTGCCGCGCAAGCCGTGGTCGCACCTGTCCGACCACGCGCCGCTGGCGGCGGAGATCAGCGTATGAAGGCCGCCGGACCGGACGGCCGCGCCGCCGAGGCCAGGGCGGCCCGGCCTTTCCTGGAACGGGCGCCGCGCTGGAAGGCGGGCAACCGGTTCAAGCTGCTGGAGAACGGCGAGGAGTTCTTCCCGGCCGTCTTCGCCGCCATCGCCGCCGCCCGGCGGGAGGTCGTGCTGGAGACCTTCATCCTCTTCGAGGACAAGGTCGGCCGGGAACTGCATGCCGTGCTGCTCGCCGCGGCGCGGCGGGGTGTGCAGGTGGACGTGCTGGTCGACGGCTTCGGCTCGTCGGACCTGACGCCGGAATTCATCCAGGCGCTGACCGACGCCGGCGTGCGCTTCCGGGTGTTCGACCCGCGGCCGCGCTTCCTCGGCCTGCGCACCAACGTCTTCCGCCGCATGCACCGCAAGATCGTCGTGGTCGACGGTGAAACCGCCTTCGTCGGCGGCATCAACTATTCCGCCGACCACCTGGCCGACTTCGGGCCCGAGGCCAAGCAAGACTACGCCGTCGAGGTGCGCGGCCCGGTGGTCGACGACATCCACGCTTTCGCGCGGTCGGCGATCACGGGCGGGTTCGACGAACGCCGCAACTGGCTGACCCGCCACTGGCCGCGCCGCGCCGCGCAGCGGGCCGCGGCCGGCGCGGGGCAGGAAGGCTGCGAGGCGCTGTTCGTGACGCGCGACAACAACCGCCACCGCGACGACATCGAGCGCTACTACCGGGCCGCGATCCGGCTGGCGCGCCGGCGCGTGGTGATCGCCAACGCCTATTTCTTCCCCGGCTACCGGCTGCTGAGGGACATGCGCAAGGCGGCGCGGCGCGGCGTCGACGTCCGGCTGATCCTGCAAGGCCAGCCTGACATGCCCATCGTCAAGACGGCGGCCGGCATGCTCTACGACCACCTGCTCAAGGCGGGCGTGCGCATCTTCGAATACTGCGAGCGGCCGCTGCACGGCAAGGTGGCGCTGGTGGACGACGAATGGTCGACCGTCGGGTCCAGCAACCTCGACCCGCTGAGCCTGTCGCTCAATTTGGAAGCCAACGTCGTCATCCACTGCGCCGATTTCAACCGGCGGCTGCATGCCAAGCTGGACCACCTGATGCGCAATGCCTGCAAAGAGGTGTCGGCCGAGTCGATACCGGCGCGCGGCTGGTGGCACACCTGGCGCAGTTTCGTCGTCTTCCACTTCCTGCGGCGGTTCCCGGCGTGGGCGGGTTGGCTGCCTGCGCATTCGCCCGTGCTGGTCCGGCCGGAGATCGGCGCGGCGGGCAACGGGCCCGGCGGCGTGGACCGAAGCCGGGGCGTCGAGCACGTCACCGAAAGCAGGCCCCATGCGAGCTGACACGGTCGACCGCCGGCGCGGCGCACAGGGGCGGCACCCGTCCTGCGGCAACGGCACCGAGGGCAGGCGGGCCTGGTGGCCGAAAGCCAAGCGCCTGCTCACCTTCGCCTTCTTCGGCCTGGTGGCCTGGCTGCTGTTCACCCAGGCGCGCTCGGTGGAATGGGGCGAGGTGTTCACCGCCATCCGCGGTTATCCACTGTCGTCCCTGGCCGCGGCCGCCGCGCTAGCAGCGGCCAGCCACCTCACCTACAGTTGCTACGACCTGCTCAGCCGCCGCTACGCCGGCCACCGCCTGGCCACCCGGCCGGTGATGGCGGTGACCTTCACCAGCTACGCGTTCAACCTCAACCTCGGCTCGCTCATCGGCGGCATCGCCTTCCGCTACCGCCTCTATTCGCGCCTCGGGCTGGACAACGCCACCATCACGCGGGTGCTGGGCTTCAGCATGCTGACCAATTGGCTGGGCTACCTGCTGTTGGCGGGCACGGCTTTCCTGTTGTCGCCGCTGGCGCCGCCTCCCGACTGGAAGCTCGGCAGCGAAGGCCTGCGCTGGCTCGGCGCCGGCCTGCTCGCGGCCGCGATGGCCTACCTGCTGATGTGCGCCGCCTCGCCCCGGCGCACCTGGACCCTCCGGGGCCGGGAACTCAGGCTCCCGTCTTTGCGCATGGCGCTCGCGCAATTCGGCATTTCTTCCCTGAACTGGGCAGTGATCGCCGGGGTGGTGTTCGTGCTGCTGCAGCAGAAAGTCGCCTATCCGTCGGTGCTCGGCGTGCTGCTGGTGGCGGCGGTGGCGGGCGTCATCACCCATGTGCCGGCCGGCCTGGGCGTGCTGGAGGCGGTGTTCGTGGCCTTGCTGTCGCACCAGGCGCCGCGCAATGAACTGCTGGCGGCGCTGCTCGCCTACCGGCTCATCTATTACCTGGTCCCGCTGGCGGCGGCGACGGTGGTCTACCTGGTGATGGAAAAGCGGGCCAAAAAGCTCGCCGCCGCGTCGGACGGCAGGGGCGGCTGACCGCCGTTCACGGCGCGGCGCTCCCGTCGACCACCGCCTTCGCATAGGACTCCCGCTCGATCTCCAGCACCTCCACGCACAGCTGGACGTGCAGGCCCGGCGGCCACGGTCCCGCCTTGCTGCCCAGCGCCTGCAGCAAGGCTTCGGAGATCTCGCGCTTGGCCTGCACGGGCCGGCCGGTGAGGATGGACAGCTTGGCGTGCACGAAACCGCAGGCGCGCATCCCGTTGCCCACCAGGTGGGTGTCGATCTTCACCGCGCGGCTCTTGATGTCGATGGCGTCGAAGTGGCCGCTGCCGATGAGCGCGCTGTTCAGCGCGGCCAGCGCCTGGAGGGGGTTGAAGCCGGCGAGGTTGTCGGTGTAGTCGAGGACGAGGTGGGGCATGGCGGGGCCTTTCTCTGCTGGACGGCGCGTCAGGCGTCCATCTGCTTGTGGAACACCAGCCCCGCGTGCTCGCGCAGCGCGTGGAACTTGATCTTGGGCCAGTTGGATTCGATCGCCCGCAGTTCGGGCGCGTACTCGACCAGCACCGTGGGCGCGTCGACCGCGTCGTAGGCCACGCGGTGGGCATTGGCGTCGATGAAGCGCTTGAGCTCGCGCTCGCCGCCGTCGGCCTCGTCGCAGGTGACCCAGCGCGCCACCTGGAAGCGGCTGGGCATGATGCGCGCCTTGCAGCCGTATTCGTGTTCCAGCCGGTGGGCCACCACCTCGAACTGCAGCTGGCCGACGGCGCCCAGCAGCAGCACCGTGCCGGCCACCGGGCGGAAGACCTGAATCGCGCCTTCCTCGCCGAGCTGGGTGAGGCCGGCCTTGAGCTGCTTGGTCTTGAGCGGGTCGGCCACTTCCACGCTGCGGAACATCTCGGGCGCGAAGAAGGGCAGCCCGGTGTATTGCAGCGCCTCGCCCTCGGTCAGGGTGTCGCCCAGCTGCAGCACGCCGTGGTTGGGGATGCCGATGATGTCGCCGGCGTAGGCTTCGTCGAGCAGTTCGCGGCGTTGGCTGAGGAAGCTGACCACCGAATTGGGCCGCAGCTCCTTGCCCGAGCGCACCACCTTCAGCCGCATGCCGCGGCTGAAGTGGCCCGAGGCCACGCGCAGGAAGGCGATGCGGTCGCGGTGGGCCGGGTCCATGTTGGCCTGGATCTTGAAGACCACGCCGGTGAACTTGCCTTCGTCCGGCTTGACCACGCGCTGGATGGCGGCGCGCTCGCCCGGCGGCGGCGCCAGGTCGACCAGCGCGTCCAGCACCTCGCGCACGCCGAAGTTGTTGACGGCCGAGCCGAAGAACATCGGCGTCTGCCTGCCGGACAGGAAGGCTTCCTTGTCGAAAGGCGGCGCGGCGTCCGTCAGCAGCTCGATCTCGCCCTGGGCCTGCTCGAACTGCATGCCGAAGCGCTCGGGGTAGGCGGGGTTGTCCAGGCCCTGCAGGATCTCGTCGTCGTTGTGGTTGCGGTCTTCGCCGGGGCTGAACACCCGCATCTGCGCCTCGCGCAGGTCCATCACGCCGTGGAAGGCCTTGCCCATGCCGACCGGCCAGGTGAAGGGCACCACCTCCATGCCCAGCTCGCGCTCGATCTCGTCCATCAGATCGAGCGGGTCCTTCACCTCGCGGTCCATCTTGTTGACGAAGGTGAGGATGGGCGTGTTGCGCGCGCGGCAGACCTGCAGCAGGCGCCGCGTCTGCGGCTCCACGCCGTTGGCCGCGTCGATCACCATCAGCGCCGCGTCCACCGCGGTGAGCACGCGGTAGGTGTCTTCGGAGAAGTCCTGGTGGCCGGGGGTGTCGAGCAGGTTGATCACGCAGTCGCGGTATTCCATCTGCATGACCGACGAGGCCACCGAGATGCCGCGCTGCTTCTCGATCTCCATCCAGTCGGAGGTCGCATGCCGCGAGGCCTTGCGCGCCTTCACCGAGCCGGCGATCTGGATCGCGCCGGAGAACAGCAGCAGCTTTTCCGTCAGCGTGGTCTTGCCGGCGTCGGGGTGGGAGATGATGGCGAAGGTACGCCGGCGGCGCACCTGGGGCGTGAGGTCGGTGGACATGGGGGCGGACAGCGTGGCGCCGGCGGCGTCGGCGCGGGGCAAAGCGGCGATTATCGGGGCTTCCTTTTCGGTGCCCCGGGTACCGGTCCCGGCTGCTCCGAGCGGGCGCCCGAAAGCTGCGGCACATTCCACGAAACGGCGGCCGTGGGCCGGTAGGCCGGTGTTAGATTACGGCGTCCCCGGGCCTGCCGTTCCCCCTCCCCCCTTTATGCCGGTGCCATCGATTCTTCGCCATGCGCCGCTGAAGCCCGTGCGAGCCGGCGCGCCACCGCGGCGGCGGCCGTTCCTGGCCCTGCTGGCCCTGCTGGCGGCGGTGGCCCCAGCCCCCCGCGCCTGGGCCGCCGACGGCCGCAACGGGCTGCTCGTGGTCTACCCCGACATCGGCGAGCCCTACCGCGGCGTGTTCGCCCAGATCATCTCCGGCATCGAGGCCCAGGCCCAGCAGCGGCCGGTGGCCAGCATTGCGGTCGACGGCAACGGCGCCAGCCCCGAGCTGGCGGGCGAGCCGCGCCGTTCGGCGCCCCAGGCCGTCATCGCACTGGGGCGCGGTGGATTGAAGGCGGCGGCGGTGATGGACAACAAGCCGGCCAAGGTGGTGGTCGGCGGCGTGTTGTCGGTCCCGCAGGACGAGGCGTCGCCGGATTTCACCGTCCACAGCCTGAGTCCCGACCCGGCCCCGCTGTTCGCCCAGCTCAAGGGCCTGATGCCGGGCGCCCGCCGCATCACCGTGGTCTACGACCCGCGCCAGAACACCTGGCTGATACGGCTGGCGCGCGAGGCGGCGCGGGCGCAGGGCCTGGAGTTGGCGGCCCGGGAGGCCCTGGACCTGAAGAACGCGACGCGCCTGTACCAGGAGTTCGCCGCCGCGGCCGACCCGCAGCGCGACGTGCTGTGGCTGCCGCAGGACAACACCACCGTCGAAGACGCCGCGGTCGTCCCGCTGGTGATGCAGGAGGCCTGGCGCCGCAGCTTCGCCATCGTCTCCAGCAGCGTGGCCCATGTGCGGCGAGGCGCGCTCTTGTCGCTCTACCCCGATTTCGTCGGCCACGGGCGCACCCTGGCCGCCGTGGCGCTGGCCGACCCGGGCGCGCCCAACGGCGCCCGCGGCATGAACCCCCTGACCAACGTCCTGACCGCCGTGAACACGCGCACCGCGCGCCACCTGGGCATCGACCTGAACGCCGCCCGCATCCAGGTCGACTTGGCTTTTCCAGAGAACTGAAATGCGAACCGCCCCCATCGAACTCAACCTGAAGCGGCGACTGTGGGCCTTGCACAGGCACACCAGCTTCCGCAGCCAGCTCGTCGGCCTGGTCGCCGCCGGCGTGCTGTGCGTGGCGCTGCTGGCCTCGCTGGTGAGCGCCTGGCAGGCCAGCATCGAGATCCGCGACGCTTCGGTGAGCCGCGGCCACCAGGTGGCGCAGAACCTGGCCACGCAAAGCAGCCTGGCGCTGCTGTCGTCGACGCCCGAGAACGTCAGCGACGCGATCAGCACGACGCTGGCCTTCCCCGACGTCACCTATGTCGAGATCACCGGCGCCGGCGGGAAGCGGCTGGTCGCGCGCGGGTCGCTGCGCCCCGACGAACCCCCCGCCACCACGCCGGTGCCGGAGGCGAAGGAGGCCTACCTCGCCGGCGAGACGGACGAGTCCTGGATCTTCGTCGCGCCGGTCTGGGCGGGCGGCTCCAATTCGCCGTTCGACGTGGTCCAGAACCCGGACGAAAGGCTGGGCGACGTGCGCATCGTGCAGGGCAAGGCGACGCTGCGGCGCATCGTGGCCAAGGTCTTCTTCATCAATTTCGGCGTGGCGCTGACCTTCTCCGCGCTGTTCCTCGCCCTCATCGGCATGCTCAGCGCGCGCCTGACGCGGCCGCTCAGCGGCCTGGCCGCCGCGATGCTCAGCGCCGAGCGGGGCGACGCCAGCGCGCGCGCCCTGATCACCGGCCCGCGCGACATCGCCGAGATGGCGCAGGCCTTCAACCGCATGATCGGCGTGCTGCAGTCGCGCGAAGAGGAACTCGAACGCCACCGCGCCCACCTGGAGGACCTGGTGCTGGAGCGCACCCACGAGCTGCGCCTGGCCAAGGAACGCGCCGAGGTGGCCAACCACGCCAAGTCCGATTTCCTCTCCCGCATGAGCCACGAGCTGCGCACGCCGCTGAACGCCATCCTCGGCTTCGCGCAGATCCTGCTCGTCGACCCCCACCTCAGCGAGCGCCAGCGGCGCAGCCTGACCACCATCCACACCAGCGGCGAGCACCTGCTGCAGCTGATCGTCGACATCCTCGACCTGGCCCGCATCGAAGCCGGCAAGACCGAACTGCACCCGGGTCCGGTGAACCTGGGCGAGCTGACGAACGGCGTGGCCGACATCGTCCGCATCCGGGCCCAGGAGAAGGGGCTCGACTTCTCTCTGGACGTGGACGCCGCCGCCGCGCAGGCGATCGACGCCGACGAGACCCGCCTGCGCCAGGTGCTGATCAACCTGCTGGGCAACGCGGTGAAGTTCACCGACCGCGGCCGCGTGGCGCTGGACGTGCGCGCCCGCGCCGCCGAGGGCGGCCACGTGCGCCTGCGCTTCGAAGTCTCGGACACCGGCGTCGGCATCCGCGAGGAAGACTCGCAGCGCATCTTCGAGCCTTTCGAACAGGCCGGCGGCATGGCGCAGCGCGCCGGCGGCACCGGGCTGGGCCTGGCGATCAGCCAGCAGCTGGTGCGGCTGATGGGCGGCGAGATCCGGCTGGAAAGCGTGCCCGGCCAGGGCAGCACCTTCTGGTTCGAGATCGGTGCCCAGGCCGTCGCGCCGGCGGCCGCGGCCAAGGGGCCGTCCAACCATTCGGTGACGGGCTACCAGGGCCGGCGCCGGCGCATCCTGGTGGTCGACGACGTGGCCGACAACCGCTCGATGCTGGGCACCTTGCTGGGCGCCCTGGACTTCCTTGTCGACACCGCCTCCGGCGGCCAGGAAGCGCTGGACCGGGTGCCGGTCGACAAGCCCGACCTGGTGCTGATGGACATCCAGATGCCCCTGATGGACGGCCTGGAGACCATGCGCCGCCTGCGGCAGCAGGGGCTGGGGCTGCCCATGGTCGCGGTGTCGGCCAACACCTCGCGGCAGGACCGCGCCCAGGCGCTGGCGGCCGGCGCGAACGCCTTCCTGTCCAAGCCGATCAGCCGCGAGGCGCTGCTCGACGTCCTGGCCGAACAGCTCGGCCTGCGCTGGATCCACGGCCACGGGCCGCGTTGACCGCGACGGCCGCGGCGGCATGCCGCGGGATACATCCTGTCACGCTCGAACCGCCCGGCCGGCCGGGCTTGTCGCTATGCTTGCGCTCCCCCGACCCGGGCGACTCCGCAACATCCTTCCAGACACCCGAACCGCGATGCGTTTCCCCCCCGCCTTGAAGTGGTTGTCCGTGCTGGCGGTGGTGTCGGCGCTGCTTTGGCTGGCCGCCGCGGCCTACCTCTTTTCCCAGGAAGACTACGCGCCCGAGCGCGGTTCGCTGACCTATTACCTGGGCATTTCCAGCCTGGTGCGCGGCGCGCCGATGGTCGAGCCGGCCCAGGAGCCCGTCTATTTCGGCTCGGTGGGCGACGGCAACAAGCCGCCACAGTCCGAGGTCAGCTACGAGACCCGGGCCACCGATCCGCTGCAGGCCTGGGCAGCCACCGAGAAATACCTGAACGAGCGGGGTTTTTCGGTCCAGGCCGCGGCGGCGGCCGGCGCGCCGGCCGACTTTCCGTCCGACGAGCGGGTCGTCAAAAGCGCCGAGTTCAGGTCGCCTTCCGGCGAACTGGTCGAGGTGGCGCTGACGCAGGCCGCCGACAGCAAGCGTTACAGGCTGCGCATCAGCCACTTCGACTGAGCGCGCCGCCGCCCCACCCACCGTCCATCCACCCCTAGAACAAGGCAACCAGGAGGAACCATGTCGACCCGCGCAGACATCCCGAACCGATTGATCTACACCTGCAATTGCGGCTGGGTCGACATGGGCCACCTGAAATCGGTGGACACGCCGCGCAACCGCTACGCCAGCGCCGCCTACCTTTGGCAGGACGTCCTGCTCGAGCGAGGGCTGCAGGTCGGCGGCCAGACCGACCGCCACCTCATCATGTACAAGCAGAGCATGAGCAAGTTCGGCCTGTCGAAGGAATTCGCCAGGTTCTACTTCATCAAGAAGGGCCTGCCGCTGGCGGCCAAGCGCTCGGTGGCGCTGTCGATCTTCATGGAGGTCTCGCTCGGCTTCGAGAACGTGCAGGCGTCGCTGTCCGCGTTGACCGACAGCGGCTTCAGCGAGGAAGACCTGGTGTCGGACCTCATCGGCTTCTACGCCGTCGTCCAGGAAAGCCTGGACTGGCGCTCGCTGTGCCGGCCGGTCTCGAAGGAGGCCTCGCTCAAGATCTGGGACGAAAAAGGTTCCGTCGGTTCGCGCAAGAACAAGACTTTCCAGCCTGCATTCCACGACTGCGAGGAGTGCAAGACCAAGCATGGCGTGCTGCGGCCGCAGTTCCCCCAGTTGTTCAATTCGATCCAGCCGGCGCAGAAGGGCGTCGACTTCGCCGAACCGCTGGCCTCCCAGGTGCCGGTGCCGCTGCACCTGCTGTCGACCTTGTTCCAGTAAGCGCCGGCCGCCGCGGGCCGGCCGGCCCGTGCTTCAGCCCTCGGCCATGAAAGGCCGGACCCGGCCGAGCAGCTGCTCGACGTAGCCTTCCTTTTCGCCCACCGGCGCGGCGTAGGTCAGCGCCTGGCGGGCGGCTTCTTCGCCCGCGCGGGTCCACATGAGCCAGGCCGCGAGGTATTGCGACGCCAGGCAGCCGCCTGCCGTGGCCACCGGGCCGCGGGCGTGGAAGGGTTCGTCGAGCACGCGGATGCCGGCTTCGACCAGCCAGGGCTTGGTGGTGAGGTCGGTGCAGGCCGGCGCCGCGGCGAGCAGGCCCAGCCGCGCCAGCAGCAGCGCGCCGGAGCATTGCGAGCCGACCAGCTGCCGAAGCGGGTCGAGCTGCAGGCGGTCGAGCAGGGCGCTGTTTTCGGCGATGGCCCGGGTGTAGATGCCGCTGCCGAACACCACCGCGTCGGCCTCGTTGGCGAACTCCAGCGGCTGCTGGCTGTGGACCGTCACCCCATTCATCGAGGTGACCTGGGCCGAGGGGCTGGTGATCTCGGCCTTCCAGCCGTGGCTGGCGCCCAGGCGGTTGAGCAGGCCCAGCACGACGAAGGAGTCGAGTTCGTTGAAACCGTCGAAGGTGACGATGGCGATGCGCATGGGGTTCCCTTCAAGAAAAGGCTGGGCCGCATTCTTCCAAAGATGGACCGGGGCCGCACGCCGGGGTTCCGGGGCTCGGGCACCCCGCTGACACCTTGTTGCAACGAACCGTCACGGCGCGTTCATGAGTGTGTCACGTCCGTTGGACACCATGCCCCCGCCGGCAAAAGACCAACCGCCGCGAGGAGCCCCCATGTCCGACACCCATCCCGACCTCTCACGCCGCGGCCTGCTCAAGGGCAGCGGCGCCGCCATCGCCGCCGCGTTCGGCGGCCCGATCGCCGCCATGGCCGCGCGCGTGGCAGAAGCCTCGCCGTGCGCCGCCGCCACCGCCTCGGTTTTGCTGGACAGTCCCTACGGGCCGGCCGCCCCGGTCAACGACTTGACCACCGGGCTGCCCCTGATCGAGCTGCCCCCGGGCTTCAGCTACAAGAGCTTCGGCTGGCGCGGCGACCCGATGTCCGACGGCCTGGCCACCCCCGCGACCCACGACGGCATGGGCGTGGTGGTGTCGCGCCGGGTCGGCCGCAGCAGCGAGATCATCCTGGGTCGGAACCACGAGCAGAGTACCAGCGGCAATCCGGCCAACATCATCGGCGCCGGCCGCGCCAACGTGGCCAAGCACGACACCGGCTCGACCAACGGCAACTACCAGATCGGCGGCACCACCAACCTGGTGATGCGCGACGGCAACTGGGTCACCAGCTACGCCTCCTTCGGCGGCACCTACCGCAATTGCGCGGGCGGCTCGTCCACCTGGGGTTCCTGGCTCACCAACGAAGAGCTGCTGAGCAACAACGTGTGCAGCACCGGCAAGCGCCACGGCTACATCTTCGAGGTGCCGGCCGACACCAGGGCCTGTTAACACTACGGGAAGGCTCGCGCCGGTGCCTGTGCGGGCGCTGGGCAAGGCGCGGCGCGCAGCCCAGGCTATGTGCCTGGGCAAGCGGTGCAACGCGGCCCAGCGCCCGCACAGGCACCGGCCCGAAGGGTGATCTCATCAAAAAGGCATCCACCGCGTTGCACGGCTTGCCCAGGCAAAAGCCTGGGCTGCGCCATGCGTCTTGCGGATGCCTTTTTGGTGAGTCACGCGAGCCTTCCCGTAGTGTTAACAGGCCCTAGCCTCAACGCAGCCAACCCCAGCCCGATCGTCGCCATGGGGCGCATGGCGCACGAAGCCAGCGCCATCGACCCGGCCACCGGCTACTGGTACCTCACCGAAGACCAGGGCAACGCCAACACGCTCTACCGCTTCCTGCCGAACAACGCCGGCGGCGGCCTGAACTCGCTGCACGCCGGCGGGCGGTTGCAGGGCCTGAAGGTGCGCAACGCTGCCAACGCCGACATGCGCAACCCCACGCTCTGCCAGGAATACGCCTGCGAATGGGTGGCCATCGCCAACCCCGACCTGGACGGCGCCACGCTGTCGTCCGCGGCCGGCAACGTCAACGCCAGCGGCCCCTACCGCCAGGCCTACGCCAACGGCGCGGCCATCTTCGGCGCCAACGAAGGCTGCTGGGTCGCCGACGGGGTGGTCTTCTTCACCGACAAGCAAGTCACCGCCAGCCCGCCGCGCGCCGGCCGCATCTGGGCGCTGGACCTGGCCACGATGACGCTCAAGGCGATCTTCGTCAGCGACAGCCTGCAGGTGGGCAACTCGCCCGACAACATCTGCGTGAGCCCGCGCGGCGGCCTGCTTTTCTGCGAAGACGGCGGCACCGGCGGGCCGGGCAATGTGCCGGCCGTCACCTCGCAGCACCTGAAGGCGGTGCACCCCAACGGCGGCAGCTACGTCTTCGCGAAGAACAACTACGACTTCACCCGCGCCCAGCTCGACGCCGCCGGCAAACCCAACGGCGTGGCCGGCAACCTGCGCAACACCGAATGGTGCGGGGCGGTCTTCAGCCCGGACGGCCGCATCCTGTTCGCCAACCTGCAGGGACCGGGCCTGACACTGGCCATCACCGGCCCCTGGGAACGCGGCACGCTGTGAGCGCCTGGCCGCACCGTCCTTTGAAAACACACAGGAAGCACACCATGAAGACCCGTCTCCCGGCGTTGGCCGCCGCCCTGTTCGCGGCCTGCGGGCCCGCCTGCGCCCTGGTCTACCAGGGCGCCCACAGCGCCGGCGCCTCCACCGCCGCCGACTACGGCGGCACCGGCCTGCTGTCCTTCGACATCGACTTCGCCGACCATGCGCCCGTCACCTTGAACTACACCGTCGAAGCCGGCGACCTGCTGGCGCCGGTCGACTTCAACGCCATCCTGCGCAACTTCACCGGCGTCGGCCAGAGCTGGATCAGCCTGGCGCTGTCCGGCGGCGAGTTCGCCGGCGCGGGCAGCGTGACGCGCTCTTTCGGCGGCGCCACCAACGTGGGCGGCGACGGCGCCCAGGCGCTGCTGGGCTTCGACACGCCGGAGTTCCTGGACGTGCAGCTCGGCGACCCGCTGGGCGCCGGCGCCCCGGCCCGGAACTGGTCGATCGACCTGTCCGGCCTGCGTGCCGGCGGCGCTTTCAGCATCACCGCCGCCAGCGTGCCCGAGCCTTCGACCCTTGCGCTGCTGCTCGGCGCGATGGGCCTGCTGGGCTGGACGACGGCGCGGCGCGGCAAGCGGCGCTGAGGCCCGCGCGACCCCCTTGGCCCGGGCGTGGCGCGGGGGGTGGCCCTGTGGAAGAATCCGCGCGCCGAAGGCGGCGGCCCCGCCGTCGCGCTTCGGCGACGACCAGCCTTCCCACCGGAGCCCGCGCGCACATGCCCACCACCGAACAAGTCAACGACCTGATGGCGTTGCTCGACACCCAGTCCGCCATCGTGGTCATCGAGACCCATGAGGAAAAGCGCGTGATGGCGCTCTTCGAACGCGTGTCCAGCCTCAGCCAGCGCGAGGTGTGGAGCTGGTCGGCCAGCCGCGGCCTGCGCGTCAACCACGGGTTGAAGCTGTCGCTGCTGGACTTCGACAAGACCCCCGCCGCAGACGCCAATGAGACCCAGGAGCTGCCCGACGCCCTCAGGCAGGTCGACCGCAGCACCGGCCCGGCGCTGTTCGTCTTCCTGGACATCCACCCCTACCTGAGCAACCCGATCGTCACGCGCGCGATCAAGGAGATCGCGCTCAAGAGCGAGTCCCGGCGCCAGCAGCTGGTCTTCGTCGGCCACGACCTGGACCTGCCCGACGAGCTGGTGCCGTTCTCCTGCCGCTTCGTGCTGGAGCCGATGACGCTGGAGCGCGTCAAGGCGCTGTTCAAGGAGGAGATGACCCGCCACCACGACCGCAAAGGCGAGGTCGGCGGCTCCCGGTCGACGCTGGAATCGCTGCTGCGCCACATGGTCGGCCTGCCGGAGAGCGCGGTGCGCCACCTGGCGCGCCTGACGCTCAGCGACGGCCAGATCTGCACCGCCGACCTGGCCCGCGTGCTCGCCGCCAAGCAAGAGACGCTGGGCGTGGCCGAGCTGCTGGTGTTCGAGCAGAAGCTGCCTTCGCTCGACGAGGTGGCCGGCATGAAGTCGCTCAAGCGCTGGCTGCTGCTGCGCCGCGAGCCCTTCCTCAAGCCCGACGAGTCGGGCCTGCCCGCGCCGCGCGGCGTGCTGCTGCTGGGCGTGCAGGGCGCCGGCAAGAGCCTGGCCGCCAAGGCGATCGCGTCGTCGTGGCAGGTGCCCCTGTTCCGGATGGACTTCGGCGCGCTGTTCGACAAGTACCAGGGCGAGAGCGAGCGCAAGCTGCGCGAGGCGCTGAAGGTGGCCGACGCGATGTCGCCCTGCGTCCTGTGGATGGACGAGATCGAGAAAGGCCTGGCCGGCGGCCAGGGCGACGGCGACAACGGCGCTGGCAAGCGCATGCTCGGCACCCTGCTCACCTGGATGGCCGAGCGGCGCTCCAGCGTCTTCCTCGTGGCCACCGCCAACGACATCGAAAGCCTGCCGCCCGAACTGATGCGCAAGGGCCGCTTCGACGAGATCTTCTTCGTCGACCTGCCCAGCGCCGAAGTGCGCGAAGGCATCCTGCGCATCCACCTGGCCAAGCACAAGGTGGCCTTCGACGAAGCCGGCCTGAAGCCGCTGGTGGAGCGATGCGAAGGCTTTTCCGGCGCCGAGATCGAAGCCGCCGTGGTGGCCGCACGCTATGAAGCCCACGCGCGCCAGCAACCGGTGCGGGCGGAGCTGGTGATGGGCGAGCTGCTGCGCACCAAGCCGCTGTCGGTGACGCGCGCCGAGGCGGTGGAGGAACTGCGGGAGTGGGCGAAGGAGCGGACGGTCAGCGCGGATTGAGGGAGGCCTGGTCCGTTCGCCCTGAGCCTGTCGAAGGGCCCCTGCCGCCTCAGTTTGTCGAAGCTCCGCAGGTCCGCTTGAAAGGCTTCGACAGGCTCAGCCCTAACGGCAAACCTCTCCGTTCGCCCTGAGCTTGTCGAAGGGCCTGTGCCGCCTCGGCTTGTCGAAGCTTCACGGGTCCGCCGAAGAGGCTTCGACAGGCTCAGCCCGAACGGAGTGGGGGGGTTCAAACCATCCCCAGCAAGATCTTCAACAACCCCTGCGGCGCGCTGACCATCGGGTCGTGCCCGGTGGCGATCTCGTGCACCGTCCAGCCGGGCTCGGCGCGAACGCGCTTGCGCGCGGTGTCGATCGTGGCCAGGGCGGGCGAGGTGCAATCGATGAAATGCCGCGGCCAGCGGCGCACGCGGCCGCGGTCGAATTCGAGCGCGCTGTCATAGGTGCCTCCGGGTTGCGGCGTCTGGCGGCGTTGCACCCAGGCGTGGTCGGCGCCCTCCAGGCCGAAGACCTTGGGGTCGGGCGCGGGCAGTTGGCCCGCCTGCTCGATGGCGGCGCGCCGCTTCTCCTTCGTCTCGGCGTCGTGGCCGCTGGACCAGGCTTCGCCCGGCTCGGGCACCACGGCGTCGAGGTAGACGAGGCGGGACAGCCTGTCGGCATCGAGCTGGTCGGCCACGCCGGTCACCACCATGCCGGCGTAGCTGTGGCCGACGAGGACGGCGTCCTGCAACTCTTCCGCTTCGATCAGCGCCAGCACGTCGCGCACATGGGTGTGCAGCGTCACCGACGGGGAGGCCAGGTGGGCGCGTTCGCCGAGCCCCGTCAGCGTTAGGGGAAAGGCCCGGTGTCCGGCCGCCTGCAGGCCCGGCAGCAGTTTCTTCCAGCACCAGCCGCCGTGCCAGGCGCCGTGCACGAGGACGAAGTCGGCCATGGCTTCTTAGTCCTCCAGCAGGCTGCGCAGCATCCAGGCGGTCTGCTCGTGGACGGCCAGGCGCTGGGTGAGCAGGTCGGCGGTGGGCTCGTCCCCGGCCTTCTCGACCGCGGGGAACAGGCCGCGCGCGGTGCGCGCCACCGCCTCGTGGCCCTGGACCAGGATCCGCACCATCTCGAGCGCCTTGGGCGGCTGCTGCGGCACGTCGGGCACCGAGGCCAGCGCGGCGAACTGCGCGTAAGAGCCGGGCGCCGGGTGGCCGAGCGAGCGGATGCGCTCGGCGATCGGGTCGACCGCGTTCCACAGCTCGGTGTACTGCGCCATGAACATCTGGTGCAGGGTGTTGAACATCGGGCCGGTGACGTTCCAGTGGAAGTTGTGGGTGCTCAGGTACAGCGTGTAGGTGTCGGCCAGCAGGCGGCTCAGGCCCTGCGCGATGGCGGCGCGGTCCTTGTCGCTGATGCCGATGTTGATGACGGCGCCGCCGGCGGCTGCGGGCGCGGGCGGTTTCGCGGGGCTGTTCTTCTTGGCCATGTTCTGCTTGCTCCTGGGGTTGACGTCGGGCCAGTCTAAAACCAGGGCGCGGCGGGCGCTGTCGGACAGCGGCGCATGTGCCCACTCGCCGGACGGGCTTTAGCCCGCCCGGCGGGTGGGCCAAGGGGGCCGCGCTACCTGAAGAGCAGGAAGCTCACCGCATAAGCCACCGCCGCCACCAGTGCCGCGGCGGGGATGGTGAAGATCCAGGCCCAGACGATGTTGCCGGCCACGCCCCAGCGCACCGCCGAGGCCCGCTGGGTGGAGCCGACGCCGACGATGGCGCCGGTGATGGTGTGGGTGGTCGACACTGGCACGCCGAGCGTCGTGGCCAGGAACAGCGTCATCGCGCCGCCGGTCTCGGCGCAGAAGCCGCCGACGGGCTTGAGCTTGGTGATGCGCTGGCCCATGGTCTTGACGATGCGCCAGCCGCCCATCATCGTGCCCAGGCCGATGGCCAGGTAGCAGCTCCAGATCACCCAGCTCGGCGGCATCGCGTCGGCGGCCGAGGCGTAGCCCGTCGCGATCAGCAGCATCCAGATGATGCCGATGGTCTTTTGCGCGTCGTTGCCGCCGTGGCCCAGGCTGTAGAGGCCCGCCGACACCAGCTGCAGCCGGCGGAACCAGCGGTCGATGCGCAGCGGCGAGGCGCCCTGGCAGAGGTGGGCCACCCCCACCATCAGCAGCGAGCCGAGCACGAAGCCCAGCGTGGGCGACAGCAGGATGAAGAGCACGGTCTTGCCAATGCCGCCGGCCACCAGGCCCGCCGGCCCGCCCTTGGCGAGCGCGGCGCCGACCAGGCCGCCGATCAGCGCGTGCGACGAGCTGGAGGGGATGCCGTACCACCAGGTGATGACGTTCCAGGCGATGGCGCCGACCAGGGCGCCGAACACCACGTGGTGGTCGACCACGCCGGGCACGACGATGCCCTTGCCCACGGTGGCGGCCACGCTCAGGTGGAAGATGCCGATGGCCAGCACGTTGAAGAAGGCGGCGAAGAGCACCGCCTGCTGGGGCTTGAGCACACCGGTGGAGACGACGGTGGCGATGGAGTTGGCCGCGTCGTGGAAGCCGTTCATGAAGTCGAAGGCGATGGCCAGCGCGACCAGCAGCGCGACGACCCAGAGGGCGGTCTGGATGGATCCCATGTCAATGAACCTCGGGCGCGGCGCGCGTCAGGAATTCTCGAGGACGATGCCTTCGATCAGGTTGGCCACGTCCTCGCAGCGGTCGGTGATGGACTCCAGCTGCTCGTAGATGGTCTTGAGCTTGATCAGCTCGCGCACGTCGGTCTCGGCGCGGAAGAGCCGGGACATGGCCGCGCGCATCACGCGGTCGGCGTCGCTTTCCAGCTGGTCGATCTCCTGGCAGGTCTTGATCGCCGCTTCGACCGCGTTGCTCTGGCTCAGGCGCGGCAGCAGGGCCACCGCCTGCTGCACCCGCTCGCAGCATTTCGCGCTCAGGTCGCCCAGGCGCATGATCTCCTCGGTCATCCGGCGCACGTCGTACAGCGACAGCGTCTCGGTCGAGTCCTGCAGCAGGTCGAGGATGTCGTCCATGGCGTTGATCAGGCTGTGGATCTGCTCGCGGTCGATCGGCGTGATGAAGGTCTTGTGCAGCAGGCGGTTCACCTCGGCGGTGACGCGGTCGGCCTGGTGCTCGGCGTCGGCGACCTCCTGGGCGTGCTTCTCGCGCAGCGCCGGGTCGTCGTAGTTCTCGATCAACCGGATGAAGGCGCGCGCGCCTTCGACGATGTGGGCCGCGTGCTGGTCGAACAACGCGAAGAAATTGCCGTCCCGGGGCAGCAGCTTGCCGAACAACATATCTGGGGGTCTCCGTCTGGGCCTGGCACGCCGATTCGAGGAGGCGGCGGCGGTTTTTTGCAAACCGCGAAGTTTAGGGCTTGCCGTCCGCGCGTCGCGGGGCGTGCGCCGCGACCTTCAGGGCGTCGACCGCGAAGCCTGCGTTTCGCAACTCTTGCCGGTGGGCACCGACATCAGCCAGCCGCGCAGCGTCTTGACCACCGTCCGGCCGCAGCGCTCTTCAACGATCGACGCCCTCTCGACCTTCGTGGCGCCGCCTTCCGGGAAGCGGATGGTTTTTTGCGTGACCTGGGCATTGGAGCCGCCAGGCCCTTTGTTCAACTCGGCCAGCACCATGTCGAGTGACTCCGCCCAAAGGCCCGAAGTCTCCTGCTGGAGCGCCTCGCCTTCGGACGCGGTCCAGGCGGCGAGCAAGGGCGACTGCTCATCGCCCGCCGGCCTGGGGTCGGAAACGACGCGCACCACACCTTTGTAGACGGCCGGGAAGGGGGCTTCCGGCGCGCGCACGACGACAGCGTTGTCGAGCACGATGGCCCGCTCGTCCTGCGTCAGCGTGAAAACAGGCGTGGATTCGATCAGCCATTCGCCCGGGGCCTGCGCGCCGGGCGCTGCCACGCGCTTGGCCCCGCCCCGAACCATTTTCACCGTGCCGAGTTGGGCAAGCTTCGCGGTGGACAGGCTGTCCAGCGTGGGCCGGTAGGGCTCCAGCACCTTGTCGGCTTCATACTGCTCCGCCCTTTGCTGGCTGGTCAGCACCGCGCTGGAGATCGCCGCGTGCGTGGCGATGCCGGCCAACAAGCCGACCAGTCCACCGCCGTACATCACCATCGACCCCTTATCGGCGCCGGCCCCCTTGCCGCTGAGCATGCCTTTGAAAGCGAGCTTGTCGGTGGCGGGCAAGCGGACGAGCCAGTCGGTCGGATCGGGCACCAGCCGCGCGACAGCGCCGTCGGCCAGATCGCCGCCCTCCGCGCCCAGCGCCGGTACGATTGCAAACGACAGGACGAGCGCTCCCAAGGCTCGCGCGGTGAACGGGGGCCGCATGGCTCGTTTACTCGCTGAAGGGTTTCAGGAACTCGTCTTTGCTGAGTTCCAGCACCTGGTAATAGGCGTTGGTCAGCCCGGGGAACTTGGGCGGCTCGTCCCAGTTGCCATCGGCGGCGCGGAGGATGCGCACCGGGTTGAACCATTCGTAAGTGTTATTGCCCAGGTTGACCATGTAACCGGCACCGACCAGGTAGGCGCGCGGCGGGCTGGTCGGAACATAAGAGGCGTAGGTGCGTTCCATCCCCAGCGCGGTCACTTCGATCACCAGCAGCTTGTCCACGCCGTATTTCCTGCGCAGGCTGGAGAAATCCTTGAGCGCGAGGTTGGGGCCCTTGGCGGACGCGTCGGGCAGCGATTTCAAGTCCAGGGGTTCGACGATCACCGTGGCTGCGGCACCCTTCTTGTTCAAGGCCTGGGCCAGTTGGTCCTTGAGTTGCGGCAGGTCTTCGTGCGTCAGGGCTTGCGTATGTTTGTTGAGCTCAGAATTGGCAGCCGAAGCGACCCCGTAACAAATCAAGCAACTCGCGCCGGGCAACGCCAAGTCCACTTTCGGCAGCGCCGTCATGACCACGCCGACGCGCGCCTGCGCGTTCAACGCGGTGGGGCTCAATGGCACGGGCGCCTGGGGCGCCACCACGCAGGCGCTGAGTGCGAGGGCCATGCCGAAGACGGCGGCAATGCGAACGATGGATTTCATGAATCCCCCCCTTTATTGAATTTGTTGAAAACGAAAGCGTGGGATTTTGCCCGATCCATTTACAAACAAGTTCAACTTTCTGCGAATGGAGACCCCCGCGATCGCGTGGGTCGGTGCCATCCTGACTCTGTGCCGCGCGGGAGCGGGCATCCGGCGTGGCCGCCGCTCATCAAGACAGCCGCGCCACCCCCTCCAGCGGGCAGGCGTACACCGCGTTGCGCAGCGCCGCGATCGCCTCGTAGCGCGTGAACGTGCGGCGCCAGGCCAGCACGACGCGGCGCGTGGGCGGGCTGCCGCTGAAGGGGATGTAGCGAACGTGCGGCGAAGGCTGGGCGGCGTGGTCGGCGGGCACGCTCATCTGGGGCACCACGGTGATGCCCATGCCCGCGGCGACCATGTATTTGATGGTCTCCAGGGACGACCCCTCGAAAGTCTTGCGGATGCCGTCGGCGTCGCTCGAGAAGCGGGCGTATTCGGGGCAGACCTCCAGCACATGGTCGCGGAAGCAGTGGCCGGTGCCCAGCAGCAGCATGGTCTCGCGCTTGAGCGCCTCGGCACTGACCGACGCCTGCCCGGCCAGCGGGTGCGTGGCGGGGACGGCCACCATGAAAGGCTCGTCATAGAGGGGCGCGATCGCCAGGCCCGTGTCGGGGAAGGGTTCGGCCATGATGGCGCAGTCGAGCTCGCCGGTGCGCAGCATGTCGAGCAGCCGCGCGGTGAAGTTCTCCTGCAGGATCAGCGGCATCTGCGGCACCCGCTCGATGGCGTTGCGCACCAGGTCGGGCAGCAGGTAGGGGCCGATGGTGTAGATCACGCCCACCCGCAGCGGGCCGGCCACCGGGTCCTTGCCGCGCTTGGCGATCTCCTTGATCGCGGCGGCCTGCTCGATCACCTGCTGGGCCTGGCGCACGATCTCCTCGCCCAGCGGCGTGACGCTCACCTCGGCGGCGCCGCGCTCGAAGAGCTTGACGTCGAGTTCTTCCTCCAGCTTCTTGATCGCCACGCTGAGGGTGGGCTGCGAGACGAAGCAAGCCTCGGCCGCGCGGCCGAAATGCTTCTCGCGGGCGACGGCGACGATGTAGCGGAGTTCGGTGAGGGTCATGGGCGTGCGGCCGGGCGGCTCGGTCGTGGCGGGGCGGGTCGTTCGCAGCGTGGCTCAGGGTTTGGCCGGGGGGCGCTTGAGGTTTTCGATCTGCCCGAGGTCCACGCCCGCGAGCAGGGCTTTCAACGCCGCGCCGTCGACGCCCCGGCCCTTGGCCTCCACGACCACGCCGTTGCCCAGCAGCACGCTCACCTCGCTGGCGCTGCCGTCCTTGCGGGACTCTTCCCGCACCGTGCGGTCGCCTTGCTTGTAGACCTTCTCGGTCTTTTCGGGGGTGTCGCGGTCCAGCGTGGTCTGGGACCAGGCGGCGGCCGCCAGGCCGGCCAGCCCGCCGAGCCCGCCCAGGTCGGTGACCGACACGTCCACCCGCTGCCCGCCGGCCGCGTAGCCGGCTTTGGCGACGGAGGCCGCCATGCCCATCGATTGCGTGCCCTGCGATTCGATGGACTCGCGCGGCAACGCCCCAAGCGCCGGCGGCAGCGCGGCTTTCAGCGCCTCGGCCGGCAGCGGCGCGCCGCCGCCGTTGGCGCCGCCCATCGCGCCCATCATTTCGCCCATGGCCTTGCCCGCGGCCGCGGCATCGCCGGACGCCTGGGCCTTTTCCAGGCGTTTGCCGGCCTCTTCCATGCGCTTGGCGGCCTCCTCCATCCTGGCGGTGTCCAGCCTCACTTCACCGCCCGGCGTCCGGATGCTCACCGGGTCGCCGCCCGGCAGGCCTCCGAGGTGCATGCCGGGGCGCGGCATGAGGAAGGAGACGACCGCGCCCATGAGCACCATGGCCACGATGCCGCAGACGACGACAACGGCGGTGTAGCCGGCCGCTTTCTCGGGCGGGCAACGCATCAGCAGGGAGATGCCGGTGTAGACCAGGTAGACCGAATAAAGGCTGGCCAGCAGCCCCAGCATGGACAGCGACGGCAGCAGGGAGAAGACCCCGCCGACGAAGCCCGCGGTGCTGCCGTAGGCCACCAGTTTCAAGGCGTTGACCTGGTTCTTGCTGCCGCCGAAGCTGGGCGCGAGCGCGTCGGTCACGAGGGCCAGCAGGAACACCAGCGCCAGGGACAGCACGTAGCTGACCACCATGTTCACCAGCCCGGTGAGCAGGGGCAGGCGGATGTTGAACCCGAAGCCGCCCACGCCGACGATGGACAGGCCGATGAAGCCGCAGACCGCCGGGATCAGCGCGACGAAAAGCAGGTAGCGGCTGTAGATCGAGGCGACGTCGGCGGGCTCCTGGGCGATCGCCGGCCAGGTTTCTTTGGGTTTGAGCAGGATGTCGGTGATGCGCTGGATCAGGCTCATGGGGCTCCTCCCGGTGGGTTGGTTGGGGAACGCCTGCGTGTTGTGGGTGCGTCAGCAGGTCGGTGGCGGATGCTAGCCCTTTGGGCTGACATTCCTCCTAGCGGTTGCCCGACGCCCCGGCCGTCCCGATGACGGCCACCTCGGGCGCTCCTGGCGATCCGGCGGCGAGCCGCGCCGCCCACCCGGGGCCCGACCCCAGGACCAGCAGCCGCACCGGTTGGCCGAAGGCGGACTGGCGGGCGTGCAAGCCGCCGACGCAGGCCAGCAGCGCGTCCTCCGGAGCCCCGGCAGCCACGATCAGCGTGGCGCGGCGCGGCAGGAAGCCGCCCGCGAGGTGCGCGCGGCCCGCGCCGTCGGTGGGGACGAAACCGCTGTCCCAAGGGTCGAACGGCTGCCGCGGTCGCCACCACTGTGCGTCGCGCAGCTTCACCGCCAGCCGCAGTCGCAGCCGGGCCGCGCCGTCGGTGCAGGCCTGCAGTTGCCGCGTTCCATCCAGGTCCAGGCAAAGGGATTCGGCGATGCCGGCGGACCACGCCGGGTCGTCCGCCTCCAGCCGTGCCACGGCGAAGCGCAGCGGCACCGCGGTGCGCGCGCCGGGCCGCCACCGGGGCCGTGCGCCGCTGCCCGCGCCTTCGAAGCACCACTGGCGAAGCCGGGCTTGGAGCTGCCGCGCGGGTTCGTCGCCGGGCGGGGCGCCGGCCCGCGCCTCGTCCGGCGGGCGCAGCGCCAGGCCGTCATAGCGGGCGAAAAAGGTGGCAAGGGTCTGGCGCATGGCGGGGTGCGATGGCGGGGCCGATGGGGTGGGCGGATGAGGACAGTGGAAGGGTCAGGCCTTCAGGTATTCCGCCCGCACCCCGCGCCAGCGCGCCAGGTGCTTCTCGGCGGCGCCGGCGTGGCCGTCCAGCAGCGCCTGCGCCGCCTGGCGGGCCAGCTGGACCAGCGGCATGTCCTCCTGCAGGTCGGCGAAGCGCAGCAGCGGCACGCCGCTCTGGCGCGCGCCGAGGAATTCGCCCGGGCCGCGGATCTCCAGGTCGCGCCGCGCGATCTCGAAGCCGTCGTTGGTCTGGCCCATGGCTTTCAGGCGGTCTTTCCCGGTGGGGCTGAGCGGGCCGGTGTAAAGCAGCACGCAGACGCTGGCCGCCGCGCCGCGCCCCACCCGGCCGCGCAGCTGGTGCAGCTGCGACAGGCCGAAGCGCTCGGCGTGCTCGATCACCATCAGGCTGGCGTTGGGCACGTCGACCCCCACTTCGATGACGGTGGTGCTGACCAGCACGCCCATGGCGCCGGAGGTGAACAACGCCATCACCGCCGCCTTCTCGGCCGCCGGCATGCGGCCGTGCAGCAGGCCCACCAGCGTGCCGGGCAGGGCGGCGCACAGTTCCTGGTGGGTGGCGGTGGCGTTCTGCAGGTCGAGCTTTTCCGACTCCTCGATCAAGGGGCACACCCAGTAGACCTGCCGGCCCTGGGCCAGCTCGCCGCCGATCTTCTCGACCACGTCGCCGCGCCGCGAGTCGGCGAACACCTTGGTGACGATCGGCGTGCGGCCGGGCGGCAGCTCGTCGATGGTGCTGATGTCCAGGTCGGCGAACACGGTCATCGCCAGCGTGCGCGGGATGGGCGTGGCGCTCATCATCAGCAGGTGGGGCTCCAGCCGCTCCTCGTCGAGCTTGTCGCGCAGCGCCAGGCGCTGGGCGACGCCGAAGCGGTGCTGCTCGTCGATGATGGCCAGGCCGAGACGTGCGAAACGCACGTCGTCCTGGATCACCGCGTGAGTGCCCACCACCAGCGCGGCTTCGCCGCTGGCCACGCGGTCGAGCATCTCGCGGCGGCCCTTGCCCTTGCGGCTGCCGGTGAGCCAGGCCACCTGCACGCCCAGCGGCTCCAGCCAGGCGGCGAGCTTGCGGAAATGCTGTTCGGCGAGGATCTCGGTCGGCGCCATCAGCGCGCACTGCCAGCCTTCGCCGATGGCCACCGCCGCGCTGAGCGCGGCCACCACCGTCTTTCCGGAACCCACGTCGCCCTGCAGCAGGCGGTGCATCGGCACGGCGGTCAGGCCGCCGTCGGGCCGGGCGGGTTGCTCGCGCTGCATGTCCAGCGCGATCTCCTCGACCACGCGGCGCTGGGCGCCCGTCAACGCGAATGGCAGCGCGGCCAGCAGCCGCTCGTGCAGCCCGCCGGGGCGCGCCTCGAAGCGCGGCGCGCGCTGCAGGGCGCGCTCGCGACGGGCCTGCAGCTGCGACAGCTGCTGGGCCAGCAACTCTTCGAACTTCAGCCGCAGCCAGGCGGGGTGGCTGCGGTCTTCCAGCGCGGCCAGCGACGCGTCGGCCGGCGGATGGTGCAGCTGCTGCAGGCTGGCGCGCAGGCTGGGCAGGCCGGGCGGCACGAGTTCGGGCGGCAGCACTTCCGATAAATCGGCGCGCTGCAAACCCGAGGCGACGGCCTTGCGCAGGTAGACCTGCGGCAGCGCCGCGGAGGCGGGGTAGACCGGGGTCAGCGCTGCCGCCAGCGCCTGGCCCGGCCGCACCGCCTTGAACTGCGGGTGCACCATCTCCTGGCCGAGGAAGCCGCCGCGCGCCTCGCCGCGCACCCGCACCCGCGCGCCGACGGCCAGGGTCTTCTGGTGGCCCGGGTAGAAGTTCAGGAAGCGCAGCACCAGCTCGTCGCCCGCGTCGTCGTGCAGCCTCACCACCAGCTGCCGGCGCGAGCGCAGCTGAACCTCGCTGTGCGCGACCACGCCTTCCACCTGCGCCGGCTGGCCGTCGCGCAGCGCGGCCACGGGTGTCAGCCGGGTCTCGTCCTCGTAGCGCAGCGGCAGGTGCAGGGCCAGGTCGATGTCGCGCAGCAGGCCCATCTTCTCCATCGCCTTCTGCGGCGCGGACTTCTCCTTGCGCGGCGCCGGGGCGGATGGGGGCGTGGGGGTGGGCATGGGACAATTCTGCCCTTCAAACCGCCCCGGCACGGGCCGTGCCGGGCCCCCGACGGCATGCCCATCTCCCTCAACATTTCGTCCGAGCGCGCCTACACCACCGCCGATTTCGACTTCGAACTGCCGCCCGAGCTGATCGCCCAGCACCCCGCCAGCGAGCGCAGCGGCTCGCGGTTGCTGGACGGCCGCGCCGAGGCGCCGGCCGACCTGGCCTTCCGCGACCTGCCCGGCCTGCTGCGGGCGGGCGACCTGCTGGTCTTCAACGACACCCGCGTCATCAAGGCCCGGCTGTTCGGCGCCAAACCGTCGGGCGGGTCGGTGGAGGCCCTGGTGGAACGGGTGCTGCCCGGCACGCTGGAGGTCTGGGCCCACCTGCGCGCCAGCAAGAGCCCCAAGCCCGGCGGCACGGTGCGTTTCGCCGACGCCTTCGACGCGGAAGTGCTGGGCCGCTGCGGCCCCGACGGCGGGATGTTCCACCTGCGCTTCCCGTCCGACCCCTTCGAACTGCTGGCCGCCCACGGCCATGTGCCGCTGCCGCCCTACATCGAGCACGCCGACTCGTCCGACGACGAGCGCCGCTACCAGACGGTCTTCGCCCGCGCGCCCGGCGCCGTGGCCGCGCCGACCGCGGCACTGCATTTCGACGAGGCGGTGCTGGCGGCGCTGGCGGAAAAAGGCGTCGGCACCGCCGGCGTCACGCTGCACGTCGGCGCCGGCACCTTCCAGCCGGTGCGCGTCGACAGGCTGGAAGACCACAAGATGCACAGCGAATGGTTCGACGTGCCCGAGCCCACGGTCGAGGCCATCGCCCGCACCCGCGCCCAGGGCGGCCGCGTGCTGGCCGTGGGCACCACCACGCTGCGCGCGCTCGAATCGGCCGCGCTGCCGGGCCGATTGGAAGCCGGCGCGCGCGAGACCGACATCTTCATCACCCCCGGCTTCGAATTCCGCGTGGCCGACCTGCTGCTCACCAACTTCCACCTGCCCAAGAGCACCTTGATGATGCTGGTCAGCGCCTTCGCCGGCCACGGCCGGGTGATGGCGCTGTACCGCCACGCCGTCGAGCGGCGCTACCGCTTCTTCAGCTACGGCGACGCGATGCTCCTGGAGCGCGCCGCCGCCTGAGCCTCAGGCCTGGGCGTGACGCGGCTTGCGCCCGGTGAGCCGCTCGACGAGCGATTCCAGCAGGCGCCAGAAGCCCACTTCTTCGAGCAGCGGGTTCAGGAAGTTGGTGACCACGCAGTAGTGCGAGTCTTTCGCGCCCTGGTGGTGCCGGCCGTGGTGGCGCGGCGTCTGCAGCAGGTAGGCGCGCTGCAGGCGCGTCACCCACCACGGTTTCTCCGAGGGGCTCTGGTGGGTCCACTTGTGCAGTTGGTTGGCGTTCGCCGTCAGCAAGGCGAAGAGGGCGACGGCGGGGGTCAGGCGGCCCAGGCCCCAGGCCGCCGCCAGCAGCGCGGCCGCGACGAATGCGAGGTCCCATGAGCTCGCCCACCAGCTTTTGGAAAGGAAGGCGCGCGGCCTTTCATGGTGCAGGTCGTTCTCTTGCGCGATCTTGTTGATCAGACCGAGCTTGCGGCCCGGCTTGACGCGGGCGTAGGCGTCTTCCGCCCAATGCACCAGGCCCGAGGCGAGGTCGGCCAGCAGCACGGCGGCGATCAGGCTGGTTCCGGTGGAACCTAAGGCAGAACCCATGGGTCCTTTTCTCCAAGGCACCTCCACATGAAGGTGCGGCATCGTGGCGGGCCTGGGGGCGGCGGTTCAAGCGCCCGCGCCGAAGTGGCGGCGGCCGATACCACCGGTGGGCCGGGAGGCGACCGCGCCTTCCCCGATGGGGGGGCTGCGACAATCCCGGCCATGCTGAATTTCGATCTCCTCAAGACCGAAGGCCAGGCCCGCCGGGGCCGCCTGACCCTCAACCACGGCGTCGTCGAGACGCCGGTCTTCATGCCCGTGGGCACCTACGGCACCGTCAAGGGCGTGATGCCGCGTTCGCTTGAAGAGATGGGCGCGCAGATCATCCTGGGCAACACCTTCCACCTGTGGCTGCGGCCCGGCCTGGACGTGCTGAAGCAGTTCGGCGGCCTGCACCGCTTCGAGGGCTGGCACAAACCCATCCTCACCGACAGCGGCGGCTTCCAAGTGTGGAGCCTGGGCGAGATGCGCAAGATCAGCGAGGAGGGCGTGAAGTTCGCCTCGCCGGTCAACGGCGACAAGCTGCTGCTCACACCCGAAGTGAGCATGCAGATCCAGCACGTGCTGGACTCCGACATCGTCATGCAGTTCGACGAATGCACGCCCTACGAGACCAAGGGCCACCTCACCACCGAGCGCGAGGCCCGCGTGTCGATGGCGCTGAGCCTGCGCTGGGCCGCGCGTTGCCTGGCCGAGCACCGGCGCCTGGAGAACCGCAACGCGCTCTTCGGCATCGTGCAGGGCGGCATGTTCGAGCACCTGCGCGAAGCGTCGCTGAACGCGCTGGTCGAGCTGGACCTGCCGGGCTACGCCATCGGCGGCGTGTCCGTCGGCGAACCCAAGGAAGACATGCGCCGCATCATGGCGCACACCCCGCACCGCCTGCCTGCCCACAAGCCGCGCTACCTGATGGGCGTGGGCACGCCGGAAGACCTGGTCGAAGGCGTCGCCTGTGGCGTCGACATGTTCGACTGCGTGATGCCCACCCGCAACGCGCGCAACGGCCACCTCTTCACCCGCTTCGGCGACCTGAAACTGCGCAACGCCCGCCACAAGTCCGACGAACGCCCGGTGGACGAGACCTGCGCCTGCTACACCTGCAGCGGCTGCGCCCTGCCCGGCGGCGGCACCGCCGGGGGGTTCTCCCGCGCCTACCTGCACCACCTCGACCGCTGCGGCGAGATGCTCGGGCCGATGCTGGCCAGCATCCACAACCTGCACTATTACCTGAACCTGATGCGCGAAGTCCGCGAAGCGCTCGACGAGGGCCGGTTCGCCGCGTTCGCGGCGCGGTTCAAAGCGGACCGAACGCGGGGCGTGTGAACACCGCCGGCCTGGCCGCGGCGAATCGGTAAAGTCCAGCGATCACCAAGCCAGGAGCTGCCCATGCACCCAGCGGACACCCCCGCGACCGCCAGCCCCCCCGCGACCGACACGCCACGGCCCGTGCGCGTGTGGGATCTCCCGACGCGCTTGTTCCACTGGCTGCTCGCGGCCTGCGTCATCGGCTCCGTGGTCACCGCCAAGGTGGGCGGCAACGCGATGGTTTGGCACTTCCGGCTCGGCTACGCCATCCTGGCGCTGCTGGCCTTCCGGTTGGTCTGGGGCTTCGTCGGCGGCCGCTGGTCGCGTTTCGCCAGCTTCATCTACTCGCCGCGCAGCCTGCTGCGCTACCTCAAGGGCGAGCGCCCGGCGCACGCGCACTGGGACGTCGGCCACAGCCCGACCGGCGCCCTGTCGGTGTTCGCGCTGCTGGCCATCCTGCTGGCCCAGGTGGCCACCGGCCTGGTGGCCGACGACGAGATCGCCAACACCGGTCCGCTGGTCCGTTTCGTGTCCGGCGCCGCCAGCGGTCTGGCCACCGCCTGGCACAAGGCGTATGGGCAATGGCTGATCATCGGGCTGGTCGCCTTGCACGTGCTGGCCGTCGCGGTGTATTTCCTCAGGAAGAAAAACTTGATTGGTCCCATGCTGCACGGCGACAAATTCCTGGGCGCCGGCGTACCGCCGTCCCGCGACACTTCGGCCAGCCGCTTGCTGGCGCTGGTGCTCGCGGCGCTTTGCGCGGGGGGCGTGGCCTGGCTCATCGCCCTGGGCCAGGCCGCGTGAAGGGCCGGCCGGCGTTGCCCTAAACTGCGCCGATGCTTCTTCTTCGCCCATGAGATGAGTGAACGACAGCCCGACATCCAGCTGCTGCCTCCCGAAGGGGCGGAGGGCATCGAGGCCACGCGCGAGATCTTCCGCGACTACGCCGCCAGCCTGGGCATCGACCTTTGCTTCCAGAACTTCGAGGCCGAGCTGGCGCGACTGCCCGGCGACTATGCGGCCCCTGGCGGCCACCTGCTGCTGGCCTGGCTGGACGGCCACGTGGCCGGCTGCGGCGCCTACCGCCCCTTCCCCGACTCCGACTATCCCGACGCCTGCGAAATGAAGCGGCTCTATGTGAGGCCCGCCTTCCGCCGCTTCGGCCTGGGCCGCATGCTGGCCGAAGCCTTGCTCGACCATGCCCAGCAGGCGGGCTATTCCACCGTCCTGCTCGACACCCTGGACGACATGGAAGCGGCGCGGGAACTCTATGTCACGCTGGGCTTCACCGAGATCCCGCCTTATTACTACAACCCCATACCGGGGGCGCATTACCTCAAGGCCGACCTGAGCGGCGGGCTGTCCCGCTATTGAGCCCAGGCCGAGAGGGCGTTTCTTTGGCGCCCAGCGAGCCGCCGCCGTGCGGCGCCACCCCTCCAACTCATTCCAGACCGACCAGGACGCGCCCATGACACCCACTTCGCCCGACATCCAGGTCGCCGTTGCCGAACCCAGCCGCCTGGGCGAATCGCCGATGTGGCACCCGCAGGAGCAGGTCCTCTATTGGTGCGACATCCCTGGCCACCGATTGAACCGCCACGACCCGCGCACCGGCGAACACCGCCATTGGCAGTTCGATACCGACGTCGCCTGCTGCGCGCCGATGAGCGACGGCGCGCTGCTGCTCGCCATGCGCGACGGCCTTTGGCGACTGGACACCCGCACCGGCGAACGCGCCCCCCTGGCCGCCCCCCCCTACGACCCGCGCCAGGAACGCTTCAACGACGGCAAATGCGACCCCCAAGGCCGGTTCTGGGTCGGCACGATCTACGAGCCGCGCGATCCACCGCTGGCCCACCTTTATTGCTTCAGCCAAGGGCGCCTGGCACGGCGCGAAGGCGGCGTCACCACGTCCAACGGCCTGGCCTGGAGCCCCGACGGCCGGACCATGTACTGGAGCGACACCAAGGCGCACACCGTCTACGCGCTCGACTTCGATACCGAGACCGGCGCGCTCGCCGACCGCCGAACCTTCGCCCGCTTCGAACCGAAGCGGGCCGACCAGGGCCTGGCGGACTACGGCGGCCGGCCCGACGGCGCCGCCGTCGACGCCGAGGGCTGCTACTGGGTGGCGATGTTCGAGGGCCAGCGCGTGCTGAGGTTGTCGCCCCAGGGGGAAATCCTGCGGGAAGTGCGCCTGCCGGCGCGCTGCCCGACCATGCCCTGCTTCGGCGGCGCCGACCTGCGCACGCTGTACGTCACCACCGGCCGCGAAGGGCGCAGCCCGGAGGAACTCGCCGCGCAACCCCATGCGGGTTGCGTGCTGAGCCTGCGGGTCGAGACACCCGGCCTGCCCGTCAACGTGTTTTCGCGGGAAGTTTGACCGCGCCGCGCCGGCCGCGCGCGATCACGCCATGCGCAAACGGCATGGCCTTCCCGCAGGTGGCCGAACCGGCCTGACTTGAACACATCGGGTTACCTCGTATAATCCCGAGGCTTTGCTGACCACAGCCCAGGGATTGCTCCCGAGCTGTCCGGCAAAGCTTCCCTGGCGCTTGCCAGCCTGCGCGGTGCGAAGCCGCTCATGCCAGCTGCCCGCGCCCAGGGCCCGGCCCGACGGCCGGGAGCTCAGCAGTGGCCACTGGCACAGGAACCATGACCGATCGCATCGATGATGGCCACCCCGCCGGCAACCGCGAAGCTTGGGTAGACGAAGATGAGGTGCAAGAAGACATCTTCAAGCCCTTGACGAAACAAGAAGCCGCGGCCTTGCGGGCGCGGCATCCACCGGTGTCGCCTTGGCTGGCGGTCGCGGCCCAGGCCGGTGTGGGTTTGTGCGTTTCCGGACTGGTCTGGGGGCTCACACGGAACACGGGCTTGGCCTGGTCGACGCTTTACGGCGCGGCCGCGGTGGTGGTTCCTGGCGCGGTGATGGCCAGGGGCATGAAAAGAACGATCGGCCTGCAACCGGGCGCTGCGCTGTCGCAGTTCATGGTGTGGGAGCTGGTGAAGATGGTCGTGGCCGTGGCGATGCTTTTCGCCGCGCCGAAAGTGGTGCCGGGTCTGAGTTGGTTGGCGTTGCTGCTGACGATGATCCTGTGTTTGAAGGTGAACTGGCTGGTGCTGATCCTCGGGCAGCGCCGGTCGGTTCGGAGTCAGGTTCTTTAGCAAAGAGACAGTTCCACATGTCCGCTGAAAATCACGCTGCATCGGGTCCGAGCGCGACCGAATACATCCAGCACCACCTGCAGCATCTGCAGAAGAACTTCTCTTTCGAGAGCGTGAAGCAGGCGTCCATCGTCGACTTCAGCGTGTTCAACCTGGATTCGCTGTTCTATTCGACCGTCCTGGGCATCCTGGCCTGCTTCCTGATGTGGAAGGCCGCGCGCCGCGCCACGTCCGGCGTGCCGGGCCGTTTCCAGGCCGCCGTCGAGATCCTGGCCGAGATGGTCGAGAACCAGGCCAAGGGCGTGATCCACAACGCCAAGAGCCGCAAGCTGGTCTCGCCCCTGGCGCTCACCGTGTTCGTCTGGATCTTCCTGATGAACTTCATGGACATGCTGCCCGTCGACGCCCTGCCCATGCTCTGGCACAGCGCCGGCCCCGCTCTCGGCTTCAAGGACTACATGCGCGTCGTGCCCACCGCCGACCTGTCCACCACGCTCGGCCTGTCGGTCAGCGTGCTGGTCGTCTGCCTCGTCTACAACGTCAAGATCAAGGGCGTCGGCGGCTGGGCGCACGAATTGATCGCCGCGCCGTTCGGCGACAAGTGGTTTCTCTATCCGGTGAACTTCCTCATGCAGATGATCGAGTTCGTCGCGAAAACGGTGTCCCACGGCATGCGGCTCTTCGGCAACATGTTCGCAGGCGAGCTCGTGTTCATGCTGATCGCCCTCATGGGCGGCGTGTGGGCGTGGGAGTTCAATCCCCTGTCCGGCGGTTTCTGGCTGGGGGTGGGGCAGGTGGTGGCGGGCACGGTGTGGACGCTGTTCCACATCCTCGTGATCACTTTGCAGGCATTCATCTTCATGATGCTGACCCTGATCTACGTGGGCCAGGCTCATGACGCGCACTGACGCCCCCGGGTGTCGTTGCACGGCCTGATTCTTCTCTTCCCGTTATTCCTTTCTTTTTCTTTCTTTCTTTCATTCCTTAGGAGCAATCATGGAAAACATCCTCGGTCTCGTCGCGCTGGCTTGTGGTTTGATCGTGGGCCTGGGCGCCATCGGCGCCTCCATCGGCATCGCGCTGATGGGCGGCAAGTTCCTCGAGTCCTCGGCCCGCCAACCCGAACTGATGAACGAACTGCAGACCAAGATGTTCATCTTGGCCGGCCTGATCGACGCCGCCTTCCTGATCGGCGTGGCCATCGCACTGCTGTTCGCATTCGCAAACCCCTTCGTCATCCGCTGATTTCCCCCGCCCCTTTCACGACTGAAAGGATCGTGCCGTGAACATCAATGCAACCCTGTTCCTGCAAGCGGTCGTCTTCGCGATCCTTGTGTGGTTCACCATGCGCTACATCTGGCCGCCCTTGACAAAGGCCCTGGACGAACGCGCCGCCAAGATCGCCGAAGGGCTCTCGGCGGCCGATCGCGCCAAGACCGAACTGGCTTCGGCTAACAAGAAGGCCCAAGAGCAACTGGCGTCCGCGAACACCAGCGTCTCCCAGCGATTGAGCGATGCCGAGCGCCGCGCCCAGTCGATGATCGAAGAGGCCAAAGCCCGTGCCCACGAAGAAGGCGCCAAGATCATCGCGGCGGCCCGGGCGGAAGCCGACCAAGAGGCCGTCAAGGTCCGGGAAGCCCTGCGCGACCAGGTGGCCGTGCTGGCCGTCAAGGGCGCCGAGCAGATCCTCAAGCGCGAAGTCAATGCCGGCGTCCACGCCGAGCTCCTGACGCGCCTGAAGGCCGAGCTGTGAACGCGCGCCCGTCCGGAGTCTGAGCATGGCTGAATTAGCAACCCTCGCCCGCCCCTATGCCGAAGCGCTGTTCCAGGTCGCCGTCAAAGGCGACCTGAAAGCCCTGGCCGAACAAGTCCAGGCCCTGGGCCTGGTGACGGCCGACGCGCAGCTGCGCCAGTTCGCCGACAACCCCAAGGCCAGCGCCGAGCAGGTGATGTCCGTCGTGCAGGCCGCCGCGGGCGTGCCCTTGTCGGCCCCCATCGTCAACCTGATGGGTGCCGTGATCGAGAACGGCCGCCTGGCGGTCATGCCCGAGATCGCGGCGCAGTTCCAGGCGCTGGTCAACCAGAACGCCGGCTCCTCGGACGCCGTCATCCACAGCGCTTTCCCGATCGACGACCGCCAGCTGTCCGACCTCGTCGCGACCCTGGAGAAACGTTTCGGCCGCAAGCTCAACGCCTCCGTCCGGGTGCAGCCCGAACTGATCGGCGGTGTGCGGGTGGTGGTGGGCGACGAGGTGCTCGACACGTCGGTCAAGGCCCGACTTGAACAAATGAAAGTGGCGCTGACCGCCTGAAGGCAGGCGCCCCCGTGGCGCCTGCAAGCGGTTCGATCCCCATCCACATCGTGGGCGCTTTGTGCCTGCGGACCGGAGTAAAGCAATGCAACTGAATCCCGCAGAAATTTCCGAGCTCATCAAGAGCCGCATCGAAGGCCTCGGTGTCGAGGCCAACATCCGCAACCAGGGTACCGTCGTCTCGGTGACCGACGGCATCGTGCGCGTGCACGGCCTGTCGGACGCGATGCAGGGCGAAATGCTGGAGTTCCCGGCCACCGCCGACGGCACGCCCACCTTCGGCCTGGCGCTGAACCTCGAGCGCGACTCGGTCGGCGCCGTGATCTTGGGCGAGTACGAGCACATCTCCGAAGGCGACACGGTCAAGTGCACCGGCCGCATCCTGGAAGTGCCCGTGGGCCCCGAACTGCGCGGCCGCGTGGTCAACGCCCTGGGCCAGCCGATCGACGGCAAGGGCCCGGTCAACACCAAGCTGTCCGCCCCGATCGAGAAGATCGCCCCCGGCGTGATCGCGCGCAAATCGGTCGACCAGCCGATGCAGACCGGCCTGAAGTCGATCGACTCCATGGTGCCGATCGGCCGCGGCCAGCGCGAGCTGATCATCGGCGACCGCCAGACCGGCAAGACCGCCGTGGCCATCGACGCGATCATCAACCAGAAGGGTCAGAACATGACCTGCATCTACGTCGCCATCGGCCAGAAGGCGTCGTCGATCAAGAACGTGGTGCGCGCGCTGGAAGCCAACGGCGCGATGGAATACACCATCGTCGTCGCGGCCTCCGCGTCGGAATCGGCCGCCATGCAGTACGTCTCGGCGTACTCGGGCTGCACGATGGGCGAGTACTTCCGCGACCGCGGCCAGGACGCGCTGATCATCTATGACGACCTGTCCAAGCAGGCCGTCGCGTACCGCCAGGTCTCGCTGCTGCTGCGCCGCCCGCCGGGCCGCGAAGCCTTCCCCGGCGACGTGTTCTATCTCCACAGCCGCCTGCTCGAGCGCGCCGCCCGCGTGAACGCCGACTACGTCGAAGCCTTCACCAAGGGTGAAGTCAAGGGCAAGACCGGTTCGCTGACCGCACTGCCGATCATCGAAACGCAAGCTGGCGACGTGTCCGCCTTCGTTCCGACCAACGTGATCTCGATCACCGACGGCCAGATCTTCCTGGAAACCAGCCTGTTCAACGCCGGTATCCGCCCCGCCATCAACGCCGGTATCTCGGTGTCGCGCGTGGGTGGTGCTGCCCAGACCAAGCTGGTGAAGAACCTGTCGGGCGGTATCCGTACCGATCTGGCCCAGTACCGTGAACTGGCTGCGTTCGCGCAGTTCGCTTCCGACCTGGACGAAGCCACCCGCAAGCAGCTGGACCGCGGCGCCCGCGTGACCGAGCTGCTCAAGCAGTCCCAGTACTCTCCCCTGTCCATCAGCCTGATGGGCGCGACCCTGTTCGCGGTGAACAAGGGCTTCATGGACGACATCGACGTCAAGAAGGTCCTGGCCTTCGAGCACGGCCTGCACCAGTTCCTGAAGACCAGCCACGCCGGCCTGCTGAAGAAGATCGAAGACACCAAGGTCCTGGACAAGGACGCGGAAGCGGAACTGTCCGGCGCCGTCGCTGCCTTCAAGAAATCCTTCGCCTGACCCTGACAACGACCCTGAAACCCATTTAGGAGCTCCGTCATGGCAGCAGGAAAGGAAATACGCGGCAAGATCAAGAGTGTCGAGAACACCAAGAAGATCACCAAGGCCATGGAAATGGTCGCCGCCTCGAAGATGCGCAAGGCGCAGGACCGCATGCGCGCGGCCCGGCCCTACGCCGACAAGATCCGCAACCTGGCGGCCAACCTGTCCCAGGCCACGCCCGAGTACCAGCACCCCTTCATGGTTGCCCATGACGGCGCGAAAACCGCGGGCTTCATCGTCGTCACCACCGACAAGGGCCTGTGCGGCGGCTTGAACACCAACGTCCTGCGCGCCGTCACCTCCAAACTGAGGGAATTGGAAGCGGTGGGCCAGAAGACCGAGGCGGTCGCCATCGGCAACAAGGGCCTGGGGTTCTTGAACCGCATCGGTGCCAAGGTGGTTTCGCACGTCACCCAGCTGGGCGACAAACCCCACCTGGACAAGCTGATCGGCCCGGTGAAGGTGCTGCTCGACGCCTATGCGGAAGGCAAGCTCAGTGCGGTGTACCTCTGCTACACCCGCTTCATCAACACGATGAAGCAGGAGCCGGTGGTGCAGCAGCTGCTGCCGCTGTCGGCCGAAAGCATGACCGCCGACAAGTCCGGCCACGGCTGGGATTACATCTACGAGCCTGACGCGCCGAGCGTGATCAACGAGCTGCTGGTGCGCTACACCGAAGCCCTGATCTACCAGGCCGTCGCCGAGAACATGGCGTCCGAGCAGTCGGCCCGCATGGTGGCGATGAAGTCGGCCACCGACAACGCCGGCAACGTGATCGCCGAGCTGAAACTGGTCTACAACAAGACCCGCCAGGCGGCGATCACCAAAGAATTGTCCGAGATCGTGGCCGGCGCGGCCGCCGTCTAAGCACCCCGAATTGATAAAAGGAAGCGACATGTCGAATACTCAAGCAGCGACCCAAGCCGAAGGCCGGATCGTCCAGTGCATCGGCGCCGTGGTGGACGTGGAGTTCCCCCGCGACCAGATGCCCAAGGTGTATGACGCCTTGAAGATGGTGGGCACCGAACTGACCCTGGAAGTGCAGCAGCAGCTCGGCGACGGCGTCGTGCGCACCATCGCGCTGGGCTCGTCCGACGGCCTGCGCCGCGGCCTGACCGTTCAGAACACCGGCAACCCGATCTCCGTGCCCGTCGGCCGCGCCACGCTCGGCCGCATCATGGACGTGCTGGGCACCCCGATCGACGAGCGCGGCCCCGTCAGCCAGGAGCTGACCGCCTCCATCCACCGCAAGCCGCCGGCCTATGACGAGCTGAGCCCGTCGCAGGACCTGCTGGAGACCGGCATCAAGGTGATCGACCTCGTCTGCCCGTTCGCCAAGGGCGGCAAGGTGGGCCTGTTCGGCGGCGCCGGCGTGGGCAAGACCGTGAACATGATGGAGCTCATCAACAACATCGCCAAGGCGCACTCGGGCCTGTCGGTGTTCGCCGGCGTGGGCGAGCGCACCCGCGAGGGCAACGACTTCTACCACGAGATGGCCGACTCCGGCGTCGTGAACCTGGAGAAGCTTGAAGACTCCAAGGTGTCCATGGTCTACGGCCAGATGAACGAGCCGCCGGGCAACCGCCTGCGCGTCGCGCTGACCGGCCTGACCATCGCCGAGTCCTTCCGCGACGAAGGCCGCGACGTGCTGTTCTTCGTCGACAACATCTACCGCTACACCCTGGCCGGCACCGAAGTGTCCGCGCTGCTGGGCCGCATGCCCTCCGCCGTGGGCTACCAGCCGACGCTGGCCGAGGAAATGGGCCGCCTGCAAGAGCGCATCACGTCGACCAAGGTCGGCTCGATCACCTCGATCCAGGCCGTCTACGTGCCCGCCGACGACTTGACCGACCCGTCGCCCGCGACCACCTTCGCCCACTTGGACTCCACCGTCGTGCTGTCCCGCGACATCGCCGCGCTGGGCATCTACCCCGCGGTGGACCCGCTGGATTCCACCAGCCGCCAGCTCGACCCGAACGTCGTCGGCGAGGAGCACTACAACGTCGCCCGCCAAGTGCAGGGCACGCTGCAGCGCTACAAGGAACTGCGCGACATCATCGCCATCCTGGGCATGGACGAACTCGCGCCGGAAGACAAGCTGGCCGTGGCCCGCGCCCGGAAGATCCAGCGTTTCCTGTCGCAGCCGTTCCACGTGGCCGAAGTGTTCACCGGCGCCCCGGGCAAGTACGTGCCGCTGAAGGAAACCATCCGCGGCTTCAAGATGATCGTGGCCGGCGAGTGCGACAGCCTGCCCGAGCAAGCGTTCTACATGGTCGGCACGATCGACGAGGCGTTCGAGAAGGCCAAGAAGATGCAATAAGCGGGCGGGGGCGGCGAGCACATCCTCCGCCGACGCGGCCGCGCCTCCAACGCGGCCGGGTTGGCAGCACAGGCGCCTGGCCACGCCCTCCCTCTGTTGTTCTTCGCACTGCTTGAACGAAATTTAAGGATTACCACGCATGGCCACCCTGCACGTTGATGTTGTTTCCGCCGAAGAGTCGATCTTCTCGGGCGAGGCCAAGTTCGTGGCCTTGCCGGGCGAAGGCGGCGAGCTGGGCATCCTGCCGCGCCACACGCCGCTGATCACCCGCATCCGCCCCGGCGCGGTGCGCATCGAGCGCGCCGACAACGGCCAGGAAGAGTTCGTCTTCGTGGCCGGCGGCATCCTCGAAGTCCAGCCCGGCACCGTCACGGTGCTGGCCGACACCGCGATCCGCGGCAAGGACCTGGACGAAGCCAAGGCCAACGAAGCCAAAGCCCTGGCCGAAGAGGCGCTGAAGAACGCCAAGAGCGACATCGACCTGGCGAAGGCGCAGAACGAACTCGTCGCCCTGGCGGCGCAGATCGCGGCGCTGCGCAAGTACCGCAAGAAATAACAAGCGCGGCCTCTTACGCCTCGCTTCCTCAAAAAAATAAAACCGCCATGCCTGGGAAGGCATGGCGGTTTTTTTTCGTCACCGGCGATCGTTTTTCTGTTTTCCCCTTGTTCGGATCAGCGACCCTCGCCAGCGCACCTCGGTGGTTCGCTGCCCAACGGTCTCCCGATCGCACCCAACGACGCCCGGTTCCCGACCCCGGCGGGTCGGGCGGATCGCACCGCGCCGACTCGCACGCCCGGCACCGCTGTCGGAAAAGCGGCGCCAGGCTTTTAAGGGATCAATCGATGCGGATCGTCACTTGCGCTTCGGCGGTGGATGCGTTGGCCTTGCACACCGCGTAAGCGGTTTGCGCGGTCGGCGCACCCAACACATAGGCTTTGGTGTGGACGAGCCCGGAAGCATCGACCGGGATGTCGTCGTACAGCGCGCCGTACGAATACGTCAGGGACGACGCCGCACGGCATTTGGCCGGCTGGTTGGATTGCAGGACGAAACTCGCGTTGTATCCGGAACGCGTGGTCTTGGTGACGGTCACGGACAGCGGGGTGGCCGGATCCGGTTGAGGGTTGGGGGTGGGCTCCGGATTGGGGACGGGATTGGGGACGGGGTTGGGATTCGTCGAACCCACACCCGCCTTCAATGCGTTGGCCGGTATCTCGATCATGTAGACATCGACGTCGTACGAGCTGTTCACGTTCCAGTTGCTGGAGAAGACAACCTTTGTGAAGTCGCGGTTGACTGTCGCGTGCGGCTCGGTCCAATACCAGTCCGAATCAGGTGTGATGTTTCTCGTGGTGGCCAAGGTGTAGATCGTGGGGTTCGGCTTCAATTCAACCGCCAGAACCTTGTCATGCATCCATTTCTTGGCGAAGGGGATGTTGTCCCGCGTGGAAGCTTCGCCGTAGGTGCTGACCAAAACCCACCCCGGCTTGTTGAACGACTTGCCGGAGAAGTGGTACGCGGCGTTCATCCCATCGACATAGTTGTCGAACAGTTGCGTCACCGCGCCGGTCCGCAGGTTGCGCATGTAGACGCCGCGGCCTTCGACACCGTCGCCGGTGTCATCGTAAGAGATGGACACATACACGTCGTCGCCATTGGCGTCGATCGCGATGTCCGAATGCTCGCCCCGCTTCGCCACCAGCATTTCCTTGGAGAAGTCCCGCGAATAGGAAATGACCGCGTAATCGGTCGGCGCGGCTTTGCTTCCCACGACACCCGAGACCACGCAGTAATCGCCGCTGGGGCTCATGCTGATGTTGTCAGGGTCGCTCAGGCTCTTCATGCCCAGGATCGTGTCGGTCTGGCGGTCCCAGGTGAACACGCCGACGGTCGACCAATCGCCCTTTTCAACCTTGAAGCACCAATAGCGGGCATCCTTCGAAGACGAGCCTTCGCCGCCGGTCCACACGTGCTCTGCGTTGGGCCACTTGGCTTTCACCCGAGCGCTGAAATCCGCGACGACCCGGGTGACATTGGTCGAAACGTTCAGCTCCCGGAAATTCATGCCGTTGCCGTTCATTTCGACGTGGTAGAGCAGGTTCGGGTCCTGCGGATGCCAGCTGGGCTCGGTGTCCGGCCCCAGGCCATTGAGTTGCTTCAATTTCGCCTTGGTGATGGCGTCATAGAGGAACATGCCGCCGCCGCCCACGCCGTAGACCAGGTATTTGGAATTGTCGGCGTTGAAAGCCTGGTGGCGCGAGTAGTCGTTGACCAGCGCCGATGTCCCCGCGCCGTCGGCCTTGTTGTCCGTCGCGCGGGACATGCAGGTCTTGTAATTGGGCTCCGTGAACACGGTCCCCTTGGCCGGCTTGGCCATGTCGACGATGGGATCGACCAGCCGGGTGGACGTCAGCGCGAACCCTGGCGCCGCGGCATACAGGCTGGCGCAGGCGGGGCTCAGGCCGGCAGTGTTCGAGGCCCCAGGGATGGTGAGGCGCAGTGCCCCGTTCCACCACAACGCGCCCGTGCCGGGCAGCACGTCGATGCCGTCGAAAGCGGTGGTTTTGTCCGCGGTGGCGCGGTCGAAGGTCACGCCCTGCGCGGTGGGCAGGATCTTCTGGCCGGCGGCGGTGATGGACTCGATGAACAGGTTGCGGTCTTGTCCTTCGGCCGTGTCCAGGTCGTTGTTGTAGACGATGTCCAGCTTGGTGCCCGCGGCCAGGCTGGGCATGTTGAAGGCGTAGTCTTGGAATTCGGTGGCGCGCACTTCGACGCTGTCGATCACCTTGCCGTCGGCGATGATCACCATGAACGCGCCTTGCTTGTAGGTCGAGGGGCCGCCGCGCACGCCCGCCAGTTGCGACTTGGCGCGCACCACCAGTGTCTCGCCCGGGCCGGTGTAAGCCGCCGCATGCCTGATCGCGTCATTGCCGGTTTGCTGCGCCGCCGACATGTCGTCGGCGCCTGTCCCGCCACCGCAACCCGCGAGCATGGCCGAGCCCACGGCTGCGGCCAGCACCGTGGCGCTGAATAGTTTCGATCGTTTCATCCCATCTCCCGATTGAGTTCGTCGTTGAATCGCCTTGGGGCGGGGCACCGAAGCATTCGATGGCCGCGCGGTGATGTGCAAGGCGTCGCTTCTTGCCGGGCCTTCTCGGACCCCGGCCTCAGCTAAAGCGCGTCGCATCCCGTAGGCGGATCAGGACGGTTTCAATTCGACACAAGATTTCCGGCGCGCGAATGGGTGACGGATCGACCGCGCCGGGCATGCAGCGCCAGTCCAGCCAGGGCTTGCCGTGCGATGGGATCCAGCCCGACGATTCATGCAACGGAAGGAACGGCGCCTGCGGTGGCGAGGCGGATAAATCGGCGCTGCCCACCACCCGCCTCACGCCGCGGCGCGTCGCCCGACATCTCGCCGGCTTACGCCGCCCCGCTAGCGCCCCCACCGCGGGGCATCGGGCTGTTCGTCGACCGCTTGTTCGCCCGGCCGCAATGGGCAATGGGCCCGCAGCAGGGCGTCCACCTGGCCCACCGCGGCGAGGAGCCCGGCTTCGAAACGGCCGGCCTGGAAATCGGCGCGCATGGTCTCCAGCACCGCTTGCCAGCGGGCGGGCGTGACGTGGGCATTGAGCCCCCGGTCGGCGACGATCTCCACCTTGTGCTCGGCCAGCAGCAGGTAGATGAGCACGCCGCTGTTCCCTTCGGTGTCCCAGACCCGCAGCTTGCCGAATTGCGTGATCGCCCGGTCACGGGCGGTCGCGCGGCGCCACAGGTAGCTCAGCGGCAGGCTGGCTTCGACGCAGACGCAGATTTCCCCGGCATGGCCCGCCTCGCTGCGGGCCACCCGCTCCTGGATGCGCGCGAGCGCGCCCGGCCCGAGGGCCCGGGCCGCGTCGGTCTCGTCCCAGAGGCGGTGCTTGAGGATGCGCCGCAGCCTGTTGCCGCTGTCGACGGTCCGGGTTGGGGGAGCTTTCGCTGCCATGGTCGCTTTCATGAGGGCGTCGCGCCGTTCACCAGTCACCCGATGCGCCGCCGCCGCCGAAATCGCCGCCGCCGCCGCTGCTGAAGCCGCCGCCGTCCGACGATGAAGAAGAACCCGAAGAGCCCCAGCCGCCGCCGCCCAAGCCGCCGCCGGTCCAGACCAGCGGGCCGCCGTGGCGGCCGCGTGGGCCCGCGATGGAGCGGCGCGCGGCACCCAACCCCAGCACGCCGACCATGACCAGGGCGGCCGCGCCGATCAAGCCGGCCAGCAGCCAGCTCGACGTGGCCAGCCAGCCCAGTCCGCCGGCGCCCGCACCGGTGGCCAGTGCGCCAAGCTTGCGGCCGAGCAGGCCGGTGAACACCACGCCTGCGATCGGCACCGCCACGAACAGGAAGACCATCAGGCTTTCGAGGTCGTCCAGCCCGTGGTCGCCGAGCGGACCCTTGTCACCGCCCGCCTGTGGCGGCGGCAGGCCCTCGCCGCGGATGCGGCCGCCGATCGCATCCACCGCGGCGTCCAGCCCACCGGCATAGTCGCCCGCCTTGAAGGCCGGCACGAGGTGCTCGTCGATGAGGCGCTTGGCGAGCAAGTCGGGGATGGCGCCTTCCAGCGCCTTGGCCACTTCGAGGCGCACCTTGCGGTCGTCCTTGGCCACGACGATGAGCAGGCCGTCGCCGACGCTGCGCCGGCCGATCTTCCACTGGTCGCCCACCCGCTGCGCGAAGGCGGTGATGTCTTCCGGCTTCGTGGTCGGCACGGCCAGCACCGCCACCTGGCTGCCGGTGGACTGCTCCAGCGCGGCCAGCTTGCCGACCAAGGCGCTGCGCTGCGCGGGGCTGAGCAGGCCGGCCTGGTCGACGACGCGGTCGGTCAGCGGCGGCACGGGCCGCACCGCCTGGGCGCGCGCGGCACCGCCGCACAAGGACAGCAGCATGCACAGCCCCAGCAGCAGCCGCCTGGCCGCCATGGCGAAGGCGCCTGGGCGGCTCACTGCTTCGCCGCGGGCTGGCTGGCGCCGAAATCGACCACCGGCGGCGCGGAGATCTGCGCCTCGTTCTGCACGGTGAAGCTGGGCTTGACGTCGTAGCCGAACACCTTGGCCGTGAGGTTGGTGGGGAAGCTGCGCGCCAGAACGTTGTAGTCGGCCACCGTCTTGATGTAGCGGTTGCGCGCCACGGTGATGCGGTTCTCGGTGCCTTCCAGCTGCACGCGCAGATCCTGGAAGCCCCGGTTGGCCTTGAGGTTGGGGTATTGCTCGCTCACCACCATCAGGCGGCTGAGCGCGCCGGTCAATTCGCCCTGGGCCTTCTGGAATTTGTCGAAAGCCTCGGGGTTGTTCACCAACTCGGGCGTGGCCTGGATGCTGGTGGCCTTGGCGCGGGCCTCCACCACCTTGGTCAGCGTCTCCTGCTCGAAGTTGGCCTCGCCCTTGACGGTGGCGACGATGTTGGGGATCAGGTCGGCGCGGCGCTGGTACTGGTTGAGCACCTCGGACCACCCGGCCTTGACGTCTTCGTCAAGTTTCTGGAATTCGTTGTAGCCGCAGCCGCCCAAGGCCACCGAAAGCGCCACGGCCGCCAGGACGGCGGCCGGCCTGCGCCGTGCGGGTGTGCCTTTGTGCTTCGTCATCGTCGCGGTCATGTCGGTCCTCCATGCTGCACCACTGCCGATCGTAGTGGAAGCGCTGGGAGCAAGCGGCGTTCCCGCGGACTTGCGGCCGGGTCCCGGTCAAGGCCTCCGGGTGGTTGGGCCGGCGCCGGCCGCCACCGGGCCGGGCCATTCCGGCAAGGCGGCCACCAAGGTCTGCCGCTGCTTGGCAGGCAAGGTGCGCATCTGCCTGAGGATCCAGGCGGTGCGCTCGTCGCGGCCCTGGCCGCCTTCGGCCCAGCGGGCCAGTTCATGTTCCGGTGCGCGCAGCAGGCCGGCCAGCCAGGCGGCTTCGACCGGGCCGAGGCGCTGCACCGGTTTCTTGAAATAGTGCTTCGCCGCGGCGGCGGCGCCGCATTGGCCCTGCCCCCAGGGCGCCATGGCGAGGTAGAGGTCGAGCACGCGTGCCTTGCCCAAGGTGCGGTCGAGTTCGACGGCGTAGAGCAGCTCGCGCAGCTTGCGCAACGCGTGGCGTTCGTCGCCGGTGTAGACCATCTTGGCCAATTGCTGGCTGAGGGTGCTGCCGCCCCGCAGGCCCTTTCTGTCGACCGACTGGTTGCTGGCCCAGGCGGCCTGCAATTCGGCCAGGTCGAATCCGGCGTGCTCCATGAAACGCTGGTCCTCGGCGGCCATCACCGCCTTGGGAAGCCAGGGGCCCCATCCGCCGTCGGGCAGCTTGCCGTTGTTGCCCGCGCAGCCCGGCGGCAGCGCCGTGCGCAGCGCTTCGGTGCCCAGGCCCGACACCGCGAAGCCTTCGACCTGCAGGTTGATCTTGTCGCCGGGTTTGCCGGCGGCCGGGTCGGGCCCGGTGCGCGGGAACTGCCAGCGCGCGTCCAACCGTATGCGGCCGTCGATCTGCGCGCGCGGCCATTCGGGTAGTTGCGACGACCACAGGCCGGCCAGGTCGCGCGCCGGCGTCGGCGGCAGCTCCACGCCCAGCTCGGCCTGTTGGCGCGCCATCTGCAGGTGCCAGCGGCCTTTCACCGGGTTCAGCGGTTCGCCGCCCGGGCCCGGCTGGGCCGGGGAGACGATGAAATCGCCTTTCAGGTGGTCCTGCCCGTTGCGCTGGAAGGTGGCGCTGAGCCGCGACAGCGGCACGGGCTGGGGTCCGAGCGACGGCAAGGCCAACAGGCAGGGCTGGCATTCCAGTTCCCAGGGCCCGGCTTCGCCGTCGCCGCCCAACAGGCTGACCGGCCCCCAGCGGGTTTCCAGCACCCGGCCGCGCATCAGCCGCGTGGCCACCTTCAAAGCCACCGGGTGGGTGAGCAGCCGGTAGGTGGTGGGCACGCTGGCCTGCAGCGTCCATGGGCCGACCCGCAGCGGGAAAGACCACTCTTCGGGCGCGGCGCGCAGCATCACCAGGGCCCAGAACAGCAAGGCGCACAGCAGCAGGCAGGCGGTGCCGAACAGCAGCGAGAGCCATTGCAGGGTCCGCTTCAAGCCGCTGCGCGCGGGCCGGGGTTGGGCATTGTCGGCGGGGGGTGGGGCGGTGTCTTCGGTTGAGGCGGTCATCAGAGGGCTCTCGCGATGGTGAGCGCTTGCCAAGGTCCGGTCGATTGTCCCAGCTGGGCCGACCAGAACCAGCTGGATGTATCGGTGAAAGACCGGCCTGTTGCATCGACGATGCGCTCGCAGACGCGGATACGCTGCTTCTCTCCCGACGGCCCCGTGCGCTCTGCCACGAAGCAGCGCCACAGCCTATCTTGGGCATCGCGTTCCAGCCGGGCGTTTTCGATGCGGTAGCCCAGTCCGCGGTAACAGTCCGCGGCTGGGTGCAGCATGCGGGTGGGTGCATGCACTTCCCGCCAGACCAAAGTCTGGACGCCGTCGGTCAGGCGCGTCAGCTGGCCCGGGAAATGGGCCGCGAAGCGCTGCTCGACCGGGCTGAGCGCCAAGGGTCGCAGGGCCCGGCCTTCCCATTCGCGCGGCCATTCGCTGTCCACGCGGCCGGCATTCCCGCCACCGACCGGATCCGACCCCGGCAAGGCCCACGGTGCGGCCAGGCAGGCCAGCAAGGCCGGCAGCACCGCCCATTGCCATGGCCAGCCGCGGCGGTTGCGCCGGGCCGGCGGCGGCAGGCAACGGCTCGATGCCGTGGCCAGGTTCGCGCGCTTGCGCCAGATCGCGGCATCGGCGATGTGCCATGGGCCGTCGCCGCGCGGCCCGCCTGGCGGCGTCGCCGTCGCGGACGCCTGCCCCGCCGGGCGCCGCATCAATCCGCACACCCCTGCGCAGACGCCGGCCAGCACCGCCAGACCGACCGCCTGGTGCAACCATTCCTCCACAGGCTGGCCCTGCGCCTCCAGGCCCACCAGCACACTGTTGCGCAGGACATTGCCCAGCAGGACGAGGGCGCCGACCCCCGGCAGCCGCCGCGCGAACGCCGCGTCGCGCAGCCCTGCCCAAAGCGCGGTCGCGCAGGCGCAGAAATAGGCCATCCAGACCATCTGCACGCCGGAGCAGGGCGCGTCGACGATGATGAGCCGGCCGTCCACCGCCATCGCGCTGCCGCTGCGCTCGGCGGCGAAACCCAGCCCCTTCAGCAGCCAGGTGCTGGCTTCGGCGGTGGCCACGCGCAGCGGGAAGCCTGCATAGAACTGCATCGACGACACCAGCGGCAAGGCCAGCACCGCCAGCCCGGCCAGCGGCAGGGCCGCGGCGCCCGATGGCAGGAAGGCGCAGGTGCCGCAGACCAGCGCCAGGGCGGCCAGCAAGGCGCCCGCCAGCGGCGGCAGCCACCACACCGCGGCGGTGGCCGCGACGCTCAGGCCCATCGACAGCCACAGCCAGGGCAGCCGCGGCTGGGCGCGCATCGCCCCGGCCTGCCGCAGCAAGGCCCATCCCAGCACCGCGGCCGCCGCCACGCCCAGCGGGTCGTCCGAGCCGTCGCCGAGCCGGGCGGCGGCCCAGCGCCAGTGCACGCCGTGGGCGGCGGCCAGCAAGGCCAGCCAGGCCAACGGGTGGGCCGAGGCCAGCCGACGGTGCCAGCGACCGCTGGCGCAGGTGGGGATCACGTGGTCCAGGTTCATCGGGCCGCCCCCCGATCGGCGCGGTGGGACGCGCGCCGGTCGCGTTGGATCAAGACGGCGGTGTGCAGCAGCGCGCAGAACAGCGCCAGGGGCCCGGCGACGAAGGCGCAGGCGGCCCAGCTGAACACCGCGGCCGACCACCACGCCCCGCCGAGCATGGCGGCCGGGTCGTCGGCGATCAGCGCCGGGACGACGAAGGGCATCGCCAGCGTCGCCAGCGACAACCACCACAAGCCCAGGCGCCGCAGGCAGCGCCAGGCCATGGCGACGGGCTTCGGCATGTGCATGGCCTCCTCAGCGTCCACGCTTGCTCAACAGCGACGAAGCCACCACGCCCGCGACCACCAGCAGCGCCAGCCAGGCGGCCGGCTCGGGCGTGCTGGGCACCATCGCGCCGCCCACCGCCATCGGGCCCACGCCTTCGGGCAGCGGCGACGGCTGGTCGACGGCGACCGACGAAGCCGCGGCCTCCGGGTTGCGCACCACCTGGTCGACGGCGATGAAGCTGGTGTATGGCGTCAGCAGGCTGTACTGCAGGCCGAGGTCGGTGATGCGCGCCTTGAACGCTGTGCCGCCTTGCAGCGCCTCTTCGTCGGACAGGATGGCGATGCGCTGGCGCGCCCAGAGGTGGCGCAGCGCGGCGGCGGTCTCGCTCAGCTGGCCCGACTGCACCGGCACCGCGGCGCGCCACGGGCCATTGGCGGCCTGGCCTTCCACGACCAGCTGCGCGTTCACCGGCTGGCCCTGGGGCGCTCGCCATTTGCCGAACCACAGCACCGGGCGGCCGGCCATCACGTCGGGCAGCTGCACCGGCTGCACGTCGTAGGCGTCCAGGCCCTCGAACCGCGCCTTCACCTGCGTCAGCACCGGCGAATCGACGATGGCGCGCAGCCGCTCCGCCTGGGCCGCGGCCTGGTCGGGCTGGGTGACGATGAAAGCCTCGCCCTGGCCGGCGCGGGCGATGCCTTCGATCAGGTGCCGGTTCACGCTGTGGCCGATGCCGAAGGCGAACACATTGCTCTGCCCCAGGTTCTGCCGCACCTGTGCGAACACCTCGTTCTCGACGGTGACGTAGCCGTCGGTGACGACGATCACGCTGCGCGAGACGTCGCCCGCCTTGGGCAGCGCCGCGATGCGCCTGAGCGCGGGCACGATTTCGGTGCCGCCGCCGCCGCGGATGTCGGACAGCGTGCGCAGGGCCTGGGCGATGTTGGGCCTGGTGGCCGGCACCGACTGCGGCGCCAGCATCTGGCTGCTGCCCGAGAACAGCATCACGTTGAAGGTGTCGCTCGGCCGCAGGCTGCCGATCAGGTTCCGCAGAAGCGCCTTGGCGGTGTCCAGCGGGTAGCCGTGCATCGAGCCGGAGATGTCGACGACGAAGATGTACTCGCGCGGGTTGATCTGCGACGTGGCCGGCGCCTTGGGCGGCTCGACCATGGCGAGGAAGAAGTTCTCCGAGACGCCGCGGTAGAGCATCACGCCCGATTCGATGCGGTCGCCCGCCAGGCGGTAGGTCAGGATGAAGTCGCGGTTGTTGGCGGGGCGGCCGCCGTCCTGGGCGAGGGACGCTTCCACGTGGGGGCTGTCCAGGCCCTGGGTCTCCAGACGGTGCGAGGGCGAGGCCAGTTCCTTGACAGCCACCGGCGCGTCGATGTGGACGCGGATGTCGAACGGCGGGGCCTTGCCTTCCTCGCCCGGCTTCAGGAAGGGCATGCTGGCCCAGGCGTTGTTGCCGCCGCCCGCGGCGGGCGCGTTGTAGCGCGGACCCACCACCGTGGGGAAGACGAAAGCGTACTGCGCCTGCGTTGGAACGAGCAGCTCGGTGTAGCGCAGCTCGACCGCCACGTCGTCGCCGGGCAGGATGTTGGCCACGTTCATTTCGAACACGTTGGGCCGGTGCTGCTCCAGCAGCGCGGCGGCCTTGCCTTCCTTCTTGGCGGATTCGTATTCCAGGCGCGCGGCCTGCTTCTCCTGGATGCGCGCGGTGATCAGGCGCTGGCCGAGGCGCACGCTCATCGCGTGCACCGCCGCCTGGGTGGAGCCGGGGAAGACGTAGCGCGCCTCGATCGGCCGCTGGCCTTCATTGCGGTAGCGCTGGGTGACGGTGACGTCGGCGATCACGCCGCTGATGCGCACGTCGACCTGCGTGGACTTCAGCGGCAGCCTGTCGACGCCGGGCTCGCGGCTGTCGACGAAGAAATAGGGGCTCTCGGCCTTGGGCGCCTGGGAGTCGTCGGCCTGGGCTGGCAGGCAGACCATCAGCAGCGCCGCGCCCAGCGACAGCAGCACGCACCACAACACGCGCGCGAAGGCGCCGGTGCCGGCGGCTGCGCCCCAGAGGGCGCCGTCGAGCGCGTCGTCGGAATGTGCGGACGGGGGGGAGGTGTCGAGCGGTCGCATCGCCTGGGCCTTTCGTTTCGGTGGGGGCCGCCATCCCGGGAGAGGTTGCGGCGGCATGACCGAAAGGATCAATGCTTCATGCGAACGGCGGAGGAAGCCGCGGCGAAGGCGCGCCCGGCAATGTGAAGGCGGTGTGAACGAACGGCCGCGGTCTGCCGGCCGCGGCGCGCCTCAGCCCGTGGGACCGGCGAGCGCGCCGCCGTCGCCTAGGGGCAGCGACAGGGTCGCCAGCGCGCCGCCGCCTTCGGCGTTGCGCAGCGCCACGCGGCCGTGGTGCAGCTCGGCGATCTCCTTGACGAAAGCCAGGCCGAGCCCGGTGCTGCGCTTGCGGCTGTGCGGACGCGCCAGGGAGTAGAACTTCTCGAACACCTTGGCCTCGGCGTAGTCGGGGATGCCGGGGCCCTGGTCGGCCACCGTGACTTCGGCGACGCGCCGGCGGGTGTGGATCGCCACGGTCACCCGGCCGCCGCCGGGCGAGAAATCGATCGCGTTGTCGAGCAGGTTGGACAGCGCCCGGCGCAGAAGGAAGGCGTCGCCCTCCACGGCCGGCCGCCCTTCGCCGCCGGCCGGGGGCGCGAGCTGCACCGAGACCTGCCGCGGCCGGCCGCTGGCCTGGGCGCTCGCCACCACGTCCTGCACCAGGGCGCGCAGGTCGAGCGCGACGGGGTTGTCGAGCTGGCGGCGCGACTCCAGCGCGGTCAGCTCCATCATGCGGTCGATCAGCTCCTGCACGCGTTCGGTCTCTCGCACGATGTTGGCGGTGAAGCGGGCGCGGTCGGCGTCCGGCATCGGCTCCTGGAGCAGCTCGGCCGCGCCGCGTATCGCCGACAACGGGCTCTTCATCTCGTGCGTCAGCGTCTGCACGTAGTCGGCCACGTAGTTGCGGCCGGCCAGGGCGTCGCGCATCTCGTCGTAGGCGGCTCCGAGCGCGCCGAGCGCCCGCCGGCCCAGGCGCGGCAGGTTGAAGGTGCGCTGGGCGCGCACGTAGCGCACGTAGTCGGCCATCAGGCCGAAGGGCCGCACCAGCCAGACCGACAGGATCACCACCAGCAGCAGGATGGCCGCCACCGAGGTGACGCCCACCAGCAGCGTCTTGCGGCGCGCCGCCTCGACGAATTGGCCGAAGCTCTGCACCGGTTTGCCCACGCTGACCGCGCCGGCGATCTCCTCGTTCAGGCGGATGGGCGCGGCCACGTACATCACCGTGGTCTGGGGCTGGCCCTCGATGTCGGGCGTGGTGCGGGCGCCGTAGCCGCCGGCCAGCGCCAGTTTCACGTCGCGCCAGCGGGCGTGGTCGGCGCCTTCCTGGCGGCCGGTGGAGTCGTAGAGCACCCGGCCCCGGCGGTCGACCACGGTGACGCGCAGCTCGACCCGGGTCTTGCGGAAGCCGAAGATGTCGGCCTCGAAGCGGCGCGCGTACAGCGACTGGAACACCGGCCGCAGCGCGTCGGCCCGCAGGGCGCCGCCGGTCGAGGCGGCCTCCACCGTGGTGGCCAGCAGGTGGGCGGTCTCGACCAGCGATTCCTCGGCCGATTCGCGGTAGCGCGGGTCGATGTCGCCGAGCAGCCGGTACATCAGCACGCCCACGCCGGCCGCATAGGCCAGCAGGATGCCGATGAAGATGCGGTTGCGCTTGGTCACGGCGTGGCGCGGAGCGGCGTCAGCGCGTCAGATCTCGACTTTGGAACCCAGCTCGACCACCCGGTTGGTGGGCAGGAAGAGGAAGTCGGCCGCTCCGGAGGCGTTGTGGTGCATGCTGGCGAAGAGCTTTTCCCGCCACAGCATCATGCCGCCGCCGATCACCGGGATGACGATGTCGCGCGACAGGAAATAGCTGGTCTCCATCTCATCGAGCTCGATGCCGCGGCCCTGCAGCAGCCGCAGCGCGTCGGGCACGTCGGGCTCGTTCTTGAAGCCGAAGTTCAGCGTGACCTGCCAGCAGTCGCGGCCCAGCGGCTCGATCGCGCAGCGCTTGTCGAAGCTGATCCAGGGCACCGCGTGGCTCTTCACGGTGACGAAGAGGTTGGTCTCGTGCAGCACCTTGTTGTGCTTGAGGTTGTGCAGCAGCGCGTTGGGCGTGATGCCCTGGTCGGGGACGAGGAAGACGGCGGTGCCTGCCACCCGGGTGGGCGGGCTGACGAAGACGGCTTCCAGGAAGCTCTTCAGGTCGATCGCGTCCTCGCGCAGCCGCTCGCGCATCAGGGCGCGGCCCTGCTGCCAGGTCATCATCAAGAGGAACATGGCCGCGCCGATGGCCAGCGGGAACCATCCGCCGTCGAACACCTTGACGATGTTGGCGGCGAAGAAGGTCAGGTCGACGGCGAAGAAGAAGACCGTCGCGGCGACGCACAGCGACCAGGGGTAGTTCCAGGCGTAGCGGATCACGAAGAAGGTCATCACCGTGGTGATGAGCATGTCGATCGTCACCGCGATGCCGTAGGCCGAGGCCAGCGCGCTGCTGGAACCGAAGGCCGCCACCGCCAGCACGATGCAGCCGTACAGCGCCCAGTTGATGAAGGGCACGTAGATCTGGCCGGCCTCGCGCACCGAGGTGTGCATGATGCGCAGCCGCGGCAGGTAGCCCAGCTGGATGGCCTGCTTGGTGACCGAGAAGGCGGCGGTGATCAAAGCCTGGGAGGCGATCACCGCGGCGCAGGTGGCCAGGCCGATCAGCGGGTAGACCGCCCAGGCCGGCGCCATCTCGAAGAATGGGTTCTTGACGTTCTCCGGGTGCACCAGGAGCATCGCGCCCTGGCCGAAGTAGTTCAGCACCAGGGCGGGCATGACCAGGCCGAACCACGCCAGCCGGATCGGCCGCTTGCCGAAATGGCCCATGTCGGCGTAGAGCGCCTCGGCGCCCGTCACGCACAGCACCACCGAGCCCAGCGCGACGAAGGCGATGCCGGGGTGGCCGCCGATGAAGGCCAGCGCGTAGCGCGGGTCCAGCGCCCACAGGATGGTGGGGTTGGCGGCGATGTGGGTGACGCCCAGCGCCGCCAGCGCCAGGAACCAGGTCACGGTGACCGGCCCGAAGAACTTGCCGATGCGGGCGGTGCCGTGGCGCTGCACCATGAACAAGGCGGTGATGATCATCAGGCTGATCGGCACGATGTAGGCGTGCAGGGCCGGCGCCGCCACCTCCAGGCCCTCGACCGCGCTGAGCACCGTGATCGCCGGCGTGATCACGCCGTCGCCGAAGAAGATCGCGGTGCCGAAGATGCCCACCAGCAGCAGCCGCGAGCGCAGCGCCGGCTTGTCCTTCACCGCCTGCGTGGCCAGGGCGAGCATGGCGATCAGGCCGCCTTCGCCGTTGTTGTCGGCGCGCAGGATCAGGACCACGTATTTGACCGACACCACCACCGTGAAGGTCCAGAACACCAGGGAGAGCACGCCGAAGATGTTTTCCGGCGTCAGCGGCACGTGGCCGTCGGAGAAAACTTCTTTGAGGGCGTACAGCGGGCTGGTGCCGATGTCGCCGTAGACCACGCCCACCGCACCCAGGGTCAGGGCGGCCAGGTTCGAAACGGAACTTTTCTGGTTCACGGGGGAACGGCCAGCCGGTCAGCGCTGGCGCAAGACAAGGGGTTCAGATTGTGCGCCCGGCGGTGCCGGAATCCCGCGGACGGACCACCCCGCATTCCCAGGGGGCGCGGCTTCTGTTGCAGTGCAGCAACGCCCCGCGCCCGCGCCCTTCCCTTATTCGTAGACCTCGGCGTCCGGGTCGGTGGCTTCCAGTTCGTAGCTGGCGGCGAGCATGGCCAGGCGCGCGATGACGCCGTACATGTAGAAGCGGTTGGGCGCGCTGGCGCCGGGTTTGACGCCGGGCTTGGGCAGCTGGTTCGACTCGGCGAACGCCAGAGGCACGAAGTTGGCGCCGGGCGAATTGAGGTTCTCGTCCACGCCGCGCTCGGCGTTGACGCGGTAGAAGCCGCCGACGACGTAGCGGTCGATCATGTAGACCACCGGCTCGGCCACCGCGTCGTTCATGCGCTCGTAAGTGGGCACACCCTCCTGCAGGATGACCGCGGAGACGTCCTGCCCGTCCTTGATGGTGCTCATCTTGTTGCGGGCGCGGCGGTTCAGGTCGGCCAGGTCTTTCGGGTCGCGCACCGTCATGATCCCCATGCCGTAGGTGCCGGCGTCGGCCTTGACGATGAGGAAGGGCTTCTCGTTGATGCCGTATTCCTTGTACTTGCGCCTGACCTTGGCCAGCAGCGCCTCGGCGTGGGCCATCAGCTCTTCGCTGCCGGTGCCGTCGGCGAAATTCACGCCGCTGCAGCCGGCGGACATGGGGTTGATCAGCCAGGGGTCCATGCCCAGCAGCTTGGCGAACTTCTTGGCCACTTCCTCGTAGGCCTGGAAATGGTGGGTCTTGCGGCGCACCGCCCAACCGGCGTGCAGCGGCGGCAGCAGGTATTGCTCGTGCAGGCCCTCCAGCACCTTGGGGATGCCGGCCGACAGGTCGTTGTTGAGCAGGATGGTGCAGGGGTCGAAATTCTTGAGCCCGAGCCGGCCGCGGGTGCGCAGCAGCGGTTCGACCGTCAGGGCGCCGCCGTCGGGCAGCGGCACCTGGGTGGGTTCGGTGATCGATTCGTCCAGGCTGCCCAGGCGCACGTTCAGGCCGGCCTGGTGGAAGATCTGCTGCAGCCGCGCCACGTTCATCAAATAGAAGCTGTTGCGGGTGTGCTTCTCGGGGATCAGCAGCAGGTTCTTCGCCTCGGGGCAGATCTTTTCGACGGCCGCCATCGCCGCCTGCACCGCCAGCGGCAGCATCTCGGTGGTGAGGTTGTTGAAACCGCCGGGGAAGAGGTTGGTGTCGACCGGGGCCAGCTTGAAGCCGGCGTTGCGCAGGTCGACCGAGGTGTAGAAGGGCGGCGTGTGTTCCATCCATTCGAGCCGGAACCAGCGCTCGATCGCGGGCAGCGACTCCAGCATGCGCTGCTCCAGTTCGTTGATGGGGCCGGTCAGCGCGGTGATGAGGTGGGGAACCATGGGGGCCTGCCTTGAGTTTCTGGGATTTTAGATTTGCCGGCCCCCGCAGATGGGGCCGTGGCGGCGGAACGCAAGGGCGGGCAGCCGGCGTGCCCGCGCACCGGTCCACTGAACCAGGCCGGGTCGGTTCACACCAGGGCCACCATGCGTTCCAGGTTGACGCGCACCTTCACCTCGTGCGGCGGCACGCTGCCGGTCACGTTGTGCGGCGGCAGCCGGGTGTCGCGCACCGCGGGCGCGCCCAGGGCCAGGCCTTCGCGGCCGACGATGCTCACCACCTTGGGTTCGTTGGCGCGCCGGCCGCGTCGCAGCACCAGGGCGATTTCGCCGCTGCCCAAGCGCACGTAGGTGCCGGGCGGGTACAGGCCGGTGGCCTTGATGATGGCGGCGCCGGCCTCGTCGGCCTGCTCGTTCTCGTCCAGGTAGGCGGCCTGGGCCGCGGCGGTGGCCGACAAGGCCTTGCGCCCTTCCCGGGGGCTCAGCCGCGCGGTGAAGATGTCGGCGCGCTGCAGCAGCCGGGCGAGCTGGGTGCCCGGGCCCATGCTCGCCAGAGGCCCCGAGGGGGTGTCGTGGTGCAGGGCCACGGCTTCGAGCCAGAGCTTGTCGGTCACGCCGGCTTCGCCGAGCATCGCGGCGCCCCGGGACGCGTGGGTGTCGATCTGCTCGCGCTGCTTGGGATTGGGCGCGCCGCGCTGGGTGGTGAGCTGGTCCTGCAGCGCCGTCATGGCCAGGTTCATCGTGATGGCGGCGTAGCGCAGCGAGGCGCGGCAGCTTTCCGGCCAGTGCGGGATGTGCCGGGCGGCCAGCTCGCAGACCAGCGCCACCAGCAGCGAATGCTTGGCGCTGTAGTCGCGCGGGTCGGTGATGGCGTGCTGTACCAGGATCAGTAGCGAAGCGTCGGCGTGGCGCTCGATCTGGTCGAGCACCTCTTGCTGCAGCTGGGCCAGCCGCGGCAGGAAGTCGGCGCGCGGCGTGTCGCGCAGCAGGGCGCTGGCCCGCAGCACCAGGTCGGGCCACATCGCCACCGGGTCGGTCGGCCGCTCGGGCGCGCTGTAGAGCACGTTGCCGTCGGGCGTGGCGTTGGCGATGCGGCCGATCAGCACGTTGTTGCGCACCAGGTTGTCCAGCTTGCCGGCCAGCGCGCGGGTGAAGGGCTCGGATTCCGCCTCGTCGACGTAGACGCCGCGGGAAATCAATTGCTGCCGGACCGCTTCGGACTCGACCACCGAGCCGCGCGCCAGCAGCAGGCGGCCCGCCTCGTCGCGCAGGGAGACCGGGATCGGCACTCCGACGCGGATGGCATTGGCGGGCAGGGCGATGACGTTCATGGTCGGTGGGTCAAGGCGCGGTCAGTGGGTGCATACCGCGCCGGATTCCATTTGTAAGCGGCGGCCGCGCCCCGGTTCTCCGGGCATTCCAGATTGTCCGGCCAAATCGAGAATAGTTCACGTCGGGGGCGATGCGCCGTTGCGGGACAGCCTCGCCCCGGCGCCCTACAATCCGGCCCCATTCGAGGAGCGTTGCGACCCTGGGCCCCGCATGGGCCCTCGGCCAGGCTCGAATGCCGCCGCGGCGACAGCCGCCGCGGGCCAGAAACCGCGCTCACCCGACCGCTTCCCTGTTGCATGGCGCGGGCCGCGGTGACGCCGGCCGCGCCGAAGGGTGGGCGGACGGACCGTCCAACACGAGCCTCGACCCATGAGCCCAGTCCCCACCCCCGCCGCCTCCGCCGAGGCAACCCAGGCCGACGCCGTCCCCCCCCTGCGCCTGTCCGGCCTGGAGCCGGTCACCATCGGCGCCGACAGCCTGTTCGTGAACGTGGGCGAGCGCACCAACGTCACCGGTTCCAAGGCTTTCGCCCGGATGATCCTCGGCGGGGACTTCGAGCAGGCGCTGAGCGTGGCGCGCCAGCAGGTGGAGAACGGCGCCCAGGTGATCGACGTCAACATGGACGAGGCCATGCTCGACAGCCAGGCCGCGATGACGCGCTTCCTGAACCTGATCGCCTCCGAGCCCGAGATCTCGCGCGTGCCGATCATGGTCGACAGCTCGAAGTGGAGCGTCATCGAGGCCGGCCTGAAGTGCATCCAGGGCAAGGGCATCGTCAACTCGATCTCGCTGAAGGAGGGCGTCGAGCCCTTCAAGCACCAGGCCAAGCTGATCAAGCGCTACGGCGCGGCCGCCGTCGTGATGGCTTTCGACGAGAAGGGCCAGGCCGACACCTACCGGCGCAAGGTCGAGATCTGCGAGCGGGCCTACCGCATCCTCGTGGACGAGGTCGACTTCCCGCCGGAAGACATCATCTTCGACCCCAACATCTTCGCCATCGCCACCGGCATCGAGGAGCACGACAACTACGCGGTCGACTTCATCGAGGCGACCCGTTGGATCAAGCAAAACCTGCCCGGCGCCCGCGTCAGCGGCGGCGTCAGCAACGTGAGCTTCAGCTTCCGCGGCAACGAGCCGGTGCGCGAGGCGATCCACACCGTGTTCCTGTACCACGCCATCCAGGCGGGCATGGACATGGGCATCGTCAACGCCGGCATGGTCGGCGTCTACGACGCGCTGGACCCCGCGCTGCGCGAGCGCGTGGAGGACGTCGTGCTCAACCGCCGGCCCGCCTACAAGGAGGGCGAGCCCGAGCTGACGGCCAGCGAGCGGCTGATCGAGATCGCGGAGAGCGCCAAGGGCGCGGCCAAGGACGACAGCGCCAAGCTCGCCTGGCGCGCGATGCCAGTGGAGCAGCGGCTGTCGCACGCCCTGGTGCACGGCATCACCGAGTACATCACCGCCGACACCGAGGAGGTCTACCAGCGCGTCAAGGCCGAGGGCGGCCGGCCGCTGCACGTCATCGAGGGCCCGCTGATGGCCGGCATGAACGTCGTCGGCGACCTGTTCGGCCAGGGCAAGATGTTCCTGCCCCAGGTGGTCAAGAGCGCCCGCGTGATGAAACAGGCGGTGGCCCACCTGCTGCCTTACATCGAAGAGGAGAAGAAGGCCCTCCTCGAAGCCGGCGGCGAGGCCCGCGCCAAAGGCAAGATCGTCATCGCCACGGTGAAGGGCGACGTGCACGACATCGGCAAGAACATCGTCACCGTCGTGCTCCAGTGCAACAACTTCGAAGTCGTCAACATGGGCGTGATGGTGCCCTGCCGCGACATCCTGGCCATGGCCAAGGAAGAGGGTGCCGACATCATCGGGCTGTCCGGCCTGATCACCCCGAGCCTGGAGGAGATGCAGTTCGTCGCCGCCGAGATGCAGCGCGACGACTATTTCCGCGAACGCAAGGTGCCGCTGCTCATCGGCGGCGCCACCTGCAGCCGCGTGCACACCGCGGTGAAGATCTCGCCCAACTACGAAGGCCCGGTGGTCTACGTGCCCGACGCCAGCCGCAGCGTGGGCGTGTGCAGCGACCTGCTCTCCGAAGGCCGCGCCGCCGCCTTCGTCAGCGAACTCAAGGCCGACTACGACAAGGTGCGGGAGCTGCACGCCGGCAAGAAGGCGGTGCCGCTGGTGAGCCTGGCCGAGGCGCGCGCCAACAAGGCCCGCGTCGACTGGGCCGCCTACCCGCCGCCGAAGCCGAAGTTCCTCGGCCGCCGGGTGTTCAAGAACTACGACCTGGCCGAACTGGCCGCGTGCATCGACTGGGGCCCCTTCTTCCAGACCTGGGACCTGGCCGGGGCCTATCCGGCGATCCTCTCCGACGCCGTGGTCGGCGAATCCGCCCGACGGGTCCTCGACGACGGACGGCAGATGCTCAAGCGCCTGGTCGAAGGCCGCTGGCTCACCGCCAACGGGGTGATCGGGCTCTTCCCGGCCAACACCGTCGACGACGACGTGGTCGAGGTCTATGCGGACGAGTCGCGCAGCCAGGTGCTGCTGCGTTGGGCGCCGCTGCGCATGCAGACCTTGCGGCCGGTGGTCGACGGCGTCCAGCGGCCCAACCGCAGCCTGGCCGATTTCATCGCCCCCAAGGCGTCGGGCGTGGCCGACTACATCGGCCTGTTCGCCGTCACCGCCGGCCTGGGCGCCGAGAAGAAGGACAAGCAATTCCAGGACGCGCAGGACGACTACAGCGGCATCATGTTCAAGGCCCTGGCCGACCGCCTGGCCGAGGCCTTCGCCGAGCGCATGCACCAGCGGGTGCGCACCGAGCTGTGGGGCTACGCGCCCGACGAGGCGCTGGATGTGGACGACCTCATCGCCGAGAAGTACCGCGGCATCCGCCCCGCGCCCGGCTACCCCGCCTGCCCCGACCACACCGTGAAGACCGACATGTTCAGCCTGCTGGGTTGCGGCGAGGTCGGCATGGGCCTGACCGACAGCTGGGCGATGACGCCGGCCGCCAGCGTCAGCGGTTTCTACATGGCCCATCCGGAGGCGGTGTATTTCAACGTCGGCAAGGTCGGCGACGACCAGCTCCAGGACTGGGCGGCCCGCACGGGTCGCGACGTGGCCGAGGTCAAGCGCTCGTTGGGCGCCTGGGGCTGAGGCGGCATGGGCGCGGCGAAGGGCCTGCGTACGCACCGCCCGCGGCGGGCCGCCTGGGCGGCGCTGGCCTGGGCCCTGGCGTGGCCGCCCGTCGCGGTCCAGGCGGCCGGGCCGGCGCGGCAGGGCGGCGACAAGGCGGTGGCGCTCGCGCCGCCCTCCGTGGCCGCCGCCCCCGGCGCGCCCGCCGAGGAATGGCAACCCAGCGACACCGAGAAGACCCAGGTCAGCCTGCTGACCCAGCAATACTTCCGCCACAGGGACCGCGGCGAATACGCCGCCGCCTACGCGATGATGTCGCCGGACATGCAGCAGGCCGTCAGCCTGGAGCGCTGGAGCATCCGGCAGGCGCAGTTCAGCGCGCGCGCCGGCGAGGCGAAGGAGCGCGGCGTCCGCAAAGTCACCTGGTTCAAGGATCCGCCGTCTTCCCCCACGCGCGGCGGCGTGCTGGCCACCGTCGAATACGGTGGCACGTTCCAGAACATCGACATCCATTGCGGCCACCTGATCTGGCACAGGGCGCGGCCCGATGGGGCCTTCAAGCTGCTGGGGGAAGAAGAGAACTCGATCGACAAGGCCACGCAGGCCTTGATGAGCGCCGCGCAACTGGCCGCCGCCCGCAAGTCGATCCGCTGTTGAAAGGCGCCCGGCACGGGTCGCCTTGTAGGAGCGGCTTCAGCCGCGATTTCCCTGCACCGCATCGCGGCTGAAGCCGCTCCCAGGTCCTTCCTTGCCCGGCTTCAACCGGAGGCCGGCAACAGCGCCTCGGCCTGCGCCCGCAGCTGCGCCGCCGGCACGTAGCCGCGGCACACCCAATGCAGCCCGCCGTCCTTCTCGGCCACCACCGCGGGGAAGCCGGTGATGCCCCAGTCCCGGGATTGCTCGAAATCCTGTGCCGTGGCCTGGCGCATGGCTTCCGAGGCGAAGCCCTTGGCGAAGCCTGCGCGCGGCAGGCCCAGCTGCTCGGCGATGTCGGCCAGCACTTCGGGCCGGGTCACGTCCCGGGCTTCGGCGTAGAAGGCGGCCTGCACCGCCTTGAAATAGCGCCAGGTGTGCTGGGGCCAGAGCGACCGCACCGTGACGGTGGCGCGGCTGGCGGGCTCGGTGTCGTAAACGAAGCCGGGCGCGTGCAAGGCAGTGTCCGGCGCGGCGGCGAAGGGCAGGCCGGTGGCGTCGGCCACGTGCCGCCAATGGCCGAGGATCTCCTCGACGCGGGCCGAGCTGATCGGCTCCGTGGTGTAGGGCCGCAGCCCGCCCATCACCAGCGCCAGGTTCAAAGGGCGCAGCGCGCCGGGCTCGGCCAGCAGTTCAGACATGCTGCCGCCGAAGCCGTAGCACCAGGAACACATCGGGTCGGCGACATAGAGGAGGTTCATGGCGGCTTGGACGCAAGGTGTTGGGGAAGCCGCCACCTTACCCGGCTTTGCCGCCGGACGCGGCGCCGGTCCACTGAACCAGAAGGATGGAACCTGCCGTGAACACCGGATGGGCTGTCTCTCGGGTCCAGCGCACTATCGGCCGGGGGCCAGGCCCGGGTATTCCAGCTTCGGATACCAGTCGGCGCCGCGACCGGCGGGCGTGAGGTCCAGGATGCTCCACAGCGGCATGGCGTTGGCGACGCCGCGCGGGTCCTGGCCCGGATCGGCGCTTTCCGGCCCTATCTCCTCGGCCCAGAAATGGCGCATTTCTCCGCCAGCCGACCGGGTGAAGACGTTGAGGGCGGCATTGTCGCCGCTGTCCTCGTCCTCGCCGGCGTAGTCGCGGTTGAAGTCGTTCCCGGCGGACGAGTACAGCCGCAGGCGGCGCCAGCCGCGTTCTTCCTTGAACGCGGCCAGGCGCTCGAAGGGCGAGCGGGCGATGACGGCGAAGGCGACGCGCTGCAGGATGTCGGGCATCTCGCCGTCCAGCGCGCCGAGCAGCGGGGGCGTCCGCGCCGGGGGCCGTACATCCAGTTGTAGGTGACGAGGGGGTCCTTGTCGCCGAACATTTGCGACAGCGTCGCCGGCCCGTCTTCACCGTGGAACCGGTAGTCCTGGGGCACCGGGCCGCCGGGCGGCAGCGCGCGGCGCTGGGCGGCGACTTTTTCCGTGAAGCGGCGCAGTTCGATCTCCTGCGCCAGCAGCTCGGTGCGGGCGCGCCGGTATTCGGCGGACTCCCCAGGGAATCGGACGGTGTTGGCCCGGGCCAGGTCAGCAGCGGGTTTGAGGGAGGATGACATGGCGTGCTCCCTCCCGGCTCAAAGTTCCTGCACGATCGCCAGGATGTTGCCTTCGGTGTCCTTGAACCAGGCCACTTTGGCGCCACCGGCGAGCAGGGCGCCGCTCGGGGTCTTCTCGCCGGGCATGTCGTAGTCCTCGAAGACGACGCCGCGCGCTTTCAACTCGGCGATCTCTCGGTCGATGTCCTGCACCTGCCAGAAAGCCTGGCTGGCCCGCGAGGTGCCGGCGTTCGGTGTGGGGTAGAGGAAGCAGGCGGTGCCCTGGCCGAACCCGTAGGCCACGCCGCCTGCGATTTCCTTCTTGGGCGTGAAGCCGAGTTTTTGTTCGTAGAACTGCCGGGCCCGGGCGACGTCCCTGGCCGGGAGGTAGGCGTACATCGGTGATTTCTGCAGCATGGCGGTGGCCCCTTTCTTCACGGGTTCGTCTTGGAACGACGGACGGCTCGAGGTGGAATCGACGCCAGGGCGGCAGGAAAAGGCCGGCGACGGACGCGCCCGTTCGCAGACTTCGGCGGCCACCGCGGCGACAGCCCGGTTCTGCGGCAAAGCGCGTGCCTTGGGGTTGGGGAAAACGACCGGGAATCCGGATTGACGGGCCTGCGCCGGCCAGCCGCCGCCCGGCGGTGCGCCGGGTGGGCCGCCTCCATTGCCGCGGCGCGGCCGCGGCACTGTTCAAACGGCGCTCACACCCGCTTGAACGTCGCCAACAGCGCCCCCGCCATCACGAACAGGCTGCCGAAGCTGCGGTTCATCAGGCGGATGTGGATCGGCGACTTCAGCAGGCGCAGCAGCCGCGCGGCCAGCACCGTGTAGCCGGCCATCACCACCAGGTCGGTGAAGCCGAGCGTGGCGGCGATCACGCCGTATTGCGGGCCGAGCGAGCGGCCCAGGTCGAGGAATTGCGGCACCACGGCCAGCAGGAAGACCGTGCCCTTGGGGTTGACGGCGTTGATCATCCAGCCGCGCAGCACCAGGCTGCGGCGCGAGGCGCGCTCGGACGGCGCGGAGGCGGCCGCACCGCCCTCGCCCGCCTCGGCGGCCACCATCGGAACCGCAGGCGCCCGCCATTGCTTGATGCCCAGCCACACCAGGTAGGCCACGCCGCCCCATTTCACCAGCGCGAAGCCGAAGCTGGAGGCGGCGATCAGCGCGCCCAGGCCCAGGCCCACCACGACGATCTGCGTCCAGATGCCCAGCACCAGGCCGAAGGTCATGAAGTAGCCGTGCTTGAAGCCGTGGTTGAGGCCGGCGCTCATCGCGGCCACGGCGCCGGCCCCCGGTGACAGGCTGATGGCCCAGGAGGCGGCGAAGAAGGCGATCCAGGTGGAGAGTTCCATGGCGAGTCTGCGAAGTGGGTGGGGTCGGAAGGCGGATGATGCTGCAAAGGCGGGCGAAGAAGGTTCGGTTCTTCAGGGCTCGCACGGCGTCCCGGCGCGCTCGGCCTCCTGCGCCACCAGCTGCCCCAGCCGGCGGATGTTGGCGTCGAGTTTCGGTGTCCAGGGCTCGCCGTGGTGCAGACGGATGAAATGGTTGTAGCGCTCGCTGCAGCTGAAGCTGGCGCCCGGCGCCAGGCCGATGTGCTCGCGGCCGGCCTGCTCGAACAGCCGGCGGGAATCCACCTGGGGTGGCAATTCGATCCACAGCATCAACCCACCTTGGGGGCGGCTGAGCTTGCAGCCGGGCGGGAAGTATCGGGTGACGGCGTCGGAAAGCTGCCGCGCCTGCGTCTTCAGCGCGGAGCGCAGGCGGCGCAGGTGGTGGTCGTAGCCGCCGTCGCACAGGAACTCGGCCATCACTTCCTGCTGCAGCAGCGGTCCCGTCACCGCGGCCTGCAAGCGCAGCGACTGCGCCGTCTTGAAATGCCGGCCCGGAACCATCCAGCCGACCCGGAAACCGGGCGCGACGGTCTTGGTCACGGCCGAGCACAGGATGACGTCGTCCTGCGTGTCGAAACTCTTGAGCACCGGGGGGCGCTCCTCGCCGAAGTAGGTGTCGCCGTAGATGTCGGTCTCGATCAGCGTGAAGCCGCGCTGCGCCGCCAGCGCCACGAGCTGCCTCTTGTTTTCCTTCGGCATCAGGCTGCCCAGAGGATTGTGGAAGTTGGGGATCACCACGCAAGCGCTGACGGCGCCCGGCTTCTGCGTGGCCAGGTCCAACGCCTCCACGGAAATGCCGTGGCGAGGATGGGTGGGGATCTCGAGCGACTTCATGCCCAGTCCCTTGATGACCTCCAGCAGCATGTAATAGGTGGGCGACTCCAGCGCGATCGTCGCGCCGGCCTGCGCCACGGTGCGAAGCGCCAGGAACAGCGCGCCGGTGCCGCCGTTGGTGAGCAGGATGTCCTCGGGGCGCAGGCTCAGGCCCGCGTGCACCGACCGGCGCGCCACCTCCTGGCGCAGGGCGGTGCTGCCGATCGCGTTGGGCCGCGATGCGTACTCGGGATGCAGCCGGTTCAAGCGCGCCAGCAGGTGGCGCAGCTTCGCCTCGGGCAGCAGCGAGCGTGCCGGCGCGGGATAAAAAGGCGGCAGCGCCAGAGGGTCGTCCGAGCCGTACAGGAATTCGCGCCGCAGGTCGCTGGCCTCGACGAAGCCGGCGCTGCCCATGCGGGTGTCCAGCTCAGGCTCGGGCAAAGCGACCGGGCCGGCGGCCACGAAATAGCCCGATTTGGGACGTGCTTCGACAAGCGTCCGGTTCTCTAGCCACCGGTAGGCCAGCGTGGCCGTGGAGGCGCTGATTCCGTGCTGGTTGCACAGCTGGCGCACCGAGGGCAAGCGGTCGCCGACGCGCAGGCTGCCGGCGACGATGGCTCGTTCGAGCTCCGCGGCGACGCGGTGGTAGAGCGGGGAGGACGAGTTGTCGATGGACGCTTCCGAAGAAAACAAGCCGGGTTCGGTCACGCTGTTCATGGTGGCTGAATTGTCGCCACGCGGAGGACCGAGGCGACAGACACAGACGTCGTGACTTGCCACCAGCACAGATCGCGGAAAGCCCATCTGTGCCGTGGCAGTTCGGATCGCTCTGCGGCTTTCGCCTGGATGGCGGGTTGCGCACACTGGAACCCGGTCCACTGTAGAAAGAAGAGAGAAGCATGAAACACGACGATTTCGACGCCTACCGCCAACGCGGACGCCTGCGGCTGTCCGCCGGCGCGGTGCTGTCCCTGCGCCCGGTGCGCGCCATCCGGCTGCGCGTGCTGTCCGGGCGGGCCTGGGTGACCCAGGCCGGCGACTGCCGCGACCATTTCGTCCACGCCGGCGGCCTTTTGCCGCTGGCGCCGCGTTGCCAGATCGTGCTGCAGGCCGATGGCGGCGACCTGGTGTTCGCCTTGAACGCGCGCAACGCGGCGGACGGGCGTTTCTGGCAGTCGCTGCAGCGCCTGTTGCAGCATGCGGGATCCGGTGCCGCCGGCAAGCCCGGGGTCGCCGCGCAGGCCGCGACCCGGGGCTGAGGGCGGTCCAGTTTCCGGGGCCGGCCAGGCGCCGGCCCGCGCTTCACTTGGCGTCGGCCGCCCCCAGCTTGCTGTCGACCAGCCCGTAGACACCGTATTTCACGAGGTAGGGCAGCGCCAGGCCGGGGAAGGCTTGCTCGAACCGGGACTGCAGCGCGGCGTGGTGTGCCGCGGCCTTGGCGGGATCGCGCATCTCGGCCCGGCCGGCGGCTCCGGCTTCGGCCACATAGCGGGCCACCAGAGCATCGGCGCGCGACAGGTAGTCTTTCTGGAAAGCCACGGCCTCGGCCACCGTCTGCGCCTCGCCGCGTCCGCCATACACCTTGGCAGATGGGGCGCCGCCCTCCGCAAGGCCGGCCAGCTCGTCCAGCGCCGCCCGCCATTTCGCCAGGTCGGGCCGCGGTGCGCCGTTCACCAGGCCGCCCTCCAGCCAAGCGTGGGCGTGGTGGTGCACCAGGTCGCCGACGATCCAATCGCCGCTGCGATCGATGCGCACCACGGTTTGCGTCGAAGACACGCCGGGGTTCTTCAATTCGAAAAGGCTGAGCGTTTCGCCCGATTTCAGCTTCACTGTCATGCGGCCGCTGAAGGTGCTGCGCACGGGTTCGAAACGCGGGTAGCTGGCTTCGGTGAAAAGCTTGCACACGTTGACCCAGAAATTCTTCTTGTAGGCGTGCACGCCCGGCATGGCGTCGGCGGTGGCCCGGGAGGCTATCGAATCCGCACTGAGCGCGTGCAGCAGCGGCAGCCCGTTGAATTTGTCGGGGTTGGGATGGGTGACGATGACGCGGGTGATCGGCGACTTCGTCCGAGCGCGGATCTGGTCGACCATGGCCTGCGTCAGCGACGGCACGAACTGCGTGTCGATCACCGTCACTTCCTGGCCGTCGTCGTAGTAGTAAGTGTGGGTGTCGAAGCCTTTCGCGTCGGAAGTGAAGGCGCCGAGCGTGCCGGCGTGGGCCGGTGCGGCGGGCAGCGCCCAGGCCATGGGCAGGGCGAGCAAGAGCGGGGAAAGGAAACGGCGGCGGATCGGCATGGGTCTTCTCCTGGAATGGTTGAGGTCGCGGGGCGCGCCGTCCTTGGCGGCCCCCCGCGCGAGCCGAGGGGCTCTCGGCCGGGATGCCATCTTGGTTTTTCGCGGCTTGTCCGACTCGGTGCACTAGGATGAAAAATATGCCGAGTGCGACAAACATCGAAATGCGTCCCGGCCTGAGGGAATCGTTGAAAGAAACCGGCGGTGCCGCCGCACTCTTGAAGTCGGGGTCCAGGGAGCCCGCCACCTGCGACCTGGACGATTCCCCCCGGCCGATGACGGTCCTGGCGCAGCGCTGCCCCGCCGGGCCGGGCCATGCGCACCGCCACCGCCGCCACCAGTTGATCTACGCGATCGAAGGCGTGATCCGCGTTGTCACCGCGCAGGGCGTGTGGGTGGTGCCGCCGCACCGCGCTGTCTGGGTGCCCGCGGGCACCGAGCACCAAGTGGACGCGACCCGGCCCTTCAACCTGTGCACCCTCTACGTCGCCACCGCGCACCGCCCCGGCCTGCCGGACACCTGCCAGGTCGTCGCGGTGCCCGACCTCCTGCGCGAATTGCTTCGGGCCGCCTCCGCCTTCCCTGGCGACCACCCGGTGCCGGCGCCGCAAAGCCGCCTGCTGGAGGTGCTGCTCGACCAGGTCGGGGGCCTGGACGTGCTCGGCCTTCGGTTGCTGATGCCGCGGGACCGGCGCATCTTGCGCATCGCCCAGGCGCTGCGGGCCGAGCCGGGCCTGACCGCGACGCTGGCGCAATGGGGCCTGCAGGTGGGCGCCCACCCGCGCACGCTGGAACGCCTTTTCACCGCGCAGACCGGTATGAGCTTCACCGCCTGGCGCACCCAGTGCCGGCTTCTGGAAGCACTGGACCGCCTGGCCGCGGGCAGCACCGTCACCGAGGTGGCATTGGCCACGGGGTACGAAGACGTTTCTTCCTTCATCGCCATGTTCAAGAAAGCGCTGGGCACCACGCCCAAAGCCTACTTCGCGCGCAGGCGCTGACTCCGTCCCACGGCCACGCCGCGACACAATCGCGGCATGGCCAAGGAAAAATCCATCTACACCTGCTCCGAATGCGGCGGCACCAGCCCCAAGTGGCTGGGCAAGTGCCCGCACTGCGGCGCCTGGAACACGTTGACCGAGGGCATCGCCGAGAGCGCCGGCCCGGGCAAGAACCGCTACCAGTCGCTGGCCAAGAGCCAGCCTGTGGCCACGCTCAGCGAGATCGAGGCGTCCGACGTCGACCGACAGTCCACCGGCATCGAGGAACTGGACCGCGTGCTCGGCGGCGGCATCGTCGCCGGCGGCGTGGTGCTGATCGGCGGCGACCCCGGCATCGGCAAGAGCACCTTGCTGCTGCAGGCCCTGGACAGCCTGTCGCGCGGCGTCAAGACGCTGTACGTGACCGGGGAGGAAAGCGGCGCGCAGGTGGCGCTGCGCTCGCGCCGCCTCGGCCTGGACGGCTCGCAGGTGCGTGTATTGGCCGAGATCCAGCTGGAGAAGATCGCGGCCACCATCGACGCCGAGCAGCCCGCGGTGTGCGTGGTCGACTCCATCCAGACGCTCTACAGCGACCAGCTCAGCTCCGCCCCCGGCTCGGTGGCCCAGGTGCGCGAATGCGCCGCCCAGCTCACCCGCACCGCGAAGATGACGGGCACCACCATCGTGCTCGTCGGCCACGTCACCAAAGAAGGCGCGCTGGCCGGGCCGCGCGTGCTGGAGCACATCGTCGACACGGTGCTGTATTTCGAAGGCGACACCCACAGCAGTTTCCGCCTGGTCCGCGCGATCAAGAACCGCTTCGGCGCGGTCAACGAGATCGGCGTGTTCGCGATGACGGAGAAGGGGCTGAAGGGCGTGGCCAACCCGAGCGCCATCTTCCTGTCGACCCACGGCGAGCCGGTGGCCGGCTCTTGCGTGCTGGTCACGCTGGAAGGCACGCGGCCGCTGCTGGTGGAGATCCAGGCCCTGGTCGACTCCGGCGGGCCCAGCCCGCGGCGCCTGAGCGTCGGCCTGGACCGCGAGCGCCTGGCGATGATGCTGGCGGTGCTGCACCGCCACGCCGGCATCGCCTGCGTCGACCAGGACGTCTTCGTCAACGCGGTGGGCGGCGTGCGCATCGCCGAGCCGGCCGCCGACCTGGCGGTGATGCTGGCCATCCAGAGCAGCCTGCGCGGCAAGCCGCTGCCGCGCGGCTTCATCGCCTTCGGCGAAGTGGGGCTGGCCGGCGAAGTGCGCCCCGCCCCGCGCGGCCAGGAGCGGCTCAAGGAAGCCGCCAAGCTCGGTTTCAGCGTGGCGGTGGTTCCCAAGGCCAACGCGCCGAAGAAGCCGATCGAAGGCCTGACGCTGCACGCCGTCGACCGCATCGAGCAGGCGATCGACCTGCTGCGCGGCTTGTGATGCGGCGACCCCACTGGCCCGCGTCCTAAAATCGTCGGCTTTTGCCCAGGTAGTTCCATGCCGCAATACCCCTCCGCCCCAAATCCCCTCGGGCGCAAGCACGGTCTTTTCACCGGCGGCCTGCTGGCCTTCGTCCTGGCCCTGTTGTCGGCTTGCGGTGGGGGTGGCGGTGACGGCGGCGCGCCTTCGGCGGCGCCGGCACCTGTCACGTCCAGCCCGTCCCCCGCGCCAGCGCCCGCCGCGCCAGGCGCGACGTCCACCAGCGCCCGCATGGTCGGCGAACTGCCGGTCAACACCCGGTGCCCCGCGGCTGACAACCGCACGCTGGTCTACGCCGGTGTCGAATGCCTGGTCGCCCGGACTTTCGGCGCCCCCGGCCCCGCCGGCGGCGGCAAGCTGGTGGTTTTCCTGCACGGCGACGTTTCCGCCGGTGGCCCGGCGGACTACATGGATAGCTACGCACCCGCCTATGCCTCCGGCGGCGTGGTGTCGGTGCGCCTGCTGCGGCCTGGCTACTACGACAGCGACGGTGTGGCCTCCACCGGCGGCAATGGCAGCCGCGTGGACACTTACACCGCCCGCAACGTGGAAGCGGTGGCCTATGCGCTGGCCGCTTTGCGCGAGCGGTACCAGGCCAGCCGGCTGGTCGTGGTGGGCCACTCGGGGGGTGCCGCCATCGCCGCCACCATCCTGGGCAAATACCCCCGCTTGATCGACAGCGCGGCGTTGATGGCCTGCCCCTGCGACTTGCGCCTGTTCGCCCCCACCTGGATCAACAGCATTTCGCCGATGGATTGGGCCTCGGCCGTGCCGGCGGGCACACGCGTGGTTTCGATGACCGGTAGCGCCGACACCCAGGTCCCGGCGTCCTACACGCAGGGTTACGTCAACGCGCTGGCTGCCCGCGGCATCGCCGCCGAGCAGATCGCCATCCCGGGCGCCACCCACGCGTCAAGCACGATCTTCACCGCCGCGCAGGTGCAGTCCCAGATCACCGCCTTGCTCCAATAGCCTGGGGGATGGCGGGATCGGCACCGCCATGATCGTCCTCGGCCGACGCCCGACGCCGGGGGTTACCAGCACCGGCCCGGCGCGCCTGCGGATCTCGTCCACTGACCCCGCGGACCTAGAATCTGCAGCCTCTTCTGACGCCTTGACAAAGGCCCATCCCCGCCAGTCCTGGTTGCTTTTCGGCGACAGACCACGAAGACATTGACACCATGAACTCGATATTCGGATGGAGCTTGGCCGCCGCCGCGGTCGTGCTGGGATGGTGGCAATACGGCTGGCGCGGCGTCGTCCTGGCCGCCAGCGTCGTCGTGTTCTGGCTGCTCCTGCAGCTCAGCCGCGCGCTGCGGGCCGTCAAGAACGCCAGCGGGTCGCCCGTCGGGCGCGTGGGCAGCGCGGTGATGTTCAACACCAAGCTGCGGCCCGGCATGACGATGGTCCAGGTGCTTTCCCTCACCGGCAGCCTGGGCCGCAAGGTGGAGGCGCCCGGCGCCGACCACCGGACCGAGAGCTGGAGCTGGGCCGACGAAGGCGACAGCCGGGTGACGCTGACTTTCGTCTCCGGCAAGCTGCGCCACTGGCACCTGCACCGGCCCACCCAGGCCGCCGAGCTCGCCGAACCGTCGTCGCCCGAATAAAATCGCCGGCTCAGCAACAACGATTTGGAGATCCGCCATGTCCATGGCCGACCGCGACGGGAAAATCTGGATGGATGGGCAGCTGGTGGACTGGCGCGACGCCAAGATCCACGTGCTGAGCCACACCCTGCACTACGGCTGCGGCGCCTTCGAAGGCGTGCGCGCCTACAAGACGGCCCAGGGCACCGCCATCTTCCGCCTGCGCGAGCACACCGAGCGGCTGTTCAACAGCGCGAAGATCCTGCGCATGAAGATCCCCTTCTCGCTGCAGCAGGTGATGGACGCGCAATGCGCCGTCGTGCGCGAGAACAAGCTCGAGTCCGGCTACCTGCGCCCGCTGACCTGGATCGGCTCCGAGAAGCTCGGTGTCAGCCCCAAAGGCAACAAAGTGCACCTGATGGTGGCCGCCTGGACCTGGGGCGCCTACCTGGGAGAAGAGGGCTTGAAGCGCGGCATCCGCGTCAAGACCAGCAGCTACACCCGCCACCACGTGAACATCACGATGACCCAGGCCAAGACGGTGAGCAACTACACCAACTCCATCCTGGCCAACATGGAAGCCACCGACGACGGCTACGACGAGGCGCTGTTGCTCGACGCCTCGGGCTTCGTCAGCGAGGGCGCCGGCGAGAACCTGTTTATCGTCAAGAACGGCGTCGTGTACACGCCCGACCTGTCGGCCGGCGCGCTCAACGGCATCACCCGCAACACCATCTTCGCGATCTGCAAGGACCTGGGCCTGGAACTCAAGGAAAAGCGCATCACCCGCGACGAGGTCTACATCAGCGACGAGGCTTTCTTCACCGGCACCGCCGCCGAAGTCACGCCGATCCGCGAGCTCGACCGCATCGAGCTGGGCTCGGGCTCGCGCGGCCCGGTGACCGAGAAGATCCAGTCCGCCTTCTTCGACATCGTGAACGGCCGCAACCCGAAATACGCCGAATGGCTGACCCCCGTCTGACCCTGGAGAACGCGAGGAAGCCCGAGATGAACGCCAACGCCAAGCCCGCCGCCGTGATCGAACTGACCGCCCAGGACCTCCAAGGCCCGGGGGTCGTCCCCTGTCCCAACCCCAAGATGGCGCTGTGGAGCAACCATCCCAAGGTGTACCTGGACGTGGCCACCACGGGCGCCGGCAAGTGCCCGTACTGCGGCACGGTCTACCAGCTCAAGGCGGGCGAGCACCTGCGCGCCCACCACTGAGAGGTTTTGAACGAACCCGACACACCCGCCCGGCCCGCCGAATCCATTCTCGGCTTCTGAGGGGACGGACCGCCGGGACGCGGCACCGACACGCAAACAATCGAAAAGAACAGGCGGCTTCGATGGACATCCCCATGACCTGGATCTTCGGCGCCGGCGGCCTGGTGCTCGGCGCGGCGCTGTCGTGGGCGGTCAATGCCCGGTTCGCCGCCCGGCGCGAGGCGCGACTGGCGGCGGCGGCGCGCGACCAGGTGGCCCAGAGCACGCAGGGCATCCGCGCGGCGTACGCCAAGCTGCAGGCCGACAGCGAGAAAGAGAAAGCCGCATCGCTGTCCGGCCCGCAGCAGGAACTCGAGCAGCAGCGCCAGCTGGTGCAGCGCCTTCAGGCCCAGTTGCGGGCCGCCAACGCCGAGATCGACCGCCTGCAACCGCCGCCCGCGCCCGCCGCGCCGGCGCCCGGCATGACGATGTCCATCGCCCCGGGCATCCTGCTGCCGGAAGACCAGGTCGACCCCGACGGCTTCGCTATGACGCGCCCGTTCGAACGTTGACCGGCCGGTCGGTCGCCTGAACGGCCTGTCGACGGACACGCGCTGAAGCCGGCCTCGCGCCGGCTTTTTCCTTCCTGAGGTTCAGACGCCGAGCTTGCCCACGAACAGGACGGGCCCGGTGGGCGCGCCGGTGGGCGATCCGCCGCTGGGCTCCAGGCTGACCGCCAGGGCGGCGGTGCCGGCGGGCACTTTGTTCTTGCGGACCACCGACGCATCCTGCGCCGACACCAGGCCGAGCGACCGTGGCGCGCCGGCGGCCGGCACCGCCCACAGCTCCAGCGCGCGGCCGGCCTGCAGGCTGACCTGGGACAGCGGTTTCGTGACCACCGCCCGGCCGTCGCCGCTGATGCTGGCCACGAAAGAGGCCGGCATCACGCCGCCCGCCGCAGCTGCAGCGGCGCTAGCGTCGGGCGTGGCGTTGAGCACCACCACCATCGGCGGCTGGGCTGGGCCGGGCGTGGCCAGAAGCACGGCCAGGCCGATGACCGCGACCGTTGCCAGGGCCGACAAGCCTTGCCAGAAAGCCAGGCGCCTCCACCAGGCGACAGCCGCGATTCCGGCCGGCCCGCCCTGGCCGATGCGTGCCTGGATGCCCCGCCAGACCGACGCCGGCGGCGCCACCGGCTGGACGCTGAGCGTCAGCGGCACCAGGCGGTCCTGCCAGCGGCGCACCGCGGCCTGCAGGCCGGGGTGGGCGGGCAGCAGCGCCTGCAAGCGCCGGCGCGCGGGGCCTCGCAACAAGCCGCTGACATAGGCGGCGGCCAGGCGGTCGGCGAGTTCGGGGCGGCCGTAGTCCATCGCTCAGGCTCCCCGTTGCGGTTTGGCCGCTGCGGGCGGCCGCGACTCGTCCGCCGCGGCGCTGTCCAGGCAGGCCTTCAGGCTCAGCAGCGCGCGCCTGAGCCAACTCTTCACGGTGCCCAGCGCCTGGCCGAGGTGGGCCGCGACCTCCGCATGGCTCAGGCCGTCGTAGAAGGCCAAGGCCAGGCTTTGGCGCTGCTGCGCGCTGAGCCCGCCCATGCAGTGCGACAGGGCCCGCGCGTCGGACGCCCGGTCCAGCAGCTCCAGGGGGCCCGGGTTGTCGGATGCGGTGTGTTCGAGCATGTCGGTCTCGGCGTCGTCTTCTGGGCCGGTCGAAGGTTGGAAGGCGCTTTGCGTCCGGGGCTGGCTTTGCGCCCGGCGCAGGCTGTCGATCGCCTGGTTCCGCGCGATGCTGGTCAGCCAGGTCAAGGGCTGGCTCTGCGCCGCGTCGAAGCCGGAGGCCGAACGCCAGACCTTGACATAGACCTCCTGCAGGATGTCTTCGGCCTGGGCCCGGTCTTTGTTGATACGCAGCACCACGGCGAACAGATGCGCGCTGCTGCGCTCGTAAAGCGCGGCGAATGCCGCGCGATCGCCGAGCCCGGCCCTGGCCAGCAGGGCGGCGAGTTCTCGGCTGCGGTCTGACCAGGCTTCCAGGGAGGCTCGCATAAAGGGGCTGCTTGCTGGCGGACGGTGATGGCGGTAAGCGGCGATTCTAGGAGGCCGCCGCGCCCCGGGACGGGGCCACGGACTGCCTGGACCGGGGGTGGTCGCGCGGCAGGCCCGCTCCTTACAATCGAAAGCTTCGGCCTGGAATGGATGGCCGACGACCGACCGTCAACCGCCCCGCCCATGCCCGCATCCAACGAGTTCGTCCTCACCCTGTCCTGCCGCGATTCCAAAGGCATCGTCTACGCCGTCTCCGGCCTGCTGTACCAGGCGGGCTGCAACATCGTCGATTCCCAGCAGTTCGGCGACGTGCAGAGCGACGACAGCACCGGCCTGTTCTTCATGCGGGTGCATTTCGAGGCGCCGGCCCACTTGGCCAGCACCGCCACGCTCGACCAGCTCTTCACCCACGCGCGCGAGCAGTTCCAGATGGAGGCGCGCTTCCATTCGCTGGCGCAAAAGCCGCGCCTGCTGCTGATGGTGAGCAAGCACGGGCATTGCCTGAACGATCTGCTGTTCCGCCGGCAGTCGGGCCAGCTCGACGTCGAGATCGCCGCCATCGTCAGCAACCACCCCGACTATGCCGAACTGGCCGGGAGCTACGGCATCCCCTTCCACCACCTGCCGCTGCCCACCGGCGCGCCGATGGAGGCCAAGCGCGCCCAGGAGCTGCAAGTGGAGGCCCTGGTGGCCGAACTGCGCGTCGACCTCGTCGTGCTGGCGCGCTACATGCAGATCCTGAGCCCGGAGTTCTGCGCTTTCCTCAAAGGCCGCGCCATCAACATCCACCACAGCTTCCTGCCCAGTTTCAAAGGGGCCAAGCCCTACTACCAGGCGCACGACCGCGGCGTGAAGCTGATCGGCGCCACCGCCCACTACGTCACCGCCGACCTGGACGAGGGGCCGATCATCGAGCAGGACGTCGAGCGCGTCGACCATTCCCTCAGCCCCGAAGACTTCACCGCGGTCGGCCGCGACGTCGAAAGCGTGGTGCTGGCCCGTGCGGTGCGCTGGCACGTCGAGCACCGCGTGCTGATGAACGGCCACAAGACCGTGGTCTTCAAGTAAGCCAGCAGCCAGCGAGGTCCCCACCCATGCCCACCATCAAGCCGCCGTTGTCCGACCTGTCTTCCGCCGACTACACCGAGCAGCAGTTCTACGAGGCGCTGCAGAACGGCGACATCGACAGGTTGATGTCGCTGTGGTCCGACGACGAGGAAGTCAGCTGCATCCAGCCCGGCGGTGCCCGCGTGGTCGGTCTGCAGGCGGTGCGCGAGAGCTTCGAGCGCATGTTCGCCCAGGGCCCGGTGGACGCCCATCCGGAGCAGGTGCGGCGCCTGGTCCACCACGACTGCGCCATCCACAGCGTGGTCGAGCGCGTGTCCGTCACGACCGAGAAAGGGCCGGGCTCGGCCTGGGTGCTGTCCACCAACGTCTACATGAAAGACGCGATGGGCTGGAAGATCGTGTCGCACCATGCCAGCCCCGGCATGGTGGGGCACGCGCCGCCGCCGGTGGACAACCCGGCCACGCTGCATTGAATTGAAGACCCTCCGCAACGCCCGCGCCGGCGGGCGCAGCCGCCGTTGAAAGACTACCGATCCCCCCGCTGGTACCCGCAGCGAGGCGCCCTGGGCGGCCATGCGCAGACCATCTGGCCGGCCCTGTTCTCCAAGCGCTTCCACGGCCCGGCGCCCGCCTACCGCCGCGAGCGCTGGGCCACGCCCGACGCCGACTTCATCGATGTGGACTGGCAGGACACGCCGTCCGCCGCCCCAGCCCGGGTCGGCCACCCCCACGCGCCGCAGCCCTTGCTCGTGCTGTTCCACGGCCTGGAAGGCAGCTCGGCCAGCCACTACGCCCAAGCCTTCGCCGACTGGGCGCGCACCCGGGGCTGGCGCTACGCCGTGCCGCATTTCCGCGGCTGCTCGGGCGAGGCGAACCTGGCGCCGCGGGCCTACCACTCGGGCGATTACGAGGAGATCGGCTGGGTGCTCGCGCGGATGGCCCTGGCCCATCCGGGGCCGGTCGTGGCCGTCGGCATCTCGCTGGGCGGTAACGCGCTGCTGCGCTGGGCCCAGGAGGCGGGCGAGTCCGCGGGGGCCCGGGTGCGGGCCGTCGCGGCCATCAGCGCGCCGCTGGACCTTGCCGCCGGCGGCAAGGCCATCAACCAAGGCTTCTGCCGCATCAGCTACACCCGCATGTTCCTGAAGAGCATGAAACCCAAGGCGCTGCGCAAGCTCGCGCAGCACCCCGGCCTGTTCGACCGCGAACGCCTGCTGGCGGCCGATTCGCTGATGGCCTTCGACGACGTGTTCACCGGCCCGCTGCACGGCTTCACCGGCGTGGCCGACTACTACGCGCGGGCTTCGGCCAAGCCGCACCTGCACCGCATCCGCGTGCCGGCGCTGGTGCTCAACGCCCGCAATGACCCTTTCGTCCCCGCGGCTTGCCTGCCCGGGCCCGGCGAAGTGGGCGACCATGTCACGCTGTGGCAGCCGGCGCATGGCGGCCACGTCGGGTTCCCCGCGGGTCGCTGGCCCGGCCATGTCTTGACGTTGCCTGAGCAGGTCATGGCCTGGGTGTCCGCGCAGACCGGCCTGGGTCCATCGGTTGCCACGGCATGAACGAACCAACAAGGAGGCGCGCCGTGCGTGCACACCAATATCTTCCATCCGCTGCGCCGTGGATCGCCCTGTCGGCCGCCATCGTCGCCGCGGCGGCGCCTGCCGCGGCCCAGACCCTTTACCGCTGCGGCAACGAATACAGCCAGACGCCCTGCTCCAAGGACGCCCCGCCCGCGCGGCTGCCGTCCTCCGCGGCGCCCGATGGCCCCGCAACCCCCGGCGGCAAGGATCTCTGCATCGCCGAAGCCTCCAAGGCGCTCGGTTTCAACGAGCCCCAGCCCGGCCTGTTCGAGAACGTGGACAAGGGGCCCGCGCAAGTCATCCAGTACGCCGGCACGCCGATCGCGGCCAAGACCTACATCCTGACCAACCGCGGCAAGGTGCATGGGGGCCTGCTCGTGCCCGAACAATCCCTGGTCTGCCACCTGAGCGACGACGAACGCCGCCTGCTGCGCCTGGCGCCCAGTGACAGCCGCCCCAGGACCGGCACGCGCTGACCCGGGTCGACGCCCCGCATCGTTCAAGCCGCGCCATGGACCCGATCGTTCAAGCCGCTTTGAAAAAATGGCCCGACGTGCCGGATTGCCGAGGCTGGCTGGGCTTGGACGCGCGCGGCCATTGGTTCATGCGGGACGACCGCACCCAGGCGGCAGGCCCGTTCCCCGCCAGCAAGGGCAATCGCATCGAACATGAAAAGCTGCTCGGCTTCATCGGGCGCAACTACGCGGCCGGCGCGGACGGCGCCTGGTTTTTCCAAAACGGCCCGCAGAAGGTTTTCGTCGAGTTGGAAGCCGCGCCCTGGACCTGGCGTTTGAACCCCGGCGGCGGTGCCATCCCGGCGCTGCGCAGCCACACCGGCCTGCCCGCCGAATTCGTTTCAGCCTGGATGGACGAGCAGGGGCGGCTCTTCCTGCTGACCTCGCTCGGTTTCGGCCTGGTGCACACCATGGACGTGCCCCTGGCCCTGGCGCCGGTGGAATCCGGCGCATGGCGGGTGGGCGAGCTGGCGTTCGCCGACATGCCCGCGCGCTTCGGCTACCGGCTCAGCCCGCAGTCCGACGGCGCTGCTTGATCGCGGCCTCGGCCTTCGCCCGCTGCGCGGCGCGCCGTATCCCGAGTCCTGGACGGGACGATCGCGCCGGGCAATGACGGCGACGCGGCCTCAAGTGCCGCATCAACAATAAAAAAGCCGGCTGGGGGCCGGCTTTTCGATGCGTGACCCAACGCCTCACTTAGAGGCGGCCACCATGTAGGCGACTACCGCCTTGATCTCGGCGTCGCTCGCCGACGAACCGCCGCGCGGCGGCATGGCGTTCTTGCCCTTGATCGCGCTGGCGGTCAAGCCATCGACACCGGCGGCCAGGCGGGGGGCCCAGGCGGCCTTGTCGCCCACCTTCGGAGCACCCGCGATGCCGGCGGCATGGCAAGCGGCGCAAGCCTGGGCATACAGCGCCGGCGGTTCGGCGGCGCTCGACGGCGAAGCCGTCGCGGTTTCCTTGGGCGGCTCCGTGGCCGCGGCGACCGGAGCGGCCGCCGGTGCCGCGGCTTCGGGCGGCGCGGCCGCCGGGGCAGGGGTCGCGGCGGCATCGGCCGCGGCGGTCTTGGGGGCCGGCACCGCGGGTTCCGGGAATTTCGCGCCGCCTTTGTTGGCCATGAACGTCACGGCCCGGGCGATCTCGATGTCCTTGAAATCGCCGCCGCCCTGCGGGCCCATCGCGCCCTTGCCCTTGAGCGCGCTGTTCAGCAGCGCATCGAAACCCTGGGCGATGCGAGCGGCCCAGGCCGCGGTGTCGCCCAGCTTGGGCGCGCCGGCGGCGCCCGACGTGTGGCAGGCCGTGCATTGCGCCGCGAAGACTTGCTCGCCGGTCTTGAGCGACGACATGTCGTTGGGGTCATTGATCTTCACCCGGGCGACCGGCTGGATGCGCTGCGCCGTGGCCTCGGCGTTCAAGCCGTCGCTGCCCGCCGCGGGGCGCTTGTCGGTCGCAACCTGCGTGACCAGCAGGATGATGACCAGGATGGGCACGATGAAGCTGAACAGCACGGCGACGATCACCTGCTTGGGAGTCTTGATCGGGCCTTCGTGCGGACCGTCGTCGTCGTGTGTTGTGGCGTGGGAGTCGCTCATGAAGTCCTCAATGGCGGGGCATGCAAGGAAGGCGCGGTCGTCGGCGCCGAACGTAGCCCACGATTATAGGACGAGGCCAATCCGCGGAGCCCGCGTCCGGCGGTCCGCGCGGCGGCTGTCCGGCCTGCGGCTAGAATGGCGTCCGCTGCGCCCGTAGCTCAATGGATAGAGTACTGCCCTCCGAAGGCAGGGGTTGCTGGTTCGATCCCAGCCGGGCGCGCCAACCTCTTCGCCGCCGCCTGTCGCGTCGGTTGAGCTGGGCGCCATCCGCATCGCCCGGCGCCACGCCCGCCCTCCCCCTGAACGAACCTATTCCGGCCGACCGGCCTTGGGGCGGTTTGCCGCGCCGGCGGATTCGCGGGCACGATGGAAGAAAAAGACCGCGACGGGATCGCGGCCTGCTGACTGGGGGCTGGCCATCGACCGGCCCGGCTTGCTCAGACGATGGTCAGGTGTTCCGTGCCGGCCGCCAGGTCGCTGCTGCGCGCGCGCTGGCTGTGCAGCTTGATCTGCAGGCGCAGGTCGTTCACCGAATCGGCGTTGCGCAGCGCGTCTTCGTAGGTGACCATGTGGTTCTCGTACAGGTCGAACAGGCTCTGGTCGAAGGTCTGCATGCCGAGTTCGCGCGAGCGCTTCATGATCTCCTTGATCTCGGAGACGTCGCCCTTGAAGATCAGTTCGGAGATCAAGGGCGTGTTCAGCAGGATTTCCACCGCCGCGACGCGGCCCTTGCCTTCCTGGCGCGGCAGCAGGCGCTGCGAGACGAGCGCCTTCAGGTTCAGCGACAGGTCCATCAGCAGCTGGGCGCGGCGCTCCTCGGGGAAGAAGTTGATGATGCGGTCGAGCGCCTGGTTGGAGCTGTTGGCGTGCAGCGTCGCCATGCAGAGGTGGCCGGTCTCGGCGAAGGCCACGGCGTGTTCCATCGTCTCGCGGTCGCGGATCTCGCCCATCAGGATGACGTCGGGCGCCTGGCGCAGCGTGTTCTTCAGCGCCGCCTCCCAGCCCTCGGTGTCCAGGCCGACTTCCCGCTGGGTGATGATGCAGTTCTTGTGCGGGTGCACGAACTCCACCGGGTCCTCGATCGTGATGATGTGGCCGTAGGAGTTCTCGTTGCGGTAGTCGACCATCGCCGCCAGCGAGGTGCTCTTGCCCGAGCCGGTGGCGCCGACGAAGATCACCAGGCCGCGCTTGGTGGAAGCGACGTCCTTCAGCACCCGCGGCAGGTTCAGGGTGTCGATCGTCGGCAGCGTGGCCGGGATGGTCCGCATCACCAGGCCCACGTTGCCCTGCTGCACGAAGGCGTTCACGCGGAAGCGGCCGATGCCCTGGGGCGAGATCGCGAAGTTGCACTCCTTGGTGCGCTCGAACTCGGCGGCCTGCTTGTCGTTCATGACGGCGCGCGTCAGCGCCAGCGTGTGCTGGCCCGTCAGGGGCTGGGGCGACACCTTGGTGACCTTGCCGTCGACCTTGATCGCGGGCGGGAAGTCGGCCGTGAGGAAGAGGTCGGAGCCGTTGCGCGAGATCATCAGGCGCAGCAGGTCGTTGACGAATTTGGAGGCCTGGTCGCGTTCCATGGACGGCTTTCGGAAAAGGTTCTTGGGGAAGGGGCGGCGAAGGCCTCGTCAGCCCGGGAAGTTCTCGGGGAATTTCGCCTTCATGCGCGCTTCCGCCGGGGAGATGACGTTGCGGCGCACGAGTTCGGCGAGGTTCTGGTCGAGGGTGATCATGCCGACGTTGTTGCCCGTCTGGATGGCGGAATACATCTGCGCGATCTTGTTCTCGCGGATCAGGTTGCGCACCGCGGCGGTGCCCAGCATGATTTCATGCGCCGCCACCCGGCCCGAGCCGTCCTTGAGCTTGCAAAGCGTCTGCGAGATCACGGCGACCAGCGACTCGGAAAGCATCGCGCGCACCATTTCCTTCTCGGCCGCCGGGAAGACGTCGACCACGCGGTCCACGGTCTTGGCGGCGCTGGAGGTGTGCAGCGTGCCGAACACGATGTGGCCGGTCTCGGCGGCGGTCAGCGCGAGGCGGATGGTCTCCAGGTCGCGCAACTCGCCGACCAGGATGCAGTCCGGGTCTTCGCGCAGCGCCGAGCGCAGCGCGTTCGAGAAGCTCAGCGTGTGCGGGCCGACTTCGCGCTGGTTGATCAGGCACTTCTTCGACTCGTGCACGAATTCGATCGGGTCCTCCACCGTCAGGATGTGGCCGTATTCGTTCTCGTTCAGGTGGTTGAGCATCGCGGCCAGCGTGGTCGACTTGCCCGAGCCGGTGGGGCCGGTCACGAGGACCAGGCCGCGCGGCTTCAGCGCCAGCTCGGCGAAGACCTTGGGCGTGTTGAGCTGCTCCAGCGTGAGGATCTTGCTCGGGATCGTGCGGAACACCGCGCCGGAGCCGCGGTTGTGGTTGAAGGCGTTGACGCGGAAGCGGGCCAGGCCCTGGATCTCGAAGGAGAAGTCGCACTCCAGCGTTTCCTCGTACGCCTTGCGCTGCGAGTCGTTCATGATGTCGTAGACCATGTCGTGCACGGTCTTGTGCTCGAGCGGGTCGACGTTGATGCGGCGGACATCGCCGTTGACCCGGATCATCGGCGGCAGGCCGGCCGACAGGTGCAAGTCGGACGCTTTGTTCTTGACGGAAAACGCCAGCAGTTGGGTGATGTCCATGGATTTCCGGGTGATTGGGGGCGGGTGCCGCGACCCGCGGCGCCGAACGCAGACATACTGTCGGCGCATTATGGCGACGATCCCAGACAACATACAACAAGTGCGCACCCGCATGGACGCGGCCTGTGCCGAGGCGCAACGCCCGGCGCGCGGCGTCGGCCTGCTTTGCGTCAGCAAGCTGCAAAGCCCGCAGGCGGTGCGCGAGGCCTTCGCCGCGGGCGAGCGCCGTTTCGGCGAGAACTACGTGCAGGAAGGCCTCGACAAGATCGCGGCCCTGCACGACTTGCGGGACCGGATCGAGTGGCATTTGATCGGCCCCTTGCAGAGCAACAAGACGCGGCAGGTCGCGGAGCAATTCGATTGGGTGCAGTCGGTCGACCGTTTGAAAGTGGCGCAGCGCTTGTCGGAGCAAAGGCCCCCCCACTTGACGCCGCTGCAGGTCTGCCTGCAGGTGAACATCAGCGGCGAGGCCAGCAAGAGCGGCGTCCCGCCGGCCGAGGCCGCGGCCCTGGCCCAGGCGGTGTCACGGTTGCCCCGGCTGGTGCTGCGCGGGCTGATGGCCATCCCGCGGCCCGCTCCGGATTTCCAGGCGCAACGCCTGCCCCACCGCGCGCTGCGCGAATTGATGGCGTCGCTGGGCGTGCCGGGCCTGGACACCTTGTCGATGGGAATGAGCGACGACCTGGGGGCGGCGATCGCCGAAGGCAGCACCCTGGTGCGCGTGGGCACGGCCATCTTCGGCCGGCGCGAAGCGGCCGGTGGGCGGCCGGCTTGAAACGGGTGGGTGTCGAGAAGCCGCCGAAGCGCGCGGCTTGTAGGGACGGGTGGATGGCAGGGCCGGCCGGCGCCGGCGTCACACCGCCAGGTGGGTGCTGTTCTTGACTTCTTCCATCACCGCATAGGTGTGGGTCTCGCGAACGCCCGGCAGTGCCCAGACGACGGTGCCGATCAGCTCCCGGTAGGCGCGCATGTCGGCCACGCGGGTCTTGATGAGGTAGTCGAAGCCGCCGGCCACCAAATGGCATTCCAGGATCTCGGGCCGCACCTGGACGGCCGCCTTGAACGCACTCATCACGTCGGGCGTGGTGCGGTCCAGCACGACCTCGACGAACACCATCATGCCGGCGCCCACTTTGTCCGGGTTCAGCCGGGCTTCGTAGCCCAGGATGTAGCCATCGCGGGTGAGGCGCTTGACACGTTCGAGGACGGCGGTTGGCGACAAATGCACCTCTCCTGCCAGCTTCAGGTTCGAAATGCGGCCATCGCGTTGCAAGACCCGCAAAATTTTTGCGTCGATGCGGTCGATCCCAACGTGCGATTCTTCTTCGGTCATGATGGATTTATATCTGTGTAAATGACTTTATTCAAACAATAAAACTAGGTCTTAGGCGATATCCTAGCGATATGTTCTGCAAAAAGAGGCTTTTATGCAACTAGATACTTTCCCTGGCGCCGCTCGTTTGCCGCAACCGTGCCGTGACGAGCTGGGGGTTTTGTCCCAGTTGCTGCCGGCGCTGCAGGCCGCCTTGCCCTGGCAAACGGTGATCGACCGGGCGCGTCCCTGGATCCAGGCCGTGCGCGAGCAGCCTGCACCGTTTTGGGCCATGGAATCCTTGTTGCGAGAGTACCCCATCAGCAGTGCCGAAGGCCTGGCGCTGATGCGCCTGGCCGAGGCCTTGCTGCGGGTGCCGGACACACAGACCGCCATCGCCCTGACCGCGGACCAGCTCGGGCGCGCGCGTTTCGACGGCAACCAGGCCGATTCGAACAGCCCGCACAAGTTGATGGCAAGCCTGTCCGCGAGTGCGATTGCGCTATCCAAGAAATTCCTCCCTGATTCACGAAATGTTACCGGGGGTTCGGCGGGGCTGTTGCAGCGGTTGGGGGCGCAAACCGTGGTGGCGGCCACCGTCCGGGCGATCGAATTGATGGGCCGGCAGTTCGTGCTGGGGCGCCACATCGGCGAAGCCATGGGTGAGGCGGCTTCGGCGCGCCGGGCGCAGCCGCGGCTGAGGTACAGCTACGACATGCTGGGCGAAGGCGCGAGGACGGAAACTGACGCGGCACGTTACCTGGCTTCCTACCGCAACGCCATCCTGGCCATTGCCGATGGACAGGTCGCCGGTCATCCCCAGGTGGCCGACGGCATCTCGATCAAGCTCAGCGCGCTTTTCTCGCGCTACGAGGAGGCGCAGCGCGGCCGGGTGCTGGCTGAACTGGTTCCACGTGTCTGGGCACTGATCGAAGTGGCCGCCCAGGCCAACATCAATCTGACAATCGACGCCGAGGAGAGCGACCGCCTGGAGCTGTCGCTCGACGTGTTCGATGCCCTGGCCGGGCGCATCGCCGCCGGTTTCCCGCAATGGCGCGGATTCGGCTTGGCGATCCAGGCCTACCAGACCCGCGCGCTGGACGTCATCGAAGAGGTCGCGCGCATCGGGCGCCGCCATGGGCTGGGTTTCATGGTGCGGCTGGTCAAGGGCGCGTACTGGGACGGCGAAATCAAACGCGCGCAGGAGCTGGGGCTGGCCGGCTACCCCGTCTACACCCACAAGCACCACACCGACATTTCCTACCTGGCCTGCGCCCAGGCGCTGCTCGGCCACGCGCCGAAGGCGTCCGCCGGCAACGCCATCGGCCCCGGCGAGATCTACCCGCAGTTCGCCACCCATAACGCGGGCACCATTGCGGCCATCCTGCACATGGCGCAGCAGCGCGGCGCGGCTTTCGAGATGCAGCGCCTGCACGGCATGGGCGAAGGCGTCTACCGCGAAGTGATGAAGGACGCCCAGGTGCCGGTGCGCGTCTATGCCCCGGTGGGCGAGCACCGCGACCTGCTCGCCTACCTGGTGCGGCGCCTGCTGGAGAACGGCGCGAATTCTTCTTTCGTCCACCAGCTGACCGATGAGGCGGTGGATGTCGAGCAGCTGCTGGCCAGCCCGCTCTCGCCGTCGCCGCGGCCGGGCGTGGCGCCGCCGCTGTCGATGTTCGAGGGACGCCGCAATTCCCTGGGGCTGGACCTGGCCGACCCGGCGCAGCGCGCGCCGCTGGAAGCGGCGGTGGCCGCCACGCGCGTGCCCGAGATCGCCGAGGCCTCGACGGCGCAAGTGGGCGAGGCGATGGCCCGGCTGCAGCAGGGCCACGGTCCGTGGCGGGCCATGCCCGTCGGCGAGCGCGCGGCGGTGCTGCGCCGCGCTGGCGACCTGCTCGAAGCGCGCATGGCGGACTACTGCGGCATGCTGGTCAAGGAAGCCCACAAGACGATGGGCGACTGCGTGGCCGAGGTGCGCGAGGCGGTCGACTTCCTGCGCTACTACGCCGACCAGGCCGAGGCGCTTGCCGCTGAGTTCGGCGACGGCGGCCCGCGCGGCCTGGGCGTGTTCGTCTGCATCAGCCCCTGGAATTTCCCGCTGGCCATCTTCGCGGGCCAGGTGGCGGCGGCGCTCGTCACCGGCAACGCCGTGGCCGCCAAGCCGGCCGAGCAGACGCCGGCCGTGGCGCGGATGATGGTGGAACTGCTGCACGAGGCCGGCCTGCCGCGGGACGCCCTGGCGCTGCTGCATGGCGCCGGCGAGACGGTGGGCGCGGCGTTGGTGGCGCATCCCGCCACGGTGGGCGTCTGCTTCACCGGCTCGACGGCGGTGGCGCAGATCATCCACCGCAGCCTGGCCGCCAAGGAATCCAGCGCCCAGCCCCCGGTGCTCATCGCCGAGACCGGCGGCATCAACGCCATGCTGGTGGACAGCAGCGCGCTGCCCGAGCAGGTGGTCGACGCGGTGGTGCAGAGTGCCTTCCGTTCGGCCGGCCAGCGCTGCTCGGCGCTGCGCCTGCTGTGCGTGCACGAGAGCGTGGCCGACGCTGTGGTCGACATGGTGCGCGGCGCGCTGCTGGAACTCAGCGTCGGCGACCCGGCGCTTTTCTCGACCGACGTCGGCCCGGTGATCGACGCCGAGGCCCACGACGGCATCCGCGCCCACGTCGCCCGGCTGCGCCGGCAGGCGCGCTGGATCGGAGAGACGCCGGTGACGTCCAACGTGCCGCGCCTGATCGCGCCGATCGCCTTCGAACTCGACCGCGTCGCCGACGTGGGCCAGGAGATCTTCGGCCCGGTGTTGCACGTCGTGCGCTGGTCCGGCGAGCCGGAGGCGGTGATCGGGGAGATCAACGCGCTCGGCTACGGCCTGACCCTGGGCGTGCAGACCCGCATCGACAGCCGCGCGCTGCGGCTGGCCTCCAGAGCGCGCATCGGCAATGTCTACGTGAACCGCAACATGATCGGCGCCGTGGTCGGCGTGCAGCCCTTCGGCGGCGAAGGCCTGAGCGGCACCGGCCCCAAGGCCGGCGGCCCCCACTACCTGCTGCGCTTTTGCGCCGACCCCGCCCGATCGGTGGACACCGGCGGCCAGGCGCAGGCCGGCGCGGAGCCCGCGCCGCAGTCGCTGTCTGCCTTGGCGGCGCTGATGCCGGGGCTGCACGAGGCCGGCCTCGCCTGGAACGAAGAGCCGCTGGACAAGCGCGCCGCCGCGATCGAGAAAGCCGCGTCGCTGCTCGCCCAGCGCACCGCGCCGTCGTCCAACCCGACGCACCAGGCCATCGTGGCGTCCTGGCGCTCCCTGGCGCTGCAAGCGCGGCGGCGCCTCGCGACGCAGCCGCTGCCGGGGCCCACCGGCGAACGCAATGAGCTGCACCTGCACGGGCGCGGCGTTTTCGCCGCCCTGCCGACGCCCACGGCCCGGCCCCTGGTGCTGGCGCAGCAACTCGCCGCGGCCCTGGTCGCCGGCAACGCGGTGCTCTGGCTCAATGACGCGCTGGCCTCGTCGAGGATGGTGCTGGACGCCCTGCACGAGGCCGGCGTGCCGCAAAACGCGCTGGCCGTCGCCCGCTGCGACGGCAACCCGGTGCAGGCGCTGCGCTCCTTGCCGGCGCTGGCCGGCGTGATGCTGGACACCGCCGCCGACGTCGGCGGCGTCGAGCGCGCGCTCGCCCAGCGCGGCGGGCCCATCGTCCCGCTGGTCGTCGGCGGCGTCGCCCGCGGCGGCGGGACGGCCGCTTGCGACGCGGCCTTGGGCCGGCTGATGCTGCGTTTCGTCGCCGAGCAGACCGTCACGGTGAACACCGCCGCCGCGGGCGGCAACGTGGAGTTGCTGGCGGCGCAGGGGGCGTGACGCGGTGGGGCGAGGGGGCGGCGGTGGTACCGAAAGCGACCCGGCGGATCCGATCGGCGCCGCCGTCCAAGCATGTTTCGGCCTGCGCCGTGAATAGCCCTTCGGGCGCCGGGCCCGCCCGGCGGTGGACAGAATGCCCGCACCTTGGATGCCTGCGACGACAGCCGCGGTTCGCGGCGAGCCTGTGCGGCGGCATCCCGATCCCGTCCCCCCAACCGTCAGCAGGCAACTCCCATGACCGACCTTTCCGCCTTCGCCGTCACCCGCAAATGGCCCGCCTCCCACCCCGACCGGCTGCAGCTTTATTCGCTGCCCACGCCCAACGGCGTGAAGGTGTCGATCTTCCTGGAAGAGGCCGGCCTGCCTTATGAGCCCCACCTGGTGTCCTTCGACAGCAACGACCAGCTCTCGCCCGAGTTCCTGTCGCTGAACCCGAACAACAAGATCCCGGCCATCCTCGATCCGCAGGGCCCGGGCGGCAAGCCGCTGGCCTTGTTCGAATCCGGCGCCATCCTGATTTACCTGGCCGACAAGACCGGCCGCTTCCTGCCGCAGGACCCGGCGGCCCGCTACGAAGCCATCCAATGGTTGATGTTCCAGATGGGCGGCGTGGGTCCGATGTTCGGCCAGCTGGGCTTTTTCCATAAGTTCGCGGGCAAAGACTTCCCCGACAAGCGGCCGCTCGAGCGCTACGTCGCCGAGTCCAAACGCCTGCTCAAGGTGCTGGACCAACGCCTGGCGGGCCGGGCCTGGATCATGGGCGACGACTATTCGATCGCCGACATCGCCGTGCTGCCCTGGGTGCGCAACCTGGTCGGCTTCTATGGCGCCGGCGAGTTGGTGGGCTTCAAGGATTTCCCGGAAGTCGACCGCGTCCTGCAGGCTTTCGTCGCGCGGCCGGCGGTGGCGCGGGGCCTGGAGATCCCGCGCCGCGCCGCGGCCGCCTGATCGCCGTCGCCCACGCGGCGCGGCGGTTCAGCGCCACAGCCGGCCCAGCGCCCGCGCGGCGGCTTTCAAATGCGCCTCGTCATAGCCGGCGTAACCGAACAGCCAGCCGCGCCGGTTTGACTCGATGGCGTAGCGGGACACCGGTGTGACGTGCACGCCCTGTTGCGCCGCTCGTTCGCACAGCAGGGTGTCGCGCACCCCGTGGCCGGCTTCGGCGAACAGGTGCATGCCTTGCAGGCTGGGCGCCGGCCGCAGGGCGCCGCCGCTGGCGCGGGCGAGCGCGTCGATCGTGGCTTCCTGGCGCGCGCGGTAGAGCTCGCGCATGCGCCGCAGGTGCCGCAGCAGGTGGCCTTCCTGGATGAACCGGGCCAGCACGTCCTGCGACGTGCCGGGCGCATGGCGGTCGGCCAGCGCCTTGCCGCTGGCGAAGGCGTCCACCAGGGCGGGCGGCAGCACGATGAAACCCAGCCTCAGCCCCGGATGCAGGGACTTGGAGAAAGTGCCCACATAGAGCACGCGTGCGTCGTGCGCCATGCTGCACAGCGCGGGGATCCGGTGGTCGCCGTACTGGAATTCGCCGTCGTAGTCGTCTTCCACCACCCAGGCGCGGTGGGCGCGGGCCCAGCCCAGCAGCGCCACGCGGCGCGCCAGGCTCATGCGCACGCCGACCGGGAACTGGTGGGTCGGCGTCGCGATGGCCAGCCGCGCTGCCGGCCAGCGCGCCGCGCCTTCGGCGATGCAAAGGCCTTCCGCGTCCACCGGCACCGGTCGCGCCAGCACGCCCTGGCCGATGAGGTTGCAGCGGATGCCGGGGTAGCCGGGGTCTTCCACCAGGGCTTCGTCGCCCGCGTCCAGCAGCATCCGGCCGATCAGGTCGATGGCCTGCTGCGAACCCGAGGTGATGATGATTTGCCCGCCCTCGCACTGGATGCCGCGCGAGACCAGCAGCCATTGCGCAATCGCCTGCCGCAGCGGCATGTGGCCGGCCGGGTCGAGGTAGTGGGCGCTGGCCTGGCGCTGGGCGGGCGGCACCTGTCTTTCCAGGCGCGACCACAGCGCGAACGGGAATTCGTCGATCGCCGGCTGGCCGAGCCGGAAAGCGCTGGGGCGGTCGGTGGGCGGCTTCCAGCGCAGCGCCGTCTCGGCGATCAGCCTGCCGCGCAGCGACAGCAACTGCGACGCGGGGACGGCCGGCCCACGGCCCGCGCCCCGCGGCCGCTTGTCGCCGCCGGCCGAGGCCGCGGCGACCCCGCTGCGCGCGGCGGGTGCCACATAGCTGCCGTCGCCCACCCGCGAGGCCACGTAACCCTCGGCCTGCAGCCGTTCCATCGCCCAGAGCACGGTGTTGCGCGACACGCCCAGGATGCGCGCCTGTTCGCGCGACGGCGGCAGCCGCTCGCCAGCCGCGAAGGTGCCTTGCTCGATGCCCTGGCGCAGCCGCAGGTAGACCTGTTGGCGCAGCGGCGCGATGCCGGCAATGGTTCCATGACGCATGGAGAATTGGTTCCTTGATTCGAAGGTGAAGTGCCTAGGATAAAGGGCCAATCCACTGAAAGGAACCACTCGCCATGGCCCTTGCCCCCAGCACCCGCATCACCGTTGCCCTGGCCGACCTGCGCGGTCCCGCCGAACTCGACGAGGCCACGCCGCTGTTCGACGCCTACCGGCAGTTCTACGAACAGCCCGCCGACTTGGCCGGCGCCAGGGCATTCCTTCTGGCCCGGGCGGAACGCCGCGAATCGGTCGTGCTGCTGGCGCGCGACGGCCAGGGCAGGGCGGTGGGCTTCGTACAGAACTACCCGAGCTTCTCTTCGGCGGCGATGGCACCGATCTGGGTGCTCAACGACCTTTTCGTCGCGCCCGAAGCGCGGCGCCTCGGCGTGGCGCGTGCGCTGATGGCGGCGGCGCAGGAGGAAGCCCGTCGCGCTGGCGCGGTGCGGCTCATGCTGCGCACCCAGGTGGGCAACCACCGCGCGCAGGCGCTCTACGAAAGCCAGCAATGGCAGCGGGACAACGCCTTTTTCACCTACAACTTCGCACTCTCCTGAACCGGGGCCGCGCCATGTCGAACCACACCGCACGCATCCACTGGACCCACGACGCCGGCGACCCCGCCGCTTTCCTCGGCCGACGCTACAGCCGCCGCCACGAATGGCATTTCGACGGCGGCGCGGTGGTGCCGGCCTCGTCGTCGCCCCACGTGGTGCCGCCGCCGATGTCGGACGCGTCGGCGGTCGACCCGGAAGAGGCTTTCGTCGCCGCCCTGTCGAGCTGCCACATGCTGTGGTTCCTCGACGTCGCCAGCCGCGCCGGCTGGGCGGTCGCGTCTTACGCAGACGAGGCGGTCGGCGTGATGGCGCCCGACGCGCAAGGCCGGCTGGTGGTTTCGGTGGTGACCTTGCGGCCCCACGTTGTCTTCGCCGGTGGCCGCCAGCCTGACGCCGCCGCTTTGCAAGCGCTGCACCACCGCGCCCACGCGTCCTGCTTCCTGGCCAATTCGGTGAAGACCGGAATCCGCTGCGAACCTTCGTCGGCCTTGGCGCCGTCTTGACCGGGGTCCCCGCCATGTACCAACCCAGCCAATTCGTCGAAGACCGGCCCGAAGTGCTGCACCAGCTGATGCGTGCCCATCCGCTGGGACTGCTGGTCACGCAGGACGCACGGCACGAGATGCAGGCCAATGCCCTGCCCTGGATGCTCGACACCGATCCGCAGGGCGGCGCCGCGGTGCTGCGCGCCCACGTGGCCCGCGCCAACCCGCTGTGGCGCGAAGCCCGCGGCGACATGGACTCGCTGGTGGTTTTTCAGGGCCCGCAGGCCTACGTCAGCCCGAACTGGTACCCGAGCAAGGCCGTCACCCACCGGGAAGTGCCCACTTGGAACTACTGCATGGTGCAGGCCCGCGGCCGCCTGCAGGTGCGCGACGACCCGGCCTGGGTGCTGAAGCTGATCACCGAGTTGAGCGACCGGCACGAGGCCGGCCGGCCCGCGCCGTGGTCGGTGGGCGACGCGCCGCCGGGCTACATCGACAAGCTGCTGGGCGCGATCGTCGGCATCGAGCTGCGCGTGGCCGCGCTGGCGGGCAAGTGGAAGGTCAGCCAGAACAAGAAGGAGGAGGACCGCCGCGGCGTCGAGTCGGCGCTGCGCGGCCTCGGGTCCGAGGCGGCCGCCGCCATGGCGGCGCAGGTGGCCGGGCCCGGCAGCCCTTGCTGACGGCGCGGCCCGGCGGGGGCGATCACTCGGTCCCGGAATGGGTCTCGCGGCGCAGGTCCATGTAACGCTGCTCCAGCTCTTGGCGCAGCGCGCGCCGGACTTTGGCGGCCTCGAAGCGCCGCTCTTCTTCGCCTGTGGACGGCTTCAGCGGCGGCACCTTGGCCGGCTTGCCGTCGTCATCGACCGCCACCATCGTGAAGAAGCAGCTGTTGGCGTGGCGCACCACCTGGCTGCGGATGTTCTCGGCCACCACCTTGATGCCGATTTCCATCGACGAGGTGCCGGTGTAGTTGACGCTGGCCAGGAAAGTGACCAACTCCCCGACGTGGATGGGCTGCCGGAACATGACCTGGTCGACCGACAGCGTGACCACGTAGCGACCGGCGTAGCGGCTGGCGCAGGCGTAGGCCACCTGGTCGAGGAATTTCAGGATGCTGCCGCCGTGCACGTTGCCCGAGAAGTTCGCCATGTCGGGCGTCATCAGCACCGTCATCGAGAGCTGGTGGCTGGGCAGGTCCATGGGTTCTTCTTCCTCGTTGGCTGGCGTGGGCGGGCCCGGCTCGGGATGCGCCGGTGGATGCCGATTGTCGATGCAATAAGCAGGCCAGCCGGCCCGTGGGAACCCTGTCCGGGCGTTGTCAAGCCGCCGTGGCCGGTTCCACCTGCTTGGGCACGCGCGGCGCCAGCGCGCACATCAGCTCATACCCCACCGTGCCCGCGGCGCGGGCGATCTCGTCGATGCACAGCACCGCGCCGGAGCCGGCGCGGCCCCACAGCGTGACGCGAGAGCCGATGCCGGCCTCCGGCACCGGGGTCAGGTCGACGGTGATCATGTCCATCGACACCCGGCCCGCCAGCCCGCAGCGCACGCCGTCCACCAGCACCGGCGTGCCGCTGGGCGCCACCCGCGGATAGCCGTCGGCGTAGCCGCAGGCGACCACGCCGATGCGCATCGGCCGCGTCGCGGTGTAGCTGCTGCCGTAGCCGACGGTGTCGCCCGGCTGCAGCGACTGCACGGCGATGACCTCGCTGGCCAGCGTCATCGTCGGTTGCAACCCCCAGTCGGCGGCGGTGTGGTCCGGGTGGTCGGGCGAGGAGCCGTAGACCATGATGCCTGGGCGGATCCAGTCGGCGCTGACGGCCTCGTCGCTTCGGGCGAAGCGCAGCGTGGCGGCGCTGTTGCCCACCGAGCGCGGGCCGGGCAGGTCGCGCGCGGCGGCTTCGAACACTTCCATCTGGCGGGCCACGCCCGGCGTGCCGTCGGCATCGGCGAAATGGGTCATCAGCGTGATGCTTTCCACCTGGGTGAGGCCGGACAGGCGCATCCAGGCCGAGCGGTAGGCGGCCGGCGCGAATCCCAGGCGGTTCATGCCGCTGTTCATCTTGAGGAAGACCTGGTGGGTGTGGCTGGTTTTGTGGGCGGCCAGCCAGTCGATCTGCCCCTCGTGGTGGATGGTGTGCCACAGGTTCAGGCGGGAGCACCATTCCAGGTCGCGGGCCTCGAAGCAGCCTTCCAGCATCAGGATGGGGCCGCGCCAGCCGAGCTGGCGCACGCGGGCGGCCTCGTCGAAGTCCAGCAGGGCGAAGCCGTCCGCGCCTTTGAGCCCTTCGTAGGCGCGCTCGATGCCGTGGCCATAGGCGTCGGCCTTGACCACCGCCCAGCATTTGGCTTCGGGTGCCGCCGCGCGCGCGCGGCCGAGGTTGTGCGCCAGGGAATCGGTGTGGATGGTGGCGAGGATGGGGCGGGGCATGGGCTTCTAAGGGGAGTCGGGCGATGATCAATCGATTCTGCCAGCCCGCATACTGGATAAAGCTCTGTTCACACAGCGCGTGCTATAAACCCCGCCGCAGTGGGGCAGGCGGCTGCCGACCACGAGAATCAAGCAAAGAGACAACACCGTCCCACGGAACGACGCGCCGGCGAACACCCATGCCGGCCCGAGGGCCTGATGCGGCAGAAGCAAAGCAGTGACTGAATGAAAAAAGGCTTCTACACCATCATGTCGGCGCAGTTCTTCAGCTCGCTGGCCGACAACGCGCTGTTCGTCGCCGCGGTGGAACTGTTGAAGACCTCGGGCCAGCCCGCCTGGCAAGGCGCCGCCCTGGTGCCGATGTTCGCCCTTTTCTACGTGGTGCTGGCGCCGTTCGTGGGCGCCTTCGCCGACGCCATCCCCAAGGGCAAGGTCATGTTCTATTCGAACCTGATCAAGGTCGTCGGCTGCCTGATGATGCTCTTCGGCTCCCATCCCCTGCTTTCCTACGCCATCGTCGGGCTGGGCGCGGCGGCTTATTCGCCGGCCAAGTACGGCATCCTCACGGAACTGCTGCCGCCGTCGCAGCTCGTCAAGGCCAACGGCTGGATCGAGGGGCTGACCATCTCCTCCATCATCCTGGGCGTGCTGCTGGGCGGCCAGCTGGTGGGCCACACCATCTCGACCCTGCTGTTGTCGATCGACATGCCGGGCCTGAACACCGGCATCGAGACGCCTTCCGAAGCGGCGATCGCCTCCATCATCTTCCTCTACGCCCTGGCCGCCGCGTTCAACCTGCGCATCCCCCGCACCGATGCGCCGCTGCAGCCGATCGCCCACAGCCTGATGGGCCTGGTGCGCGACTTCGCGCATTGCAACAGCCGCCTTTGGAACGACAAGCTCGGCCAGATCTCGTTGGCCACCACCACCTTGTTCTGGGGCGTCTCGGGCAACCTGCGCTACATCGTGCTGGCCTGGGCCGCGGCGGCCCTCGGCTACGGCACCACCAAAGCCTCTTCGCTGGTGGGCGTGGTGGCGGTGGGCACCGCCGCTGGCGCCATCGTGGCCTCGATGCGCACGCGGCTTCACCAGGCCACCGGCGTGATCCCCCTGGGCATCGCGATGGGCCTGCTCGTGATCGGCATGAACTTCATCACCCATGTGGGCGTCGCGGCGCCCTTCCTGGTGCTGCTCGGCGCGATCGGCGGCTACCTGGTGGTGCCGATGAACGCGCTGCTGCAGCACCGCGGCCACAACCTGATGGGCGCCGGCCGCTCGATCGCCGTCCAGAATTTCAACGAACAGGCCTGCATCCTCGGCCTGGGCGCCGCCTACACCGGGATGTCGCGCATGGGCCTGTCCGCCTTCGCGGCGATTTCGGTGTTCGGCGTGGTCGTGGCCGGCACGATGTGGCTGATCCGGCGCTGGCACAGGGACAATTGCGTCAAGCACAAGGAAGAGGTCGAGCGGCTCCTGGTGCTCGCCCGCAGCGACACCCATTGACGCGGCGTTGGGCCCCGCGGCCGAGGCCGCCACGTCCTCCCTTTCCTCTCCTCCCCACCTCTTTTTCCGCTCCGTTCGCGCCCGCCGCCGTGCAACCCTCTTCCCCGCTCCCGCCCGTGCTGGCGCTGGCTTTCAATGCCCTGGTCTGGGGGCTGTCGTGGTGGCCGTTGCGGCAGATGCAGGCGCAAGGCCTGCACCCGCTGTGGGCGACGGTGCTGGTCTTCACGGTGTGCACCGTCGCCATCGCCTGCTGGCGTCCCCGGGCGGTGAGGGAGGTCGCCGTCACGCCGGCTTTGTGGGTGCTGATGGTGGCCGCCGGCACGACCAACGCGGCCTTCAACTGGGCGGTGTCGATCGGCGACGTGGTGCGTGTCGTGCTGCTTTTTTATCTGATGCCGCTGTGGTCGGTGTTGCTGGCGCGTTGGCTGCTCGGCGAGAAATTGAACGCCCTGGCGGCGGGGCGCGTCGCCTTGGCGCTGGCCGGCGCGGCCATCGTGCTGTGGCCGCCGGCCGCCCAGGACGCCGCTGCGGCGGCGTTCTGGCGGCGCCTGCCGTTGCCGCGCGACCTGGCGGAATGGCTGGGCGTGCTGGGCGGGCTGACCTTCGCGCTGAACAACGTGATGCTGCGGCGCGAAGCCCACCGCAGCGAGGCCGGCCGCGGTTGGGCCATGTTCGCCGGCGGCGTCTTGGTGGCCGGGGCCTTGGCCGTCGCCATGACGTTGAGCGGTGCCGCGCCCGCGCCTACAGGGCCCGGTTCCGGCTGGCCGGTGTGGGTGCTCGGCCTGGCGATGGTGATCCTGTGCAGCAACATGGCCCTGCAGTTCGGCGCGGCGCGGCTGCCGGCCCATGTCACATCGGTGGTCATGCTGAGCGAGGTGGCGTTCGCTTCGGCGTCCGCCGCGGCCCTGGGCGCCGGCGATCTGACGCCCGCCGCCTGGCTGGGGGGCGGCTTGATCCTGTTGGCCGCCCTGCTGGCGGCGCTGCCGGGCGCCGCGCCCTCCCATGCTTCGGCGTAGCATGGCCGGCTCCACCACGAACCGTTTGGAGCCCCCATGAACGCCAAGACGATCGACCAGTTCGAAGCCATCGACATCCGCGGCGAGCGCGTGCCTCTGTCGCGTTTCAAGGGCAAGGTGATGCTCATCGTCAACACCGCCAGCGCCTGCGGTTTCACGCCGCAGTTCGCCGGACTGGAAAAGCTGTGGCAGTCGCGGCAGGCCGAAGGACTTGTCGTGCTGGGTTTCCCGAGCAACGAGTTCGGCGCGCAGGACCCCGGCAGCAACGACGAGATCGCGTCGTTCTGCCAAGTGAACTACGGCGTGAGCTTCCCGATGATGTCCAAGGTGCAGGTCAACGGCAAAGAGGCCCACCCGCTGTGGCAATGGTTGACGATGCAGGCGCCCGGCCTGCTGGGCAGCAAGTCGGTGAAATGGAACTTCACCAAATTCCTGGTGGGGCGCGACGGCGAAGTCATCCGCCGCTACGCGCCGACCGACAAACCCGAGTCCCTCGAAGCCGACATCGACAAGGCGCTGGCCGAGCCGGCGGCCGGCTGACCGGCGACGCGTCGTGGCGGGTTGCACAGCCCAGGCTTGCGAGACCCCCGATCTGTACCGGCCAGCCCGGGCGGCGCGGCCGATAATTCGGGCTTCGTCCAACATTCCCGCCACACCATGTTCCAACACATCGAACCCTATGCCGGCGATCCCATCCTCACGCTGAACGAGAGCTTCGGCAAGGATCCGCGCGCCCACAAGATCAACCTGTCGATCGGCATCTATTTCGACGACGCCGGCCGGCTGCCGGTGATGAACGCCGTGCGCGCGGCGGAATCGGCGATGCTGCAGGACATCGGCGCGCGGCCTTACCAGCCGATGGAAGGCGCGGCGAACTACCGGCAGGCTGTCCAGCACCTGCTTTTCGGCGCCGACCATGAAGCCGTGAAGTCCGGCCGCGTGGCCACGGTCCAGACGATCGGCGGCTCCGGCGGCCTGAAAGTCGGCGGCGACTTCCTGAAGCGTTATTTCCCGCAGTCCGGCGTGTGGGTGAGCGACCCCACCTGGGACAACCACCGCGCCATGTTCGAAGGCGCGGGTTTCACGGTCAACACCTACCCCTACTACGAAGCGTCCACCGGCGGCTTGAAGTTCGCCGAGATGCTCGCCACGTTCAAGACCCTGCCCGAGCAAAGCATCGTGCTGCTGCACGCCTGCTGCCACAACCCGACCGGCGTGGACCTCAGCGCCGCCCAATGGGCCGAGCTGATCCCGGTGATCCAGTCCCGCCGCCTGCTGCCTTACCTCGACATCGCCTACCAGGGCTTCGGCGACGGCATCGAAGAGGACGCCGCCGCGATCCGCGCGTTGGCGGCGGCGGGCGTCAGCTTCTTCTGTGCCAGCTCCTTCTCCAAGAGCTTCTCCATCTACGGCGAGCGTTGCGGCGCGCTCAGCGTGGTCTGCCCCGACAAGGCGCAGGCCGAACTGGTGCTGGGCCAGCTCAAGGCCACGATCCGCAAGAACTACAGCAGCCCGCCCACCCACGGTGGGCAGATCGTCGCCCGCGTGCTGCAGACGCCGGCGCTGCGCCAGCAATGGGCCGACGAACTCGGCGCGATGAGGGTGCGCATCCAGGCGATGCGCCGTCGCCTGCACGACGTGCTCAGCGAGAAGCTGCCGGCCCGCGATTTCAGCTATTTCCTGAAGCAGCGCGGCATGTTCAGCTACACCGGCTTGAGCGCCGCGCAAGTCGACCGCCTGCGCGAAGAGCATGCGGTCTACCTCGTGCGGTCCGGGCGCATGTGCGTCGCGGGCCTGAATTCCAACAATGTGGAAGCCACGGCGGTGGCGATGGCCGCGGTGTTGGCGTCGACCTGAAAAGGACGAGGCTCGGCGGTCGCCAGACCGGCTGCAAGCCGGTCCGGCACCGCGTGGGTTGATGGTGGGGCCCATCCGCCTTGGAAAATGGGGCGGGGAAAATCGAAAGCTCAAAACAAACGGCACCCAGAGGGTGCCGTTTGTTCGTGGGGTTGCGCCGGTGGCGCTGGAGTTCTTTGGGCCGGGATCAGCCGTTGTTGTTGTTATTGCGACGGCGGCGCGAGGTCGCCACCGTGCCCAGCAGGGCCAGGCCGAACAGGGCGATCGTGGTGGGCTCGGAAACCTTGCCGCCAGTCGCGCCCACTGCCGTGCCGGCGACGGCCAGCAGCTTGAAGTAGTCGTTGTTGTTGTCCAGGCCGGAGGACGACGAATTGGCCGAGGTGCCGAAGCCGGAGTTGTAGGCGCTGACCAACCACCAGCTGGAGCTGATGTTGGAAGCGTTGGTGACCGTCTTGGCCACGCCGACCGCCAGGTTGGCGTAGCTGCCGACCAGGGTCCAGCCGCTGGACAGCAGGCCAGACAGGCTCAGGCCGGCGATGCTGGCGGGTTGCGGGGCGGCGCCGGTGTAGGCCAGCACGCTGATGTCGGAGTCGTAGCCGCCGTTCCAGCCGATGGTCACCGACTCCAGCTTGATGGCGCTGCCGAACTTCAGCGAAACCAGCTCGGTGGCGCCGGAGTTGTCGATCGCATGGTTGGGGGAGGCGGTCGACTCGCCGGTGGTGGTCATGCCGGCGCCGCTGCCGCCTTGGTTGGTGACGGCGGCACTGGCGTAGGTGGAGCCGCTGTTGATCACGCCGCTGCTGTTGTTGGCGATGGACCAGCCGGTCATCGTGGCGTTCGGCGCGCCGCCGCCCGGGTTGCCGATCACACCGTTGGTCATGCTCCAGGTGGCGGCCGACGCCGACATGCCGCAAACCAGCAGTGCCGAACCCAGGGCCGCGGACGCGGCGCGACGAATTGAAGGCGACGTTTTCATTTTTGAGGGCTTCTTTGAATGGCTAACGATCGAAGAGGTCGGCGGCTAAAAGCTAGAACCGTGCCAAGAAATCATTTCCTTATGTTTCAAGGACTTGGCGGGGGTCGGGAACACCGGTTGCCCGGAGTGTAAGGATTGTCGACGGCGCCTGTCACCCCGCGATCAGGGGTTCAACGGGATTTATTCAATTCATTCAACAACTTATCGGCTTGCGCGAAGGAATCGAAGGAACGCCCGGCCTTGACGGCGGCTTCCAATTCTTCCCGGGCCTCCGCTGTGCGGCCGGCCTTGTTCAATACGCTGGCCAGGTGGAACCTGATTTCCGGGTTGGCAGGGTCCCGCAGCCGGGCATCGCGCAGCAGCTGAAGGGCGCGGTCCGTCTGGCCGGCCTGGAACAGGGCCCAGCCCAGGGTGTCGATCACCTCGGGCTGGCTCGGCGCCGCGGCCAGGGCCTTTTCAGCCATCGCGACCGCGCCGGGATCGCCCAGGCGGGTCAGCACCGTGGCCAGGTTGTTCATCGCCGGGGCATCGTTCGGCAGCGATTTCAGCAGGGCTTCGTAGGTGGCCTTGGCCTGCTTCAACAGACCCTGGCTGGCGTAGGCCTCGGCCAGGGTGCGCCTCACGACGATGTCCTGCGGGTGGCCGTGGACCCATTGTTCGGCCAGCGGCAGGGCGTTTTTCGCTTCGCCCGCGGCGAGCTGCGCGCGCAGCAGGCGCAGCAGGGTGTCGGTGCTGGGTTCGACCTGGTGGGCGCGCCGGTAATGGTCGATCGCCGCGGAAACCTGACGCCGGCTCGTGGCCGCGTCGCCCAGCAGGCTGTAGCCGATGGCCAGCTTCGGGTGCTTGTCGATGATTTCCCGGGCGCGTTTCTCCGCCTTGGCGGCGTCGCCCTGGCGCAATTCGACCTCGCTCATCAGCGCCATCGCCGGCAGGAAGTCGGGCCGGCCGGAGAGCGCCTTGTTCAGGCTGTAGGCGGCGCCGGACAGGTCGTTGGCGGTGATCTGCAGCGTGGCCACTTGAAGCTGGCTGGCCGCGTCGAACTCGGCGAAGCGCGCGGCGTTGGTCAGGGACGACCGGGCCCCGGCCTGGTCGCCGTTGGCCAGCAGCGCCCGGCTGGCGGCCAGCAGCACGCTGACGTCTTCCGGCGGGGATTTGGCCGCCAGCCGCTTGGCCGCGTCCAGCGCGGCCACCGGTTGCGACTGCCTGAGGTGAAAGTCGACCAGGGCCAGCCCGGCGCGCGTGCTGCGGGGCCCTTCCGCGTCGTTGGCCTTCTCGAGCCAGCGCAGCACCTCTTCGCGCTGGCCGCGCTGCTGAGCCAGCACCGCCATCTCGAAGATCGCGTCGGCGTTCTTCTCGTCCGCCTTGAGGACGGCGGCCAGCCGCGCCTGGGCGCTGTCGAAGGCGCGCGTGCGGATGTCGAGCCGGGCCAGGTTCAATTGCGCGGACACCAGGCCGGCGTCCAGCTTGAGCGCCTGTTCGAACGAGGCGCGGGCGGCGTCCAGCTGGTTGGCGTCGCCCCGGGCCATGCCGAGCAGGTTGTGGAAGCTCGGGTTGTTGGGCTGGCGTTTGACCAGGCTGTCGGCCACGCCCACCGCCTTGTCCGCCTGGCCGCCGCGCAGGTAGAGGGTGACCAGCGCCATGCCGGCGCGCAGTTGGCCCGGGTCTTTGCGCCAGGCCTGCTCCAGTTGCGGCAGCGCCTGGCCGGCCTGCTTGCCGCCGATCAGGCTCAGGCCCAACGCGGTGCGGAAGGCCGGGTCGTCGCTGTTTTTCAGCGCTTCCTGCATCAGGTTGGTGGCGCGGTTGTGGCGGCCCTGGGCCATGTAGGCCGAAGCCAGCAGCGTCATCGCCTGGGAGTCGGCCGGCTGGGCGGCCACATAGCCCTCCAGGACCGACACCGCCCGGGCGACGTCGGGTTCGTCGAGGTAGAGCTGGGCCAGCAGTTTGGAGACCGCGCTGTTGCCGTGCACTTTCTGGAAGGTTTCCAGGTAGGCCTTGGCCTTGTCGCGCTGGCCCAGGCCGAAATGCGCCATGCCGTTGAGCATGAGCAGCTGGGGCCGGTAGCGGATGAAGTCTATCGGCACCGGGTCGATCAGGTTGGTGACTTCGGCCAACAGCTTGTTCACCGCCTCCTTCTTGCCTTCGCGCTCGGCCAGCAGGGCCTGCAGGTAGGCGCCGCGGGGCTCGCGCGGCGCGGCGCGGCGCAGTTCGGCGGCGTCGGCGGCGGCCTCCTGCGGCTGGCCGGCGTCGATGCGCAGGCCGATGCGGGCCACCCGCGCCTCGATGTGGTTGGGGTTGATGGACAGGGCCTGGTCGTAGCCCGCCATGGCGTCCTTCAGGTTGCCTTGGACGTGCGCGACCGCGCCTTTCTGGTACCAGGCTTCGGGCGAGCGCGGCGCCAGCGCGAGGGCCTTGTCAACGGCGGCCTGGGCCGGGGCGAATTGCCGTGCGCGGATGCGGATGGACACCTCGGCCAGCCAGGTGTCGGGCCATTTCGGGTCCATCGCGCGGGCGGATTCGATGCCGGCCAGCGCGCCGCGGACGTCGCCCAGGTCGGCCATGGCGGAGGCGCGCACGAGCGTCAACTGCATCGCCTCGTTGGTGGGCAGGCCGGCCGGGCTGAATTGGGGTTGCTCCAGCAATTGCCGCTGCTTGCCCTGGCCGATGTAGGCATTGGCCAGGGGAACGACCACCTCGGCGCGGCTGACGCCCAGCCGCAGCGCCTCGGCCAGCGCGACCTCGGCGGCGGCCATCTCGCCATTGGCCAGCAGCGCCTTGCCCAGCAGCACCTGCACCGGCAGCATGTTCTTGTCGATCTGCAGCGCATTTTTCAACTGGATGATGGCGCCGGGCATGTCGCGCTTCTCGTAGCGGGTCAGCGCGTCTTCGTAATAGCGCGAAGCCTTGGGGTCGGCGGCGGCCCAGGCCGTGGGCAGGGCGGCGCTGGCGGCGATCAGGAAGGCGCCCGCCCAGCGGGACGCGCCCGAGCCGGAAGGACCGCGGGGGGGAATTGGATTTCGCATGGGTGATGGGCCCTGGGGTGCCTGTCGCGGTTCGCGGGTCCGGTCTCTTTGGGATGGGGCGCCGACGGGCGGATGGCGCGGCGGGGGCCGCGCCGTGAGGCGCAGGATGTTAGCGCACGCATTGGCCGTGCCAAGGGGAGGAAGTCACGCTTTGCGGCCGCGCCGCCGGAGCGCTTTCAAAGCCCGGGCGGACCGTGCGCGCCGTCACGGCGCCCATCACCATGCGGCCTCCCGGTGAAATGCCCTTCGACTAACATGTCCAATCCACTGAGCGCCTCCGCATTCTCCTGTCCATGACCGAACCGACCGCAACGCCGACCAAAGCCGCTCCTGGCCCCGCGGCCAAATCCGGTGCCGACATGCGCGCCAGCTTCCGCCGCGTCGTGGCGCTGCGGGCCCGGGTGCTGGTGGACGGCGGCGCCATGCTCGAAGGCAAGACGCAGGACTTGAGCACCGGCGGCGTGGGGCTTTTGCTGAGCGGCCCCCTGGTGCTGCAGTCGAAAGTCCAGGTCGCGATCCAGATGCCGAAGGCCAAGGTGCCCGGCCAATACGAAGTGATCACCGGCCCGGCCAAGGTGGTGTTCCAGGTCCTGCGCGGCGGCGACTACCAGATCGGCATGCAATGGCTCAGCCTGGACAGCAAGACGCTGTCCCTCCTGCAGGCCTTCACCGAGAACGCCAACAAGCCGGCGAAGCTGTTCTGACCACCGGCCCGGTCAGGGCTGCGGCGGCTTGGCCGCCGCCAGCGCGGCCCGCTGCGCGGCGGCCTCCCGCAGGGCCTTGAGCTTCTCCCGCGGGTCTTCCTTGGCCTTCACCTCGTGCAGCTTCATCTCGCCGATGAAACGGCTGGGCACGCCTTGCACGGTGTCGCGCCCTTTCTTGCGTCGGCGCAGGGTGCTCACGGCCAGGCTCTGGCGGGCGCGGGTGATGCCCACGTACATCAGCCGGCGCTCTTCCTCCAGGCGATGCGGCGTCATCTCCTCCTCGTCGGCCTTGAAGGGCAGCAGGCCCTCGTTGACGCCGGCGAGCACCACATAGGGCCACTCCAGGCCCTTGGAAGCGTGCAGCGTGCTCAGCGTGACCTGGTCCTGCTCGTCGCCGCGCTCGGCCAGGCTGATGATGACGCTGATGGACTGCGCCACTTCCAGCACGGTCTTCTTCTCGGCCTCGACGCTCACGCCGCCGTCGTTCTCGATCTGGCCGCCGCAGCGCTTGGCCACCCAGTCGACGAAATCCAGCACGTTGCTCCAGCGGGCCGCGGCGAGCTTTTCGCTGTCCTCGCCCTCCATCAGGTGCTTCTCGTAGTCGATGTCTTTCAGCCAGCCCATGAGCAGCGCCTTGGCGTCCTCGGCGCCTTCGGTGTGGCGGGCGCGGTATTCGAGGTCGTTCACGTAGCGGCCGAACTCGTGCAGCGAGCCCACGGCGCGGGCGTTCAGCACCGTGCCCAGGCTCTCGGCGAACAGCGCCTCGTAGAGGCTCACCTTCCATTTGCCTGCGAACTCGCCCAGGCCGGCCAGCGTCTGGTGGCCGATGCCGCGCTTGGGCGTGGTCACGGCGCGCAGGAAGGCCGGGTCGTCGTCCTGGTTCACCAGCAGGCGCAGCCAGGCGCACAGGTCCTTGATCTCGGCGCGGTCGAAGAAGCTCTGGCCGCCGGAGACCTTGTAGGGGATGTTGGCCTTGCGCAGCGCCTTCTCGAAGACCCGGGCCTGGTGGTTGGCGCGGTAGAGGATGGCGAAGTCGCTGAAGCGGGCGTCGGCCTGCTGGCCGCGGCGCGCCTGGATGGCGGCCACGGCGCGCTCGGCCTCGTGCTCCTCGCCGTCGCATTCGAGCAGCTTCACCGGTTCGCCGTCGCCCAGGTCGCTCCAGAGCTTCTTCTCGAACAGCTTGGGGTTGTGGCCGATCACCTGGTTGGCCGCGCGCAGGATGTGGCCGGTGGAGCGGTAGTTCTGCTCCAGCGGGATCACCTTGAGCAGCGGGTACTCCTGCGGCAAGCGTTTCAGGTTCTCGATGGTAGCGCCGCGCCAGCCGTAGATGCTCTGGTCGTCGTCACCCACCGCGGTGAACATCGCCGCCTCGCCGACGAGCGACTTGAGCAGCTCGTACTGCGTGGCGTTGGTGTCCTGGTATTCGTCGACCAGCACGTAGCGCAGGATGCCCTGCCACTTGGCGCGCGCCTCGGCGTCGCGCTGCAGCAGCCTGTGCGGCAGGCCGATCAGGTCGTCGAAGTCGACGGCCTGGTAGGCGGCCAGGCGCTCCTCGTAGCGCTTCATCACCTGGGCGGCCACGCGGTCGTCCTCGCTGTCGGCCTGGGCCGCCGCGGCGGCGCTGTCCAGGCCCTGGTTCTTCCACAGGCTGATGGTCCACTGCCAGCGCCGCGCCAGCGCGTTGTCGCTGCTGCCGCCGGCGTCCTTCAGCACGCCGAGCACGTCGTCGCTGTCGAGGATGCTGAACTGCTCCTTCAGCCCGAGCCGCTCGCCCTCGGCGCGCAGGATGCGCACCCCCAGCGAATGGAAAGTGCTCACCACCAGGTGCTTGGCGGCGCGCGGCCCGACCAGTTCCTTGGAGCGCTCGCGCATCTCCTGCGCCGCCTTGTTGGTGAAGGTGATGGCGGCGATCTGGCCCGGCTCGTAGCCGGCCTGCAGCAGCCGGGCGATCTTGTGGGTGATGACGCGGGTCTTGCCCGAGCCGGCGCCGGCCAGCACCAGGCAGGGGCCGCCGAGGTGGTGGACCGCCTCCAGCTGCGCGGCGTTCAGGGTGGGGGGACTGCTCAAGGGTACTGCTCGGATGGCGCGTCGCGGCGGTGGGGAGGGATGGGAACGTCGGAGGCCGAATCATAGGAGGGTGGCCGGCCTGGTCGCCCGCCCGGCCCGCCGACGGGTCTGTAGGAGCGGCTTCAGCCGCGATGCGCTGCACCGAGATCGCGGCTG
>CBIHOD010000002.1:0-142921 GCA_966211815.1 uncultured Burkholderiales bacterium
TACGTTGGGCGCGGCACCTTAGACTCCGGGGTGGATTTGTTTCTGGGCCCTGAGGCTGGGGCTTCCTTCGCATGTTCTGTTTCTTCAATAAAAAAGCGCCGCCTACCGAGCCCCAGGCCACGCCGGCGCCGGCGGCTCCTGCGCCGCCGGCCACGGGGCTCGGCAAGTGGTTTGCTGGGTTTCAATCGCCGGCGCAGGCTCCGGCCGCCCCCGCCCCCGCCCCAGCCCCCGCCCCTGCACCGGTTCCGCCCGTCAAGGAGGCCGCGGTCCCGGTCATCCCCGCCGCGCCGGTCGTGGCACCGTCGCCATCGACCGCCGCCCCGTCCCCGCCAGTGACACCCGAGGCGCCGCCGCGCCAGGGCTGGATGGACAAACTGCGCCAGGGCCTGCGAAAGACCGGTTCGAGCATTTCCCAGGTTTTCACGGGCACGAAGATCGATGACGCGCTTTACGAAGACCTCGAATCCGCGCTGCTGATGGCCGACGCCGGGGTGCAGGCGACCGAATACCTGCTACGCGACCTGAAACGCCGCGTGAAAGACAGCAAGGCCACCGATCCGGCGCAGGTGAAAGCCTTGCTGGCGGATGCCCTGGCGGAGTTGTTGAGGCCGCTCGAGGCCGGGCTGGTGGTGGGCGAGGAAACGCCGACGGTGATGATGGTGGTGGGCGTCAACGGCGCAGGCAAGACGACCAGCATCGGCAAGCTCACGCTTCACCTGGCCCTAGCCGGCCAGCGCGTGCTGCTGGCCGCCGCCGACACTTTCCGTGCGGCCGCGCGCGAGCAGTTGTCGGTGTGGGCGGACCGGGCCGACATGGCCGGTGCGCCGGGCACCCGGCCGCCGGTCGAGTTCGTCAGCCAGGAAGGCGGCGACCCGGCCGCGGTCAGTTTCGATGCCGTGGTGGCCGGCAAGGCGCGCGGCTGCGATGTCGTGATCGCCGACACGGCGGGCCGCCTGCCGACGCAGCTGCATCTGATGGAAGAGCTCAAGAAGATCAAGCGCGTGATCGCCAAGGCCCAGGCCACTGCGCCGCATGAAGTGCTGCTGGTGGTGGACGGCAACACCGGGCAGAACGCGCTGGCCCAGGTGAAAGCCTTCGACGAAGCGCTGGGCCTGACGGGCCTGATCGTGACCAAGCTCGACGGCACCGCCAAAGGCGGGGCCTTGGCCGCGATCGCGCTGTGGGCGAGGGAGCGCAAAACCCCTTCCGGCGACGCGGCGCAGCGACGGCTCTCGGTCTATTTCATCGGTGTGGGCGAACAGCTCGAAGACCTGCAAACCTTCAACGCACAAGAATTTTCCCAGGCGTTACTGGCTTGAAACCGGCCCGGCGCCTGCGCCGCTTTCGGGGTGCCGGGCCGCCCCGGTCCTGACTCAGCCCACGAACCCTGCGGTCGAGTGAGTGGCCCGCTGCTTTGCGGGCAAGGCCGGCGGCGGACCTCCCGCCCAACCGCTTCAGCGGCGCGTCGTGCCGCCGTGTTGCTGCTGCTGTTGTTGTTGCTGCCCGAGCGGCGCCAAAGGCACCGGTGCGGAGTCGAGGTCGTCGAACCAAGTGGACGGCGGCGCGTCGTTGAACTCGGCGGTGTCGGCCGCTGCCAGGGCATCGTCGTTGGCCGCCGGCGACACGGCCTTGGCCGCCCTGAGCGGCTCCGCGGGGTTGAATTCGACCGCGGGCGCCAGGCCGGACAGGCCGGTGGTCGCCGGGGAAGAACTCCACAGCAGCTGCCGCACCTGGGCCGCCGTCGGCAAGCCGTTTTCGGGCCAGATGTGCAGTGCCACGCCGGCGGCTTTCAGCGTCCTCGCCTTGCGGGCATTGCGCTTGGCGGCGCGCGAACCCGCTTGCTCGGCGCTGCCGCGCACCTCCACCACGGCGAACACCTTGCTGGCACGGTCGCAGATGATCAGGTCGGCGCATTGGTGGCCGACGCGGCGCAGCCATTCCACATAGGAGCTGCGCGTGCTCACCTTGATGAACCGCGACAAGGGCACTTGCGACAGCACCATGTATTCCGGCAGGGCCTCGCGCAGGGTGTCATACGCCTGCTGCTCCGCCGCGGTCATGACGCGCGTGACGCGCGGCTGCCAGCCGATCACGGTGTCGATGGGTTCCCCTTTGACCGCGTGCGCCGGGTGGTTGGAACGCGTCCGGAGGTACCAGACGACCAGGCCTGCGAACACGAGCAGCAAGGGGATCAGGAGGTAGGACACGGCGGCGGCTCGACGAGGTTGGATCGGGCTTTGACCATAGCCGCCGCCTTGAAGCGGGTCAATACCGACCTTCTCTGCCCCGCACACCGCGAGGTCACAAGGTGTTACGCCGCGTCACCGCCGCGCTGCCCCACGCCTCGGGGCCACGCTGCGGTGGAGGCGAGCGCCGCCCTTTCAGCGGAAGAAGCCGCCCGGGCCTTTGGGGCCGCCCATGCCGCCCATCCCACCCATGCGCTTCATCATCTTCATCAGGCCGCCGCCTTTCATCTTCTTCATCATGTCCCGCATCTGCTCGAACTGGTTGAGCAGGCGGTTGACGTCCTGCACCTGGACACCCGCGCCGGCCGCTACGCGGCGCTTGCGCGTGGCCTTGAGCAATTCGGGTTTCCTGCGCTCCTGCGGCGTCATCGAGCAAATGATGCCTTCCATGCGCCGGACGTCGCGTTCGGCGCGGTCCATGTCGGCCTGGCCGATCTGCCCGGCCTTGGCGGTGAGCTGCGTGGGCAGCTTGTCCATCAGGTTGGACAGCCCGCCCATTTTTTTCATCTGCGAGATCTGGGACAGGAAGTCGTTGAGGTCGAAGCTGTCGCCCGACTTGACCTTGTCGGCCAGTTTCTGGGCGGCGGCCATGTCGACGCCCTGGCTCACCTGCTCGACCAGTGCGACGATGTCGCCCATGCCGAGCACGCGCTGCGCGTGGCGTTCGGCGTCGAACACCTCCAGGCCGTCGATCTTCTCGCTGACGCCGGCGAACTTGATCGGCGCGCCGGTCACCTGCCGAACCGACAGTGCCGCGCCGCCGCGCGAGTCGCCGTCCATCTTGGTGAGCACGATGCCGGTGAGCGGCAGCGCCTCCTTGAAGGCCTTGGCGGTGTTGACCGCGTCCTGGCCCTGCATCGCGTCGACGACGAAAAGCGTCTCGACCGGCTTGAGTTCGCCGTGCAGCGCCGAGATCTCCTTCATCAGCGCTTCGTCGATGGCCAGGCGCCCGGCGGTGTCCACCAGCAGCACGTCGAAGTAGTGCTTGCGCGCGTAGTCGATCGCGGCGCGGGCGATGTCCAGCGGTTTGTCGGTGCCCGTGGAGGGGAACCATTCCGCGCCGGCTTGCTTGGTCACCAGTTTCAATTGGTCGATCGCCGCCGGGCGGTAGACGTCCGCGGAGACGGTCAGCACCTTCTTCTTGCGGCGCTCGATCAGGTGCTTGGCCAGCTTGGCGGTGGTGGTGGTCTTGCCGGCGCCCTGCAGGCCGGCCATCAGGATCACCGCCGGCGGCTGGGCGGCGAGGTTGATGTCGGCCACGCCTTCGCCCATGGTGGCGGCCAGTTCGCGGTTGACGATGCCGACCAGCGCCTGTCCCGGCGACAGCGAGCCCACCACCTCGGCGCCGAGCGCCTTTTCTTTGACGCGGGCGATGAAGTCGCGCACCACGGGCAGGGCGACGTCCGCCTCCAGCAGGGCCATGCGCACCTCGCGCATCATTTCCTGCACGTTGTCTTCGGTGATGCGGGCCTGGCCGCGCATCGTTTTCACGAGGCGGCTCAGCCGGTCGGTGAGTGTGGATGCCATGGGGGAGGAGGGGAGGAGGGCGGCGTGCCGGGAAGGCCGCGCCTCGGGGCTGCGGAAGTACGAAAGTACACTGGGCGGATGATTCTATCGCCCACCTTTTCGCCCGGCGCCGCCGCCGGGCTCCCGATGTGGTGGACGCTTTCCAGCGTGGTCGCGCTGCTGGCCTATGTGCTGGCGGGCTGGATGTCGGAGTCGCCCCGGCAGCGCCTTCAGGGCCTGCTGCTGGCCGCCTGGGCGGCGCATGGGCTGGCCATCCTGTTCGATGTCAGCGGCCTGGTCGGCGACCCGGCGTCGGGTGTGGTGTCCCGCGGCGCGCGTTTCGGCTTCGCGCCGGCGCTGTCGGTCACCGTGTGGCTGGTGCTGACGGTCTACCTGCTGGAAAGCCGCTTCCTTCCGATCACCGGCATGCGCCGCCCGCTGGCCTGGCTGGGCGCGGCGGCGGTGGTGCTGGCCTGGCTGTTCCCGGGCGAGGTCAGGCCCCAGGCCACGTCGCCCTGGCAGCCTTTGCATTGGGTGCTGGGCATCGCGTCTTACGGCCTGTTCGGCGTGGCCGTGCTGCATGGCGCGCTTTTGCGCCGCGCCGACCGCCAGATGCGCCGGCAGGCCGCGGTGGTGCTGGCGCCGCTCGGTCTGCCGCTGCTGAAACTCGAACAGCTGACCTTCCGTTTTGTCGCCTGGGGTTTCGCCGTTCTGACGGCGGCCCTGATGCTGGGCGCCTGGTTCGCCCATCCCTGGCGCTGGGATCACAAGGCGGTGCTGTCCCTCCTGGCCTGGGGCGTGTTCGCCGCCTTGCTTCTGGGTCGGCAGTGGCTGGGCTGGCGCGGCCCGGTGGCCACCCGCTGGCTGTTCATCGGGGCGGGCCTGCTCTTGCTCGCCTATGTGGGTTCCCGTTTCGTCCTGGAAGTCGTGCTGCACCGCGCGGCGCCTTGACCCCATGCCGAAGGCGAACCCGCACGCGTCGACTGGTCTGCCCGCCCGGGCCGCCGTCGCGCCCGCGGGCCCGGCGAGGCCGCGGGCATGAGGCTCCTCTTGCTGCTGGCGGCGGTCGTCGCGCTGGTGTGGCTGGTGCGCCGGGCGGTGGGTTCGCCGCCGCCCCGCCGCCCGCCGTCCGCAGGCCTGGGGACGGGCCTTGCGAATGAAAACATGGTGGCGTGCGCGGTCTGCCGGCTGCACCTGCCGCAGGGCGAGGCGGTCTGGGAGGAAGGCCGCGCCTTCTGCGGCGAGGCCCACCGCGCGGTATTCCTCAAGGACGCGGATTCGGCGCCATGACCGGGAACAACGGCGGACAGCAGCCCAGGGACAGACGACGCGGGGACAGGCGGCGCGGCGCCCCCCGGCCGGACACGCGCGCGCAAGAATCCTGGTTCGGGGCGATCGGCGTCAGCCCCGACACCGAGCAAGGCGAGGGCCAGGGTTTCAACGAGCAGGATGAATCGCAATTCGAGCCGGGTTGGCGCGGCGGCCGGCGGTCGCAGGCCGACTCGCGTTTCTTGTCGCGCCAGGCGCGGCGGCTGATCATCGCGGGCTACAACGCCTTCGAACGCATCTACCGGGCCTTCCTCGGCGCGCGCGCGGCCCTGGGCGTCGCCCTGGTGGTCGCCCTGGGCGCCTCGGGCTTCTTCGGCGGCCGGCCCACGCTGCAGGTCACGGTGGTCAGCCTGGCCTACGCGGTGCTTGCTGTGGCGGCCTGGCTGTGGCCGCAATCGCGCGGTTTTTCGCCCGCCGAGCCGGGTTTGAACGGCGGCGTCGAACCCAGGACGATCGACCTGCACAAGCTGAGCCGCAGGCAGTGGGCGGCCACGATCGGGGTGGACATCGTCTGCTTCTCCAGCCTGCACTTGCTGTCGCCGACGACCACGTTCAACTATGTGGCGATGCTCGTCCTGCCGGTGCTGATGGGTGGGGTGTTGACGCCGCGATTGAGCGCGCTGGCCACGGCGGCCTGCGTCGCCCTGACGCTGCTGGCGGCGGCGTGGTTCTCCGCGTCGGCCGGCGTCGGCGCGGCCACCACGCTGATGGCGCAGGCCGGCCTCACCGGGATGGGCCTGTTCGTGATCGCCATCCTGGCGGGGGAATTGGCCAACCGGCTCGCGCGCGAGGAGCTGACCGCCAAAGGCAGCCTGGAGCTGGCCCGCCAGCAAGCGCAGTTGAACCGCTTGATGATCGAGGAAATGCAGGACGGCGTGCTCGTCGTCGACCGCAAAGGCCGGGTGCGGGCCGCCAACCCGGCGGCGCGACGTCTGCTCGCCGCGCACGGCATGTGCGCGCCCGCGCCGTTCCGCCTGCGCGGCGCGCCGGAATGGGACCGCCTGGCCGGCACGGTCGACCAGGCCCTGGTCGACGGCCGCTGGCCGGAGGAAGGCAGCGACGTCACGCTGACTTTCGACGGCGGGTTGCGGCGCACGCTGCGTGTGCGCATCCGCTTCACGCGGCGCACCGGCTCGACCGCCAACGAGGAGTTCTGCGTCCTGCTGCTGGAGGACGTGCGCAGCATGCAGGCGCGCTCGCGCCAGGAGAAGCTGGCCGCGATGGGGCGCGTTTCGGCGGGCATCGCCCACGAGATACGCAACCCGCTGGCGGCGATCTCCCAGGCCAACGCGCTGTTGTCCGAGGACGCCGCCACGCCGCAGCAGCAGCAACTCACCCGCATGGTCAGCGAGAACGTCGACCGGCTCAAGCGCATCGTCGACGACGTGATGGAAGTGGCCCCCGGCGGCACGCCGCGGGCCAGCGTGGTCGACCTGACCGCGCTGGTGGGCGCCGCCTGCAGCGAGTGGGCGCTGGCGATCGGCCTGCCGATGGACGGCAGCAGCCTGCTGAAAGTCGACTTGCCCGAGCATCCGATCGGCGCGTTGTTCGATGACGAGCACCTCCGCCGGGTGCTCGTGAACCTCTTGGACAACGCCTACCGCCACGCCAGCCGCCGGCCGGGGTCGGTGCAGGTGCAGCTGGATTCGCACGGGTTGTCCGGCGCGCAATTGCTTGTCGGCAGCGACGGCGACGCGATCGCTCCGGACGTGGAGCAGCACCTGTTCGAGCCCTTCTTCTCCACGCGCAGCCGGGGCACCGGCCTGGGCCTGTACATTTGCCGCGAACTTTGCGAGCGATACGGCGCCAGCATCGACTACCGCCGCCGCCAGACCGACGCCGGGCCGCGCAACGAGTTCTTCGTGCGCATGCCCCAGAAGGCGCTGGACACCCCCGATCCCCGTCTGCACCTGCCGAGCTGACCGCGATGGGGCGCGGGCTGCCCTTTAGTGTGAACAGGCTCTAGACTGCGACCCATGAACTCTCCCGCCCAACTCAGTCTGCTGGTGGTGGACGACGAGCCCGACCTGCGCACGCTGTACGAGCTGACGCTGCTGCGAGAAGGCTATGACATCGAGACCGCTTCCTCGGTCGAGGAGGCGCTGTCCCACCTGGCAGCGCGCACCTACAGCGCCGTCATCACCGACATGCGGCTGCCCGACGGCACCGGCCTGGACGTGCTTCGCCGCCTGGAGGAGACCGGCCGGCGCGAGAAGACCATCGTCATCACCGCCTACGGATCGGCCGAGAACGCGGTCGAGGCCTTGAAGGCGGGGGCCTACGACTACCTCACCAAGCCGGTCGACCTGAAACAATTCCGCGCGGTCGTCGCCTCCGCGCTCGGGCGCGGCGCGCCCATTCCCGCGGCGGAGCCGCAGGGCGCGCCCGCCCGCCAAGAGGGCGGCGGTCCCGCGCCCGCCCCGTCGCCGGCCGCGCCGCGCCACAGGCCGGCCAACGGCTCCAGCGCCGCCCTCAAGCGCATGGCGGGTTCCTCCGGCGCGATGCAGCAGGTGCGCGCGCTGATCGACAAGGTCGCCCGCAGCATGGCGCCGGTGCTGATCAATGGGGAGTCCGGCACCGGCAAGGAACTGGTGGCGCGGGCCGTCCACGAAGTCAGCCCGCGCGGCAGCCAGCCCTTCATCGCCGTCAATTGCAGCGCCATCCCGGAGCACCTCCTGGAAGCCGAGTTCTTCGGCTACCGCAAAGGCGCCTTCACCGGCGCCAGCGAGGACCGCGAGGGCTTCTTCCAGGCCGCGCACGGCGGCACGCTGTTCCTCGACGAGATCGGCGACCTGCCCCTGGCGATGCAGAGCAAGCTGCTGCGAGCCATCCAGGAGCGCTCGGTGCGGCCGGTCGGCGCGGTGGCCGAGCAGCCGGTCAACGTCAGGCTGCTCAGCGCCACGCACAAAGACCTCGGCGCCGAGGTCCACGCCGGCCGCTTCCGGCAGGACCTCTACTACCGCCTGAACGTCATCCAAGTCAGGGTGCCGCCGCTGCGCGAGCGGCTGGAGGACCTCGCCGCCATCAGCGAATGCGTCCTGGAGCGCATCGCCCATGACGCCGGCGTCGCCCCGCCGCCGCGGCTGACGCGCGACGCGCTCGTCCACCTGGCCCGCCACCCGTTCCCGGGCAATGTGCGCGAACTCGAGAACCTCCTGCACCGCGCCGTGGCGCTGTCCGCAGGGCCGGAAATCGACGTCTTCGACCTCGGCCTGCCCGACAGCGTGTTCACCGACAGCGCCGCCCAGGAACTCGACCTCATCACGCAGAACACCCCGGTCGCCCGCGAGGCGTGGGCGGCCCCGCCCGCGGCCGGGCCGGACCCGAGGGACGAACCCCTGCCCAGCAACCTGGAAGCGCACCTGGACCAGATGGAGCGCGACATCCTTCTGCGGGCCCTGGAGCGCCACCGCTACAACCGGACCGCGGCCGGCGCCAGCATGGGCCTGTCGCTGCGCCAGATGCGCTACCGCATGGCGCGGCTGCACGTCACCGTCGGCGGCGACGCCGACACCGACCGCACGCGCGACTGACCCGAAGGGAAGCATGCGTCGAAAGGGCTCCTGGACCGACGGCTGGTGGCGCCACGCCCGGGCCTGCCCGTCGCCCAACTTCGGCCCGAGGCCTCCGGCCACCGCGGTCGACATGGTGGTGGTGCACTCCATCAGCCTGCCGCCCGGCGTCTATGGCGGCGACGCGATCCAGCGCTTCTTCACCAACCGCCTCGACGCGTCGGCCCACCCTTATTTCGAATCGCTTCGCGGCGTGGAGGTCTCGGCGCATTTCGTCATCCACCGCCAGGGGCTGGTGCGGCAATTCGTCTCTTGCGACGACCGGGCCTGGCACGCGGGCCGCTCGAGCTGGCAAGGGCGCGACGGCTGCAACGACTTTTCCGTCGGCATCGAGCTGGAAGGACTGGAAGGCGAACGCTTCGAACCGGCGCAGTACCGGCAGCTGGCCGCGCTGATTCGCGCTTTGCGCGGCCGCTACCCGATCCGCCAAGTCGTGGGGCACGAACATGTCGCTCCGGCCCGCAAGGGCGATCCCGGCGCGGGTTTCGACTGGGGGCTTTTGCGGCGCCTGTTGCGGTGGAACGATCGGTGTTTTCCCGCTGGTGTTTTGCATCGGGTAAGGATGTGAAACAAGGTGGGCCGCGGATGGCCGTTCCGGGCGCCCGCCGCGCCGGCCGCGTCACCTGAAAGCCGGCGCGGGTCTGCGCAGCTTTTGCGCCGCCCGGGCGCGTGGATCCATGCTTTCCGCCTGCCGGCCCAGCGCCGCCGCAGCTTGCACGGAGGTGTGCCGCGACGCTGCCGCGGCCCTTCGCCACGATGCGGAAACCCCTTCTCGGCCCTTTGCGCCACTTCATTGAAAGTACGCTAGCGGTAGTGCTTGAGATGGGATTTGGCCCCAGATATAGTGTGTCGCCATGTTATGCTTCGGTATCGATCCAGGGAGTCGGCAGGCCACGGAAAGTGAGCCACGCGCGGCGCGGAAAACCGCCGCGACGAGCACTTCTGTCAACGCGCCGAGGAAGCGCGCGCCCGCAAGCAGACAACAGCCGATCCTGCAATTCTTCCGACTCAAAACCGTGTCGACGACAGCGGCCGCGACCGTGGCCCGCGCATCGACCGGGACCGAATGAAACGCCGCGAACACGGCACGACACCACCTTCAAAAGGGGAATCCATGCAAGCAGCACCCACCGCCATTCCGACCGCCTCCGCCTCGCCCGCCGCCCGTCCGGACGGCAGGCCCGTCGCGGCCTCCGCTTCCGCCTACAACGGCTACCAGATCATCCGGCGCAACGGCGCGGTGGTGGCTTTCGAGCCCGGCAAGATCGCCGTGGCCCTGATGAAGGCCTTCCTGGCCGTGCACGGCACCCAGGGCGCGGCGTCGGCCAGCGTGCGCGAGACCGTGGACGGCCTGACCGAATCGGTGGTCCGCGCCCTGCTGCGCTCGCGCCCGGGCGGCGGCACCTTCCACATCGAGGACATCCAGGACCAGGTCGAACTCGGCCTGATGCGCGGCAGCCACCACGAAGTGGCCAGGGCCTACGTGCTGTACCGCGAGCGCCGCACGCAAGAGCGCAGCCAGGAGCGCGCCAAGCAGGGGCAGGGCGGGAAAACCGTCCATCCCCAGATCATGGTCACCGAGGACGGCCAGCAGCGCCCGCTCGACCAGGACCGGCTGCGCGGCCTGATCGAATCCGCGTGCGCCGGCCTGGGTTCGGAGGTCAAGCCCGAGCCCATCCTGGCCGAGACGCAGCGCAACCTCTACGACGGCGTGCCGATCGAGGAAGTGCACAAGGCCGCCATCCTGGCCGCCCGCACGCTGATCGAGAAGGACCCCGGCTACACCCGTGCGACCGCGCGGCTGCTGCTGCACACGATCCGCAAGGAGGTGCTGGGCGAGGAGGTGCCGCAGGCCGACATGGCGCGGCATTACGCCGAGTACTTCCCCGGCTATGTGAAGAAAGGCGTGGAGGCCGAGCTGCTCGACGAGAAAGTCATGCAGTTCGACCTGAAGAAACTCGGCGAGGCGCTCAAGCCCGAGCGCGACCTGCAGTTCGATTACCTCGGCCTGCAGACGCTTTACGACCGCTACTTCCTGCACATCGACGAGCAGCGCATCGAGCTGCCCCAGGCTTTCTTCATGCGCGTGGCGATGGGCCTGGCGATGAACGAGATCGACCGCGAGGCCCGCGCGATCGAGTTCTATGAAGTGCTGTCCAGCTTCGATTTCATGAGCTCCACGCCGACGCTTTTCAATTCCGCGTCGCGCCGCTCGCAGCTCTCCAGCTGCTACCTGACCTCGGTCTCCGACGACCTGGACGGCATCTACGAAGCCCTGAAAGAAAACGCGCTGCTGTCCAAGTTCGCCGGCGGCCTGGGCAACGCCTGGACCAACGTGCGCGCCATGGGCAGCCACATCAAGGGCACCAATGGCAAGAGCCAGGGCGTCGTGCCCTTCCTGAAGGTCGTGAACGACACTGCCGTGGCGGTCAACCAGGGCGGCAAGCGCAAGGGCGCGGTCTGCGCCTACCTGGAGAGCTGGCACCTCGACATCGAGGAGTTCCTCGAGCTGCGCAAGAACACCGGCGACGACCGCCGCCGCACGCACGACATGAACACCGCCAACTGGATCCCGGACCTGTTCATGAAGCGTGTCATGGACGGCGGCAACTGGACCCTGTTCTCGCCCAGCACCTGCCCCGACCTGCACGAGAAGTTCGGCAAGGAGTTCGAGAAGGCCTACACGGCCTATGAAGACAAGGTCGCCCGCGGCGAGATCAAGCTGTTCAAGACCGTGCCGGCGAAGGACCTGTGGCGCAAGATGCTCTCGATGCTGTTCGAGACCGGCCACCCCTGGATCACCTACAAGGACGCCTGCAACGTTCGCTCGCCCCAGCAGCACGTCGGCGTCGTCCACTCCAGCAACCTGTGCACCGAGATCACGCTGAACACCAGCCCGACCGAGATCGCGGTTTGCAACCTGGGCTCGGTCAACCTGGTCCAGCACCTGGTGGACGGCCCGGACGGCGGCAAGGTCATCGACCACGCCAAGCTCAAGAAGACCGTCGCCACGGCGATGCGCATGCTGGACAACGTGATCGACATCAACTACTACGCCGTCAAGAAGGCCCGCGACTCCAACATGCGCCACCGCCCGGTGGGCCTGGGCATCATGGGCTTCCAGGACGCGCTGTACGAGCTGCGCATCCCCTACGCCTCCGACGCGGCCGTCGAGTTCGCCGACCGCAGCATGGAAGCCGTCTGCTACCACGCCTACTGGGCCTCGACCGAACTGGCCGAGGAGCGCGGCCGCTATTCCACCTACCGCGGCTCGCTCTGGGACCGCGGCATCCTGCCGATTGATTCCCTGGACCTGCTGGCCGAGCAGCGCGGCGGCTATGTCGAGGTCGACCGTTCCGGCGCCATGGACTGGACCAGCCTGCGCGAGCGCATCCGCGTCCACGGCATGCGCAACTCCAACTGCGTCGCCATCGCGCCCACCGCCACCATCTCCAACATCATCGGCGTCAGCGCGTCGATCGAGCCGTCCTTCGGCAACTTGTCGGTGAAGTCCAACCTGTCGGGCGAGTTCACCGTCGTGAACGAGCACCTGGTGCGCGACCTCAAGCGCCTGGGCCTGTGGGACGACGTGATGGTCATGGACCTGAAGCACTTCGACGGTTCGCTGCGCCGCATCGACCGCGTCCCCGAGGAGCTGAAGGCGCTCTACGCCACTGCGTTCGAAGTCGAGACCCAATGGCTGGTCGAAGCCGGCGCGCGCCGCCAGAAGTGGATCGACCAGGCCCAGTCGCTGAACATCTACATGGCCGGCGCCTCGGGCAAGAAGTTGGACGAGACCTACAAGCTGGCATGGCTGCGCGGCTTGAAGACCACCTACTACCTGCGCACCGTCGGCGCGACGCACGCCGAGAAGTCCACGGTCAGCCGTGGCCAGCTCAACGCGGTGTCGAGCCAGTCCGCCGCCACCGCGGCCGCCGCCGTCGCTGCGCCCGCCATCGAAGCGGCTGCGAGCGAGCCCGCGTCGGACATCAAGTTCTGCGCGATCGACGACCCCGGGTGCGAGGCTTGCCAGTGAGGCCGCAGGCGGCCGGTGCATTGCACGCGAACGCGATCGTGCGTCGCGCTGGCCGTTGAATCGAGTGGCGCGAAGCGCGCCGATGAAGCCGCGGATGACGATGCGATGGCGCAACATCCGACAACATCGAAGCCGCTCTGATGTCAACAAGTGCTTGGTGTTTCGACACAACACTCCGATAATTCATTTGTTCAGGAAGCACACACCATGTTGGTTTGGGAAGAAGAAGTCACTCCCTCGTCATTGAATGCCGCAACGCCAGCGCTGGGGCAGGTTCAGCCTGAGCCTGCCACGCGCGCCGCGGCGGTGCCGTCGGCGCCTTTCGCCGCTCCCACCGCGCAGACGCCGGTCGCCGCTTCCGCAGCTGCCCCCAAGCCCATCGCTGCCGCGACCACTCGCCGCGTGACCGCCGCCGAAAAGCGCATCATCAATGGCAAGACCGACGTCAACCAGCTGGTACCCTTCAAATACAAATGGGCCTGGGAGAAGTACCTCGCCACCTGCGCCAACCACTGGATGCCGCAAGAGGTCAACATGTCGCGCGACATCGCGCTGTGGAAAGACCCCAACGGCCTGACGCCCGACGAGCGCCGCGTCATCATGCGCAACCTCGGCTTCTTCGTCACCGCAGACTCGCTGGCCGCCAACAACATCGTGCTGGGCACCTACCGCCACATCACCGCGCCCGAGTGCCGCCAGTTCCTGCTGCGCCAAGCCTTCGAAGAGGCGATCCACACCCATGCCTACCAGTACATCGTGGAGTCCCTGGGTCTGGACGAGGGCGAGATCTTCAACGCCTACAACGAAGTCGCCTCCATCCGCGACAAGGACGAGTTCCTGATCCCGTTCATCGACGCGATCATGGACCCGAACTTCCACACCGGCACCGTGGCCAACGACCAGACCCTGCTCAAGAGCCTGATCGTCTTCGCCTGCCTGATGGAAGGCCTTTTCTTCTACGTCGGCTTCACGCAGATCCTGTCCCTGGGCCGGCAGAACAAGATGACCGGTGCCGCCGAGCAGTACCAGTACATCCTGCGCGACGAATCCATGCATTGCAACTTCGGCATCGACCTGATCAACCAGATCAAGCTCGAGAACCCCCATCTGTGGACGCCGGAGTTCAAGGCCGAGATCAAGGGACTGTTCCTGAAGGCCGTCGAACTCGAATACCGCTACGCCGAAGACACCATGCCGCGCGGTGTGCTGGGTCTGAACGCGTCCATGTTCAAAGGTTACCTGCGCTACATCGCCAACCGGCGTGCGACGCAGATTGGTTTGGAAGAGCTCTTCCCGAACGAGGAAAACCCGTTCCCCTGGATGAGCGAAATGATCGACCTGAAAAAAGAGCGCAATTTCTTCGAAACCCGCGTCATCGAATACCAATCCGGTGGCGCGCTTTCCTGGGATTGACGCTTGAGGGGCCAGCAAGGCTCCAGGGTCGTGCGTGAGAGATCAAGATCCGCAAGGCGCGTCGCTGCGACGTAGAAGCGCAGCTCGCGAATTGCAACCCCATTCATCGCACCGGGGCGCCCCTCCTGGGCAGACCATCGGGTGATGAATAGCTGTCTGGCAATGGCTTTTTGCTGGTGCTCGGACAGTTCTCTTTCAACTTGATCAAGGAGAAATGTAATGGCAACTGCAAAGAAGGCTCCGGCCAAGAAGGCTCCCGCGAAAAAGGCGGCAGTGAAGAAGGCGGCACCGGCTAAGAAGGCCGCCGCGAAGAAGGCGGCTCCGGCCAAGAAGGCCGCGGTGAAGAAGGCCGCTCCGGCCAAGAAGGCGGCACCGGCGAAGAAGGCCGTCGCGAAGAAGGCGGCACCGGCCAAGAAGGCGGCAACGAAGAAGGCCGCCCCGAAGAAGGCCGTGGCGAAGAAGGCGGCACCGGCCAAGAAGGCTGCCGTCAAGAAGGCCGCGCCTGCCAAGAAGGCCGCCGCCAAGAAGGCCGCGCCCGCGAAGAAGGCTGCTGCGAAGAAGGCCGCTCCCAAGAAGGCTGCTGCCAAGCCCGCCGCGAAGCCTGCTGCGAAGAAGGCTGCGAAGAAGCCCGCCGCCAAGGCCCCTGCGCCCGCCGCGTCTGCTGCCCCTGCAGCCAAGACCGCGCTGAGCCCCCAAGCCGCATGGCCGTTCCCGACGGGCAACAAGCCCTGACGCGACGACGACCTTTCGGTCCCATCGAAAAACCCGGCCTAGGCCGGGTTTTTTTCTTGGGCACTCGCTCGTCGAAGCCCGAGCGCTGGCGGCCCGGCGTGCGTCGCTTGGCGCGTCTGGCCGTCAATCACAAGCCCAGCGATGCGGGATCGATGACGTGGTTCTGCCCGCCGCGGCTGGCGATCTTCAGGGCGCCGAGGCGATTGCCGAGCTGGGCGCAGCGCACCAGGTCCCAGCCGCGTTCCAATCCATACAGCAAGGCGCCACGGAAAGCGTCGCCGCAGCCGGTGGGGTCGAGCACCTCGCTGGCGGCCACGCCCGCCACGTGCTCGCGCCTGCCTTGCCGCCACACTTCGCAGCCTTCCGCGCCCAGGGTGACGATGACGCCCTGGAGGTGGGTCTTCGACAGTGTCTCCAGCGTGAAGCCGGTGCGGTCGCAGAGCATGCGGGCTTCATAGTCGTTCAACGCCACCCAGGTGGCCTGGTCGATGAAATGCCTCAGCTCTTCGCCCTCGAACATCGGCAGGCCCTGGCCCGGGTCGAACACGAATGGGATGCCCGCGGCCTTGAGCTGCGCGGCGTGCTGCAGCATGGCGTCGCGCCCGTCCGGCGCGATGATGGCCACGCGGATGTCGCTGGCCGTGGGCACCGCGGTCAGGTGGGCCGATTGCATGGCGCCGGGGTGGAAGGCCGTGATCTGGTTGTTGTCCGCGTCGGTGATGATGATGGCCTGGGCGGTGTACTGGTCGCCGATGCGGCGCACATGACGCGTGTCGGCGCCCCAGCTTTCCAGGCGTTCGAGGTATTCCTGGCCGTCGTTGCCGAGCGCGGCCATCACCACGGCTTTGCCGCCGAGCTTGCCGAGGTTGTAGGCGATGTTGCCCGCACAGCCGCCGAACTCCCGACGCAAAGTCGGCACCAGGAAGGACACATTCAGGATGTGGACCTGCTCCGGCAGGATCTGCTGGGCGAATCGGCCGGGGAAGTTGGTGATGGTGTCGAAAGCCAAGGACCCGCAAATGAGTGCTGACATGAAGGCTCCAGTGAAAGCGGATGGATGGTGGAAGGCCGGATGGGGGAGCGAGCGCCGCCGCCAGTCCGCATGGATGCACGGCGACGCCCCCGGCGGGACGACCTGGTCTCAGGGGTAGAAGATCTCGACCGTGTAGCCGTTGATGCGCGGGTTGGCCGATTTGAGCAGGACCTGCAACGGCACATCGGTGTTGGGTTTCACGCTGTCGCCTTGGGATTGGAAATCGGCCGGCGTCAAGGCCTTCCTTGCGATCAACTGGCCGCCGGCGTCGGTGACGCTCAGGTCGACGGAAGGCAGGCGCAAGCTCACCCCGCCCCGGTTGCGCAAGGTGACGGAGAGGCGGAAGACGTCGGGCACGGAAGGCAGGCGGGTCAAGGCGGTGGTTTCCACCGAGAAGTCCTTGATCGAGCGGTAGGGCTCGATGGCGCAGCCCACCCAGCCGCACCAGCGCGACAGCAGAGGTTCGCTGGCCGGCATCTCCACCGCCAGGCGGTCGCGGAAATGGTGGGCGATCTGCAGGCCCAATCCCAAAGACAGGAAGACGCAGGCCATCGACAAAAGCAGCCGTGCGCGCGGGCTCTTCCAACGGGCTTGCGCGTCCGCATGGCGCACGAAGGCCGGGGTGTCGTCCGAAGGCTGAGGCGGGGAGTAGGGTGCACCGCCCTTTTTGCGGCCGGCCGGCGGCGGGGCGGCGATGGCGCCCTGGCCGGGGCCTTCGTCGTCAGCGAGCAGATCGGAGTCGAACTGCGCATCCGCGAATTCGTTGCGGTCCCGGTGCTGGACGAGGTCCGCGGGTGTCTGCTCAGGCCCTTTGCGGTGCGGGCCGAACAGGCTGCGGGAAAACTCGTCCTGGGTGTCGGGCGTGCTTTCCGCGAAAGGTGGGCCGGTGTCTTGGCGAGTGCCCTCGGCGTTTTCGCCGGTGTCCGCGCGGCCCTGCTCGGTTTCCGGCGCGGGCGTGTCGGTCGCCGCGGGGGCGGCGGGCGCCGCCGCTGCGGTCGCCCGAGGCTGCCTCATGCCGCCGATGATGGTGTCGCCGTTGAGTTCGAACAGTTCTTCCAGGGCGTTGAACACCGTGTCGCAGCGGCCGCAGCGCACCCAGCCTTTGGACACTTTCAGCTGGTCCTGAACGACTTTGAAGACGGTGTTGCACGAGGTGCAGCGCGTGGCCAGGCTCATGGACCGATCATCCCATGGCGTCGGCCGCTGCCGGCGGTTTTCCCATCGATCAGCTCCGGGCGCCCGTCATCAGGATCCAGCCGTCTTCCTGGTCCGACACCTGCAGCGGCAACCACGGCGCATAAGCGGCCTGCAGTTCTTCCGCCTGCCGCTCGAGGATTCCCGCCAGCACCAAGTGGCCGCCGCTTTGCAGGTGGCCGCACAGCAGCGGCGCCAGCAGCTTCAGCGGCGTGGCCAGGATGTTGGCGAGCACGAGCGGGTACTGGCCCGAGCAGGCTTCGGGAAGGCCGGCGCGGAGTTCCACGCCGTTGGCTTGCGCGTTGGCCTGCGTGGCGTCCACGGCGGCCGGGTCGATGTCGACAGCGTCGATGCCGCGCGCGCCGTGCAGCGCGGCGCCGATCGCCAAGATGCCGGAACCGCACCCGTAGTCGAGGGCCCGTGCCCAGTGGCCGCCCAGGCTGGCGGCGTTGCGCGCGATCCAGCGCAGGCACATGCGGGTGGTCGGGTGGGTGCCGGTGCCGAAGGCCAGGCCGGGGTCGAGGCGGATCACATGCCGCGCGCCTTCCGGCGGTTCATGCCAGCTCGGCACGATCCAGAAGCTGGGGGTGATCTCCACCGGCGCGAACTGGGACTGGGTCAGGCGCACCCAGTCCTGCTGCTGCACTTCCTGCAGCCGCTGCACGTGGATGTCTTCGCCGCCCTCCTGCGCCAGCAGCAGGGTGGCGGCTTCGGTGGCGGCTTCTTCGGTGGCGAACAGCGCCTTGACCACCGAGCGCTGCCACCCGGGATGCGCGACCGGCATGCCGGGCTCGCCGAACAGGGCGCGTTCCTGGGGCGTGTCGGCGTCGGCGTCCTCGACCGAGACGGACAGCGCATCGAGCTCGTCCATCAAGGCGTCCGACACCCATTCCACCGCGCTTTCCGGCGCCAGCAGCAGCAGCTCGAACATCGGTCCCTGCCCCGTGCCGCTCAACGCTGGTGCTGGCTCAGCCAGCCTTCCAGGTAGTGGATGCTGGTGCCGCCTTCCTTGAATTTGGCGTCCACCATCAGCTCGCGGTGCAAGGGGATGTTGGTGTGGATGCCTTCGACCACGGTTTCCGACAGCGCGATGGCCATGCGCGCCATCGCCTGCTCGCGGGTGTCGCCGTGGGTGATGATCTTGCCGATCATCGAGTCGTAATTCGGCGGGACGAAATAGTTGGTGTAGATGTGGGAATCCACGCGCACACCGGGACCGCCGGGGGCGTGCCACATCGTGATGCGGCCCGGCGACGGCACGAACTTGTAGGGGTCCTCGGCGTTCACGCGGCACTCGATGGCATGGCCGCGCATTTCGATCTGGCGCTGCGTGAACGGCAGCTTCTCGCCGGCGGCCACGCGGATCTGGGTTTGCACGATGTCGATGCCGGTGACCAGTTCGGTCACCGGATGCTCCACCTGCACGCGGGTGTTCATCTCGATGAAGTAGAACTCGCCGTTCTCGTACAGGAATTCGAAGGTGCCCGCGCCGCGGTAGCCGATCTTCTTGCAAGCGGCGACGCAGCGTTCGCCGATCCGCTCGATTGTCTTGCGGGGGATGCCCGGCGCGGGCGCTTCCTCGATCACCTTCTGGTGGCGGCGCTGCATGGAGCAGTCGCGCTCGCCGAGCCAGACCGCGTTGCGGTGCTCGTCGGCCATCACCTGGATCTCGATGTGCCGAGGGTTCTCCAGGAACTTCTCCATGTAGACCGCCGGGTTGCCGAAGGCGGCGCCCGCTTCGGCGCGGGTGGTCTGCACCGCATGGATCAGGGCCGCTTCGGTGTGCACGACGCGCATGCCGCGGCCGCCGCCGCCGCCGGCGGCCTTGATGATCACCGGATAGCCGATGGCGCGGGCCTGGCGGATGATTTCCTTCGTGTCTTCAGGCAGGGCGCCTTCGGAGCCGGGCACGCAGGGCACGCCCGACTTGATCATGGCCTGCTTGGCCGACACCTTGTCGCCCATGATGCGGATGGACTCCGGCGTGGGGCCGATGAAGGCAAAGCCGCTGCGCTCCACGCGTTCGGCGAAGTCGGCGTTTTCCGAGAGGAAACCGTAGCCGGGGTGGATGGCCTCGGCGTCCGTCACCTCGGCCGTCGCGATGATGGCCGGCATGTTGAGGTAGCTCTGGGCCGAGGGCGCCGGGCCGATGCAGACCGCTTCTTCGGCCAGCTTCACGTACTTGGCCTCGCGGTCGGCCTCCGAATAGACGACCACCGCCTTGATACCCATTTCGCGGCAGGCGCGTTGGATCCGCAGGGCGATCTCGCCGCGGTTCGCAATCAGGATTTTCTTGAACATAGGCTGGGTTCTTCGCCTTGTCACTCGATGATGAACAAGGGCTGGCCGAACTCCACTGGCTGGCCGTTCTCGCAGACGATCTTGGTCACGGTGCCGGACTTGTCGGCCTCGATCTCGTTCATGATCTTCATCGCCTCGATGATGCAGATCGGTTCGCCTTCTTTCACGACCGAGCCGACTTCGACGAAAGGCTTGGAGCCCGGGCTGGAAGAACGGTAGAAGGTGCCCACCATCGGCGATTTGACGGCGTGGCCCGATTGCGCCGGGGCAGCCGGCGCGGTCGGGGCGGCTGCCGCCGCGGCGGGTGCGGCGGCGGCCACGGGCGCGGCGACCGTGGATGCGGGCGCGACGTAGGCGGGCACGGCCGCGGCTGCCGCGGCGGCGGGGTCGGCCTTGACGATGCGGACTTTGCCGTCGGCCTCGGTGATTTCAAGCTCGGAGATGTTCGATTCCGACACCAGGTCGATCAACGTCTTGAGTTTGCGCAGGTCCATCAAAAGGTCTCCAACGAAATGCTATGAAGGTTTCTATCGTTCCAGTCCGGCGTGTCGCGCGTGGCCGGCAGCGGCGGCCTCTTCGGTGCACTGGGCGGGCGACGGCGTGGCTGGGGACCGAGGCAGACGGCGAAGCGCCGGCCGACGATTGAAACGGTAGGGATATCAGCAGCCCGATGTCTTCTTTGTGACATTCTGTTTTGACGAAGGCGCGCAGTTTATGTCGATTTGCCGGCAAATCACAGCGGTTGACGGGAATTTAATTCCGTGGCCTGTTTGGCGCCGACGACGGCGCAAGAAGTCCGAGGCCGGTGTTTGCCGATGCACATTCATCCGCGCGGATGAAGTCAAAGGCGGGTCCAGGCTTGCAAGTCGTCCAGCGTGACGGCGCCGAGTTTCGAAGCGATCAGCACGGCGTCGGAATCCCATACCGCGCTGAAGGGCAACTGGCCCTTGGCATTGCCCAGCGCCTGGCTGAGATCCAGGCCTTCGACGCCGGCGATGCCCACCGGGAAGCTCACCGGCAGCCTTTTCAAGAAAGACTGGACAGGGGCCAACCGGTCCAGGGCAAGGCCGACGACCTGCCAACCGTGGGGTTGCTGCGCCTGGGCGAAGGCGTCGAGCATCGGCATTTCTTTCACGCAGGGCGGGCACCAGGTCGCCCAGAAATTCAGCAGCAGGCGCCGGCTTTTGAAATCCGCCAGGGCAAGGCCGCCGCCTTCGGGCCGTTCGAAGCGGGTGCGCCACCAGGGCAGGTCGGTGCCGCGGACCGGGGGTGTCTTTTCCTGCCGGCCCTGCTGCGTCCACCAGGCCAGGCCGAGCCCCGCGGCGCCGGCGGCGGCCCCGACCCCGGCTGTCAGCGCGGTCCTGCGCTTCATGGCGCGGCCTCGCCGCCGGGCGGCGGCGACATCAGCCGGCGCAGCGCCGCCAGGTCGCCCCGCTGCGTCCTGCCGCCGGCGTCCGGCTTGAGGCCGCCCCGCAGGTCGTCGTGGTCGAGGATGGTCAAGTGCACGGTCACGAGTTCGTCGCCCAGGGCCGGGCTGCGGGACGCGACGGTCAGCACATCCACCGGCTGGCCGCGCGGGCCGTCGGCGTTGCCGACGTCGTAGTCGACCCCCTTGTTGATGAGCTCGATCTCGGCCGCCTTGCTGTCGTCGCAAAAGAGCTGCAGGTGCACCGCGTTCAGCCGGGTGGCCGTGCCGCGCCAGACGGCGCCGGTGAGATGCGGTCGGAATTCGCTCAGCCGTTCCATCCAGAGCGCAGCGACCTCCCGCAGCGCGCGCAGCTCGCCGGGCTGGGTGTCGGCGCAGAACAGGGCGAGGTAGCCGCGCACCTCGTCTTCCACCATGTCGTTGCCCGGCAGTTCATGGCCGCGCGCGTTGGCGCGACCCAGGTCGCGGGCAGCGCGGCGCTTGGCGGGGCCGTATTCCATGCCTTCTTCCACGATCAAGCGTGCGGCGGCCGAGGCGATTTCTCGGGTCAACGGGGATGGTGCGTGCGTCATGTCGGGCAGAAGTTCTGGGATGCGGCGCCGGCGGCAGGGACCGTGCGCATCACGGCACGTCCACCGCGCCCATGCGGGCCGCCACCGTGCCGGCGCGGCCGAGCACATAGGCCGATTGCGGACGCTTCTCGAAACGCTTGGGCGCCGGCAGCATCACCGCCAGGCGGGCCGCGGCCATCGTGGAAAGCTGTGAGGCCGGCTGGCGGAAATAGTGCCGGGCGGCGGCTTCGGCGCCGAACACGCCTTCGCCCCATTCCACATGGTTCAGGTAGATCTCGAGGATGCGCTGCTTCGTCAGAACGGTTTCGAGCATGCCGGTGATGGCGAATTCCTGCGCCTTGCGGACCACGCTGCGCTCGCCGCTGAGGAAGAGGTTTTTGGCCAGCTGCTGGGTGATGGTGGAGCCACCGACGATCTTGGGCTGCACCCGCGCTGGCGGCGCGGCATGCGGCGACTTGGTCGCTGCCGTCCGCTTTTCGAGCTGGTCGTTGCGCTTGTCCGCCAGTTCCTGGGCCTTGAGGTTGCGTTCCCAGGCTTTCTCCAGGGCATCCCACTCAACGCCGCTGTGGTCGGAGAAATTCGCGTCCTCCGAAGCGATCACCGCGCGTTTGAGCTGCTGGGAGATGCCCGCGTAGGGCACCCATTCCTGGCGCCAGGCGGCGACCTGCCGGTTTTCTTTGAAAAGCCGAAAGGCCTCGGAGCGCTCGAAAGTGGTCGATTGCGGGGCGACCACCGCCATCAGCGCGATCCGCAGCAGGAAATACAGCTGCAGCGACAGCACCGCAAGCAGGAAGACGCCCAAGAGCCGCAGCAGGGTTTTCATCGCCGGCACCTTCTCGCGTGAAGGTTCGTGTGGTCCATCGTGGCGGGGCCTTCTCGGCGGCTCAAGCCGGTTTGTGCGCCAGGCGCTCGCGCAGTGCGGCCAGCACGGGCGCCGTGTCGGGCCGCACGCCGCGCCACAGCGAAAAAGCTTCGGCCGCTTGTTCGACCAGCATGCCCAGTCCGTCCCGCGGCACCGCGCCGTGGTGTTGCGCCCAGTCGGTGAAGCCTTGCGCCGCGGCGCCGTACATCATGTCCAGCGCCAGGCCGCCGGGCCGCAGAACGCCGGCGGCCACCGGCACGCCGCCGCCCTTCAGGCTGCTGCTGCTGGCGTTGATGACGACGTCGAAGGCTTCGCCGCAGTCGTCGAGGCCGCGACTGGACAAGTCGGCGCCGTGCTCGTCGGCCCAGGCCCGGTGGCTGCTCGCCAGCGCATCGGCCTTCTCGATGGACCGGTTGGCGACCACCAGCTCGCGCGGCCGCGCCGACAGCAGCGCGCCGAGCGCGCCCGCCGCGGCACCGCCTGCGCCGACCATCAGGACGCGCAAGCCGGCCAGCGCCACGCCGGCGTTCTGCTGGATGTCACGCACCAGGCCGACCCCGTCGGTGTTGTCGGCCAGCCAGCCGGCTTCGTCCCCGCCGTCGAAACGCAGGGTGTTGGCGGCCTGCGCCAGGGCGGCCCGCGGCGTGTGCCGGCTCGCCAGGGCGAAGGCCTCGAACTTGAACGGGACGGTGACGTTGCAGCCGAGCCCGGGGCCCTGGCCGTCGCTGCCCTTCGCGAAGGCGCGGACGGCGCCTGCGAAGTCGTCCAGCGGGCAGAGCAGCCGCTCGTAACGCATGCCCTCCTGGCCCGTCTGCAGCGCAAACTGACCGTGGATGAAAGGCGACTGGCTGTGCTCGACCGGATTGCCGGCGACGGCGTAGCGGCTCATGGCGGCGTGCCGGCGCCGCCGCCGGAGGTGAGCACGGGCGCCAGCGGGATGGCTTCCATGCCGTCTTCCCGGGTGAAGCGGAAGCGCGACGTGACCACCAACTGGTCGGCCTGCGCGCGCATCTTGCCGGGGAACGCGCCGAAGGGCGATGCCGCCATCACGATGCCCAGCGCCTGCCGGTCGAGCACCTTGGACTTGGACGGGCGCACGATCTCGGTCTCGATGACGCGGCCGGCGGCGTCCACGGTGATGTTCATCGTCAGCTCGCCGTACAACTTCTTGCCGCCCTGGGTGGGGAAATTGCGCGTGCCGCGGTCCTCGATCTTGCGGCGCAGCTGGTCGTAGTACTGGGCGTAGAGCTCCTCGCGGGTGGCCGGGCTCACGTAGCGCTTCTTGGGGCGCGAATTCTCTTCGTTGATCCGCTTCTCGATCTCGGCGAGTTGCTCCACCAGCTTGCGGCGCTTGTCTTCCAGCGCGGTCTCCTGGGGCGAGCCCTTGTCCTGCCGGGGGTCGGGCGGCGGCAGCATCGCCATCTCGCGGCGGATCTGGGCCAGCAGTTGCTGTTGCGCCTGCTGTAGCTGTTCCACCTGGCGGCGGGCGTCTTCATCCGCGTTCCCCAAGGTCATGGCGGGCGAAGGCGGCAAGGGCGACGTGGCGCGGCCACGGTCGACGTCCCCGCCGCCGGCCAGGTTGGCCTGGGCGATCGCCTGGGCTTCGGCGGGCGCCTGGTTGGAACGCGCGTTGACCAGGATCACTTCGAGCGGCGTGTCCTGGAACACGCGGTTGAAGCCCTCGGGGTCGACGATGCGGACGAAGAGCAGGGCCGCGTGCACCGCGAGCGAAAAGCCGAGTGCGATCTGCAGGGTGGAGAACCGCTTGAGGAAAGACATCTCGCAAGTAGCCTGGATGGTTGCGTCGCCGTCGTCAGGCCACGGGATGGGCGGAAGAGGGCGCCTCGGCGGGCGTGTCGGGGGAAGCGGCTTCCTGGACGTCGATCGCGAGCGTGAGCGCGCCGGCGGTGGGCGCTTCGTCGGCCTCCTCGGCCTCCGACGACACGTCGGCGGCGTCGTCGAGCGTGGTGGCCGGGTCGTCCAGCCGCGCCAGCAGCTGCGCGTGCACGTCCAGCGTCAACAGGTCGGTGCCGGTGATGCGCACGCGGACCCGCGCGTTGCGCGGCATGCCTTCGGTGCCCGCGGCGCGGAACACCAGCGGCCAGTCGTCGGCGCGCACCAGGCCCTCTTTCATCACCGCGGCGTCCAGCTCGCGGATGCCGTTCTGCTCGAGGTGCTTCAAGGTCCAGTAGCGCTCGATGCCGGACTGGAAGGCGTTGTAGGCGCCGTAGGCGGCGTCGAAGCCCGAGATGATGGCGAACAGCGCGGTGTCCTTGGGCTTGAAAGGCGCGGCCAGCGCCGCGGTGCGGCCGTGCCTGGCGCACGTGATGATCTGCCACTGGTTGACCAGGTCGACATAGCGCCGCAGCGGCGACGTGGCCCAGGTGTACTGCGCCACGCCCATGCCCATGTGGGGCGCCGGTTTGGTGCCCATGCGCACTTTGATGCCGGGCGCCAGGCTGGCTTGGCTGCGGTAGATGCCCGGGACGCCGCACTCGCTCAGCCATCCGCCCCAGGTGCTGTTGGCCAGGATCATCGCTTCCGCGACGATGAGGTCGAGCGGCGCGCCGCGCTGCCGCGTGGTGATCAGCACGCGCTCGTCGCCCTGGGGCTCGGCGCCTTCGACGCGGGTGGCGGGGTCGAGCTGGAAGTTGTAGTCGGGCCGGTTGAAGTTCTCGGGCTTGCCGCGGACCACCTCGCGCGCCGCCTTCAAGTGCTTGGCCAGGCGGAAGGCGAAGGCGAGTTCGTCGGCGAATTCATAGCCGGCCGGCGCCTGGCCGGTGAGGGCGGCTTCGGTCACCACGCCGTCCAGCTTGTCGTGCCGCAGGTTGGCGGCGATGGGCACCTGCTCCAGGCGCGTCTCGGAGGACTTCACCTGCAGCGTAGCTTCGTCGACGGTGACGTAGAGCGAGACGGCCGGGCAGTCGCGGCCCGCCTGCAGCGTGTAGGCCTGCACCACGTCGTCGGGCAGCATCGTCAGCTTGTGGCCCGGCATGTAGACGGTGGAGAAGCGCTCGCGCGCCACCTTGTCGACCGGGCTGTCGGGCGCGATCGCCAGGCCCGGCGCCGCGATGTGCACACCGAACACGACGGTGCCGCTTCCCAGGCCCCGGACGGACAGCGCATCGTCGATCTCGGTCGTGGCCGAATCGTCGATCGAGAAGGCCCGCACATCCGCTGTCGGCAGGGCGTCCTTGATCGCCGGCGCCTGGAGGGCGGGGAAGCCCGTGCCCTTGGGGAAATTCTCGAACAGGAAGCGCTTCCAGTGGAACTGGTAGGGCGAGGTGATGGCGCCGGCGCCGGTCAGCAGATCGAGGGGCGCCTTCTGGGAGCGCTTGGACGCCTCGACCACGGCCTTGTACTCGGGCGCGTTCTTGTCGGGCTTGAAAAGGATCTTGTAGAGCTGCTCGCGCACCGGCGACGGGCATTGGCCCGAGGCCAGCTCGGTCGCCCAGGCTTCGATCTGTGCTGCCTGCTGCTTCTTGCGTTCGATGCCGAGCAGCGCGGCTTTGACGATCTCCTCGGGCGCCTTCTTGAACTGGCCTTTGCCCAAGCGGCGGAAATAGTGCGGCGCCTCGAAAAGGCGGAACAGCGCGGCGGCCTGGTGCGCCTGGTCGGCTTGCGCGTTGAAGTAGTCGCGCGCCAATTCGGCGAAGCCGAATTCGGCATCCGAGGCGAACTCCCAGGCGAGGTCGAGGTCGATGCTGGCGGCGATGCGCTGCGCCGAAGCGATCAGTTCGGCGGGCTGGGGTTTGTCGAACTTGAGCATCACATGGCTGCTCTTAACCTTCACCCGCTTGCCCGAGTCGAGTTCGATCTGCATCGACGCGTCGGCTTCGGACATCACTCGGCCGGCGTGGAATTTTCCGGATTCTTCAAAAAGGGCGTACATGGTGGGGATTGTCGCCGACTCGGAACGGCCGGCCGCGCGGCCCGTGGGCGGGCAATCAGCGCGCGGAAGATGCCGCGCCCGGGGCCAACGGGGCGGAAGCGGCCGATGGAGCGACCGGAGCCGCCGACGGCAGCACCAGGGGGCCTTTCTGGCCGCAAGCCGCAAGGAGCGCGGCGGCTGCCAGACCGGCCGCGACGCGGATCAAGTGCCGCACCACGGGCAACGGGGTCTTGGCGTGGGTCGTTAAACTGGGATGAATTTGGTCCATCCGCGGAATTTTAATGACTGCCCCTGACACCACTCCCCTGTCCGACGCCCAGTACGACGCCTTGACGGCGAAGGCCCTGGCCAGCATCGAAGCGACCGTCGACGGCTGGCTTCAAGAGGATGTCGTGGACATCGACAGCCACCGCACCGGCGGCATGCTGGAGTTGATCTTCCCCAATGGCAGCAAGATCGTGGTCAATACACAGCCACCGCTGCACGAGCTGTGGCTGGCCGCCAAATCCGGCGGTTTCCACTACCGTTACGAGCAGGGCGCCTGGCGGGACACCCGCGATGGGCGGGATTTTTTCGAAGTCCTGTCCGGTTGCGCTTCCGAGCAAGCCGGCAAGACACTAAATTTCACCGGCGCGGCTTGATCGACGGGGCTGGAAACGGCCCCGCTTCCCAGATTCCGTGTCGAAAGGTCTCCTCGCGACCGGGTGACGCTCAGCGCGAGAACAAGTCCAGAATGCTCTTGCGCTCGTCTTCCGACGGGGCCTGCGGCGCGGTCTTGTCTTCCAGGCCGACGCTGCTCACGCCGCGTCCCATGGCGTATTCGCTGTAATACCACTCGCCATTGATGCTGACCACGCCTTCGGGCGCGGTGGGCTGCCAAACCGGAACGCCCTTGAGCGCCGTGGTCATGTAGTCGATCCAGATGGGCAGCGACAAGCCTCCCCCGGTTTCCCTGTCACCCAGTTTCCTCGGGTTGTCGTAGCCCATCCAGACCACGGCGACCACGTTGTGCTGGTAGCCGGCGAACCAGGCATCCATGGAATCGTTGGTGGTGCCGGTCTTGCCGTAGACATCGGGGCGCTTGAGCGTCGCCTGCGCGCGCGCCGCGGTGCCGCGCAAGGTGACCTCCTGCAACAGGCTGTTCATCATGAAAGCGTTGCGCGCGTCCAGCGTCCTCATCGATTCATCCAGCACGGCGGGGCGCGTCTCGCTGATCAGCCGCCCCTTGGAGTCGGTCACCTTCTCGATCAGGACCGGATCGATCAAGTAGCCGCCGTTCGCGAACACCGCATAGGCGGTGGCCATCTGCATCGGCGTGACCGAACCGGCGCCCAGGGCCATCGTGAGGTAGGCGGGATGCTTGGCGGGCTCGAAGCCGAACCGGGTCAGCCATTGCTGCGCGTAATTCACGCCGACCGACTGGAGGATGCGGATCGACACCATGTTCTTGGATTTGGCCAGGGCGGTGCGCAGCGGCATCGGCCCGTCGAATTTGCCATCGTAGTTCTTGGGTTCCCAGGGTTGGCTTCCCGTGCTGCCCGAACCGAAGAACAGCGGCGCATCATTGACCACCGTGCTGGGCGTGAAACCTTTTTCCAGGGCCGACGAATAAATGAACGGCTTGAAGCTCGATCCCGGCTGGCGCCAGGCCTGCGTGACGCGGTTGAATTTATTGCGCGCGTAGTCGAAACCGCCCACCATGGCCCGCACGGTCCCGGTGTTGGGGTCCAGCGACACGAAGGCACCCTCCACCTCGGGCTGCTGGGTGATGCTCCAGTCACCCTTGGTCGACTGGATCAGACGGATGACGGCGCCGCGGCGGATCTGGACCTTGGGATTGACCACTTTTTCCGCCAAACCCGAAGCCGCCGGCTTCAAGCCTTCCCCGGTCACGGTGATCGCCTCGCCCGACTGCAGCACCGCCACGACCTTGCGGGGCGACGCCTCCAGGACGACGGCGGCTTTCAACTCGTCGTTGTCGGGATGGTCGACCAGGGCTTCGGCGATGCGGGCATCGAGTTCGGACGGCTTGGCGGGCAGTTCCACGTAGTCTTCCGGCCCCCGGTAGACCTGGCGGCGTTCGAAATCCATCACGCCCTTGCGCAGGGCACGATAGGCCGCCAATTGCTCGGCCGACTTGACCGTCACATACACATTCAGCCCGCGGCTGTAGGCATCGGCGCCGTATTGCGTGAATATCAACTGGCGCGCGGCTTCAGCGACATATTCCGAATGCAAAGGCACTTCGGACTGGCTGCGGAACTTCAGCGGTTGCTTCTTCGCTTCTTCATGCTGCTGCGCGGTGATGAAGCCGTTCTCCAGCATGCGGTCGATGATGTATTGCTGACGCTGGGCAGCCCGTTTGGGATTGCTGATGGGGTTGTACGCCGACGGCGCCTTCGGCAGGCCCGCCAACATGGCGGCCTCGGCCACCGTCAGTTCTTTGAGCGATTTGCCGAAATAGATCTCGGCGGCCGAAGCGAAGCCATAAGCCCGTTGTCCAAGGAAGATCTGGTTCATGTAGACCTCCAGGATCTGGTCCTTGCTCAGCAAGGCTTCGATTTTCAAGGCCAGGAGAATTTCGTAGATCTTCCGAGTCAGGGTTTTTTCGCTCGAAAGGTAGAAGTTCCGGGCGACCTGCATCGTGATGGTGGAGGCGCCTTGGCGCGCCACGCCCCCGAACTGGGAAACCCCGGCGCGGATGATGCCCTTGTAATCCACGCCCCCGTGCGCGTAGAACCGGGCGTCCTCGATGGCCAACACCGCATCGCGAACGACCTTGGGAATTTGAGCAATCGGTGTGAAATCCCGCCGTTCTTCGCCGAATTCGCCCAGCAAGACACCATCGGCAGAGAAAATCCTCAGTGGCAACTTCGGCCGGTAGTCGCTCAACCCGGTGACCTCGGGCAAATTGGGATAGGCCACAGCCAGAGCAATCGCCAAGATCAACAGGACGGAAGCCACCGCCGCGCCCACCAATCCCGCGATCCAGCCAAAAATCCGGACCAGCCACCGCATCCAGGGTGAACGGGCGGGTTTCGAAGAAGAGGGCGTTGTGCCGGCTTTTTCTCCGGCCGAGCGTTCAGGATCGCGCATGAAACTCCAGGTCTGCCGGTCAATTATAGGAAGGTGAACTGCGCATGGAACTCGATGCGTAACAGTTCTGAAACAGTTGGTGATCGAACCTCAGGGTTGACCCGAAAGTGCCGAAGATCGAGAGCGTTAAGCGTCTGTGTTTCGCAACGAGGCAGCGTCTCGTAACTGGGATTTGTCTTTGTTGGACAACAACTTTACTGCTAGCATTCAAGTGAACTATTAACAAGTGAGCGCCGAAGTTCGGTGCATCGGGGGAGATGGTGTCGTGAGCTTGCTGGACACATTGCTAGGCCGGAAACACCCGCCAATGATTGGCTTGGACATCAGCTCGTCCAGCGTCAAACTTGTTGAGTTAAGCCAAACCGCTTCAGGCGAATACGTTTTGGAACGGTTCGCCTCCGAAACTTTCGAAAAAGGCTGGATCACTGACGGCCAGATCGAAAAGTTCGATGAAGTCGCCGAGGCGGTGAAGCGAGTGGTGTCGAAAAGCGGCACAAGGACCAAGCATGTGGTGCTGGCCATGCCGCAATCTGCCGTCATCACCAAAAAGATCATGCTGCCTGCAGGGCTTCGGGAAGAAGAACTGGAAATGCAGGTGGAGTCAGAAGCCAACCAATACATTCCATTCTCTCTTGATGAAGTGAGCTTGGACTTCTGCGTCATCGGTCCCAGCCCCACATCGGTGGGGGATGTGGAAGTGCTGATTGCCGCGTCGCGCAAAGACCGCGTTCAGGATCGTCAAGGCCTGGCTGAGGCGGCCGGTCTCAAACCTGTCGTGCTGGATATTGAATCGCATGCTTCCCGCCTGGCGATGGGGCGTGTCATTTCAGCTTTGCCCAATGAAGGCAAAGATGCCCTGGTAGCGCTTTTCGAGATAGGTGCCGATACAACCAGCCTGAAAGTTCTGCGCGACGACGAAATGCTCTATGACCGCGATCAAGCCTTCGGCGGTGCGCAACTGACCCAGTTGATTTCCCGTCAATACGGTTTTTCTTTTGAAGAGGCCGAACAGAAAAAACTCGCGTCCGATCTGCCGGAAGATTACGAAACCACCATTCTCGCGCCATTTGTCGATAGTTTGTCCCAAGAAATTGGCCGCGCGCTTCAATACTTCTTTACCAGTACCCCACACCACAAGGTTCATTATGTGATGCTGGCGGGGGGGACGGCAGCTTTGCCCGGCCTTAAAGACCGCGTCACTGAATTGACTGGATTCGCTTCGATGGTGGTCAATCCATTTGACAACATGCAACTTGGGTCAGCGGTTCGAGAAAGCAAGCTGCGTCGAGAGGCTCCGACTTACCTGACGGCTTGCGGCTTGGCGATGCGGAGGTTCTTGCAGTGATTCTCATCAACCTACTTCCCCATCGAGAAGAGCGGCGAAAGCGCCGCGAAAAGGCTTTTGTCGCCGGCATGGTCGTTGCTGCAGCGCTAGGGTTGGCAATAGTAGGAATTTGGTATTTCCTGTTGCAGCAAATGATTATGGGGCAACAGCAAAGAAATGCATTTCTGACTGCTGAAATAGAAAAGCTGGAAATTCAGATCAAAGATATTGCGTCACTCAAGGGTGATATTGAGTCCCTCAAAGCACGTCAAAAAGCCGTTGAAGATCTGCAGATTGATCGGAATGTGCCGGTTTATGTTTTGAACGAATTGGTTCGCCAAACGCCCGAAGGTATTTATTTCACTTCAGTGAAACAAGAGGGCCAAGTCTTGACTGTGAGCGGTATCGCGCAAACAAACGAGCGCGTCTCGGAGTTGCTACGAAATACCAGCAACAATTCTCAGTGGTTAACAAAGCCTGAATTGGTGGAAGTCAAAGTTGCCGGCGTTCAAGCTGCGAACCGGGATCAACGGCGACTTTTCGATTTTTCGATGAAAGTCACCGTCAAGCGTCCTCAAGCTGCTGATCAGAACGCTGCTGCGATACCGGCTGCTTCGCCAACTCGGACGCCCAATCCGGGCAGCAAGGTTTGAGAATCATGGCGAACAGTAAATCTTTCAATATCGATCTCAATTCGGTTTTTGAGGGGGCAGCCTCTCAATTCCGCGGTTTAAACCCCAAAGAGCCTGGGCAATGGCCCATCATGCCCAAAGTGGCGATGTGGTTGGCTCTGGCGACCATGTTGGTTGTGCTGGGCTGGTTTTTTATCCTCTCCGCGACGCATGATGAATTGGAGGCTGAGCGGGAGAGAGAACCGACATTGAAGCAGGATTACCGCAATAAATTGGCTCAAGCAGTCAATTTGGGCGAGCTGCGAAAACAAAAATTGCAGGTTGAGGAATATGTGACTCAACTTGAAAAGCAGCTGCCCGGTAAGGCCGAAATGGATGCGCTGCTCTCGGACATCAACCAAGCTGGGCTGGGGCGTGGGCTTCAGTTTGAGTTTTTTCGACCAGGGCAGTTTGTAGTCAAGGATTACTATGTCGAGTTGCCGATCTCGATCAAGGTTTCCGGACGTTATCACGATATCGGCGCATTTGCTGCTGACGTGGCAAATCTATCGCGCATCGTGACATTGCATAACCTGCATATTACTTCTGGGTCAAAGGATCCCAATTCCCCTCTTTCCATGGAGGCGACCGCGCGGACTTACCGATATTTGGATCCAGCGGAATTGCAGCAGGTTCGCAATAACGCAGCAAAAACAAACGCAGGAGCGAGAAAATGAGAAATCATTGGTCTCGACTGGTCTTGTCGGTGTCAATATGTTCTATGTCTGCTGTTTTTCTTTCCGCATGCACGGGCGCGGAGGATGAATTGCAGGAATGGATGGATCAGCAGCGTAAAGAAGTAAAGCCAAATATTACCCCGCTTTCGCCGCCAAAAAAGTTCAACCCAGAACCTTATTCTTCCTTCGATGCTGTGGAACCGTTCAGTACGCAAAAACTGACGGTTGCATTGAAGCAAGAAACGCGTCAGCCTAACTCATTGTTGGCGTCTGAGATTAACCGACGGAAAGAGCCTCTGGAAGCTTATCCTTTGGACAGTATGAGTATGGTTGGCAGTGTCATGAAGCAGGCGCGCCCGACCGCACTTTTAAGGGTGGATAAGCTGCTGTACCAAGTTAAATTGGGTGATTACCTGGGGCAGAATTACGGCAAGATCATCAAAATTAGTGAAAACGATATTGTTTTGCGAGAAATCGTTCAGGATGCAGCGGGTGAATGGATAGAAAGAAACACCACCCTAGAGCTCCAGGAGAAGGCGAAATGAAGAAAATGGGGAACAACATGGCAGCAAAATGGCGGGCTAGAGCAATTGCGCTCGCAACCTTCTTTGGTGTTTCGATTTCTGCATTCGCACAAAATGCAATTCAGTCTGTTAACAGCAGTCAACAGGCCGGCGCGGATGTCGTTCGTATTGAACTTTCCCAAGCCTTAACTGAATTGCCTAAAGGATTTTCGGTCCAAGCTCCACCGCGTGTTGCCGTCGACCTGCCAGGTGTTTCCAACGCAATTGGAAAGCCTGTGATTGAAGTCAATCAAGGCAATGTTCGATCGGTGAATATTGCCCAGTCTGGCGATCGTACCCGGTTGGTTTTAAATCTCAAACAATCTGCAAATTACCGCGCAGAACTTCAAGGCAAGGTGTTGATGCTGATTGTGGAAACAACGGGCTCGACCGTTGCCGCTCCTGCCTCACCATCACAACCTGAAGCTGTCCGGTTTGCAGAAAATCTGAACCGCACCCAGTTACCGCTGCAGGGCATCGATTTTCGGCGTGGTCCCGACGGCTCAGGCCGCGTTGTCGTTGACTTGCCAAATAATCAAGTTGGCGTAGATATTCGGCAACAAGGCCAAGGGTTGGTCGTTGAATTTTTGAAGTCTAGCTTGCCGGACAGCTTGCGCCGGCGGCTCGACGTTACTGATTTTGGTACGCCTGTTCAGACCATTTCGACCACGCAAAGTGGTGATCGGGTGCGCATGCTGGTGGAGCCCAGAGGTAATTGGGAACACAGCGCCTACCAAACCGACAATCAATTTGTGCTGGAAGTTCGCGCACAAGTTGTTGATCCTAACAAGCTGGTTCAAGGGCCTGGTTTTTCTGGAGAAAAATTATCTTTGAATTTCCAGAATATTGAGGTGCGTGCACTTCTGCAGGTGATTGCGGACTTCACGAACTTCAACGTGGTCACGAGCGACACAGTCACTGGCAATGTGACGCTCCGCTTGAAAGATGTTCCTTGGGACCAAGCGCTGGAAATCATTCTTCAATCGAAGTCCCTGGGGCTGCGTAAATCTGGTAATGTGATTTTGATTGCGCCAAAGGATGAATTGGCTGCTAAAGAGAAAGCCGATTTGGAATCAAAGGCTCAAATTACACAACTTGAGCCGGTGCGTACTCAATCATTCCAGTTGAACTATGCAAAGGCTGAGCCGGTTGCAAAAGGATTGACTGGCCAAAACGGCGGTGGCGATAACAATTCAAAGATTATTTCGCCTCGCGGCAGTGTGGTTTATGAAACTCGAACGAATCAGCTTTTTGTGACGGACATCCCGTCTAAGCTGGAAGAAATTCAAGCACTCATTGCGAAAATAGATATCCCGGTTCGCCAGGTCTTAATCGAAGCTCGGGTGATCGAGGCAGAGGATACCTTTGGCCGCTCACTGGGTGTGCGACTCGGTGTTGCCGATTTGCGTGGCGTGCGAGGTGGTCTGCCCGGATACAGCGTGGGTGGCGACAACCGCATCACCATCGGCGGAAATATGAACGCGATTGGCGCCCAGACGGTGCAAACGACAGCGAGCACCGTGCCTTTCAACGACACGCAATTCGTCAGTTTGCCAGCAAGCAAGCCCGGTAGCGCGTCGGCCGGTAGTGCAGTTTCTACCTTTGCCCTTTCTTTGTTCGGCGCAAACTCCAACCGTTTCTTGAATCTGGAAATCTCTGCCCTGGAGGCTGACGGCCGAGGCAAAGTGGTATCGAGCCCTCGAATCATCACCGCGGACCAAGTCAAGGCTTACATCAAGCAGGGTCAGAAGGTTCCATTCCAGACGGCTACTTCCAGTGGCGCAACGGCGGCAACATTCATTGAAGCGGTACTGAAGCTTGAAGTAACGCCTCAGATCACGCCTGAAGGCAATGTGATTCTCGATGTCGAAGTCACTAAAGACAGCATTGCCGCCGCTGCAACCTCTTTAGGCGGTGCGGTGAATACGAAAGCCATCAAGACCCAGGTTCTTGTCGAGAATGGCGGAACGGTGGTTATTGGCGGTATTTACGAACAGAATGACCGTGAGAGCACGACAAAGGTGCCGTTTTTGGGAGATCTGCCATACCTCGGCAATCTGTTCAAATCAAAAGATAGAGTGCGGGATAGAACTGAATTGTTGATTTTCCTGACACCCAAGATTATTAGTGAGCGTGAATCATCTCGGTGAATAAAGCTGCTCTGAATGCCATGCATGATGGCGATATCGAATAAATTGATCGGACAGGTTAAAAATGAAATCTACGACTTGGTTCACCAGTGCAGTTCTTGCTTTGAGCCTTGCTGTCACGGGCTGTGGCGGTGGTGGCGGTAGCGCAGGCACATCGCCGTTCAATCCCAATCCTGGAGGAACGCCGACTGCTGCGGACCTGGATTTGTCTACCAGCGCCGTGCAGCTCTCTAATACATCCACTTCCAAGGTGACTCTGACGGTCACGGCACTGGATAGCAGCAAACGCGCGTTGAAGGACATCAACGTGGTTGTCGGAGTGGCGCCTGGTAGTGATGCTGTGGTGACACAAACGTCGACAAAGACGGATGATCAAGGTCGTGTAACCGCTGAGATCACCGTTGGAGCGAATAAAGCCAATCGCAGTGTGACGATTGAGGCTGTTTCTGGCGGATTGAAGAAAACCACCGTTGTTCAAGTGGTCGGTGCAGTGATCACGAGCACCCTGTCCGCACCGGTTGTTTCTCCCGGCGGGACGGCAACGGTTCGTTATCGAGTCGTTGATCAAGCAACCAACGCGATGCAGAACCAAAGCGTGCAGGTTTCCGCGCCGGGATTTGATCCGGCTCAGACTACCGGTACGACTGACGTCAATGGTGAGTACGTCTATTCATTCAAGGCACCGTCCACGACAGGGCAATATGCAATCGCTACCACGATTGCGGGCGCGCGGAACGAAGTCATTATTTCTGTTCAGCCTGCAAGTTCGGTTCCTGAAGTTCCTGCCGAAGTCAGTATTGTCTCGGCCAATGTGACTGCAAATCCCAGCGTGATTTCAGTGAATACAACCGGGAGTCAGAACCGTACGGAAATCCGAGCCGTTTTCTTGGGTGCCAACAATGCACCTATTCGGAATGTTCGCGTTCGTTTCGATCTCAACGGCGACTCCAATTCGATCGGTGGTTCCTTTACCAATCAGAATGCTGTCATTTATTCAGACGGCAATGGGATCGCCACGACGGCTTACATTCCCGGTGCACGGCCTAGCCCGACGGATGGGGTGACCATTCGCGCCTGCTATGGCAAGAACGATGCCGCTTTGGCCAACGGTGCTTGCCCGCTTGCTGTCTTCACCACGCTGACGGTTGTCAACGACCCATTAGGCGTGACGATCGGTACGGATAATCTGATTGAGTCCGGCGAAAAACTGACTTATATCCGCAGATATGTTGTGCAAGTTGTTGATTCGGCCGGTAATCCGAAGCGGGATGTCAACTTGTCAGTGTTCGTTGATTTGCCTTGGTATTACAAAGGTGAATATTACGCGGGCTCAGATTCTTGGGTAAAGCAGACACGTGCCATTTGCGTCAGTGAAGATGCGAACCGTAACGGAAGTTTGGGTTCTACCGAAGACATTAATGGCAACGGCAAGTTGGATCCGCGTACCTCCGATGTGCAGGTGCAGCTGGTGGATACCAAGACCGATGCCAATGGTTTGGCAGTACTGAAAATTGAATACCCGAGAAACTATGGTAGCTGGGTGGCGGCTCAAATTACGGTGGCTGCCTCTGGAGTCCTCGGTACAGAAGGTCGAGCCACATATCTTGAAGATCCGGTTCGTGTCCCCACTCCGGTAGTTCAGGACGTTGATAACGAGCCGCCTTTCAGGCTCAGCCCTTATGGCCTATATGGCAAAACCAGTTTGTTTGGTGGCGTAGAGGGTTGTGCGCTGAATCCTGCCCAAGAAAATGCAATAAGGGTTCTTGACACGACCATCGGAGCAGATTCCGCAACAGGTAGCGCTGATAAGACGCTGGGTCAACGCGATGCGAATGGTCTTTAATCGGTAACCCTCTGTAAAAGGCATTGAGTAAGGCTTGACTTAGACGATATACATGCATGCTCAACTTCAGCCATGAGGTATGTTGTGAATCGAATCTTGTCTTTGCCGCTGAATACGCTGACCCCTGCTCAATTGCATGCACTGACCAAGAGCCGGCATGAGACGGAAGTAACGCCTTCCGGCTCGATCATCTTGCAGCATGAGATGGGACCAGTTGAAATGCGTTTTTCGTCAGCTGAAAATCCGTTGGCGCCTGGGATTCGCGTTTATGTCTGGTGGAAAGGTGGCGGCTTTGTCTGCGCGCCTGCCAACGAAGTGGATGAAGAGGCTGCCGAGTCTTTGCGCATCGAGCAGCGGGTTGCCGAGGCCCGCTCTGCTTTGGCTGAAGCCCGGCGGGAACGCGCTTCTCGTTTTGGCGGATTGAGTTCCGCACCAATGCCTTTGGATGTCGATTTGGGCTCTTCAGAAACGGTCAGCATTTACTGACTCGTTTTTGAGCGCGCTGAGTTGTCAGCGCTCTCTACCGTGTGAATTCGGCGGCTCCCCTGCGGAGTCGCTGTTTGTTTGTAGAGCACTCAAAAGTTCTCGCACCGTTTCCTTGCTCAGTCGATTCGATGACTGGGCAATGGCTATTTGCCGTTCGGTCAGCGTTCGGTAGAGGGTCGCATGCTGATCCCCAAGCTGTTGCAGGGCTTGGGCATGCTTTTGCAACACCGAGGCGTCACCACGCGATACGGGGCCCGACAATGCGGCCGCCAAGCCATTTCTCTTCTCAATCGCGTCCAAAGTTCCCCGCGCCAATGGAAGCAAAGCTTTGAGGCTTTGCGCCTCGTCCATGCCAAGCGTCTTCCATATTTGTGAAGCTTCGTTTAGCAGGGCGATGATCATGCTGGCTGCATAACCCGCCGCTGCGTGGTAAAGCGGGCGGGTTCCGGGGGGCAGTTGCAGCGGCTGCATACCCAGCATGTGGGCCATGTCGGTGATGGCCTCCAGCAAACCGCTCTGGGCTTCCAAGGCCACCGTGCAGCCTCTTAGTGGGGCGGCACCGTCCGGCTGGCCGGAAAAGATCTGTAGCGGGTGAAAACTGCCGGTTTGCGCGCCGCTCATGGTTGCCGCCGAAAGCGCCGAGATTTCTGTGGCGCCACTGCAGTGCAGTACTTTCTGGTGGCCCTGCCAGACCAGACTGTTCGCGAGCTTTTCGATGGCGTCGTCGGGCACGGTCAGAAAAACCCAGTCCGAACGCGCGGCTTCGATGATGGGCACGGGTCGTGATCCTGGGAGCAGGGCGGACAGTCTCGCAGCCGAATCGGGATTGCGGCTGGCGACATGGGTGATGGCCCAACCGGCGGCCTGCATGGCGACGGCCAGGGACCGGGCCAGACGTCCTGCGCCGATGAATGAAGTGCTTCTCATGGATCCAGTCTAAGGCGACGCCCTTCGAAGGGCCGCAGCGACAAACCGACCCGGGTGGGTCAAGGGTTGACGAAGGCGGGACGGAGGGACTTGTTGCCGTGGCTGCGCCGCCGACCCGGCGCCCTGCGGTTGCGGTCCGGCGCAAAGAACAACCTTATCGAGCGGGGATCCGTGGCGAACCAGGCACGGCGTCACACGCATGCCGTGGCGACGGCCTTTGCCGGTGTTTCACCGGCTCAACGCCGGCGGATGCTGCCAGGACTTAGAGCCAAAGCTTGCGCCAGCCTTCCGGACCCAACTTTCGCAAGGTCTCGATGTTGCGTTCCACGATCTCGTCAGCCCCGTCGAAACCCTCCATCGCCTTTTCGATGCTGCTTTCACGTAGCAAATGCAGGATGGGATATGGCGAGCGGTTGGTGTGGTTCTCGATCGCGTCAGCCTCGGTCCCGTCGAAGCGGTACCGGGGGTGGAAACTGGCGATCTGCAATTCGCCGGTGAGGCCCAATTCGTCGAGCGCCGCGTCGGCGATACCGAGGAAATCGTTGTAGTCGAGGAAATCGTTCAGAACCCAGGGGTGGATCAGCAGCGTCGTTTCTTCGATCTCGGGGTCGGCCTGGTCCAGGTGCCGCAGCTCCTGGACCAGCTCGGCCAGCAAGTCGCCTGGATTGCGCGCGGGGCTGACGACATACCGGATCTGTTTTTTCAAGTGGACGGATTTGGCGAAGGGGCAAAGCCTCAAGCCGATCACCGCGCGCGTCAGCCAGGTCTGGGTCCGCGCGACGACGTCGGCGGCGGAGTGGGCTTCTTGCTGCATGGTGGGGCATTGTGCGGGCTTGGTTCGCGCAAGTTTGCGTTCCCGCGAAAATAAGCGGCTCGACGGCGCATGCCGTCGAACCCGCCGTCGGGCAAGGCGGTGGTTCTGTGCGGCTGTTTTCCCCGATTGGATTGGAGTTCTGAATGAATCGCATGGCCAGGCTCGCCGCTGTCTTTTGCGCCGGCCTGGGCCTGCTCGCCGTCGGCGAAGCGGCCCCTTTCAAGACGGACCACGTCACGGCCGAACTGGTGGCCGAGCACAGTGCCGTGCATCCCGGGCAGGCTTTGCATGTGGGCTTGAAGATCCGGCACCAGCCCCACTGGCACACCTATTGGCGCAACCCGGGCGATTCCGGCCTGCCCACCACGGTCGACTGGAACCTGCCGACGGGTGCCCAGGTCGGCGAGATCCAGTGGCCCGTGCCCCGGCGCCTGCCGGTCGGTCCGCTCGTCAATTACGGCTATGAAGCCGATTTGCTGCTGCCGCAGCGGCTGCAAGTGCCCGCGCGAGCGCAACCGGGCAGCACCCTTGTGCTGCGTGCCCAGGCGAACTGGCTGGTGTGCAGGGAGGTTTGCATCCCTGAAGGCGCGCAGCTGGAGTTGCGGCTGCCGGTGGTGGCGCCCGAAGTGGTCCCCGGCTCCACCGAACACCTTCCGGTTTTCGAGCGGCTCGCGGCCGAGCAGCCCCGGCCATTGTCGGGTTGGCGCACGCGCTTGCAGCACGCCGGCAGCGACCTGCTGCTGACCCTGGACGCCCCCGTCGTGGATGGCGCTTCGGCGTCCACGCCTGCATCCGGCGACAAGACGGCCTGGCCCACGGTGCATGTTTTTCCCTATGCCGAGCAAGTGCTGGTGCCGGCGAGCCATGAGGTCTACCGCACGCCCGGCGGCTACGCCGTCAAGCTGGCGCTGATGGACGGGGCCAGCCTGCCGGCGCGGATGTCGGGCCTGGTGGTCGCGCAGACGGCGCGCGAAGAGGTGGCACCTCCTTTCGCCTGGTCCGCGGAGGATGGCGCGCGGCGCGGCGGCGAATTCACCGCGGCGGTGGAGACCGTCCCGGCCCTGCAATGGCCCGAGGGCGCGCGGAAGTTGACGGGCCCGGCGCAAGGCGGCGCGGAGCTGCTGCGCGGCGCAGCGGCCTCGGCGGGCGGGTGGGCATGGCTGGCGACTTTGGGGCTCGCCCTCCTGGGTGGCTTGCTCTTGAATTTGATGCCCTGCGTGTTCCCGGTGCTGTCGATCAAGCTGTTGTCGCTGGCCCACCAACCCGAGGCAGACGGACCTCGGGCCCGGCGGCTGCATGCGCTGGCTTATGCCGCGGGCGTGGTGCTGAGCTTCCTGGGGCTGGCGGCGGCCCTGCTGGTCTTGCGCGCCGCCGGCCAGGCGGTGGGCTGGGGCTTCCAGCTGCAGGAGCCGCATGTGGTGCTCGGCCTGGCCATGCTGTTCTTCGCGCTGGGATTGAATCTGCTCGGTGGCTTCGAATGGGGCGCCTGGTTGCCGGCGGGATTGGCGCAATGGCGTTCCCGCCGACCTTCGCTGGACGCTTTCATGTCAGGGAGCCTGGCCGTGGTGGCGGCCAGCCCTTGCACCGCGCCCTTCATGGGCGCGGCCCTGGGTTATGCGGTGACGCAGTCGGCCGCCTCCGCGCTGGCGGTTTTCGCCATGCTCGGCCTGGGCATGGCCCTGCCTTACGCGGCGCTGGTGGTGATGCCGGGTTGGCGGGGGAGGCTGCCGCGCCCCGGCGCATGGATGCAGCATTTGAAGCAGCTGCTGGCCTTCCCGATGTTCCTCACCGTGCTGTGGCTGCTGTGGGTTCTGGGCCATCAAGCGGGCATCGACGGCGTGGCCAAGGCGGGGCTTTGCCTCGTGGCATTGGCCTTCGGCGCCTGGCTGCAAAACGCGGGCCGCCGGCGGCCCGGCTGGAGTCGCGCCGCGGCACTGCTGGTATGGGGCGGGGCTTTGGCGGGCACATTGCCGTTTTCGGGCGATGCGCCCAGCTCGGCTTCGCCGACTTCCGCCCGTCCGGCCGGCGATCCGACATGGGCGGCCTATGAGCCCGCGCAGGTCAGCGCCCACCTGGCCCAGGGTCGGGCGGTCTTCGTCGACTTCACCGCGGCCTGGTGCGTGAGCTGCCAGGTCAACAAGAGGCTGGTGCTGGACAGCGAGTCGGGCCGCCAGGCCTTCGCCAGAGCGGGCGTGGCGCTGATGCGGGCCGACTGGACCAACCGCGATCCGCGCATCACGCAGGCCTTGGCCGAACTGGGCCGCAGCGGTGTCCCGGTGTATGTGCTGCACCGGCCCGGCAAAGCGCCACTGCTGTTGCCGGAGGTCCTGACGCCGGGCTTGCTTGAAGAAGCGTTGGGCACGCTGTGAGCCGGTGCGGAACCAGCCGGGCGAAGTGTCGCGGGTCGTTGGGTTTTGAGGTGCGCGGCAGGCCGCCGAGGCCCGCCGCGGTTTTTTTCGAAAGGCCGAACGCATGACCGAAAAGAAGATCGAAACCTACACCGGCCCGGCCGGCGGCTGGGGCGCGCTCAAGAGCGTCGCCCGCCAGCTGATCCGCGAGCGCATCGCCGCCAAGGGTGCGCGCACCCTGTTGTCGGCCAACCAGCCCGACGGCTTCGACTGCCCGGGCTGCGCCTGGCCTGACCGCGACCACACTTCGACCTTCGAGTTCTGCGAGAACGGCGTGAAGGCGGTGGCGTCGGAAGCCACCGCCAAGCGGGCCACGCCCGAAGTGATCGGCGGCCGCACCGTGGCCGAGTGGGCGCGGGCGACGGATTTCGAACTGGAAGACCAGGGCCGCCTGACCCATCCGCTGGTCTACGACGCCGGATCCGACCGCTACCGAGCCATCGCCTGGGACGACGCCTTCAAGCTCATCGCCGACGAGCTGCGCGCGCTGGACGACCCCGACGAGGCCCTGTTCTACACCTCGGGCCGCACCAGCAACGAGGCGGCCTTCCTCTACCAGCTCTTCGTGCGCGAGTTCGGCACCAACAATTTCCCCGACTGCTCCAACATGTGCCACGAGCCCAGCGGCGCGGCGCTCAAGCCGACGATCGGCGTGGGCAAGGGCACGGTGACGCTGGCGGATTTCGAGCTCGCCGACGCGATCTTCATCTTCGGCCAGAACCCCGGCACCAACCACCCGCGCATGCTCGGCGAGTTGCGGGCGGCGGCCAGGCGCGGCGCGCGCATCGTCAGCTTCAACCCGCTGCGCGAGCGCGGGCTGGAGCGCTTCGCCGACCCGCAAAGCCCGGTCGAGATGGCCACCCTGGGATCCACAGCGATCAGCTCGCACTACTTCCAGGTGCGCATCGGCGGCGACCTTGCGGCAATCAAAGGCCTTTGCAAGCGTTTGCTGGAGCTGGACGACGCCGCCGCGGCCGCGGGCGGGAAGAGGGTGCTGGACGTCGACTTCATCCGCGGCCACACCCATGGTTTCGAATCTTTCGCGGACGACCTGCGCGCCCAGCCCTGGCTCGAGTTGGAAGCCGAGTCCGGCCTGAGCCACGCCCAGATGCGCGCCGCCGCCGACGTCTACGCGCGCGCCGAGCGCGTCATCGCCTGCTGGGGCATGGGCATCACCCAGCACGAGCATTCGGTGACCACCATCCAGATGCTGCTGAACCTGCTGCTGATGCGCGGCAACCTCGGACGCCCGGGCGCCGGTGCCTGCCCGGTGCGCGGCCACAGCAATGTGCAGGGCGACCGCACCATGGGCATCGACGAGAAGCCGTCTGCGGCCTTCCTCGACCGCCTGCGGAGCGTCTTCGGTTTCGACCCGCCGCGCCGCCATGGCCTGGACACCGTGGGTGCGATCGCCGCGATGCGCGACGGCCGCGCCAAGGTCTTCTTCGGCATGGGCGGCAACTTCGCCGCCGCCACGCCCGACACCGCCGCCACCTGGGCCGGGTTGCGCCGATGCGCGCTGACGGTGCATGTGTCCACCAAGTTCAACCGCAGCCATGTGGTGCACGGCAGGAAGGCGTTGGTGCTGCCCTGCCTGGGACGCACGGAAGTCGACCTGCAGTCCACCGGTCCGCAGTCGGTGACGGTGGAGGATTCGATGAGCATGGTCCACCTGTCCGCCGGCCTGAACCCGCCGGCGTCGGAACACCTGCTGTCCGAGCCGATGATCGTCGCCCGGCTCGCGCAGGCCGTGCTGCCGCAGAGCCAAGTGCCCTGGGCCTGGCTGGTGGCCGACTACGCCCGCATCCGCGACAAGATCGAAGCCGTGTTCGACGACTTCCGCGGCTTCAACGGCCGCGTGGCGCGGCCGGGCGGATTCCGCCTGCGCAACACCGCGTCGGAGCGCTTGTGGCAGACCGCTTCCGGCAAGGCCGAGTTCAGGACCCACGCGCTGCCCACCGACAGCCGCCAGCAACGCGCGCGCCGCGCGGCGCCGGCCGGCGCCGCGGCGGTGATGACCTTGGCCACGGTGCGGTCGCACGACCAGTACAACACCACCATCTACGGCCTGGACGACCGCTACCGCGGCGTCTACGGCCAGCGCCGCGTGCTCTTCATGAACGAGGCCGACATGCGCGGGCAAGGCCTGGCGCCGGGCGGCCGTGTCGACCTCACCAGCTGCTTCGAGGGCGAAGCGCCGCGCCGCGTGGCGGGTTTCCTGCTCGTCGCTTACGACATCCCGCGCGGCTGCCTGGCGGCCTACTACCCCGAGACCAACCCGCTGCTGCCGCTGTCCTGCGTGGCCGAGGGCGCGGGCACGCCGACCTCCAAGGCCATCCCGGTGGTGTTGACGCCGTCGGACCCGCCGGCGGCAGCCGGGGCGCCGCGGGAAAGCACCGGGGCTTGACGGCGATGCGGCCGTCCGACGCCGAAGAAGGGGAGGAGGCGGACGGCGACGCCGTGCGCCGCCTGCCGGTGTGGCGCCACGACGCCGGCCGGGACTGGGCCGGGCATGACGAGCTGATCGTCGAGGCGCCGGTGGCCCTCGTGTTCAACGGCATTTCGCATGCGGTGATGATGGCCACCCCGCAAGACCTGGAAGACCTGGCGCTCGGTTTCGCGCTGTCCGAAGGCGTGATCGGCAGTCGCTCGCAGTGCCGCGACATCGAGGTGACCCCTCATGGCGGCCGGGGTTTCGAGGTGCGGCTGGAGATCGCGTCGTCGGCCTTCGCCGGGCTCAAGCTGCGCCGCCGCAGCCTGGAGGGCCGCACCGGTTGCGGCTTGTGCGGCCTGGAAAGCCTGGAGCAGTTGGACCTGCACGCGCTGCCCAGGCGGCCCATGCCCGCCGCCCCGATGGCTGCCGAGGTCATCCTGCGCGCCTTCCAGGCCTTGCCCGGGCTGCAGCCGCTCAACGCGCGCACCGGCGCCTGCCACGCCGCCGGCTGGGCGCGGCCCGACGGCGGCCTGGCCGGGGTGCGGGAAGACGTCGGCCGGCACAACGCGCTCGACAAACTGCTCGGCCGGCGCGCGCTGTCGGGCGAGTCCAACGCCGACGGCTTCGCCATCGTCTCCAGCCGCGCCAGCGTGGAGCTGGTGCGCAAATGCGCCCGCCTCGGCGTCGGCGCGCTCGCCGCGATCTCGGCGCCCACCTCGCTGGCGGTGGAGACGGCGTGCGCGGTGGGGATGCAGCTGTATGGCTATTGCCGCGGGGACCAGGTGGTGCGGTACACGGGGGATTGATTTCATTTCGTTCCGGCTGAGACTGAGACTTCGACAAGTTCACGGCAGGCTTGTCGAAGCTTTCCATGCCAGAGCTTAGGCAGACAACGGTGGCAAGGGCACTTCGACAAGCTCGGTGCGAACGGCCAGTGCGGTGCACGCTGGCATCGGAAGGTTTGTCGAAGTGCTCAGCCCAAGCAGTTGTCGGCGGTGAGTCCATTGGCCGTTCACCCTGAGCTTGTCGAAGGGCCTTGACCGATCCACTTGGTTGACGCTGCCGGGCTGTCCCGGCTTCAACGCCCCGCGTGCGCCGCCCGCTCCAACCCCAGCACGAAGCACACCCCGCCCGCTTCGTTGCGCGCGCCGATCGTGCCGCCCATCTTGGCCATGTAGGTGCGCGCCACGAACAGTCCCTGGCCCCGGCGGCCGAGGCCGCCGCTGTCGGGTTGGTCGGACACGCCGTATTCGAAGATGCTTCCCAGCAGCGCGTCGTCGATCGGCAGGCCGACGTTGAAGAGCGTCACTTCGACTTGCGCCGCGGCGTCGTTCAGGCCGATCGTGATGGGGGTTCCCGCCGGGCGGTAGCGGTCGGCGTTGCGCAGCACGTGGGTGACCACGTCCTCCAGGGCGTATTCGTCCGCCCGGACCCAAACCGCCCCGCCGCCGCTTTCCTCTTCGAAGACCACCCGCTCGACACCCGCATGCGGCGCGTTCTGCGCCACGTGCCGCAGGAAGGCGCGGACGTCCAGGGCCCGCACCTCCAGCTGCGTCGATTCGAAGGCCTCGCTCGGCGAGGCGTGGCCGTACAGCACGCGCACCGCCTGCCGCATGCGGCTGATGTAGCGGTGGCTCGGGTCGGCCGGCTCGCCGTGCAGCACCATCAACGATTGCAGCGGCGACATGATCTCGTGGCCCACCGCGTGCCACTGGTCCTTCTCCTGCGCGACGCGGATGTGTTCGCGGCGCAGGTCGTCGTTGACGCGCTGCATCAGGTCCGCCAGCACCCCGGCCAAGAGGCCGAGTTCGTCGCGGCCACGCAGGTCGGCCAGGTCCAGCCGCAGGAAACCTTCGCCGCCCGCCTTGCCGGGCGCCGCGGCCTGGCCCTTGATCTCGCGCGAGACGGCCGCCGCCCGCTTGGTCAGCACCGTGATGCGGCGGATCATGTGCAGCTCGATCGCCCACCACGTCAGCGCGATGGCCGCCAGCATCGCGCCGACGAACCACGACACCCGCGTGGCCACCACGCCGAGGCTGCGGTTGACGCTGCGCACGTCGCCCCGGAGGATCAGCTCGTAGCGCCCCAGCGGCGTGTTCACGGTCTCGCGCGCTTCCAGCGGCGCGTCGAAGCCTTCCGCCGGCAGCTGGCGTATCAGGCGCTCCAGCCACGGCGAGGCGACGTCGGCGTCGCCCTGCTGGCCCTTGAGGGTGACGAGGTCGGGCGCGGCCGGGTCCGCGCCGTCCAGCTTGCGGATGCGCAGCGACTCGCCGGGCAGCAGCAGCGGCGTCAGGTCGGCCAGCGCGAAAGGGGGCGCGGCGCCCGGGCTGTCGCTGTCGAACAGCGGCGCGCCGTGGCCGGGCGCCAGCATCTGCACCCGCACCCGGATGCGGCCCAGGTCGGCCGGCGGCCAGACCGGGCGCGTCTTCTGGAACAGCTCGTCGCGGAAAAGCTCCACCGGCAAGCGGATGGAGAAGAAGGAGCGTTTGACGCAACCGTCGACCGGCGGTGGCGGTGTGGACGCCGCGGCCGCGCCGAGCGCCATGCCGGCTTCCGTCGATGCCGACGCCGTGACGGAGGCCGATGGGGATGTGGGCGCGGCGGCGGTCGGCGCGCAGCGGTTGTCCTGCCAGAGCCAGGCCCTGAAGTCGCGCACCGGCCGCATCCCCATCGTGCCGTCCGCGTTTTCTGCGAAGCCGGTGAGGCGGCCGCGCACGCCCGGGCCGGCGTCCGAGGTCTGCTCGAAGGGGGCGGTCCAACGGAAGGTCTGGCCGCGCATCGCCACGCTGATGCGCGCGCGATGGGCCCCCGTGGGGTCGGCATCGCCCATCGCGCGGCTGACGAGTTCGCCGCTGTCGAAGTGGCCCACGGCATAGATGAACCCGCCGGCCAGCGCGTTGTTGCCCACCGCCACGCACAAGGCGGCGTCGCGGTACTGCACCAGGCAGCCGGCCATCTCGACCGCCTGCTGGGCCTTGGCCTTGTCGTCGAAATCGATGGCGGAGAAGGGCAGCACGAGCGGGCGCAGCGGCACCGGGCCGCCGTCCCGGGCGTCGGGGTTCAGCAGGGCGAGCTGGCCGCTGGGATGGCGCAGCTGGGCCAGGATCTGCGCCTGGTTCTTGCGAAAGCCGTCCTGGTAGTTGCGCCAGCTCAGTTGCTTTTCTTCCCGCAGCACGCTCAGCGCGAGCGCCAGTGTGGCCAGCGCCAGGGCCAGGAACGCGCCTCGGAAGAAGGCCCGCAGGCCGAACGGCACCCGGCCGGGCAGGCGCCAGCGCGGGGTGCGCCAGTTCATCGCGGTCACTTCCTGGCGGTAGGGGCGGTTTCGTGTGCGGCCCAGCGGAAGCCGCGCATCGGCACGTTCTCGATGCCGTCGAAGGCCGGGTCGATCTCGCGGAAGGCCTCGCGGATGGTGCTGACGTGTTTGCGGATGTTGTCCCGGTTGCGGCCGCTCTTGACCACCTGGAACAGGTCTTCGTACGACACCACCTGGCCGCGCCGGGCGTGCAGCGCCGCCAGGATGCGCTGCGCCGTCAGCGGCAGGTTGATGCGCTGGCCGCGCCATAGCGCCGAGCCCTGGCGCAGCGGGTCGAGCAGCAGTTCGTCCGCCGGCGCCAATGCGGCGGCCGGTGCGGCTGCGGCGGCCGCGGCCCTGTCCCGGGTGGCGCGCAGGATGTCGAGGAAGGTGTCGATGAAGTCCGCCTCGGTGAAGGTGGTCTTCTGCAGGTAGTCCCAGGCGTCGAGCGCTTTCATGATGCCGCGGTACAGCGTGGCCGGCATGGCCGAGACGACGAGCACCGGCGTGCCGCTGCGCTTGTTGATCTCGTTGATCAGCGCCACGCCGGCGTGCCGCTCGCGGCCGAGCTCGATGTCCAGCACGACCAGGTCGTAGCGCTCGCGTTCGATCGCGGCCTGGGCGTCGTCGCGGTTGAACCATTGGTCCACCCGCAGGCCCGGCCGCGCGGCTTCGATCCAGCCGCGCAGCTGGTTGCTGGTGGGCACGTCGTCTTCGATCACCGCCACTTTGGACATCGCCTGGGTTCCCGTTTGCGCCGCACGCGCGCCGCGAGCCCGGATTATCCGAGCCCGGCCGCCGCGCCGTTGTGAGGATTTCTTCCGCGGGCCCCGGCCGAAACTCCGCCGCATGACGAAGGCGGCCCGGCGGTTGAAGCAACTGGCCCCGCGTCCGCATTGAGCGCTCCCGGGGGCGGCCGGAAGAATGCCCCCATGCCCAGCGCCGACAGGAATCGGCGGCTGGGCACGGGCCGCGAAGGCCTGTCGTTCAACCCACAAACCCGAGGGAGCCCGCCATGAAAACCCGCCTGACCGCCTTGACCCAAGCCTTGCAGTCCGCCTGGCGCCGCCGCTTCGGCAGCGCGGCGCCGATGCCCGACGAAACGGGCGCGGGCGTCGATGCGGACACAGCGGTCCACACCGTGTTCCAACCGCCGCCGGAAACAGAAGCAGAAAGGGAAACCGGCCGCCGCACCGGCGACGCCTGGCGCCGCGCCCGCGTCCCGCTGTGCCTGTTGGCCGCCGCCGGCGCGGCGGTTTACGGCCTGGCCACGCATCCGCCGGTGCACACCGTCGAACGCGGCGACGTCGGCGTGCGCACCAACCAGTTCACCGGCCGCAGCGAACAGTTCTCGGCCGGAAACGTGGTGGTGGTGCCAGGCCTGCACCAATTGCGCACCTTGCCGCTGCGCGACCAGACCTTCCGCCCGGCGGGCGAGGGCGAAGCGTCCTACCAGTCGATGGAAGGCCTGTCCTTCGGCGTGGACCTGGCGCTGCGCTGGGCCCTGGCCCCCGACCAGCTGGCCCGCCTGGCCAGGGACCTGCCCGACGACATCGAAGGCGAAGTGGTGCGTCCGGCGGTGCAGGGCGTGGTCTACAAGGTCTTCAGCCGCTACACGGTGCGGGAGATCTTTTCGTCCAAGCGCGCCGAGATCCAGAAGGCGATCGAGGCCGAGCTGCAGCCCCGCCTGGCCGCCGACGGCCTCGTGCTGCGTTCGGTGCAGATCGGCAAGGTTGCCCTGCCGGAGGAATACAAGCGCGGCATGGACAAGCTGCTGGCCGAGGAGTTGGAAGCGGAGAAGATGCGCTACACGCTGGACCTCAAGGACAAGAAAGTCAAAGAGACCGAGCTGGAGGCCGAGGCCGAGAAAGTGCGCCGCGAGAAAGCCGCCGAGGCCGCCGCCCGCGAGCAAGTGATCGCCGCGCGCGCGCAAGAAGAAGCCATGAAGCACGTGCTGCCCTTCAAGCAAAAACAGATCGAGCAGCGCCAGTTCGAAGCCGAGGCCGAGAAGCTGGCGCGCATCAAGAGCGCCGAGGGCAGCGCCCAGTCGCGCCGCATCGAGGCCCAGGGCGAGGCCGATTCGCGCCAGAAGCTGGCCGATGCCGAGGTCTATCGGCTGGAAAAAGTGGGCAAGGTCAACAGTGAGCAGATGGCCCGGGAAGGCGCGCTCATCAGCCGCCACCCGCTCCTGATCCAGAAGACGCTTGCCGACAAGCTGTCCGACAAGATCCAGGTCATCATCGCGCCGCCGCCCGCCGATGGCGGCTTCATCGGCGCCGGGCTGGTAGGGGCTCTGAAGAACCAGGCCGCGGCCGTCAACGGTGAAGGCGGGGGCGCGGCCCCGTCGGACACCCAGGCCGCGCAGGTGCAGTGATGGCCGCCGCCGTTTTGGCCCTGGCCGCCACGCTGGCCATCGTCACCCAGGACCAGGCCGCCCTGCGCGCCGCGCCACGCGACAGCGCGCAGCAGCAGGCCGCGCTCTGGCAGGGCGATCTGCTGGAGGTGCGCGGGCAGCGCCTGGACCACCTGCAGGTCTACGACCACCGCCGCGAGCGCGCCGGCTTCGTGCGCGCCTCGCAGGTGCGCACCACCGGACTGCAGGCGGCGCAAGCGCCCGAGCTGCTCGCCGTGATGCGCTTCTTGCGCGACACCCCCGGCGCCGAAGCCTTGGGCGTGGGTTACGCAGCCGCCTACTTGAAGGCCGTGCCGGCGGACGAGATCACCGCCGAGCCCTTCGACGTGCTCGGCAGCCTGGCCGACCGGCTGGCGCGGCGCGCGTCCGCCCGCCAGGGCAAGGGCGGCAACGACGCCGCCTTGGCCGCCCACCTGGAGGTGGTGGCCGGCTACGGGGTGGTGCTGAAGAGCTACGAGTACAACGGCGGCATGCAGGTCTGCTACGACGGCGAAGCCTTCCGCCGCGTGCTGGCCATGCCCACCGCCACCGCGCCGCAACGTGCCCGCGCCGCGCTCGGCCTGACCCGCCACGACTGCGTGGACCCGCAACTGCGCCCCCACGAACGCTATCTCGTTGACCAGTGGCGCGCCGACGTGCTCGACCGCGTCGACCTGGCGCAGCTGCCCGGGACGCTGAAGAACCGCCTCCAGCTGCGCCGCGCCGGCGTCTGGGCGGCGTTGGCCCATGCGCACGCGCGGCGCCTGGAGGCGGGCGCGGACGGCCTGGCCGCCTCCTCTGCAGCGGCCGTGCAAGCCGCCGCCCGGCGCTCGGTGGACGCGCTGGCCGCCGTCGACAAGGCCGAGCTGACCGACGACGACCAGCCCGAATACACCGAAGCCGCGTTGCGCGCCAGCGCCTCGCGCTGGGCGGCCGAGCCGCCGACGGCGGCGCAAGCGCAGCGCCCCGGCCGCCCGGCGCTGCGCACGCTGCCCGGCCAGCCCGGGGAAACCTGCGTGCTGCTGGTCGACCCGGCCAAGCCGGCCGAACAGGCCGCCAAGGCGCCTTGGATGCGTCGCTGCACCTACGGCACCGTGTGGACGGCTTCCGCCAGCGCCAGCCCCGACGGCCGAGCCCTCACCCTGGCGGTGCAGCCGTTGGAAAGCTGGCGCGAGCTGTGGGTCTTCCGCCTGGGCGCGCAAGGCTGGACCGTCGACGTCCTGCCGCCGGCGAGCAGCACGGCCAACGGCCCCGACCTGGGCTACAGCGAGTTCGCCGGCTGGGTGCCGGGCGGCCGGCAGATGCTCGTGGCGCGCGAATCGCGGGTCGACGGGCGGTTCAAGCGCAGCTTCGAAGTCGTCAAGCTCGACGACCTGGGCATCGACAAGCAGGCCAGCCAGCCGCAGTCCCTTCAGCTTTTCTCGCGCTGGCAGGACCCGGCCTGGAAAAGGCAGACGCTGAGCCTGCGCTGATGCCGGAAGGCGCATCCGGGGCCGGCGGGCGGCCCGCGGCCGGGTGCCCCCTTGAAGAGTCGGTCGACCGCCCCAAAATAGCCGGCTGTCGTTGGAAGACGCCTCTCGGCGGTGCGCCCACCGCCCCTGCGCGCTTCCGCGTTGAAACTTCGATCGACCGCCCTACGGAACCTCCACCATGACGAAACAAACCCATTCCTTCCAGGCCGAAGTCAAGCAGATCCTGCACCTGGTGACCCATGCGCTGTACTCGAACAAGGAAATCTTCCTGCGCGAGCTGGTGTCCAACGCTTCCGACGCCTGCGACAAGCTGCGTTTCGAGGCGCTGAACCGGCCCGAGCTCTTCGAGGACGCTCCCAACCTGGAGGTGCGCGTCAGCTTCGACGCCGAGGCCAAGACCATCACCATCACCGACAACGGCATCGGCCTGTCGGCCGAAGAAGCCGCGACCAACCTGGGCACCATCGCCAAGAGCGGCACCCGCGAATTCATGGCCGCCCTGGAAGGCGACAAGAAGAAGGACGCCCAGCTCATCGGCCAGTTCGGCGTGGGCTTCTACAGCGGCTTCATCGTCGCCGACCGCATCACCGTCGAATCGCGCCGCGCCGGCCTCAAGCCGGAAGAGGGTGTGCGCTGGAGCTCCGAAGGCGCCGGCGAGTTCGACCTGGAGACCATCACCCGCGAGCAGCGCGGCACCAGCGTCATCCTGCACCTGCGCGAGGGCGAGGAGGAATACCTCAGCGGCTGGAAGCTGCGCGGCATCATCGGCAAATATTCCGACCACATCTCGCTGCCCATCCTGATGCAGAAGGAAGAGTGGGACGCCGAGGCCCAGAAGCAGGTCAAGCAGGACGAGTGGACCCCCGTCAACAAGGCCGCCGCGCTGTGGACGCGCGCCAAGGCCGACATCACGCAAGAGCAGTACGACGAGTTCTACAAGCAGATCAGCTTCGACACCGAGCCGCCGCTGGCCACCACCCACAACCGCGTGGAAGGCCGCACCGAGTACACGCAGCTGCTGTTCATCCCGGCCAAGGCGCCCTTCGACCTGTGGAACCGCGACAAGCGCGGCGGTGTGAAGCTTTACGTCAAGCGCGTCTTCATCATGGACGACGCCGAGGCGCTGATGCCCGTCTACCTGCGCTTCGTCAAGGGCGTGATCGACAGCAGCGACTTGCCGCTGAACGTGAGCCGCGAGTTGCTCCAGGAAAGCCGCGACGTCAAGGCGATCCGCGAAGGTTCCACCAAGCGCGTGCTGGGCATGCTGGAGTCGCTGGCCGACAGCGAGGACGCCGCCGAGCGCGAGAAGTACGCCAAGTTCTGGAAAGACTTCGGCGCGGTGCTGAAGGAGGGTGTCGGCGAAGACTTCGCCAACCGCGAGCGGCTGGCCAAGCTGCTGCGCTTCTCGTCCACCCACGCCGACGAGGGCGTGTCCTTCGCCGACTACGTCAAGCGCATGAAGGAAGGCCAGGAGGCCATTTACGTCATCACCGCCGACAGCCTGGCCGCAGCCAAGAACAGCCCGCAGCTGGAGGTCTTCCGCAAGAAGGGCATCGAGGTGCTGCTGCTGACCGACCGGGTCGACGAGTGGCTGCTCAGCCACCTCTACGAGTTCGAGGGCCATCCGCTGCAAAGCGTGGCCAAGGGCGCGGTCGACCTGGGCAAGCTGCAGGACGAGGACGAGAAGAAGCAGGCCGAACAGGCCGCCGAAGCCTTCAAGCCGGTGCTCGACCGTTTGAAGGAAGCGCTGAAGGACCGGGCCAAGGACGTGCGCGTCACCACCCGCCTGGTCGATTCGCCGGCCTGCCTGGTGGTCGAAGAAGGCGACATGAGCGGCCACCTGGCGCGCATGCTCAAGCAGGCCGGCCAGGAAGCGCCGAAGGCGCAGCCGATCCTGGAGGTCAACGCCGAGCACGCGCTGGTCAAGCGCCTGGACGGCAGCGCCCAGTTCGACGCCTTGGCCCACATCCTGTTCGACCAGGCCATGTTGGCCGAAGGCGGGCAGCTGGAAGACCCGGCGGCCTACGTCAAGCGGGTGAACGAGCTGCTGCTGGCCGCTTGACGCCGCGGCCGCCGCCGGTGCTTGCGCCGGAGGCGGCCCCTGCGGATCAGTCGGCGGCTGTTTCCCGCATCGCGTCCAGCTGGTCCTGCAGCTGCGTGACCTGCTCCGACCAATAGGCCGAGGTGCCGAACCAGGGGAAGTTGGCCGGGAACGCCGGGTCGCGCCAGCGCCGTGCCAGCCAGGCGCTGTAGTGCACGATGCGCAGGCTGCGCAGCGGCTCGATCAGTCCGAGTTCCCGGTCGTCGAATTCCATGAACTGCTCGTAACCGGACAGCAGCGCGCGCAGTTGTTGCCGGGCGGCGGCTTTGTCGCCCGACAGCAGCATCCAGAAGTCCTGCACCGCCGGGCCTGTCAACGCGTCGTCCAGGTCGACGAAATGCGGCCCGGCGTCGGTCCACAGCACGTTGCCGGTGTGGCAGTCGCCGTGCAGCCGCAGCTGACCGACGCCGCCCTCGCTGGCCAAGGCGTCGAAGCGCTCCTGGGCGGTTTGCAGCACCGCATCGACGACCCGCGTCCATGGGCCCACCCACTCCGGTGCGACGACCTGGTTCTCCAGCAGGTAGTCGCGCGACGCCGTGCCGAACTCGGCCACGCTCAGGGTCCGCCGGTGCATGAAGCGGGATTGCCGGCCGACAGCATGGATGCGGCCGATGAAGCGGCCGATCCAGGCCAGCGTTTCCGGGTCTTCCAATTCGGGTGCGCGCCCGGAACGCCTGGGGCTGACCGAAAAACGATACGGCCCCCCTGCCGTCTCCACGGTGGCCAGGGTGGCCGGCTGGCCGGAGACATGGGTCGAGGCCGAGGCGCGGACGTCGCGTTGCAATGCCAGGGGCGCGACGACGGGGATGTCCTGTGCCGCCAGCTCCTGCGCGAAGGCGTGCTCTTCGAGGATCTGTGCGTCGCTCCAGCGGCCCGGCCGATAAAACTTGGCGACGACGACCGACCGGTCTTCCAGGAAAACCTGGAAAACGCGGTTCTCGTAGGAGTTCAGCTGGATCAACCGGCCGTCGCCGAAGCAGCCGACCTCGGCCAGGGCGTCGAGCACGACATCCGGCGTGAGGCCGTCGTAAGGGGTGGCGGGAGAGGAAGCGGGCAGGCCGGTGCTTGTCGAGGAATCCATCGGCCGATGCTATCCCGGCGCGGCGGACGGGGGCGTCGCCCCGAACGGCCGCCGACGGATCAGGCGCCGCGCAGCTGGGGGCTGGACGGCACGGGCCGGTCGACCACGATGCCCGCGACTTCGTCGTCGTCGTCGCCGACCCGGCCGGCAGCGCGGCCGTTGCGCGCCATGGCGTGCAGCTCCGGGCGGGTGGATGACGAGGTGGCGGTGGGCAAGGGCGGGAGTTCGAGGCCGCTCAGGCTGTCGAAACGGCTGTCGGGCGCGAAGAAAGAGTCCTGGAACGCGTGCGCGTCGTGCCAGAGGTGGGTTCGCTGGGCGCGGCGCGACGCCACGGTGCTCACCAGGGACTCGCGCGCCTCGCTCAAACCGGGCGACACCGGGGCCGCTTGTTGGGTTTGATGCTGCGCCTGGGCGTGGGCCGGCGCGGCGGCCGTGCCGGTCTGTTGCAGCTGGGGCACCAAAGCGCGCAACTCGTCGACCGAAGGCAGCTGGTCGGGTGGGCAGCGCAGGTAGCGCACCCGGCAGGCGGCCAGCACCGACTGCTTGATCTCGATGAGCCGGCGCGACGAACCCCGGTCGAGTTCCAGGTCGATCGCCGCCAGCACCCGCCCATTGGCGCTGCAAACCGCGAAGCCGACATGGGCCGACCCGAGGAGGTCGTACCAATACCGGGTTTCCGATGCGTTGACGGGTTGGCAGAAACGCACCAGAGGCAGCTTGGACAGCACGATGTGCTGGGGCAGCGTTTCCCGCAGCAGCCGGTAGGCGCGGCGTTCATTGGTGTTGAACACAGGGCGAGACGTCAATGCCCAGTCGGTCGGCAATGGCGCCATGGCTTTGCGGCGCGGCTGCAAGGCCCAGTAGGTCAGGGCCGGTAGCACCAGCGCAACTGTCGCCAACGTGAAGATCCAGGACAAATTGTTCATTGAGGCATGCTACTTCCGTGTCAACGGCGCTGGCATGGCGGTGAAGCAATGCTCAACCGAAAGGTGACAAGATGTTACGACGACTGTTTTATCCAGCCATCCCTTGTTTGGAGGTGGATCTCCCTACTGTTGCTTTTGTGCGTTGAATAAAAGCGGCAAAAAACATGCGAGGGCGATGTGGGCCTTCATTCCTCCTCCTTTTTCGAGCGGCTCGGCCGTGGATGGTTGGCGCCCACCATGGCTTCCCACCAACCCTGCAGGCTTTTGGCGTGGGCCTTGACGCGGTAGTTCAGCTCCGCCGCCTGGGCGGACATGGCCTCTTCCCAGTGCGAGGCCATGCTGTCAGGGGGAAGCTTGAGCCAGGCTTCGCTTTCACTGGCATGGTTGTGGACGACCGCGCCCGCCCGCCTGGCGATCTTGAGCATTGCCTCATTTTTCGACAACGCATGGATGAACAACGCACCGACGCCGCGGTTCCGCGCATGGAGGACGGCGTGTTCGAAAAGCCGGGCCCCGTAACCGCGGCCCCTGGCTCGGGGCAGGACGGAGACGCCGAATTCGGCCATGCCCACCCCGACTTGCGCCTCCCGGACGGGCGCATGAGCGAGATGGGCCATGGCCACCAACATTAGGTGGCGGTTGAAGATCCCGAAGATTTCGTCCCGGTCGAAATCCAACATGTCGACGTACCGGCCGATCTGGAGGCTGCTGGCGTGGTAACCGAACCGCAGGTACCGATCGTCTTCGGACAATTGAAGCAGGTGGTCGCCGATCCGCCCGCGGTGACGGGGTGCCAGCGATCGGATCGGGACCCAGCGCCACGGATGCGCCGGTGCGCGTCCAGCACGATCTTCCGTCTCTGCATGCGCCTGCCGCATGCCGTCCGGACCGTCGAACACCGCGGCGAGCGCGGAGGCGTCTTTCCTGCGTGAAACGGTATCCATCGGTGGTCGTCTCGGCTGAGGGTTAACCCTCATCCTAACCCACCCCTTCGGTTCGTCACGCACGCATCCGCGTGCAGCGCTGCCCCAGGCCGCGGCTGGCTATGCAGTGTTGGCGTATTTCCAAGGAATTGATATACTTGTAGGCTTTCCTATTTGTGCCCATAGGAAATTGCGTGGATTGGCAAGAAGCCTTTTGCGGAATCCACGCCGCACGACATGGTCGCCTAAGAGGCTGCCAGCCGCTGGAAAAGCGGCCAAGAAGCGGTACCGACCGCGGCCAGTGTCGTGTTTGGGCAGATCCAAACTCATCAGACAACCATGAAAACCTTCAGCGCCAAACCGGCCGAAGTGACGCATGAGTGGTTTGTGATTGACGCAACCGATAAGGTTCTCGGACGGGTGGCCAGTGAAGTCGCCCTCCGCCTGCGCGGCAAGCACAAGGCCATTTACACGCCTCACGTCGACACCGGTGATTTCATCATCATCGTCAATTCCGACAAGATCCGCGTGACCGGCAACAAGGCCAACGACAAGGTGTACTACCGCCACTCGGGCCATCCCGGCGGCATTTACGCCACCAAGTTCAAGGACATGCAGGCCAAGCACCCCACCCGTGCGATCGAGAAGGCCGTCAAGGGCATGCTCCCGAAGGGTCCTCTGGGCTACGCGATGATCAAGAAGCTGAAGGTGTACGCGGGCGCTTCGCATCCGCACACGGCTCAGCAGCCCAAAGTGCTGGACATCTAAGGAACCGCGATGATCGGAAATTGGAACTACGGAACCGGCCGCCGCAAATCTTCGGTGGCTCGCGTGTTCATCAAGAAAGGCACCGGCCAGATCCTGGTGAACGGCCGCTCCCTGGAGCAGTACTTTGGCCGCCAGACCTCCATCATGGTGGTCAAGCAGCCCCTGGTGCTGACGTCCAACGACGCCGCGTTCGACATCAAGGTCAACGTGCACGGCGGCGGTGAATCCGGCCAGGCAGGCGCTGTCCGCCACGGCATCACCCGCGCCCTGATCGACTACGACGAAACGCTGAAGTCCGTCCTGAAGCATGCCGGTTTCGTGACGCGCGACGCGCGCGAAGTCGAGCGCAAGAAGGTCGGCCTGCACGGCGCCCGCCGCCGCAAGCAGTTCAGCAAGCGCTGACACCCCGCGCAGGTTTGCCTTCGAAGCAAGCTGCACAGACGACAGGCCGCCCTCCCGCGGCCTGTTTTTCTTTGGCGGCCCCGTTGCCGTGCGGGGGCGCCGGTTTGTTTCCTCGAACCCACACGAAGCGATGCGCTGGAAGCTCCTGAAACGACGACTGTCGGTGAGTGCGCCCCGCATGATCGTGCGCAGTCACCTGCCGTGGCCGCTGCGCTGGGTCGCGTTGGCCGTGATGTTCGGCTTCTCCGCCGCGCTGGCCCTGTGGGCCTTCGAATTCGGCAAGGAGATCGCCGGCCTGGACCGCAGTGCCAAGGCCGAGCTGCTGCAGCTTCGCGCCCAGGCGCAACAGCTCAAGGCCGACCGCGACGCCGCAGTCCTGATCGCCAACACCGCGGAAAGCAAATGGAAGACCGACAGCGCCTCTTTCGACAGCCTCGTGCAGCAGCTCAAGGCCGCCCAGGCGGAGGTCATGCGGCTCAAGGCCGACCTGGGTTTTTTCGAGCGTTTGATGCCGCTGGCCACCGATGCCCAGGGGGTTTCGGTGCGCGGGTTGCAGCTCGAGTCCCAGGAAGCGGGGCGGCTTCGTTTCCAGCTGTTGCTGATGCAGCCCGGCAAGGCGCCCGCCGATTTCCAAGGGCGTTACGAAATCACTTTGAATGGAAGTTTGGACGGCCGGGCCTGGACCTGGACGGCGCCCGCCGTCGACAACAACAATTTCTCGTTGAAGCAGTACTTGCGGCTGGAAGGTTCGATTGAGTTGCCCGCGGCGGCCGTGGTAAAAACCGCGGTGGTCAAGGTGATGGACGCCCAGGGCGTCGTGAAGGCCACACACACCACCAAACTCTGATGCCCGGCCCGCGCCATCGCTGGGCGATCCGCTCCGGGGCCTCTTCACCTGCGGCGCGGCGGTTCCACGCTTTTCACGGTCCGGGCCACCGTGGTCCACATTGGAGATGCGTCATGTTCAACAAGAAGAAGCAACCTCCGATCCGCACCTTGATCGGGGAGGGCACGGTCATCGACGGTGAACTGTCATTCACCGAGGGGCTGCGCATCGATGGGCAGATCAACGGCAATGTGACGGCCGTGGCCGATGCGCCCAGCATCCTGGTGATCAGCGAAAATGCCCGCGTGACGGGAAAGGTCAAGGCGGGGCATGTGATCATCAGCGGGCATGTCACGGGTCCGGTGCATTCCCTTGATTTGCTTGAATTGCAGCCGAAAGCCCATATTGTCGGGAACATCACGTACGGCGCCCTCGAAATGCACCAGGGCGCGATGGTGGATGGCGAAGTCCACCCCATCAAACCCGAAGAGTCCCCGGTGTTGAAGCTCGCCACAGCAGCCGGCGAGGCTGGATGAAGAACAGAGAATTCGTAGTTGAAGGAAAGATGTCATGAACGCTCTCGCGCAAACCCCCGAAACCCAGGCGCCGCCGGTCCCGCTGATCTTCACCGACAGCGCGGCGGCCAAAGTGAAGGAGCTGGTCGACGAAGAAGGCAACCCCGACCTGAAGTTGCGCGTCTTCGTGCAAGGCGGCGGTTGCTCCGGCTTCCAGTACGGCTTCACTTTCGATGAGATCGTCAACGAAGACGACACGCAGATGAACAAGAACGGCGTCACCCTGCTGATCGACGCCATGAGCCTGCAGTACCTGGCTGGTGCCGAGATCGATTACAAGGATGACCTGCAGGGCGCCCAGTTCGTCATCAAGAATCCGAACGCCACCACCACCTGCGGTTGCGGTTCCAGCTTCTCGGTGTAGTCGGCCGCGGCGATTGGTGTGCCGCACAGCCTGTTGGGGGCGCGCGCCCAACCCGCCAGGAAAAGCCGCCGCCAGGCGGTTTTTTTCATGGGGATTTTCGGTTTGCGCGCCGGCCTCGGGTCAGCGCCCCGACAGTCAAGGTGGGCCGGGGTACAAGGCACCCAGGATCCTGGGGCCGGAAGCTCCAGTGACCGCGGGTAAGTTGCCGGCGACGCGGTGGCAGTGCGCCCAGCCGAGCCAGGCGAAGGCGGCGGCTTCCACCTGGTCGGCCGGTAAACCCAGGGCCGCGGTCGTGGCAACGGCCACACCGGGCAGGACGGCCGCGAAGCGTGCCATCAAGGTTTGATTGAAGGCCCCGCCGCCGCAGACATAAAGTTCGCGCGCGCGCGGCAGATGCCGCTGCAGGGCTTGCACGCAGCTTTGAACGGTGAGTTCGAGCAGGGTCGCCTGCACGTCCTGGGCCGGCGGCGGCGGGCCTGAGGCGCCTGAACCGAGGATGGTTTGAAGCCAGACGGGGTTGAACAGGTCGCGCCCCGTGCTTTTGGGTGGTGGCGACTGGAAATAGGGCTCCGCCAGCAAGGCCTGCAACAACCGCGGCGCAACTTGGCCGGTGGCGGCCCAGCGGCCCGCGTCGTCGTAGGGCGCGCCGGTGTGGGTGCGGCACCAGTGGTCCATCAAGGCGTTGCCGGGGCCGCAGTCGAAGCCGAGGCAGCCGCCATCGGCCGAAAGCAGCGTCAGGTTGCTGATGCCGCCGAGGTTGAGCACGGCCACGTCGTGGCGCTTGCCCTGTCCAAAAAGCTGGCGGTGGAAGGCGGGCACCAGCGGCGCGCCTTGCCCTCCCGCCGCGATGTCGCGGCTGCGGAAATCAGCGATCACGTCGACGCCGCAAAGCTCGGCCAACAGGGCGGGATGGTTCAACTGGACGGTATAGCCCAGGCCGTCGAATGCCCCGGGCTGGTGGCGCAGGGTCTGGCCGTGCACGGCCACCGCGCGGACATCGTCGGCTGCGACCCGCGCTTTTTCCGTCAGCGCATGCACCACTTGGGCGTAGACCCGCGCGAGCGCGGTCGCGGACAGCTGCGCACGGTGCAATTCGTTGGCGCCGGGGGAGTTCAACGCCAGCAGTTCAGCGGCCAGGTCCGCTGGGAAGGGGCGATGGACGTGGGCCAAGACCTGCAGGCGCAGCCGGCCTTGCGATTCGCCGCCGGACGGCGGGCTGGCGGTGTCCAGGAAGCGGACGAGCACGCCGTCCACGCCATCCATCGAAGTGCCCGACATCAAGCCGATGTAGAGCTCACCGGGCGGGCTGCCCGGCTGGCGCGGGGCGGCGCTCACTTCACTCCGCGGCCCAGCCGTTGCTTCCCAGGCTCTGGGCCGTGGCCAGGTTCGACTTCCTCTCGGCGGCGAGCTGCGCGAATTGGGCGCGCGCGCCGCTGGAGATCGCCACCGTGTCGCCGGACTTGGCCAGGATCAAAGGATCCTGATGTTCGCCCTTGATCTTGAATTCGAAGTGCAGGTGCGGTCCGGTGGCCCAGCCGGTGGAGCCGACGGCGCCCACGTGGTCGGCCTGGTTGACCTTCTGGCCGACCTTGACGTCGATGCGGCTCAGGTGGGCGTAGAGCGTGGACTTGTCGCCGGCGTGCTTCACCGACACCACATTGCCGTAGCCGTTCTGCCAGCCGGCGAAATCGACCACGCCGTCGGCGACGGTGCGCACCGGCGTGCCGGTGGGTGCGCCGTAGTCGACACCCTTGTGCTGGCGCCATGCATTGAGGATGGGGTGCAGGCGCATCGAGAAGCCGGAAGTCACCCGGGAGAATTCCATCGGGCTGGACAGGAAGCTGCGCTGCTTGCTCTGACCGTTCAGGTCGAAGTAGGCGCCCTTGGCGCCGGGTTCCTGGAACCACATGGCGGAATAGCTGCGGCCCTTGTTGACGAACTCGGCGGCGAGCACGCGGCCGGCCGATTGGTTCCAGCTGATGGGTTCGCCGTCGGCGGTGGGCACTTCGAACACGACGCTGAAGTTGTCGCCGCGGCGCAGCTCGCGGTGGAAATCGATATCCGACGAGAAGATCTCGGCCATCTGGCTGGCGACCGGGTCGGGGATGCGGGCCTCATCGGTGGCCGCGAACAGCGACGAGCGGATGCTTCCGCTGCCGATGCGGATCTGGCTGGACAGCCCGAGCACCTCGGTCGAGACGCCGAAGGAGCCACCGGCCTTGCGCAGCACGGTCAGTCGGGTGAAGTGCGTGGCCGCCAGGTCGCTGCGTTCCGCGGGGTAGCGTGCCACCAACTCCTGCAGCCGGCCCTCGGTGTCGGTGCGCACTTGGACCATCTTGCCGCCGCGACCGGCGAGCAGCTTGCGAGCGGTGGGGTCGGTGCGCAAGAACCCGGCGGCGGCGGCGTCTTCGACATTCAGCCGCTGGAACAGGGTGTCGACGGTGTCGCTGGCGCGGGTGAGGTCGCCGCGGAAGAGGCTCAATGGCTGGCTGGAGAGCGACTCGATCTGCGGATCGAGGTCGATGACAGGCAATTGCTCGGTCACCAGGCGCTTGGGCAGGTCGGCGGCGTCCGGCGCCATGGAAGGGGCCAGGCCGAACGCCGTCGCTGCGAAACCCAGCAGGCCAACTACCACGGCGGCGGTGACGCTGCGCGGATGGTGGCTCCAGGAATGGCCGGTGGAGGCAGGAAATGAATTTTTCGCGCCCGAGACGGCGCTAGCGGGGGAAGATTCCAACGAAGTCAAAGCATTCTGGAGCGTTGCCGCTCGATCGGCGGGCGATGGAGGATGATCGATCTGCATCCTGTGCCCGGGTTGCGTGGCAGTCGAGGCAGCCCCGTAAAATCGGCGCCTTGTTTTCCCGACCTCGCTGATGGCGACGGGCCCTTCTTCGCGGGCTGCTCTGTCCTGGTCGCCAAACTCCGAACGAGTATAGCGGTCGTCCTACAAACCGCGTCAGGAATAGCCCCGAGTTCCAGTCCGGAAACCGCTCGAATTTTCACATCACAAAAGCCCATATGTCTTCCAGCACGGATGCTTCGTCTTCGTTTCCAGTGACCGACCAGGTGCGCCATGCGTTGGCCGTGACGCAGCGGGGCTGCGATGAATTGCTGCCCCTCCAGGAATGGCAGGCCAAACTGGCCCGCTCCCAGGCCACCGGCGTGCCGCTGCGCATCAAGCTCGGCTTGGACCCGACCGCGCCGGACATCCACCTCGGCCACACCGTGGTGCTCAACAAGATGCGCCAGCTGCAGGACCTCGGCCACACCGTGATCTTCCTGATCGGCGACTTCACCTCGATGATCGGCGACCCGTCGGGCCGCAACGCCACCCGCCCGCCGCTCACGCGCGAGCAGATCGAAGCCAACGCCAAGACGTACTACGCCCAGGCGAGCCTGGTGCTCGACCCGGCCAAGACCGAGGTCCGCTACAACTCCGAATGGAGCGACCCGCTCGGCGCGCGCGGCATGATCCAGCTGGCGGCCCGCTACACCGTGGCGCGCATGATGGAGCGCGACGACTTCAGCAAGCGTTTCAAATCGGGCACGCCGATCAGCGTGCACGAATTCCTCTACCCGTTGATGCAGGGCTACGACTCGGTGGCGCTGAAGAGCGACCTGGAACTCGGCGGCACCGACCAGAAGTTCAACCTGCTGGTGGGCCGTGCGCTGCAGGGCGAATACGGCCAGGAGCCGCAGTGCATCCTGACCATGCCGCTGCTCGAAGGACTGGACGGCGTCGAGAAGATGTCCAAGAGCAAGGGCAATTTCATCGGCATCACCGAACCGGCCAACGACATGTACGCCAAGCTGCTGTCGATCAGCGACGACCTGATGTGGAAGTACTTCCTGTTGCTGAGCTTCCGTAGCGAGGAAGACATCGCCGGCTTGAAGGCCGAGGTGATGATGGGCCGCAACCCGAAGGACGCCAAGGTGATGCTGGCCAAGGAGGTCACCGCGCGCTTCCACGGCGCGGCGATGGCGGACGCCGCCGAGCAGGACTTCATCAACCGTTCGCGCGGCGGCATCCCCGACGAGATCCCCGAGGTCTCGCTGGCCGGCGCGCCGTTGGGCATCGGGGCCTTGCTCAAGCAGGCCAACCTGGCGCCGTCGAGCAGCGAGGCGCTGCGCCTGGTCGACGGCGGCGGCGTGCGCATCGACGGCGCGGTGGTCAGCGACCGCGGCCTGCGCCTGGCGGCCGGCAGTTATGTGCTGCAGGTGGGCAAGCGCAAGTTCGCCCGCGTCTTGCTGAGCTGACGGTCGTGCTCGGTCCCATGGCGGGGTGCGCTTGATCGCCCTCATTCAGCGGGTCAGCCAGGCCCGCGTCGACGTCGGCGGGGAAACCGTCGGCGCCATCGAGCGTGGCCTGCTGGTGTTGCTGTGCGCCGAGCCGCAAGACACCGAGGCGCTGGCCGACCAGCTCGTGGCCAAGCTGTTGAAGCTGCGCGTCTTCAGCGACGCCCAAGGCAAGATGAACCTGAGCCTGGTGGACGTGCAGGGCGGCTTGCTGCTCGTCAGCCAGTTCACCCTGGCGGCCGACACGCGGCGCGGCAACCGCCCGAGCTTCACCGGCGCCGCGCCGGCCGAGCTCGGCGAACGGCTCTACGACCGCGCCGTGGCCGCCGCCCGTGCGGCGCACGGCCAGGTCGCGACCGGCCGCTTCGGCGCCGACATGCAGGTCCACCTCGTCAACGACGGGCCCGTCACCATTCCCATGGTGCTGCGGGCCGACGCTTGAATCGAAGGCCCTCGCGCCTCAGCGGCGGAACACGCCCTCGGCGCTGATGATCGACAGGTCGGCGAAGCTCAGCCCGGTGTGGCTCGTCGGGCTGAAGCTGATTTCGAGCCCGCCGAGGTCGACGCGGTTGAAGGTCTCCAGCGCCTTCTTGATGTTGCCGCGCGAGATGTCGTTGCCGCAGCGCTTGAGCGCGGCCACCAGCACCTTGGCGGCGGCGAAGCCTTCGAGCATCTGCGGCGTGACTTCCTTGAGCTTCTTCTTCTGCGCCAGCTGCGCGGCCTCGGCGGCCATCGGAACCTTCAGCGCGGTGGGCGAGGGGAAGACCTGGCTGACCACCATGCCCTGCGCATGTTCCCCCATGGATTGGATGAAGCCGGTGGAGGCGTTGTTGGACAGCGTGGCGACGGTCGCCTTCGACCCGGCCTGGCGCAACGCCTTCACCCCTTCGACCACCGCCGATCCGGTGCCGATGAAGAGCACCGACAGCGGCTTGGCGGCCGCCACCTTGCCGGCCACAGCGGCGAAGTCGGGGTTCTTGCGGTCGAAGAATTCGAAGGCCGCGGGTTGCTTGCCCATTTCCTTGAAAACCTTCAAGGCGCCGACGGCCGCGTCCGCGCCGAAGGAGTCGTTCACCTGGATGACGGCGACGGTTTCGGCGCCGGGCAGGGCCAGGTGGCGCGTCAAGTGCTCGGCTTCTTTCTGGTAGGTGGCCCGCACGTTGAAGACCCAGGGGTGCACCGGGTTGTGCAGCACCATCGCACCGGTGGAGGGCGCGATCAGCGTGATGCCGTTTTCCTTCAGCAGCGGCATGATCGCCTCGCTGTGGGGCGTGCCCCGGTTCAGGAACAGCGCCATGACCTTCGGGTCGGCGATCAGCTTCTTGGCGTTCTCGGCCGCCAGCGCGGGGTCGAACTTGTCGTCCAAGGACACCAGTTCGATCTGCTGGCCGTTGACGCCGCCTTGGGCATTCACCGCGTCCAGGTAGAGCTTGGCGCCCGCCATGGTCTCGCTGACGCTGGAGGCCGATGCGCCGCTGTAACCGGCGGTCTGGCCGATGCGGATCTGGGCGGTTGCACCCATGGACGCGAACGCGGCCGCCAGAGTCAGCGCCGCGACGTGGATGGAAAGTTTCACTTCATTACCTCGTGCTAGTTGTCGTTATCCCCGCTTGCCCATGACAAGCGGGGTTCCCAACCATCGGTGGAAGACAGGCCGCCGGATCGCCGGATCAGCAGGTACGGCTTTCAAGCGGCGAAAGAGGCACGGTTATTGCTGCCCCGGGGCAGGATTGTCTTTGTGGTGACAGTTGACTTGTGTTGTTGTTTACCTCTGTTACATCTTGTTTGTCGATGTTTTGACAAATCATTGCCCACACAATAAGTCACAAAAATTGGGAATTGATTGATGATTTTGTTGGTAATTGCGGGTTTAACCGCTGGCATTCTTTCCGGATTGTTAGGCATCGGCGGGGGATTGGTGCTTGTCCCCAGCTTGTTGATGCTGTCCTCCGAACTGGGGGCCGATGCGGCCAAAGTGGCGCTCGCCACCTCGTTGGCGACGATCCCTTTCACCGGCGGATGGGCCGCATTTCAACAGTCCAGGTTAGGAAATGTTGATTTCGGTAAGGTCAAAAAATTGTCGGCCGGTGTCGCGGTGGGTGCCGTCTTGGGCAGTTGCAGCGCCGCCTTGGTGCCGGATGTGGCGCTGAAGGTCGTTTTCGTCGTGTTCGCCGCCTACGTCGGGGTGCAAATGCTGTTGAACCTGCAGCCCCGTTTTCCCGTCGCTTTTTCGACCCGGTCGGCGACGATCGCCGGGGCCGTGACCGGCGCGTTGTCGAGCTGGGTGGGCATCGGCGGCGGCACGATCGTGGTGCCTTTCCTGGCCTCCACCGGTGAAGACATGAAGAGGGCGGTCGGCATCTCCTCCGCGGTGGGGGTGGTGGTCGCGGTGTTCGCGAGTCTGGGCTACGCCTTGAGCGCGTGGCGCCTGGGCACGTCCTTTCCGGGCCGGTGGGGCTATGTGCACCTCGGTGCTTTCGCCAGCATCGTCCCAGCGTCGATGCTGGGGGCTTACATCGGGGTGCGCCTGGGCGTGTTCGTCAGCGCACCGCTTTTGAAGAAGATCTTCGCTGTCCTCCTGCTGGGCAGCGCCGCGAAGTTGTTGATGTCGATTTTTTAACGCGCCGGCGGCCGGGCCAACGGCCCACTTCGGTGGCGAAGAAGAAGAACCGTTCGAAAGCGAGGAGGATCCCTGTGCAAGCGATGAACCCGTTGATCACGGTGCGCCCACTGCGCCGCGCACCCGGCGGCCCCGCGCCGCTGCTGCCTTTCAAGGGCACCTACCCCCGCGTGCCCGACAGCGCGTGGGTCGCGCCCAGCGCGGTGGTGATCGGCGACGTGGAGCTCGGCGACAACGCCTCGGTCTGGCCCGGCGCCGTCATCCGTTGCGACGGCGCGCGCATCCTGGTCGGCGCCGGCACCAATGTGCAAGACCAATGCTGCCTGCACGCCAGCCCTTACGACCATGAAGGCACCGACCTGGTGATCGGCGCCGGCGTCACCGTCGGGCACCGCGTGATCCTCCACGGATGCACGGTCGGCGACGACTGCCTCATCGGCTGCGGCGCCATCGTGCTGGACGGCGTGGTCATCCAGCCCCGGGTGATCGTCGCGGCCGGTTCGCTGGTGCCGGCGGGCAAAGTGCTGGAGTCCGGATGGCTCTACATGGGGTCGCCCGCCAAGCCGGTGCGTCGGCTGAAAGAACAAGAGATCGCGCATTTCGCGTTGTCCGCCGAGCATTACGTCAAGCTGGCGAGGGCGCACCGCGACAGCGCGGCGTGACGATCGCGCCCGGCCGGTGAGAACGCGCCCATGCAAAAAGCCGCCCGGGGGCGGCTTTCTTTTTCACTGCGCTGCCTGGGCGGAAGCCCGCCCGGCTGTCAGCCCGCGGTCAATCCGCGGTCAATCCGCGTACTGGCCGGCGGCCTTGATGATCGGGCCCCACTTGTTGATCTCGGCCTCGACGAACTTCTTGTGTTCGGCGCCGTTGACGCGGTTGTCGGTGACGATGACCGCGCCCAGCGCTTCCTCGCGCTTGATGAATTCCGGGTCTTGCAGGGCGGTCTTCAATGCGGCGTTCACCTTGTCGAGCACGGCCTTGGGCGTGCCCTTGGGCGCGTACAGGGCATGCCAGATGGTCACGTTGAAGCCTTTGACGCCGGCTTCGTCGAGCGTCGGCAACTTGGCCAGCGCGGGCGTGGACAGCCGCTTGGTGGTGGTCACGGCGTAGGCCTTGACCTTGCCGCTTTCGATCTGGCCGGTGGTGTTGGTGGTCTGGTCGCACATCAGGTCGACCTGGCCGCCGAGCAAGTCGGTCATCGCCGGGCCGGTGCCCTTGTACGGCACGGTGGTCATGTCGATCTTGAGCGTGCTCTGGAACAGCAGGCCGCACAGGTGCGACGCGGAGCCCAGGCCGGCGTTGGCCAGGTTGATCTTGCCCTTGTTGGCGTCCATCCACTTGACCAGCTCTGCGTAATTGTTGGCCGGCAGGCTGGGCTTGCCGATCAGGGTCATCGGCACCTCGTTGATCATGCCGAGGTATTCGAAGTCGTCCAGGGTCTTGTAGGGCAGGCTGCGGTACAGCGCCGGCGCGGTGGAGATGCCGATGTGGGCCAGCAGCAGCGTGTAACCGTCGTTGGCGGCCTTGGCCACCTTGTTGGCGCCCAGCGTGCCGCCGGCGCCGCCGACGTTCTCGACGATGATCGACTGGTTGTTCATCGGCTTGCGCAGGGACTCTGCCAGGTCGCGGGCCACTTTGTCGGTGGGGCCGCCCGCCGCGAAGGGCACGACGATGGTGACGGGCTTTTCGGGGTAGTCGGCGAATGCGGCGGTGGCCGACAGGGCCGCGAGGGTGGCCAAAAGCGCTCGTTTCATGGCATGTCTCCTAGTGTTCGACGAAGGCGTCGGTGAGGTGGCGGGCGCCGGGCTTCTGGCTGGTGCGCCCATTGTTCGTAACGGACGAAAGTCATTGTGCGATACCGGATTCGCAGGCGCACGGCGGAAACTACGTAGCGGTCGCGTGCGGTTTCCACGGATGGCCCCCGTGGGAAACGCAGCCCGCGGCGGCCGGGCGACCCCTCAGTCCATCCGCCTTTCGTCGGCGATCACCTTGCCGTCGTTGGGCAGGCTGCCGGGCTCGCGCAGCACCGCTTCGCCCCGCAGCTTGGTGATTTCCCGGATGCTGTGCCTCAGCCTGTCGCAAAGCGCGGCCCGGTCGGCTTCGTCCAGGCCGGGCGCGGTTTCCGCCCAGAGGGTCATCTCGTCCCTGGCCATCTCGCCGCCGACGACGAGGCGGGCACGCAGCACCTCCGGATGGCGGCGCACGATCGCGTCCACCTGCGAGGGGTGCACGAACATGCCGCGCACTTTCGTCGCCTGGTCGGCCCGACCCAGCCAGCCCCGGATGCGGGTGTTGGTGCGCCCGGTGGGGCAGGGGCCGGGCAGCACGGCGGACAGGTCGCCGGTGCCGAAGCGGATCAAGGGATAGCCCGGGTTGAGCGTGGTGACGACGACCTCGCCCACCTCACCGTCGGGCACCGGTTGGCCAGTGCCGGGTCGCACGATCTCCAGGATCACGTGCTCGTCCACCACCAGGCCTTCGTGGGCGGAGGTTTCGTAGGCGACCAGCCCCAGGTCGGCAGTGGCGTAGCACTGGTAGGCCTGCAGGCCGAGGCCGGCCATCCAGTCGCGCAGGCTGGCGGGGAAAGCTTCGCCGCTGAGCAGCGCGGTCTTGAGCGCTGGCGGCGGCAACCCCAGCTCGGCGGTCTTGTCGAGGATGATTTTCAGGAAGCTCGGCGTGCCCACGTAGGCCGACGGCCGCAGGTCGCTCATCGCCCGCGCCTGCTGCTCGGTTTGGCCGGTGCCGGCGGGGAAGACGGTGCAGCCCAGCGTCTTCGCGCCGTCTTCCATCATCGAGCCGGCGGGGGTGAAGTGGTAGCTGAAGGCGTTGTGCACCAGGTCACCGGGGCGGATGCCGGCGGCGAAAAGGGCGCGGCTCATGCGCCAGTAGTCCGGCAGGTCGCCCTCCGGCTCGTAGATCGGGCCGGGCGAAGAGAAGACTTTCGACGCGCGCCGGCCGGCCGGCCACAAGGCGCCCCAGCCCAGCGCCGAGAAACCGCCGAACGCGTCGCTTCCGCGGCCGGCCTGCTGGCGCTCCAGCAGCTCCTGCTTACGCAGGACGGGCAGGCGCGCCAGGGCTTCGCGGCTGTCGACGCCGGCCACGTCCAAGCCCTGCAACAGCTCGGCGTAGGCTTCGGTGGCCTGGCTTGCGTGCCGCAACTGCGCGCCCAGGCGGCGCATCAGGTCGCGCTCGCGCTCCTGGGGCGGCCGGGTTTCCAGCGCGTCGCGGTAGGGGGAATCCGCGGTCGATGGGGCGGCGGTCGTGGTTCCCATGGCAGTCAGTCCTCGTCGTTCCAGCGCACCAGGCGTCGTTTGACTTCGTCCAGGAAGCGGCGGGTGTCCGCGCTCGCGCGCAGCAGCTGCCGGTCCCACTCGGCCTGCCGGCTCGGGCGCCTCGCCAGGCGCGCCAGCAGTTGCGGCCCGTCGGCCCGCAGCTCGATCACCGGGATGCCCTGCAGGTGGAAGAAGGCGCCTTGCTCGCTAAGCGCGCGCAAGTCGCGCAACTGGCGCCTCAGCTGGACCAAGGCTTCCTCCGGCTTGAACGCCGGCTGCGCGGCGGAGAAGAAGTCTCCGCGGTCGCCATCGCCATGGTTGTCACTGTCGCTGTTGCTGTTGCTGTCGCTGGCGTCGTCGGCCATGGGTTTGCCCATCCGTTCTGCAGGTTTCGTGGACTGGTGTGGGTCGGTTCGATGCCGTTTCCGGTTCAGGCCAGCCAGCGCTTGCGGCGCCGGTAGCTCTTCACGTCGCGGAAGCTGCTGTGCTGGTCGCCGCCGCCCATGCCGAGGTAGAACTCCTTGACGTCCTCGTTCTGCCTCAGTTCGCCGGCGGCGCCGTCCATGACGACGCGGCCGTTCTCGAGGATGTAGCCGTAGTCGGCGTAGCGCAGCGCCATGTGGGTGTTCTGCTCGGCCAGCAGGAAGGTGACCTTCTCGCGCTGGTTCAGGTCTTTCACGATCTCGAAGACCTCTTCGACGATCTGCGGGGCCAGGCCCATCGAGGGTTCGTCCAGCAGCACCATGCGCGGGTCGGCCATCAGCGCGCGGCCGATCGCGCACATCTGCTGCTCGCCGCCCGAGGTGTAAGCGGCCTGCGAGCCGCGCCGTGTCTTCAAGCGGGGGAAATAGCTGTAGACCTTCTCCAGCGTCCGCTGCACCGCCGCCTTGCCGTCGCGCCGGGTGTAGGCGCCGGTCATCAGGTTCTCCTCCAGCGTCAGGTGGGCGAAGCAGTGCCTCCCCTCCATCACCTGCACCACGCCGCGCCTGACCATGTCGGCCGTCGACAGCCGCTCGATGCGCTCGCCGCGCAGCTCGATCGAACCCTTCGTGACCTCGCCACGTTCGCCGGCCAGCAGGTTGCTCACGGCCCGCAAGGTCGTGGTCTTGCCCGCGCCGTTGCCGCCCAGCAGCGCCACCACGCCGCCCTCCGGCACCTTCAGCGACACGCCCTTGAGCACCAGGATCACGTGGTTGTAGATGACTTCGATGCCGTTGACGTCGAGGAGGATGGGGGTCATGGCGCGCTTGCCTCCTCGGTTTGGGCCGAGCTGCTTCCCTCCGTTAGGGCTGAGCTACCTCCCGTGCGGGCTGAGCTACCTCCCGTTCGGGCTGAGCCTGTCGAAGCCCTGGGTGTGGGCCACCGGAGCTTCGAGGAATGAACGTGGCGAAGGCCCTTCGACAAGCTCAGGGTGAACGGAGATGGGGCGTGCGCGCCGGCTTCGACATGCCTGTCCTGACCCTTCGACAAGCTCAGGACTAAAGGCAAGTCGAAGGGCTCGGCCCGAACGGTGGAGGGACGGCTGCACCTCATGGTTCGCAACCGCTGATGGCGCGGGCCGAAGGCCGCCTCCCGCACCCCGGCGAGCACCACCGCCATGCCGCGCTGAAAGGGTAGGCCGCCAGGCCACCCGCTTCCAGCGCGCGCCATGGATCCGGCTTTGCCGGTCCATCGGCGCGGCCCCCCTTGAGGGGGGAGCGGCGCCAGCCGCTCCGGGGGGTGGGTCATGACTGGCAGTCCTGCGGCGTGCGCCGCGCGAGTTTCTTGTCGGCCGCGTATTTGTCGGCGGCCGCCTTGACCATTGGCTTGATGATCTGCTCGTCGGCCTGGTACCAGTCGGAGCTGAAACCCCACTTGGCGCCGTCCCAGGTCTGCACGCGGGCCCAGGTCGAGCCCTGGTGGTCGGTGCAGGAGGTGCTCAGCGGCCGCATCACGCCCGACAGGCCGAGCGCATCGAGCTTCTTCTGGTCCAGCGCCAGGTTCTCCAGGCCCCAGCGCACCTGCTCGCCGGTCATCACCTTGCCCTTGCCGAAGCGCTCCTGCGCGCGGCGCACGGCCTCGATGCCGAGCATCTGGATGATCACGCCGCGGGTGTAGAGCACCGAGCCCACCTCGTCGCGCGGGCCGGTGCCCTGGCCCTTGTCGTGCACGTACTTCAGGATGTCCTGGATCACCTTCGGCTGCTGGCTCGCGGTGTTGAGCGCCAGCGCGTTGTAGCCCTTGGCGCCTTCGCCCACGTCCTTCACGTCGGGTTCGGCGCCGGCCCACCACACGCCGTACATCTTGTCGCGCGGATAGCCGGTGGCCTGCGCCTCCTTCAGCGCGGTGGAGTTCATCACGCCCCAGCCCCACAGCAGCACGTAGTCGGGGCGCTGCTGGCGCACCTGCAGCCAGGCCGACTTCTGCTCCACGCCCGGCGCCGTCACAGGGATCTTGGACAACTCGAAGCCGTGCATCTTGGCGCGCTCCTCCAGCAGCGGGATCGGCTCCTTGCCGAAGGGGCTGTCGTGGTAGACGAGGGCGATCTTCTTGCCCTTGAGCCTGTCCATCCCGCCTTCCTTCTTGCCCAGGTGCTGGATGAGGATGTCGGCGGCCGTCCAGTAGCTGCCCATCATCGGGAAATTCCAGGCGAACACGCCGCCGTCCTGCGACGCGGACAGGCCGTAACCCAGCGTCATCAGCGGGATCTTGTCGGCCGGCGCCTTGTCGGTCAGCGCGAACGTGATGCCGGTGGCCTGCGGGTCGAACAGGGACGCCCCCTTGCCCTTGAGCCGCTCGTAGCACTCCACGCCCTTGTCGGTCTGGTAGCCGGTCTCGCACTCCTCGAAGCTGATCTTCACGCCGTTGATGCCGCCGTCGCGGGCGTTGATGAGCTTGATGTAGTCCTGCTTGCCGTTGGCCCAGGGCGTGCCGTTGGGCGCGTAGGGGCCGGTGCGGTAGACGAGCAGCGGGAAGAACTGCTCCTTGGCCGGGCCGCCGGCCGCGGCGCCCTTGCCGGCCGCCTGCGCCAGGGCGGGCGCGCTGCCCAGGCTGGTTCCCGCGAAAACCGCCGCCGTGGCGGCCGCGAGCGCACAAGTCTTGAGTCTCATGGTTGTCTCCTTGGGTTAGGGCCTGTTAACACTAAAAGGAAGCCCGCGTCGGTGGCGCGTGCGTTCGCTGCCTCGTTGTCAGGGTCAATGCGGGAAGGGCCACAGCCGCATCTTTTCCTTGCCGGTGGACCACAGCCGGGCCAGGCCGTGGGGCTCGACGATCAGGAAGAAGACGATCAGGCCGCCGAAGATCATCAGTTCGACATGGCTGAGCAGGGCGGTGTCGACCTGCAGGCCGACCAGCGCGCCCAGCGCCGGCAGCACCTGGCTCAGCAGGATGGGCAGCAGCACGATGAAGGCCGCGCCGAAGAAGCTGCCCATGACCGAACCCAGGCCGCCGATGATCACCATGAAGAGCAGCTGGAAGGATCGGTCGATCGAGAACGCCGCCGGCTCCCAGGAGCCCAGGTGCACGAAGCCCCACAGCCCGCCGGCCACGCCGACGATGAAGCTGCTGACGGCGAAGGCGCTCAGCTTGGCCCGCACCGGCCGGATGCCGATCACCGCGGCGGCGACGTCCATGTCGCGGATGGCCATCCATTCGCGGCCGATCGCGCCGCGCACCAGGTTCTTGGCCAGCAGCGCGAACAGGCAGACGAGCGCGAGGCACAGCATGTACTTGCGCACCGGCGTGTCGACGCCCCAGCCCAGCACGTTCAGGCCCGAGACGCTGACGGAGCCCGACGGCGAGTCGTTGGTGAACCAGCGCACCCGCAGGAAGGCCCAGTCGGTGAAGAACTGCGCCGCCAGCGTCGCCACCGCCAGGTACAGGCCCTTGATGCGCAGGCTCGGCACGCCGAACGCCACGCCCACCGCGGTGGCGCACAGCCCGCCCAGCAGCAGCGCCGCCAGCAGCGGCATGCCTTCCACGCGCACCCAGAAGTTGTAGGCCGCGTAGGCGCCCACCGCCATGAAGGCGCCGGTGCCGAGCGAAATCTGGCCGCAATAGCCGACCAGGATGTTCAGCCCGATCGCGGCCAGGGACAGGATCAGGAAGGGCACGAGGATGGCGCGCAGCCAGTATTCGCTGGCCACGATCGGCACCACGGCGAAGGCCAGCACCAGCAGTGCGGCGATCGCCCACCGGTCCTGGCGGATCGGGAAGATCTGCTGGTCGGCGCGGTAGCTGGTCTTGAACTGGCCGTTTTCTCGGTAGAACATGGTGGGTTCCGATGGAGGGCGTTCAACGATGACTTGCGGTTCTCGTTGCCCCCTCACCCCCGCCCTCTCCTCCGGGTGCGGGGGAGAGGGCATGGAATTGGAATGGCTCCCTTTCCCGCTTGCGGGAGAGGGTGGGGGTGAGGGCGCGGTGGTCCAAGCTCATACCCGGTCAATGATCTTCTCGCCGAACAGCCCCTGCGGCCTGACCAGCAGGAAGACCAGCGCCAGCACATAGGCGAACCAGATCTCGATGCCGCCGCCGAGCATCGGCCCGACGTAGATCTCCGAGAGCTTTTCGCCCACGCCGATGATCAGGCCGCCGATGATCGCGCCGGGCACCGACGTCAAGCCGCCGAGGATCACCACCGGCAGCGCCTTCAGAGCCACCAGCTGCAGCGAGAACTGCACGCCGAGCTTGCTGCCCCAGATCATCCCGGCCACCAGCGCCACCAGGCCCGCCACCGACCAGACGATGACCCAGATGCGCCCGAGCGGTATGCCGATGGACTGCGCCGCCTGGTGGTCGTCGGCCACCGCGCGCAGCGCGCGGCCGGTGGCGGTCTTCTGGAAGAACAGCGTCAGCAGCAGCACCAGCGCCGCGGCGATCGCCGCGGCGTAGAGGTCTTCCTTGTTGACCAGCAGGCCGCCATCGAAAGCCGACTCCAGCACGATCACCGGGTCCTTGGGCATGCCGATGTCGATCTTGTAGATGTCGCTGCCGAAGACCGTCTGCCCGAAGCCGTCCAGGAAATAGGCGATGCCCAGCGTGGCCATCAGCAGCGTGATGCCTTCCTGGTTCACCAGCTTGGACAGAACGAAGCGCTGGATCGCCCAGGCCAGGGCGACCATGAGCGCCGAGGCCGCGGCGAACGCCAGCAGGTTGGCCGCCACCTTGTTGCCAAGGCCCAGCCAGGCGGGGATCCATTCGGAGAAGCGCGCCATGGCCAGCGCGGCGAACAGCACCATGGCGCCCTGCGCGAAATTGAAGACGCCCGAGGCCTTGTAGATCAGCACGAAACCCAGCGCGATCAGCGAATACAGCATGCCGGCCATCAGGCCGCCGAGCAGGGTTTCGAGGAAGAAGCCCATGGGTCAGATTCCTTGGTGCGTCCTCTGCGGCGCAGAGGCTCTTTGACGTGGGCGCATCCCCACGGTCCGTTCACCCTGAGCCTGTCGAAGGGCCCTCGTCACCGGTGTCGAAAGCCCGCCCATGCCCGCCCCTCAATGCGAAGCGCCCAGGTAGGCGCGGATGACGTCCTCGTTGGCCCGCACCTCGGCCGGCGCGCCGTCGCCGATCTTCTTGCCGTAGTCGAGCACCACCACGCGGTCGGAGATGTCCATCACCACGCCCATGTCGTGCTCGATCAGCACGATGGTGGTGCCGAACTCGTCGTTCACGTCGAGGATGAAGCGGCACATGTCCTGCTTCTCTTCCACGTTCATGCCGGCCATCGGCTCGTCGAGCAGCAGCACGCTCGGCTCCATCGCGAGGGCGCGGCCCAGGTCCACGCGCTTCTGCAGGCCGTAGGGCAGGCGGCCCACGGGGGTCTTGCGCCAGGCCTGGATTTCCAGGAAGTCGATGATGTGCTCGACGAACTCGCGCTGCGTGCTCTCTTCGCGTTCCGCCGCGCCCCAGCGCAGCGCCTGCTGGAAGAGGTTGCAGCGCATCTTCAGGTTGCGGCCGGTCATGATGTTGTCGATCACGCTCATGCCCTTGAACAGCGCCAGGTTCTGGAAGGTGCGCGCCACGCCCATCTCGGCCATGGCGCGCAGCCGCTTGCGCGGGGGCAAAAGGCCGACGTCCCGGCCGAGGTAGCGGATGCTGCCGTCCTGCGGCGAATAGACGCCGTTGATGCAGTTGAGCATCGAGCTCTTGCCGGCGCCGTTGGGGCCGATGATGGCCCGCACCTCGTGCTCGCGCACGTCGAAGCTGATGTCGGTCAGCGCCTTGACGCCGCCGAAGCGCAGGCTGATGTGGTTCACCTCCAGCAGCACCTGGCCGGCCTGGCGGCGCGGCGCCGCGCCGGCGGCGCCGCCCACCGACAGGCTGGCGGAACCGTCCCTCATGCCGCGGCCCCCGCCACCGGGCTGAAGGTCTTGCAATCGTCGATGCGCAGGTCGGCGGCCACCACGCTGCTGCGGCCGTCCTCGAACTTCACCGTGGTCTCGACGCGCTGGCGCGCCAGGCCAGCGTAGAGCGCGTCCACCAGCACCCGGTAGCGCTCGGCGATGAAGCCGCGGCGGACCTTGCGGGTGCGGGTGAGCTCGCCGTCGTCGGCGTCGAGTTCCTTGTGCAGCACCAGGAAGCGGCTGACCTGGCTGCCCGCCAGCAGCGTGTCCACCGCCAGGTCGGCGTTGACCTTCTCGACGCACTCCCGCACCAGGTCGTAGACCTCGGGCTTTTGCGCCAGGTCGGTGTAGCCGGCGTAGGGCAGGTTGCGCCGCTCGGCCCAGTTGCCCACGGCTTCCATGTCGATGTTGATGAAGGCGCAGACCCGGTCCCGCTGGTCGCCGAAGGCCACAGCCTCCTTGATGAAGGGGAAGAACTTCAGCTTGTTTTCGACGTATTTCGGCGCGAACAGCGAGCCGTCGAAGCGGCCGCCCCGGAGCCGGCCGACATCCTTGGCGCGGTCGATGATCTTCAGGTGGCCCGAGGCGTCGATGAAGCCGGCGTCGCCGGTGCGGTACCAGCCGTCGCCGCCGAGCACTTCGACGGTGGCCTGAGGGTTCTTGTAGTAGCCCTGCAGCAATCCGGCGGACTTGACCATCACCTCGCCCGCGTCCGAAAGCTTGATCTCCACGCCCTCGATCGGCACGCCCACGGTGTCGGCGCGCGCCTGGTGGTCGGGTTGCAGGCAGACGAAGACCGCGGTCTCGGTGGAGCCGTAGAGCTGCTTGAGGTTGACGCCGATCGAGCGGTAGAAGCTGAACAGGTCGGGCCCGATCGCCTCGCCGGCGGTGTAGGCCACCCGCACCCGCGAGAAGCCGAGCGTGTTGCGCAGCGGGCCGTAGACGAGCAGGTCGCCCAGGGCGTAGTGCAGCCGCGCCGGCCACGGCACGCGCTTGCCGTCCATCAGCGCGGTGCCCACGCGGCGGGCCACCGCCATGAAGTGGCCGAACAGCCGCCGCTTCGCCCAGGCGGCGTCTTCCATGCGGATGGTCACGCTGGTCAGCAGACCCTCGAAGATGCGCGGCGGCGCGAAGTAGTAGGTGGGGCCGATCTCGTTCAGGCAGATGGGCACCGTGGCGGCGGATTCGGGGCAATTCACCACGTAGCCGCACACCAGCCACTGCGCGAAGGAGAACACGTTCTGTCCGATCCAGGCAGGGGGCAGGTAGGCCAGGACTTCTTCCTTGTCCGTCAGGCGGTCGAAGCGCGCGCCGGCCGAGGCGCGGTCGATCAGCGACGCGTGGGTGTGCACCACGCCCTTGGGCTGGCCGGTGGTGCCGGAAGTGAAGAAGAGGGCGGCCACGTCGCCCGGCCGGCCTTGGTCGACTTCCGCCTGGAACAACCCGGGCTCGGCCCGGTCGGCCGCATCGCCTTGGGCGGCCAGGTTGTCCAGTGAGTCCAGCCCCGGCTCGGCGTAGTGGCGCAGGCCGCGCGGGTCGTCGAACCAGATTCGGCGCAGCAGCGGGCAGGCCTCGCGCAGCTCCAGCAGCTTGTCGACCTGTTCCTGGTCCTCGACGACGGCGAAGGCGACTTCGGCGTTCTGAATCGGGAAGGCGTATTCGGCGGCGACGGCGTCCTGGTAGAGCGGCACCGGGACGGCGCCGAGGGATTGCGCCGCCAGCATCGACGCGTGCAGCCGCGGCCGGTTGTCGCCGACGACCACCAGGTGGTCGCCGCGCCGCAGCCCCGCCGCGCGCAGCCCGCAGGCCAGGCGGCGCACCAGGGCGGCCAGTTGCGCCCAGTCCGTCGATTGCCAGATGCCGTAGGCTTTCTCGCGCAGCGCCGTGGCCCGCGGCCGGCGCTGGGCGTGCTCGAGCATCAAGCGGGGGAAGGTCTGCATGGCTGCGCTGTCTCCGTCCGACCCGGCATCGTGTCGTGCCGTCGATGGACACAATGTAGGCACAACTTTGACGCCGCGTTGTCGTTGTGGCGACAATCCCAGGGTCAACACTCCCCGGTGTTTCCCTGATCCCCGCCTGGGCCATGAACGCACCCGAACGACGCGACCCCCTTGGCGCACCGCTGGCGGCGCGGGCCCGGCCGCTCTCCGTGGACGAGCTGCGGGGCATCCCCTGGCTGGAGGCTTTGCAGGCCGACGAACGCGGCCGCGCCGTGGACGACCTGCGCGCGGTGCAGGTTCAGGCCGGCGAGCTGCTGTGCCGCGTGGGCAAGCCGCCGACTTACTGGTTCGGCGTCCTCGACGGCTTGTTGAAGATGAGCAACGACACCCTGCTCGGCGTGCCCCTCACCTTCACCGGCGTGCCGCCGGGCGGCTGGTTCGGCGAAGGCACCGTCATCAAGCGCGAGCCCTACCGCTACAACATCCAGGCGCTGCGCGAGAGCACCGTGGCCGGCATCAGCGTCGACACCTTCCACTGGCTGCTGGACCGCAGCATCCCTTTCAACCGCTTCGTGCTGCAGCAGCTCAACGAGCGGCTCGGCCAGTTCATCGGCGCCCGCGAGATCGACCGGCTGGGGGACCCCGACGTGCGCGTGGCACGCAGCCTGGCGGCGCTGTTCCACCCGCTGCTCTACCCGGGCGTGGGCAGCCTGCTGCGCATCACGCAGACCGAGCTGGCCTACTTGGTGGGGTTGTCGCGCCAGCGGGTGAACAAAGCCTTGCACCACCTGCAGGACCTGCGGCTGATCCGCATCGAATACGGCGGCTTGCGGGTGCTCGACCTGGAAGGCCTGCGCCGCCAGTTGAATGGCGGCGGATGAGCGCTGGGAACGCGCCCGGCTCGCTCGCCCGATCCGCCGAAACACGCGCGCCGAATCCGTTGACAGTTTCTGGATTCGCCTCCAGGCGCGCTCAAGGGTTGGAGATCCCGGACGCGACGTGGCCGGCCGGAACGTGGGCCGACGCGTTCTCGATGTGGCCCGTCTGGTCGTCGAAGAAGAAATCGGGCTCGAACTCGCGCAGGAAGGCGCCCTTGGGCAAGCCGCCGAGGAACATCGCCTCGTCGACATGGACGTCCCAGTCCATCAGCGTTCGGATGGCGCGCTCGTGCGCCGGCGCGCTGCGGGCGGTGACCAGCGCGGTGCGCAGGCGCATCGCCTGCGCCGGCTCCTGCTGCAGTCGTTTCAGCGCTTCCAGCAGCGGCTTGAACGGGCCGGCCGCCAGGGGCTTGGCGGCGCGGTCGCGCTCATAGGCCTGGAAGGCGGCCAGGCCGGCCGCCTGGAAGACTTGCTCCGCCTCGTCGGAAAACAGCACCGCGTCGCCGTCGAAGGCGATTCGCACTTCGAAAGGGTGCGCGTCCGAGGCCCGCGCCGATTGCGGATAGACCCTCGCCGCGGGCACGCCGGCGTTCAGCGCCGAGCGCACGTCCGCCTCGTTGGTCGACAGGAAAAGGTTGGCGTTCAACGGCTTCAGGTAGCGCCAGGGAGACTCGCCCCGCGTGAACACGCCGCGCTGGACTGGCAGGCCGTAGTGCTGGCTGGAGCGGAACACCCGCATGCCCGAGACCGGGTCGTTGCGCGACAGGATCACCACCTCGACCCGTGGGCTGGCGGCGCCCTGGTTGAATGCCAACAGCTTGTTCACCAGGGAAAACGCCACGCCCGGCTTGGCGGCTTCGTCCAGGCGCTGCAGCTGCAGTTGCATGTAGGCGCGGTCGTCCTCGGCTTCGAAGAGGCGGTTCTCCTCCTCGAAATCGAACAGCGCCCTCGACGAGATGGCGACGACCAGTTGTCCGTCCAGGGAGATCGGCATGGCGAAACAGGAATGGATGGGATCGATGAGGCGGATTGCCAACGGCCGGGCCTTGTCGCCGCACGCCGGGTCCACGATGTTGCCATCACCGCCGCCCGGCCGGCCAAAGCACCGCCTCGTCACAATTTGTAGCACGCTCCCCCATGCCCCGGGGGTGGACAGGCACCCCCATCGGACGCCTTGGGCCTTATGCTTTCGGGCTGCCTGCCCGGTGATGCGGGCACGCGCAAGCGCACCGTAGGGCGGCGCTGCATGCAGACTGCGGCGGCGCGGGCCGGATGCGGATCGACAATGAATTTCTCGAGGCGGTCATGACACAGGTTTGTCTGAGCTGCGGTGCGGACGACAACCGAGACACCGCCAAATTTTGCAAAGCCTGCGGCAAGCCACTGCTGCGCCCGCCGCAGCAACAAGCGTCGTCGCCGCCGCCGCTTTTCGCGTCCTCGGCCTGGCCCGACGGCGACGTCGTGGCCGCGGCCGTTCCAGCGGCGGCGGGCGATCCCTTCCCTGCGCCTCGGGCGCCTGTGCCCGACGACGACTGGCTGAACGTGTTCGGTGCCGATTCACCAACGGCGGCCCTCCCGGTGGCGTCTTCCCCGCAGTCAGCGGTTCCGCCCCCAGTGGCCCCTCCCACGGCCGGGAGCGGCGTGTTGACGCCTTCCGTCCCCTCGGCGCCGACCGCCCCGACCGCGTCGCCGCCTTTTGCCGCGCCGGCCCGCCCCGGCGCGGTCGACATCGCTTTTCCCGTCCCTTCCGCGTCGCTGGGTGCGCCCTGGTCGCCCCCGGGCCAAGACGCGGCACCCGACGCCGGTCACGCAGCGGCCACGGTTTCGTCGCTGCTTTCCACCGGCGACGCCGTGCCTGCGCCGCGGCCCCGTCCTTTCGGCATGCCGCCCTCCGCCGACAAGCCTGCGGCACCCCAGGCCGCGCCATCGCAGGCGCACGCGGTCGCGCCCGGCACGTCCGCTTCCGCTGACACGGGTGCCGCGGCGAGTGCCGCCTGGCGCTCCAGGGCCATCGGCGCCATCGCAATCGCCGTCCTCGCCCTGGTCGGATGGGGCGCCTGGCAGGGGCTGCTGTCCAAGAACGAGCAACCGGACGAGCGATATTCCACGCCGGTCCTGCCGCCGCCCACCGCTGCCCACTCCCCGGCGACGCCCGGGGCCGATGCGGCGCCTCCCGCGAGTCCGACCGGCGCCGCGGTGATGAACACCGATCCACCCGCCCCAGCCATGCCGATGCCCCCATCCACGGGGCTGGCCACCGCCGCTCCCCAGCCGCTCCCACCACCAGCTGCCCATGCTCCCGCAGGTGCCCAGCCGGCCCGGCAGGCCGACGCTGGAAAGCCGGCCACCCCAGGCAACAAAGCGGTGGCCAAGCCGACGTTCGGGACAGCGGCCGCTGTGGCTCCGGCCGCGCCCGCGCAGCCGGAGCCTGCTGCCGCGCCACCGGCCCCGCCGGTAACGGCCGCGGTCACGGTACTGCCCTCCGGCCCCGCCAGCCCGCAAGAAGCCTGCAAAGCCGCCGGCATGTTCGGCCGTTCCTCGTGCTTGAGCGAGCAATGCGGCAAACCCGCTTTCACCGGGCACCCGCAATGCAGGCGCTGGCGGCTCGAACGCCAGCAGGAAGACCAGCAGCGCATGTATGGCGGCTCCTGATGGCAGCGCCGGTGCTCCGGTGACACGGTTCGACACGCCCATGGCACACCGCGCTGGCGCCATCTTTGCGTGCCCCGAAATTCCAAAACGATCCTTTCCTTTTTGAATTCCCCACCATGCTGGCACAGCAACTTAGAGGGTCGAGCAGCCTGCTCGACAGCCTGAACGCCTTGCGCAATTGGCGCGTGTTGCTGATGCTGGCCCTCGTCTTCATGGCCACGGCGGTCGTGTGGAGCGCCGGCGGGTCGGTGCTGGCATCCGCCGGCCGCCGCTCCGCGCCCATGTTCCTTGGCGCGATCCCGGCCGTCTTGTTGCTGTTGTGGGGCACGAATTCGGCAGGCATCCTGATGATGGATCAGGCCGCCGGGCGCCCCGGCCGCACCGTGGGCCAAGCCATGCGCGCGTCCCTGGGGGCCACCCAACAGCTGGTCCTGGTGCTGCTGGCGCTCGCACTTTTCTACATGCTCGGATTGCTGGCGCTGACCGTGCTGCTGCTGATCTGCAGCGTGCCCGTGGTCGGCCCATGGCTCTACATCCTGGTCTTCCCGGTGGGCGCTGCCGCCAGCGGCTTGGCCTTGTTCATCCTTCCGACGCTGGTGGCGCCACTGTGCGGCGCCGCCATCTGGTGCGGTTTGGACGCCAGCACGGCCCTGGCCCAACTGTGGGCGGCGATGCGGCACCGGCTGGCGCTCGTCCTGTCCTGGACGCTGCTCTTGTCCTGCATCGCCGCCGCGGTCGGACTGGTTCTGTCGGCCGTGCTGTTCGCCGGCTTCTCGGTGACTGGCAGCCTGTCGGCGTCCATGCTTGGCGTGCCGCAGGACCCGTGGTCCGGCGTGGCTGGCATGCCTTCACTCACCATTCCGGGAGGCACTTCTTCCGGCGCGGCCGCTTACCTGCAAGCCGGTACATTGGGCAGCCTGTTGCTCTGGGCCGCGGCATGCGCCGTCCCTGGCCTCGTGGCCATGAGCGGCGCCTGCATCATCTACCGCCGCGCATTGTTCGGGATGAGCACAGCCCAAGAAGAGCAGGCCCTGAGCCAGACGCTGGCGTCGGCCGTGAAACGCGCGCCCGACCTGCGCGGCCCATTCGGACCGAAAGCGTCGGGGACCGTCGCAGTACCTGTTGCGGGGGCGACGACGGATGCAGGCGCGGCTCCTGAAATTTGGCAACGCCCGATGCCCCCGGCTTTTCCCGCCTCGTCATCAACTGTCGGCCTGGTTCCTGCTACCCAGCAACTCGATAGCGAGTCCGCGCAAGTCCGTCTGATGATGCATGCCATGAGTGACCGGCGAGATGTACCCGCCCCGTCCACAGCATATCGGCTTTCCCACTCAGGCGCAGCATTGCCAGAGCAGGCGCAGCAGTCATCCTCTGCACATGCGACCTGGCTTCATCAGAATGCGCGCGCCATTGATGTCGCACCTGGTCTATCGACTCGTCATCATTGCCAGCAGCAGCACCAACTACCACAGCAATTTGCTTGGTCGCGACCGCAGGTATCTGATTTTGTCGCTACTAATCCTGGCTGCGCTGTATCAGCAGCGCTTGACCTCGACCTTGAAGCACCCTATGCAGAAGTTTCCTCTTCAATTTACCCCACTTCTTCTGCTACTAATACCCTGGTGCATCCAGCCACGATGAAAATTAAATCTTGTTCCTTTTGTGGCGAAGATGCTGGAATTGACGATATTTTCTGCGTTTACTGCGGAAAGCCGTTATTGAAGTAAATAACAGGCAAGCCAATAAACATTTGTGAAGTGGAAAATCAACGTATCAGGCAGCAATTGGAGCTGTCATCACAAAAAAGGCTGGTAGCGCAAGCCTTATTTTCTGAAGATAACTGCAATAGCGCTAATTATTGCCCTGACTGTAATAGTCAATCCGCAGAAAATGCCATTTTCTGTGATCAGTGTGGCCATCCTTTAATTACCCCCTACGCTGTACCTATAACCTACTCTAGTCAATCAAATCAGCTCGACAACATAGCATCAGTTTCAAAAAGAAATCCTGATGCAAGTTTTAACTCGTCACCTCTCACATGGATAACGCAGCGTTGGATGGCACCTTGCGCTGCACTGGCCAGTGTACTTGTACTTGCATTGGGGTTTGTTGTAAAAGAGGCTTCGGCACCACCTCCTAGTGCAAAAGAGATATTGGCTTCATTGCAGAATGATAATGTTAGCCGGTATGCCCCATATTTTGATTTACTATGCCTCCGCAACTTTCCATATCATCGCCATCATATTCAAATTTATGCGAATGATCAGGTTGCACGTGATTGGCTAGATCTTTTTGTAAAGGCTGGACTTTACGCTGCACCAGTAGAGGTTATTTCAGAAGGAATGTCTTCAGAAACAACAATAAGTCTACTTCAGTATCAGGTTTTGCCTGCTATTAATGCTTGGCGACATAACGGGCGCCTTTGTGTAGCGCAGCGTTGGGTTTTGGATTCAATAGTGCCGGAGTCGATACGAAAAGATGCTCGTATAGAAGCATCACAATATATCGTTTCACTAGTCTGGCGTGCCGAAGGAGTTGCTCCTTGGTTTGAATCGCTACGGAATTTTGCGGATTTACGATTGATTGGAGTTAATTTTTCAAACGCTAGAAAAATTACTGTTAGCACTCAGCAAATGATAGAAAAAGATGGTGAGCATTGGAGATTAATAAAATAGCTTAACAAAAAAAGGGGGATGCCCCCTTTTTTTGTTGATTAATCTGCAATAGATATCTCTCGAGAGTTAAGAATGCGCCAGACAGGTGCTGGAGACCCAGCAAGGTCCAAAGTTTCCGGAACCGTACCAATTGCATCATTGCCAAAAGTTAACTTTGGTACGCCTTTGCCATCAGATACAAAGCGTAAATCAAGCACTCTGCTAGCTTTATAAATTACTTTCTGAACAGTGCCGCTGCTGTCTTTAAGCGTGGTATTTCCAGTTCCAAAATTAATGCCATAAATCAGAGAGGTTGCACCTGATGTCAAACACGGATCTGACATCGTAGCACTGGGCAACGTTGCGACAAAAGCAACAAGTCCAGTTGTGGGTAGTGCCACGCTGTTATCAATCATGCGCCATCCACAACCTGTATAAAATCCAGAAGAATCCCCTTTTGTACCAAGAGTTAAATGCCAACCCTTTGATGAGGGTAAAAATACGCCGCCAGCAGTTAAGCTTGCGGAAATATCAACAAAATCGGTTTTAACTAATGGGCTAAGAGTTGCATCAAAAGAAAATACGTCTCCGTCCTTCAGTGCATAAAAATCTTGTTTTTGACATGACGTATCTGATTTGTCTAACAACCGACCAGTTCCTACCATAACAAATCTCTTTAATGTTTTAGGATCATATTCGATCATCGGCCGCGTTGTAACAGGTTGCCGGGTTCCTGAGCTAACGCCTGATCCTTCAGTAAGAGTTGCAATGAGCTTTGCTTCTGGAAAATTTCCGGTTGCTGCAGTTATATCCAAACGCCACACATTTCCAAGGAGATCCCCTGCATAAACTGCATCTGCTAACGCTAATCCTGGCGTCAAAACATATGCTGTAGCATGCGCCATACCAGATGTTGATATGCCAGTTTGGGTGCGAATCGGTTCTTGCAAAAGATAACCTGTGCATGGATCAACTATAAAAAAATAGCTGATTCCATCAACATTATTATATCCTGATGTAAAAATAACTACCCATCCGTGCTGACGAGTTCTAACAACTACCGGTTCACCATATGAAAAACCCACCTTATCTGCTAGATTGACATCTAAAGGGTCGGCAGTTCGGGGAAATTCCCACATTACCTTCTTTCTCAAGGTATCTTCATCTGTAATGGATTTTGGATTTGTTATATCCAAGGCATAATAACTCTTGCCACCTTTCCCTAACCCCCCTATTAGCAAAGTACGCCAATTCTGAGGATAAAAACCACCTGCTGGATTGGCTTCATTACAAGATAAAGTCGACGCTTTGCCTGCGACTGTATTTGCAAGATCTATATCAAAATTTTTGGGTGTTGCATTGACATAATATCGATGCAGATAGGCTGGATTGCCCAGTGCAACTAAACCTCGGTCGATCCTATCTGCACTTGTGCTTGAAGCTCTAAATAACGCACTAGGTACATAGGCAAACATTTCTTTGCCTGCATCAACATCTACCTCGGGCAGAGCCGCGCCGGTTGGTATAGAACTGGGGGTGGATGTAAACAAGGCTCCGTTGATGGCATGTAACACTCCAGAGTTAGAGCCAACATAAATAACGGTGCGACGTCCTAGATCAGCAGGAGTTGATCCAGAAGCGGGTTTTGGCCCCCATTTTGTTTGAAACGCTAAATAACCAGGCTCATCCCAAAGCAAAGAATTAGGCGATCCAACGACTTTTAATTTAGATCCGACGATATCACCTACTAAAGATGTTCTGATTCTGTAGTTTGGGGTGGCAGTTTCTTTGCTACGGTCGCCTCGTAGATAATTAAGATAATCCAATGAGTCATTAGTGACCGTTGGTGAACTCTGGCGCCATGGAGTATCTAAAGCTGCTTCTTGAGTAGACGATATTTTTGTTGTGGAGGTGCTACTGGGATGCCGGAATGCAACCCCTTGGCTACCATTCCAAGTAGCCATCCGTCTATCAATATCCCAGCCTGTTCCACTTAATTGAGCAGCGAACTTTGAGGAAAATTTCCAGCGCGAAGTCAAAACGCTAGGAGTAGTTGAGAAATCTAACGATGAGGCTTCTATTTCAGAAGTCCAGTCTGCAGAGGTATAACTAGTGCTAAAACTTGCATCAGAGATGGCTGAAACTTGAGGTGTTGCCGTAGCGGATGCTGTTGTATTTGCCACAATAGATGCTGCAATTCGTGAAAATGCCTGAGTTAACCCATTAATCATCGAATTAGGATCTGAGGCAACAAAATAATTGTCTGGTAATTGTTGTCCGCCTGAAGGTGAAATTCGTCCCGTGGTATACCAGGAGGCTAGTGATGGTAATGCCGTGGCAGTTAAAGGATTGAAGCCTGCCGGAACAGTGAAGCCACCATATTTGGCTGCGAGATAAAATTGATTGTTTGTTTTATAGGTTGAATATTCAAGTACATCGAGCCAATACGTATCAATGGTCTGCTTGTCCAATGTGTGCAAGATAGATGCATTGTCAGGCCGTATGTCGGTCGTATGTACTTGATACGCAATGCCCGCCATCAATGCCGAATTGTTGCTACAGCATCCGTTGTAATTCTGTGCTGTTCCTAAAGATCCCCCAAGACCCTCTAAAGATCCTACCTTATTGGTCATTGTGGTAGAGGTGATGGCGTCAGATGCTAAACCAGAGGGTGCAGTAGGCTCGTTCGCCCCTCCAGCTATTGAAGAGCCCGGAACATTTTTATCTGCATGAGTATTTACGTCTCCAATTCCAAGAATAAAATTTTTCTGACATGAGTAGAGAATTGGATCATCCCAATTTGTAATGACAGGAAATCCATCTGCATAAGCATTTTTGGTTGCAGTCGAGGCTGCTCCCATATTTGTCCATTCAGGTATATTGCCTAAATTTTTAAAATATCTAACTGCCGCATAATAAAGTTCTCCTACCGGGTCATAAGTCTTATATGAACCAGATTGTCCAAACTTGTTTAGATAATTCATCACCCCACTATTGGTTACGCTGGTTCCAAATGTTGTATTGGTAAGGGCGGCATCATTTGGTGGGCATGGAGATCCTGAGCAGCTACTTAAAGGATCAAGCTTCATAACCCCTGTTGCTCCATCCCATTCTGGGGAAACGTTTGCTATAGCAACAGACAATGGAACTGGTTGCATAGGCCCGATATAGGCTTGCCTTGCGCGTAATACACCGCCATCCCTCGCAATATTTGAGTCGTTAAGATATCCGAATGCGCTATACCGAATGCGATCCGCATATTTTTGCATTAAACCTTCGGGTTTATAGGTTGTTGCGGTCGGCGGACCATAAGCTACACAATTCGACTCCAGCCCTAACGGACTAGCAACCGCTCCCCCAAGTGTTGGATCGCAAACTTTTACGCGAATACTGACCTCGTATACTGTGCCATTTACCAATGTGCTGGAGGGGTTATATGGGGTTGCCGGATCATCCGGATTTCCCGTGGCAGTAAAATTCATCTTATTGCCAAGACCCTGGATTCGCATTTTAAAATTGCTAGCGCTACTCGGAGTAGATGCACTCACCCCAGTAGAAAGTGTGCGATTTGGAAAATTACCTGTACCGCCTTGTCCTGATGCATATGCTTTTTCAATAATTGTGACACCAGGTGTGGAACCAGAGCCTGCTGTATCTACAACGCGATAACCACCGGTCAATGCCCAGCGAAAAGGGTCAATGGTTTGCATTGTCGCCCAATTGAGGAAGTTTCCGCTCCACTGTTTACTTGCTCCATTGCATGAATATGGCGGAGAGTACGCTGGGGCAGAACTTGCCATGCTTACCGGATAAAAATGCCGGTTTGCCTCGGTAGGACTATAATTATATAAATAGCATTTTTTGGGATCGAAATATCCAACATATACTGTGCTGTTGCTATAAGTATTATTTATATGAGCAACGCTAACTGCAGTTGGAAACTCCACAGAAAGCGCTAAAGCCAAATTGCCTGGTACCGCTACAGTGCTGAAAACTGGTTGATCAGCGAGTGGAACCTGAGCAATGCAAACTAATGAAAAAGGCATGAGCGCAATTGCCGCTGCTTGCTTGGAAAAAAATTTATTCATCATGGCCTCAAATTATTGTCTTAAAATACAATCAAGGCAAAGGTTCACAAAAGGTAGTTTGGAAGAAAGCCTCAGTACTTCTGGGGCCTGTTACTCTGGTAGTCAACCGATAACTCACAGGCTTCTTTACGCTTCCAGCGATGCCAGTACTGCCTTGCAATAATTTGGTTGAGTTGGCTTTGTCGGCACTATCGCCTGACAGGTGACTCTCATCAAAACCAAATACATCGGGATTCGAGCAAGGAACGCAAACATCTCTGCCCAAAGTTTGAGCATCACCAACAGAGGAGCAAAGTCGGTCAATTAAATATCTAATTTTAATTTCTTTGCCTGGGTTAATAGTGCCAGCTGTCCATTTGGCATCAAATGTAGACAATTTTCCAACTAAGTCCACCGGTATTCCCACTGCATTTGTCGTTAATCTCACTGGACTGTAGTTCAAACCGAGGCCGCTACTTACTCCAGCACCCCTTTGCGCAGGTGTAGCAAGGGTGCCAACCGTAAATTGCCGTAAAACGAGGGATACTGCGCGTTCAGATTGATTTTGAAAATCTCGTTTAAATCCAATATTTCCGGCCGCCGTAAGGGCTGTATTAAATGAACTGACAAGAGCTACTGCACCTATTAACATAATTGTGAGTGCGATTAAGCTAAAGATCAGTACAACACCATATTGTCTCGATGGTGGAGTGCAAAATATAACACGCTTTGGGGCTGCTATAATTTTCATGGCCGAATTGCATTTACATGTTTCGAATGGGTATTAAAGTCTCTACCACGCGATGCCGGTAGAATTTATCCGCTGGTGGTAACGTATAAATAATTGGCGTGGGTAAATCTTGAAATAGTTCTAGTGATGACGGACTAACTTGCTCTTTTTCAAGAATGGGTGAACGAATCACAACTGCGATACGAACTGCTTTAATTGTCGAAAAAGCCTGCTGAGCTGCCGCTGCTGCAGCTTTATTACCTGCTATAGTCCCATCAACTAATAATCCGCCAGTTGAACTTGTTGCGGCTAGTGCACCTACAGGTTTTCCCCACATCAAGGTTGTAGGGGTTGCTGCAGTGTCTCCTAAAGCTGCCGTCGCGGTACCTGTTCCATAAATTGCTTTCATCATCACAATCCCTTCTGCCATTGGGGTAATATCTGCGGTGGTTGGGGCAGCATTAGGATTAAGTAAGTTATACCGGACTAGCTGTTTTGCAGAATTAATTGCGTAAGCAAAGAAAGAGGGTTGCGATACTGCGGCCAAGGAATTGCCAATGGGAAGCACGGCGGCCATTTTTTTGTCTCCCATAGCTGCCAAGCTTACCCCTCCAGTACTCACACTTTTGAAGTATGTTCCACCAAATTCAATCGTACTGCCATTGACTTTGTCTACTTCCTGCACCATACATTTGCCATTAGGGGTCGTTTCTGCAACAACAACCATATCGCCCTTGCTTAAATCCAATGTGGAAGATACTCCAATGGATGCCGCTTTGGCGGTGTTAGGCTTCATTACCAGTGCATTTTGGGAGCCTCCGTGAGTTCCTCCCATGACAATTAATTTGTCAGAATCAGTACCTCCATCAACAATTAATACAGGAGCAAGACGGATTGGAATGGTCGCTGTGCCGATTGTGTCGAACGGGGCTGGTAATGCCGCAGGAGGAGGCAAGATCTGTGCTGTACCTGCGGCTGCATGGATTTCACACCCCATTGCTCGACGAAATTGAGCAAATCCAGTTCCTGCGTTACGAATTTCTCGATCTATTGAGAAGGCCGTGTAATTAGCTGTTTGACTTGCATCGTTAATTGCAACGTTTGTGCGTTGAGTCCCCTCATTTTTTATAAGCACAGTTGTTACAGCCAGCGTCACCACAAGCCCGATAGCCATAGAAACTAATAATTCTATCAAAGAAAAACCGTAATAAGGTTTTAATTGAGAATTATGGTGGCGTTTGGGCTTATTCATAATAAATTGAATCGAGCCATATTAGGTTATAGTTGGGCTGGAATGGGTACCGTTTCAGTAACCGACAAAACATCGGTTTCATAGCGGCTTGGTTTTGATGCATTAACTGGTTGCCACACAATACTAATTGTGGCAAAGGCGGGAGTTGTGCCAGTGGCTGCGTTTATCGTAATGCTACCAGTAGCCCCTGGTATACCTCCATTTGCTGGCGTTTGAACTTTAGTAGTCCATGCTGTCACGATCGCTGGAGCAGTAGCAGATAAATTGATGTTTCTCATCGTATACATGTGCCCTGCGATTTCGGCAGCTAATGCTGCCGCTCTGTTACGGTCTTCAGTGTTGCCTGAGTACTGAATTCCGCGGGCTTGAAGTCCGATTATTCCTAATAAACCAAAAGAAAATACTAGCACAGCAACTAGAACTTCAATCAAAGTTGCGCCTTGTTGTGACTTGTATTTGAATTTCATGATTAAGTGCAAGCATCCGGTTGGCCGGATGCTCGAGCAGGATCGCACATGCGTATTTGTCCAGATATTGAAACCAATACTTTTAATTTTCTGTCAGAGGAAGTTGCTCCGGTACGACTAATCTCGTATTCCACAGCTTGCGCCGTACATGGGGAGCCGGTTCCAGGAGTTGCGTTCGCAACAACTTGTCCAGCAGAGTTAAAACATAAGGCCGCCGTGGACGGCGAGGTGGTTACCTTGACTTCCTTATTTTCTCCACCAAAACTACCGCCTTGCACAAAGCGTGGATGATCAGTTGCATCTTCTCCCGCTGTGAAAGGAATGGTTTGAATCATCCAGTTAACTCCACCTGCAACAGCTGAAACATTCAATCCAGGATTTGCATTTGTAACTGAAAAAACTACTTGACGATTTAAACTTAAAGCTTGAGCTTTTGCTAAGCGTAAACCATTCTGCAAACTTTCCGCTGTCGAACGGATTTGATTATTTTTTATCCATTGAGAAAAATTTGGTACAGCTAGTAGCATAAGAATGCTGAATAAGCTGATGGCAACCATTAGCTCAATTAGGGTCATGCCTTCATTAAAAGAGCCATGAAAAGATTTTTCTGCAAGGCGACCGATAGTCATGATGCACAACCTTTTTTGATACACCATGTAGTACCTGAATTTGACCCAAGCCAATCACTTGGTGCAGTCAGCGTTTTCTTTCCATTTAAATGATTAACTTGATAACTAAACGCGGCAACACCATCAGAGCCAGTAGCGGTCAAAAGATAAGTGCTTGGTGTTAGATCGGTGGCTCCCGAGCATGATACTGTAAACTTTCCAAGTTTTCGTTTTGTTATTACATCTTTGCACGGGGAGGTAAATGTTGTCGATCCAACTGTCACGGTTTCATAAGTGCGATTATCTTGGAAATGCCGTTCCATATCTGCTCGCATAGAAGAGAGCAAGGTGGTGCCGTCAACTAATTGGCCGCGAATGATATAATCTCTATAGCTCGGTATTGCGATGGCGGCCAATATGGCAATAATTCCCACAACAATCATGACCTCAATCAAAGTGAAGGCCTGCTGTGAGAGTTTTTGTGGGCGACGTGTTGAAGGCAGAATGGCATTCATGACTTTGTTCCGAATGATGTGGGTGAGGCAGCTGCGGTGACACACATGCGATATGGCAGCTTAGCCAACTACTTCTCACGTTGGCGGAGAGGTTTGTATTGCGATGACCAAAGGCCGCTGACGGCAGATGGGCGGCAAGTCAGGCTTTATTGCCGACAGGAAGCGAAAAAATTGCGAAATTTCGGATGTCGCTCGCTTGCTCATTCGATTCGTTGTTGGTCAATGCGGGTTTTCCCTGCGTTTTGATTGTGGAAATTTTTATGGGAACCCCTCTTACAGTTTCCCTGATTGGCATGCCCGGCGGCGGCAAAACCACAGTAGGACGTTTGCTCGCGCGTCAGTTGGGTTGGCGACTTGTAGATTTGGATGCTGATATCGAGGCGCATTTGCAATGCAGCATCCGTGATTACTTCGCCAGCTTCGGGGAGGATGCCTTTCGAGAAGTCGAGGGGAGGGCTTTGATGGAAGTGCTGAACTCCGGTCACGCGCCTGCAGGCATGGTTCTTTCGACTGGTGGTGGAATTGTTTTACGTGAGGCCAACCGAAAGGCATTGCGCTCTCAGACTACAGCCATCTATCTCCACTCCACTCCCGATGAACTCCACCGTCGCCTGCGCCACGACACCCAGCGGCCCTTGCTTCAAGTGACGGATCCCTTGGCACGCTTGCGGGAGCTCTATGCACAGAGAGATCCGCTCTATCGCGAAGTTGCGCATTACGTCATCGAGACTGGACGTCCTTCTGTGAACACGTTGGTCAACATGGTGTTGATGCAGTTGGAGTTGGCGGGGGTGGCCAGGCGCGGCAACCGTTTGCCATTGAGCGATTTTTGATGGTTGCGAATGCCAGGACAGGCCGTGGTTGGTGGCGATCGACTTGCGGCAATAAACTTGCGTCATGAGTCGTGACCACAATCAATCGCCATACCCCGTGAATTTGCCTTCCACCAGTGGTTTTTCCGGCGCGGGGCAGGCCAGCGTTGACCACCCACCCCCCACCCTTGTCCCCATCCCCCTAGCCGACCGCAGCTACGACATCGCGATCGGTGCCGGCCTGTTGGGGCAAGAGGCTACTTTTGCTGGGTTGCCGGGGTCGTCCACCGCGCTCATCGTGACCAATACGCGGGTGGGGCCGTTGTATGCCGCTGCACTTGAGAAGAGCCTTGCGCCACGCCATCGGCGGGTGCTGACGCTGGAGTTGCCCGATGGCGAGTCCTACAAGGACTGGGCGACGCTCAACCTGATCTTCGACTGCTTGTTGGGCGAGGCTTGCGATCGCAAGACCGTGCTTTACGCGTTGGGTGGCGGGGTGGTGGGCGACATGACGGGTTTCGCGGCGGCCAGCTACATGCGCGGCGTGCCTTTCGTCCAGGTGCCGACGACTTTGCTGGCGCAGGTGGATTCTTCGGTGGGCGGCAAGACGGCGATCAACCATCCCGCCGGGAAAAACATGATCGGGGCGTTCTACCAGCCGCTGCGTGTGGTTTGCGATTTGTCGACGCTGGCCACTTTGCCGGCGCGCGAAATGAGCGCCGGCTTGGCGGAGGTCATCAAGTACGGCCCGATCGCGGACGGCGCTTTCCTGGATTGGCTCGAGCTGCACATGGAAGGCCTGCGCGCGGGTGACACCGGGTTGTTGGCCCATGCGGTCAAGCGTTCGTGCGAGATCAAGGCCTGGGTGGTGGGGCAGGACGAGCGAGAAAGCGGCCTGCGCGCCATCCTGAACTTCGGGCACACCTTCGGCCATGCGATCGAGGCTGGCCTGGGCTACGGCGCCTGGCTGCACGGCGAGGCGGTGGGCTGCGGCATGGTGATGGCCAGCGACCTGTCAGCGCGCTTGGGGCTCATGCCCCAGTCTTTCGTCGAGCGCATGCGGCGATTGATCGAGCGCGCCGGGCTGCCCGTGGTCGGGCCCGACCTGGGGGCGGACCGCTACCTCGAACTGATGGCGGTGGATAAGAAAGCCGAAGGCGGGGAAGTGCGTTTCGTGGTGATCGAGTCCATGGGGCGGGCTGCCATGAAGGCCGTGCCCGAGGTGCTGGTGCGCGAGACGCTGGCCGCTTGCGTCGGCGGCTGAGCTTGGGCCGGGTGGCGAAGCGTGTCGCGCCGCGCGATGACGACAATGACGACGATGAAGGTTGACCGTCCCCCTGCGCCGCAGCGGCAAGGCGATGAAACCATCGCCAGCACCTTGTCGGGCGACGCCGGGGAGCTGCCGTCGCTTTCGCTGCGCAGCCCGGCGCGGGGCGCCGCAGCGCCCTCGGGCCAGGCTGAAGACTTGGCGCCGTGGGCCTGCCATCCCGGGCAGACGCGCGGCCGCCGGCACCTGGAGCCTTCCGCGCCCACCCGCAACGACCACCAGCGCGACCGCGACCGCATCGTGCACAGCAGCGCGTTCCGGCGCCTGGTCTACAAGACGCAGGTGTTCCTGAACCATGAAGGCGACCTTTTCCGCACTCGCCTTACGCATTCCCTGGAGGTCGCGCAACTGGGCCGTTCGGTGGCGCGCACGCTGAGGTTGAACGAGGACCTGGTGGAAGCCATCGCGCTGGCCCACGACCTCGGCCACACGCCTTTCGGCCATGCGGGGCAGGACGCCTTGAACGCCGCGATGAAGGCGTCCGACCCGGACAGCAGCGGTTTCGAGCACAACCTGCAGAGCCTGCGGGTGGTCGACGAGCTGGAGGAACGTTACCCCGAATTCAACGGCCTGAACCTCAGCTTCGAAACCCGCGAGGGCATCTTGAAGCACTGCTCGGTGCGCAACGCCCGGCGCTTGTGCGAGGCCGAGCCGGAGGGCGTGGCGCAGCGCTTCCTCGCGGGCGGCCAGCCCAGCCTGGAAGCCCAGCTTTGCAACCTGGCGGACGAGATCGCCTACAACGCCCACGATGTCGACGACGGCGTGCGCTCCGGCCTGGTGACGCTCGAACAATTGTCCGAGGTCCCGCTGATCGAATGCTTCCGCCGCGGCACGCTGGCCGACCATCCCCATTTGCAAGGCCGCCGGCTGCTGGCGGAAACGCTGCGGCGCATGTTGTCGGCGCAGGTTTACGACGTGATGGAGGCGACCCACGCGGCGCTGTCGCAGGCCATGCCGGCCCATGTGGATGCGGTGCGCCTCATGCCGCAGCCGCTGGTGCGGTTCTCGCCGGAGATGCGGGAGCACAGCCTGGCGCTCAAGCGTTTCCTGCGCGACAAGCTGTACCGCCACCCGCAGGTGATCGAGACCACCGAGCGCGCCAAGCAAGTGGTGCGGGAACTGTTCGACGGCTACATCAGCCAGCCGGACCACCTGCCCGCCTTCTTCTCGGCACAGCCGGACCGGGCCCGCGCGGTGGCTGATTACGTGGCGGGCATGACCGACCGTTTCGCCCTGAGGGAGCACCACCGGCTCACCGGGCGGCAGGTTTTCTGACCCGCTCGCGGATCGCGGCCTCGCACCACCTGCCCAGGGGCGGCATCCATCCAGGCATCCAGAAAATAGGAAAGAAGCGACATGGCCCGCCTGCCCCGCCTGCTCGTCCCGGGCCATCTCCACTTGCTGATCCAACGCAGCGCCGGCGGTGTGCCGGTCTTCCGGGGCGACGCGGATTTCCAGCTTTACCTTGAGGCGCTGCGCGAACTCGCCCGCGCGCATGAAGTCGCCATTCATGCCTATGCCTTGCTGCCCACCCAGGTTCAGATGTTGTTGACGCCGTCGAAGATGGATTCCCTCAGCCGGTTGATGCAGGCGCAGGGCAGGCGTTTCGGCGCAGCCTACAACCGGGCCCATGGCCGGTCGGGTGTGCTCTGGGAAGGTCGCTACCGCGCCACCGTGGTCGAGGCGGAGGCTTTCGGTTTGGCCTGCGTGCAGTTCGTGGAAGCCGCGCCCTGGCGGGCGGGCTGCTGTGTCGCGCCGGCCGACTATCCCTGGTCGAGCGCCGCCCACCATGTGGGTCGTCGCAACGACCCGCTGGTGTCCGAGCACGCCCTGCATTGGGGGCTTGGCAATACGCCCTTCGAGCGTGAAGCGTTTTACAAGGAAAGCCAGCACCAACTTCAATCTGAATCCTTACAGCGGAAAATTGAAGATGCGGCGTTGAAAGGCTGGGCGCTGGGTTCGACGGCTTTCATTGCCGGCCTGGCCCATGTCACCACCCGGCGACTGACAGCCAAAGCCCAGGGGAGACCTCGAAAAAACTCCCATAAAGAAGACTGACCCCAATTAAATTCAGGTTCAAAGATTTGCTCGTTTTTTTGGAGTCTGTCCCCGTTTAATTTATCTTGTGACGCCTGCTGCAGCGCAGTATTCTTCCGGCCTCAACGCCGATTTGCCGGAGCGCGCCATGTCACAGCCAAGCCCCACGCCTTTTTTGGATACCCTCGCCGCCAGCTCGCATGAGCGGCTGGCCGCCGAGCAATCCGGCCTTTACCGCGCCTCGAACGAACATGACGCCTGCGGCGTCGGTTTCGTGGCCCACATCAAGGGTGTGAAAGCGCACAGCATCATCGAGCAGGGCCTGAAGATCCTGGAAAACCTGGACCACCGCGGCGCGGTCGGTGCAGATAAGCTGATGGGCGACGGCGCCGGCATCCTGATCCAGATCCCCGACGAGTTCTACCGCGCCGAGATGGCCCAGCAGGGCGTGCAATTGCCGCCGCCCGGCGAATACGGCGTGGGCATGATCTTCCTGCCGAAAGAGCATGCTTCCCGGCTGGCCTGCGTGCAGGAGCTGGAGCGGGCGGTCAAGGCCGAGGGGCAGGTGCTGCTGGGCTGGCGCGACGTGCCGGTCGACACCGAGATGCCGATGTCGCCCACGGTGCGTGCCAAGGAGCCGATCATCCGCCAGATCTTCATCGGCCGCGGCCCGGACGTCATCGTGCCGGACGCGCTGGAGCGCAAGCTCTACGTCATCCGCAAGACCGCCTCGGCCGCGATCCAGGCGCTGAAGCTGACGCACAGCCGCGAGTACTACGTGCCCAGCATGAGCTGCCGCACCATCATCTACAAGGGCCTGCTGCTGGCCGACCAGGTGGGCAGGTACTACAAGGACTTGGCCGACGCCCGCGCCGTCTCCGCGCTGGCCCTGGTGCACCAGCGCTTTTCCACCAACACCTTCCCGGAGTGGCCGCTGGCCCACCCCTATCGCTTCGTCGCCCACAACGGCGAGATCAACACCGTCAAGGGCAACTTCAACTGGATGCGCGCCCGCGAAGGCGTGATGAAGTCGCCGGTGCTGGGCGACGACCTGAAGAAGCTCTACCCGATCAGCTTCGAAGGCCAGAGCGACACCGCCACTTTCGACAACGCGCTCGAGCTGCTGACGATGTCGGGCTACCCGCTCGCGCACGCGGCGATGATGATGATCCCCGAGGCCTGGGAGCAGCACAAGCTGATGGACCAGCGCCGCCGCGCGTTCTACGAATACAACGCCGCGATGATGGAGCCCTGGGACGGCCCCGCCGCCATGGTCTTCACCGACGGCAAGCAGATCGGCGCCACGCTCGACCGCAACGGCCTGCGCCCGGCGCGCTACATCGTCACCGACGACGACCTGGTGGTGATGGCCTCCGAGTCCGGCGTGCTGCCCATCCCGCAGAACAAGATCGTCAAGAAGTGGCGGCTGCAGCCCGGCAAGATGTTCCTCATCGACCTGGAGCAGGGCCGCATCGTCGACGACGAGGAGCTGAAGACCCAGTACGCCTCGGCCAAGCCCTACCGCCAGTGGATCGAAAGCGTGCGCGTCAAGCTCGGCGACCTGCCGGTCGAGGCGCCCGCGCAGCCTTTCTCCGAATCGCTGCTGGACCGCCAGCAGGCCTTCGGCTACACCCAGGAGGACATCAAGTTCCTGATGAGCCCCATGGCCCAGCTGGGCGAGGAGGGCATCGGCTCGATGGGCAACGACTCGCCGCTGGCGGTGCTGTCGGACAAGAACAAGCCCCTGTACAACTATTTCAAGCAGCTGTTCGCGCAGGTGACGAACCCGCCGATCGACCCGATCCGCGAGAACATCGTGATGTCGCTGGTGTCCTTCATCGGGCCCAAGCCCAACCTGCTCGACATCAACGCCGTCAACCCGCCGATGCGCCTCGAAGTGTCCCAGCCGGTGCTGGACTTCGACGACATGGCGCGGCTGCGCCAGATCGACAAGCACACGTCGGGCAAGTTCCGAAGCTACGAGCTGCGCATCACCTACCCGCTGGCCTGGGGCGACGAGGGCGTCGAGGCCAAGCTCGCCTCGCTGTGCGCCGAGAGCGTGGACGCGATCAAGAGCGGCCACAACATCCTCATCATCAGCGACCGCCAGATGAACCGCGACCACGTCGCCATCCCGGCGCTGCTGGCGCTGTCGGCGGTGCACCAGCACCTGGTGCGCGAAGGCCTGCGCACCACCGCCGGCCTGGTGGTCGAGACCGGCTCGGCGCGCGAGGTGCACCACTTCGCCGTGCTGGCGGGCTACGGCGCCGAGGCCGTCCACCCCTACCTGGCGATGGAGACGCTGGCCTCGCTCAGCCGCGAGCTGCCGGCCGACCTGGGCACCGACAAGGCGATCTACAACTACGTGAAAGCCATCGGCAAGGGACTGTCGAAGATCATGTCCAAGATGGGCGTGTCGACCTACATGTCGTATTGCGGCGCCCAGCTGTTCGAGGCCATCGGCCTGGAATCCGAGATGGTCGAGAAGTACTTCCGCGGCACCGCCAGCCAGGTCGGCGGCATCGGCGTGTTCGAGGTGGCTGAGGAAGCGCTGCGCATGCACCGCGCGGCCTTCGGCGACGACCCGCTGCTCGAATCGATGCTGGACGCCGGCGGCGAATACGCCTGGCGCGTGCGCGGCGAAGAGCACATGTGGACGCCGGATGTGATCGCCAAGCTGCAGCACAGCACGCGCGGCAACAAGTTCGAGACCTACAAGGAATACGCCCAGCTGGTGAACGACCAGTCGCGCCGCCACATGACGCTGCGCGGGCTGTTCGAGTTCAAGTTCGACCCGGCCAAGGCCATCCCGGTGGACGAGGTGGAGCCGGCCGCCGAGATCGTCAAGCGCTTCGCCACCGGCGCGATGTCGCTCGGCTCGATCAGCACCGAGGCCCACAGCACGCTGGCCGTGGCGATGAACCGCATCGGCGGCAAGAGCAACACCGGCGAGGGCGGCGAAGACCCGGCGCGCTACCGCAACGAGCTCAAGGGCATCCCCATCACCGACGGCACCAAGGTCTCCGACGTGCTGGGCGCCAAAGTGATCGCGGCCGACTACGAACTCAAGGCGGGCGACTCGCTGCGCAGCAAGATCAAGCAGGTGGCCTCGGGCCGCTTCGGCGTGACGACCGAGTACCTGGTCTCGGCCGACCAGATCCAGATCAAGATGGCCCAGGGCGCCAAGCCGGGCGAGGGCGGCCAGCTGCCCGGCGGCAAGGTCAGCGACTACATCGGCTTCCTGCGCTACTCGGTTCCGGGCGTCGGCCTGATCAGCCCGCCGCCGCACCATGACATCTACTCGATCGAAGACCTGGCCCAGCTCATCCACGACCTGAAGAACGCCAACTCGCGCGCCGACATCAGCGTCAAGCTGGTGTCCGAAGTCGGCGTCGGCACCATCGCCGCGGGTGTGGCAAAGGCCAAGGCCGACCACGTGGTGATCGCCGGCCACGACGGCGGCACCGGCGCCTCGCCTTGGAGCTCGATCAAGCACTGCGGCACGCCCTGGGAGCTGGGCCTGGCCGAGACGCAGCAGACGCTGGTGCTCAACCGCCTGCGCAGCCGCATCCGCGTGCAGGCCGACGGCCAGATGAAGACCGGCCGCGACGTGGTGATCGGCGCGCTGCTCGGCGCCGACGAATTCGGCTTCGCCACCGCGCCGCTGGTGGTGGAGGGCTGCATCATGATGCGCAAGTGCCACCTCAACACCTGCCCGGTGGGCGTGGCCACCCAGGACCCGCTGCTGCGCGCCAAGTTCCAGGGCCGCCCCGAGCACGTCGTGAACTACTTCTTCTTCGTCGCCGAGGAAGCGCGCCAGCTCATGGCGCAGCTGGGCATCCGCAAGTTCGACGACCTTGTCGGCCGCGCCGACCTGCTCGACACCCGCAAGGGCATCAGCCACTGGAAGGCGCAGGGCCTGGACTTCAGCCGCGTCTTCCACCTGCCCCAGGTGCCGGCCGAAGTGCCGCGCCGCCAGGTGGAGGCCCAGGACCACGGCCTGGCCCGCTCGATGGACGCCAAGTTGGTCGAGAAGTGCCGGCCCGCGCTGGAGCGCGGCGAGAAGGTGCAGCTGATCGAGCAGGTGCGCAACGTCAACCGCACCGTCGGCGCGATGCTGTCGGGCGAGTTGGTGCGGCGCCATCCGGAAGGCCTGCCCGACCAGACCATCTTCATCCAGATGGAAGGCACCGGTGGCCAGAGTTTCGGCGCCTTCCTGGCCAAAGGCATCACCTTCTACCTGATCGGCGACGCCAACGACTACACCGGCAAGGGCTTGTCCGGCGGCCGCATCGCGATCCGCCCGAGCCTGGAGTTCCGCGGCGACGCCGCCCGCAACATCATCGTCGGCAACACCGTGCTCTACGGCGCCACCAGCGGCGAGGCGTTTTTCCGCGGCGTGGCGGGCGAGCGCTTCGCGGTGCGGCTGTCGGGCGCGACCACCGTCGTCGAGGGCACCGGCGACCACGGCTGCGAATACATGACCGGCGGCACGGTGGTGGTGCTCGGCGAGACCGGCCGCAACTTCGCCGCCGGCATGAGCGGCGGCGTGGCCTACGTGTTCGACGAGGACGGCCAGTTCGCCCGCCGCTGCAACACCAGCATGGTCAGCCTGGAGAAAGTGCTGCCGCTGGCCGACCAGGAGGCGGGCGTGCCGCGCGCCGTCTGGCACCACGGACAGGCCGACGAGCCTCTGCTGCGCCAGCTGATCGAGGACCACCACAAGTGGACCGGCTCGCTGCGCGCGCGCCACATCCTCGACCACTGGGCCGAGTCGCGCGCCAAGTTCGTCAAGGTGTTCCCGAACGAATACAAGCGGGCGCTGGCCGAGCTGCATGCGATGCGGGAGTCGGGCGAGGTCATCGCCGAAGCCAAGGCCGCCGCCGACAAGCCTGCGGGCAAGAAAGCCAAGGCACCGGCGGGCAAGTAGCCGATTTGGCTCCGCTCGCGCGGAGGCTCCGCGGATCGGCCCCCTCCGTTCGGGCTGAGCTTGTCGAAGCCCCCGCGCCTGCCCCGGTCGATCGGGAAACCGCGCAAGGCGCTTCGACCGGCGGCAGTGACCAGGGCCCTTCGACAGGCTCAGGGCGAACGGACAGATGGATGGGCGGGCGGGAAACAAATTCGAGGGAAAACATCATGGGAAAAGTCACCGGCTTCATGGAATACGAGCGGCTCGAAGAGGGCTATGAGCCCGTCGAGAAGCGCGTCAAGAACTACAAGGAATTCGTCATCGGCCTGAAGGAGGACGAGGCCAAGGTCCAGGCGGCGCGCTGCATGGACTGCGGCATCCCCTTCTGCAACAGCGGCTGCCCGGTCAACAACGTCATCCCCGACTTCAACGACCTGGTCTACCGGGCCGACTGGAAGAACGCGATCGCGGTGCTGCATTCCACCAACAACTTCCCAGAGTTCACCGGCCGCATCTGCCCCGCGCCCTGCGAGGCGGCCTGCACGCTGAACTTCAACAACGACGCGGTCGGCATCAAGAGCATCGAGCACGCCATCATCGACCGCGCCTGGGCCGAGGGCTGGGTGGTGCCGCGGCCGCCCAAGGCAAAGACGGGCAAGAAGGTCGCCGTCGTCGGCTCCGGCCCCGCCGGCCTGGCCGCGGCGCAGCAGCTGGCGCGCGCCGGCCATGACGTCACGGTCTTCGAGAAGAACGACCGCGTGGGCGGCTTGCTGCGCTACGGCATCCCCGACTTCAAGATGGAAAAGGGCCACATCGACCGCCGCGTCGAGCAGATGCAGGCCGAGGGCGTGCGCTTTCGCACCAAGGTGCTGGTCGGCGCCTTGCCCGCCAAGAGCACCGTGGGCAACGACGCCACCGAGACCGTCACGCCGCAGCAGCTGCAGGCCGATTTCGACGCCGTGCTGCTGGCCGGCGGCGCCGAGCAGCCGCGCGACTTGCCGGTGCCCGGCCGCGAGCTGGAGGGCGTGCATTTCGCGATGGAATTCCTGCCGCAGCAGAACAAGGTCAACGCCGGCGACAAGCTGAAGAATCAGCTGCGTGCCGACGGCAAGCACGTGGTCGTGATCGGCGGCGGCGACACCGGCAGCGACTGCGTGGGCACCAGCAACCGACACGGCGCGGCCAGCGTCACCCAGTTCGAGCTGTTGCCGATGCCGCCCGAGCAGGAGAACAAGCCCCTGGTCTGGCCGTATTGGCCGACCAAGTTGCGCACCAGTTCCAGCCATGAGGAGGGTTGCGAGCGCGAGTTCGCCATCGCCACCAAGGAATTCATCCCCGGCGAAGGCAAGGACAAGAACAAGGTCAAGGCCCTCAAGTCGGTCCGCCTGGAGTGGCAGGGCGGCAAGATGGTCGAGGTGGCGGGCAGCGAACAGGTCATCCCGGCCGACCTGGTCCTGCTGGCCATGGGCTTCGTCAGCCCGGTGGGCAGCGTGATCGAGGCTTTCGGCGTCGAGAAGGACGCCCGCGGCAATGCCCGCGCTTCCACCGAAGAGGGCGGCGGCTACCGCACCAGCGTCGACAAGGTCTTCGCCGCCGGCGACATGCGCCGCGGCCAGTCGCTGGTGGTCTGGGCCATCCGGGAAGGCCGGCAGGCGGCCCGGGCGGTGGACCAGTTCCTGATGGGCGCCAGCGACCTGCCGCGCTGACCGGCGCGCCGCCGCCGGCAGGGCGGCGGCAACCTTAACGACGGCTGAACGCGCCGCCTGCCCTCGGCAGCGGGGCGTGGGTCTTGCGTGAGACAATCCGGCCCGCCGGTCGCTGCGGTGCAGCATCGCAGCCGGCCGTGAACCAAGACTGCCTCATGCCGAGCGATCCTTCCCCCCCTTCTTCCAGTGCCCTGATCGAGATCGACCACGTCAGCTTCGGCTACGGCGGCGGGCGCACCATCCTGAACGACGTGTCGCTGCGCTTCCCGCGCGGCAAGGTCACCGCCATCCTGGGCGGCTCGGGCTGCGGCAAGACCACGCTGCTGCGCCTGATCGGCGGCGTGCACGCGGCCACCCGAGGGCAGGTGAAATTCGACGGCGAGGTCATCGACGCCTCCAACAAGGCGCAGCTCTACCGCCTGCGCAGCCGCCTGGGCATGCTGTTCCAGTTCGGCGCGCTGTTCACCGACCTGTCGGTGTTCGAGAACGTGGCCTTCCCGCTGCGCGAGCACACCGACCTGAGCGAATCGATGATCCGCGACATCGTGCTGATGAAGCTCAACGCCGTCGGCCTGCGCGGCGCGGCGCCGCTGCGCATCAGCGAGGTGTCCGGCGGCATGGCGCGCCGCATCGCGCTGGCGCGCGCCATCGTCCAGGACCCGGAGCTCATCATGTACGACGAACCCTTCGCCGGCCTGGACCTCATCTCCATGGGCGTGGCCGCCAAGCTCATCCGCACCCTCAACGACGTGACCGGCTCGACCTCCCTGCTGGTCTCGCACGACGTGCCCGAATGCATGGCCATCAGCGACCACGTCGTGCTGATGGCCGCGCCCGGCGGACGCATCGTGGCCCAGGGCACGCCGGCGGAGCTCATGGCTTCCACCGACCCGGAAGTGCGCCAGTTCGTGCGCGGCGAGCCGGACGGCCCGGTGAAGTTCCACTACCCGGCGCGCGACATGGCGGAAGACTTCGGCTTCGGGCGGGCGGCGGGGGGCGCCCGATGATCATCGTCGACGCCATCGCCTGGTTGGGCCGCGCCGTCGTCGAGTGGCTGCGCGCCCTCGGCCACAACGCCTTCTTCTTCGTGGACGTGCTGCGCAACATCCCGTCCAGCCTGCGCCGCCCCGGCCTGGTGGTCAAGCAGATCCACGCCGTCGGCAACCTGTCGCTGGTGATCATTTGCGCCTCCGGCCTGGCGGTGGGCTTCGTGCTCGCGCTGCAGATGTACTACGCGCTCGTGCCCTATGGCGCGGTCGAGTCGCTCGGCCTGATCGTCAACCTCTCGCTGGTGCGCGAACTCGGCCCGGTGGTCACCGCGCTGCTGTTCGCGGGCCGCGCCGGCACCTCGCTCACCGCCGAGATCGGCTTGATGAAGGCGGGCGAGCAGCTCGCGGCGATGGAGATGATGGCCATCGACCCGAAGAGCCGGGTGCTGGCGCCGCGCTTCATCGGCGGCATCGTGTCGATGCCCATCCTGGCGGTGCTGTTCTCGACGGTCGGCATCCTGGGCGCCTACGCGGTCGCGGTGGGGATGATCGGCGTGGACGCCGGCAACTTCTGGTCGATCATGCAAAGCCGCGTCGACGTGTGGCGCGACGTCGGCAACGGCATCGTCAAGAGCGCCGTGTTCGGCGTGATCTGCACCTTCGTCGCGCTCTACCAGGGCTACGAGACGCAAGCCACCCCCGAAGGCGTCGCGCACGCCACCACGCGCACCGTGGTGATCTCGTCGCTGGGCGTGCTTTGCACCGACTTCCTGCTGACGGCGCTGATGTTCTCGACACCTTGAACGACGGGGCGGACGGGGACGGGACGGAAAAGACAAGCGAAACAAGGGATTTTGAGATGAACAGAAAAAGTGTGGAAGTGCTGGTGGGCGTGTTCGTGCTGCTCGGCATCCTCGGCGTGGTGTTCCTGTCGCTGAAGGCGGCCAACCTGGCGACCTTCAGCCTCGACAACAACGCTTCCTACAGCCTGACGGCGAAGTTCGACAACATCGGCGGCCTCAAGGTGCGCGCGCCGGTGCGCAGCGCCGGGGTCACCGTCGGCCGGGTGGTTTCGATCACCCTGGACCCCGCCACCTACCAGGGCGTGGTCAAGCTGGAGGTCAACAGCGGCGTGCAATTCCCCAAGGACACCTCGGCCAAGATCCTGACCGCCGGCCTGCTCGGCGACCAGTACATCGGCCTGGAAGCCGGCGGCGACGAGAAGAACCTGGCGCCCGGCGACAACATCGGCCAGACCCAGTCGGCCGTGGTGCTGGAGAACCTGATCGGCCAGTTCCTCTACAACAAGGCCGCCGACGGCGCATCGCCCGCCGCGCCCGCGCCCGCCGCCAGCGGAGCGCTGAAATGAACGGGGCGGCAACCCGCCGGTCCAGTGCCGCGAGGCTGCGGTTCGCGGCCGGCGCGGCCGGTATCGCCTTGCTGCAGGGCTGTGCCACGGTGGGCGGCGGCCCCAATGCCGGCCAGGACCCGCGCGACCCTTGGGAGCGCTGGAACCGCCAGGTCTACAGCTTCAATGAATCGCTCGACACCGCCGTGCTCAAGCCGGTGGCCACCGCCTACCAGAAGGTGGTGCCGTCCTTCGTGCGCCGCGGCGTCGACAACGTCTTCAACAATTTCGCCGACGTTTGGTCGGGCGTGAACAACCTCTTGCAGGGCAAGGTGGAGGCGGCGCTGCGCGACACGATGCGCGTCACGACCAACACCTTCCTCGGCATCTTCGGCCTCTTGGACATCGCCACCGAGGCCGGCATCGACCGCCAGGGCGAGGATTTCGGCCAGACGCTCGGGCGTTGGGGCTTCGGGCCCGGGCCCTATGTGGTGTGGCCCCTCATCGGGCCCTCGACGCTGCGCGACTCCGTCGGCCTGCCGCTGGACCTGAGCGTCTCGCCCGCCCTGACCGTGAGCGACTCGGAAAGCCGGGTGGGCATCGCGATGCTGGGCGTGGTCAACACCCGCGCCAACCTGCTCGGCGCCACCGGGATGCTCGACGACATCTCGCTCGACAAGTACACCTTCGTGCGCGACGGCTACCTGCAGCGCAGGCAGAGCAAGGTCTACGACGGCAACCCGCCGGCCGAGGCCGAGGAACGGTACGACCTCGACGAGGCGCCGGCGGCCCCCGCCGCCGCCGCGTCCGCCGCGTCCGCCGCGTCCGCCGCGTCCGCCGCATCCGCGCCGGCCGCGGTGGTCCCTCCCGCGGCACCGGCCTCGGCCGTGGCAGGCAACAAGTAAATTTTCGTAAGCCCGCGGCTGGGGTGTCCCCGGGGCGGATCGGCACCACGTTGTGGGCTGTGTGGGACTAGCGCCCAGGGCGGCCCGGACCCGCGGTTGAACTTTGGGCCGCGGGGGTGCTCAGACCAGGCGCCCCATTTTTGAGAAGGAATGACGATGACGACGATGAATTTCCGCAACCTGAAGAACCTCGGCGCCGTGCTGTGCGCCGGCCTGTTCTTCTTCGCCGGCGCCTGCCAGGCGCAAGCCGACGCCAAAGCCCCCGACGCGCTGATCAAGGAGGTCTCCGCCAACGTGCTCGACGCCGTCAAGGCCGACAAGTCGATCCAGGCCGGCGACGTGCAGAAAGTGATCGCCCTGGTGGAGACCAAGGTGATGCCGCACGTCAACTTCCAGCGCATGACCGCTTCCGCCGTCGGCCGCGCCTGGCGCCAGGCCACGCCCGAGCAGAAGACCCGCCTGCAGGAGGAATTCAAGGTCCTCCTGGTGCGCACCTATTCCGGCGCGCTGGCGCAGGTGAAGGACCAGACCGTCGAGCTCAAGCCCTTCCGCGCCGCGCCGACCGACAACGAGGTCGTCGTCCGCACCGAGGTGCGCGGCAAGGGCGAGCCGGTCCAGCTCGACTACCGCCTCGAAAAGGCCGATGGCGGCTGGAAGATCTACGACGTCAATGTGCTGGGCATCTGGCTGGTCGACAACTACCGCAGCAGCTTCGCCCAGGAAGTCAGCGCCGGCGGCATCGACGGCCTGATCAACAAGCTGGCCGAGCGGAACAAGGCCGCGGGCGCCAACCCCGGCGGCAAGAGCTGAGCCGTGGCGGCGCTGTCCGTGCCCCTGCCCGCCACCTTGACCGCCAAGGAGGCGAACCAGGCCCTGGCCCATATGTCGCAGGCCTTGGCCGGGCATGCGGGCTCCGAGGTGCTGATCGACGCCTCGGGCCTGGCCCATTTCGATTCCGCCGCCGTGGCGGTGCTGCTCGAATGCCGCCGCCTGGCCCTGGCCCAGGGCAAGACCTGCCTGCTCAGCCGCGCCCCTGCCAAGCTCAACGCCCTGGCGGTGATGTACGGGGTGGACGGCCTGCTGCCCCCCGCTTGAAGCATGGGACCCGTGCGGTGCTGCCGCCGTCGTTGTGTCCCAACCACCGAGCCCCCGTTTCATCGGGGGCTTTTTTCTTTCATGAGTTGGACGGCCCCGTATTGCCCCGCATGGCGCTTACTGTCTATGGCCATCGTGAGCCGCCCGGGTCAAACTGGCACGCCTCACCGAGCTATCCCCTCGCATGTTCTTCGCGTGCGCCTGTTGTGCACCTCCATCGCACCATGCGCCGGAACTCCCGTTGATCTGTCAGGCATTGTTTCCATGAACGAGAAAGGGCAACAGCATGGCCAGTCAGGAAGAGCGGCACCGGGCATTCCGTGCGCTGCATGAGAACCCGGGTGCTTTCGTGGTGCCGAACCCCTGGGATTCGGGCTCGGCGCGCATCCTCGCGGCGTTGGGTTTCCAGGCCCTGGCCACTACGAGTGCCGGCTTGGCGTTCTCGCTGGGGCTGAAGGACTCCGGCACCTGCCTGTCGCGGCCAGATGTGCTAGAGAACGCCCGGGGCATCGTCGAAGCGGTCGAGCTGCCAGTGTCCGCCGACCTAGAGAGCGGCTTCGGAAGCGATCCCTCCGCCTGCGGCGAGACCATCCGCCAAGCGGCGCGGATCGGCCTGGTCGGCGGGTCTATCGAAGACGCCACGGGCGACCCGTCGGATCCCATTTTTGCTTTCTCCCATGCGGTGGAGCGGATTGCCGCAGCCGCCGAAGAGGCGCGCAAGCACCCGTTCATGCTCACCGCTCGGGCGGAAAACTTCTTGAACGGGCGCGGGGACCTGGACGACACCATCCGCCGCCTCCAGGCGTTCGAGGCTGCCGGTGCTCACGTGCTGTATGCACCGGGGCTGCCCAGCCTGGAGGCGATCCAGGAGGTATGCGCTTGCGTCACCTGCCCGGTGAACGTTGTGATGGGCTTGCGCGGACCGGTGTTCAGCGTGCATGAACTGGCGCAGGCCGGCGTCAAGCGCATCAGCGTGGGCGGGTCGTTCGCCAGGGCGGCGTTGGGAGCACTGGCGCGCGCGGCCCGGGGAGGTGATGGACCACGGCACGTTCACCTATGCCGGGGACGCAATGCCGGTGGCCGAGGTCGAGGCGTGCATGCGCGGCGCCGCCCGGTGAACGGCGGCCGCCTCAACCGGGTGCCGAATACCGCTTGGCCCGCAAATTCTTCTTGATCTCCTGCAGCATCGGCCGCAGGTTGCCGGGCAGGCGCAGCGCCACGCCGGTGGTGAGGATGTCCACCACCATCAGGTGCAACTGGCGCGACACCATCGGGCTGTAGCGGTCGAAGTCTTCCGGATGGTCCACCGCGAGCAGGATGTGCTGGCCGCTGTTCTGCGTGGTCTGGGCCAGCGGCGAGCCGCTGGCGGTGATGACGATGGTGGTGGCGCCCTTGCGGCGGGCGATCTCGACGACGTCGAGCAGGTCGCGGCTGCGGCCGGAATTGCTGATCACCACCGCGCAGTCCCCGGCCTGCAGCATGGTGGCGCTCATCACCTGCATGTGGCCGTCGCTGATCGACTGCGCGTTCACGCCCAGGCGGAAGAACTTGTGCTGGGCGTCCTGGGCGACGATGCCCGAGTTGCCGACGCCGTAGAACTCGATCTTCCGGCCGCCGGAGCCCGCCTGCGCCAGCGCCGCGATGGCCCGCTCGAAGGCGTGGGTGGCGGCGTCGTTGCGGTACTTCAGGAAGGCCGAGACCGCGTTGTCGATCAGCTTGACGACGATGTCGCCGGCCTTGTCGTCCTCGTCGACCGCCCGGTGCACGAAGGGCACGCCCTCGTTCACCGTGCCCGCCAGCTTGCGTTTGAAGTCGGCCAGGCCGTCGTAGCCGATGCTGCGGCAGAAGCGGACGACGGTGGGCTTGCTGACGTGGGCGCGCTCCGACAGCTCGACCACCGGCAGGTTGGCGAAGGTGCGAGGGTCCAGCAGCACCAGCTTGGCCACACGCTGCTCGGCCGGCGGGAGCGCCGGCAGCGACGCGCGGATGCGGTCGAGCATGCCGAGCAGCTCTTCGCCGACGCCGTTGGCCCGGGTGGTGGTCATGGAGTCCCGCCTTCCTCGACTTCGTGGATCACTACTGTTCTTCCGACCAGGCGTAGCCGTCGCGGGCCACCATCGCGCTGGCCGCAGCCGGCCCCCAGGTGCCCGCCGCGTAGGGGCGCGGGCCGCCGGCGGCGTCGTTGTCGCGCCGCCAGGCTTCGAGGATGGGCTCCACCCAGCGCCAGGCCTGCTCCTGCTCGTCGCTGCGCACGAACAGGTTCAGCCGTCCGGCGATCGCCTCCAGCAACAGGCGCTCGTAGGCGCCGACGCGGTTCTCGGCGAAGGCCTTGTCGAAATCCAGGTCGAGGAAGACGGGCGACAGCGCCTCCGACTGGCTGGTGCCTTTGGCGGCCAGCAGGTGCAGCTCCAGGCCGTCTTCCGGCTGCAGCTTGATGACCAGCTTGTTGGGCTGATTGTGGCCGGGGAAAATGTTGTGCGGCGTGGGGCGGAAGTTGACGACGATCTGCGCGTCGCGCGCCGCCAGGCGCTTGCCGGTGCGCAGGTAGAAGGGCACGCCGGCCCAGCGCCAGTTCTGCACTTCGGTGCGCAGCGCGACGAAGGTCTCGCAGGTGCTGCCGGGCGGCACCTTCACTTCCTCCAGGTAGCCCGGCACCGGCTTGCCGCCGGCGGTGCCGGCGCGGTATTGGCCGCGCACCACGTCGCGCGAGACGCTGTCCGGCGTGAACGGCTTCAACGACTTCAGCACCTTGAGCTTCTCGTCGCGGATCGCGTCGGCGTCGAAGCGCGAGGGCGGCTCCATCGCCACCATCGTCAGCAGCTGCAGCGCGTGGTTCTGGATCATGTCGCGCAGCGCGCCGGTGCGGTCGTAGAAGTCGCCGCGCGTGCCCACGCCCAGGCCTTCGGCCAGCGTGATCTGGATGTTGGCGATGCTCTCCCGGCGCCACAGCGGCTCGAACAGGGCGTTGCCGAAGCGCAGGGCCATCAGGTTCTGCACCGAGGGCTTGCCCAGGTAGTGGTCGATGCGGAAGGCCTGCTGCTCCTGGAACACCGAGCGCACCACGCGGTTGATTTCCTGGGCGCTGGCCAGGTCGTGGCCGAGCGGCTTTTCCAGCACCACGCGGATGCGTTCGCCGTTGAGGCCCACCGCGCCGAGCTGCTCGCAGATCTGCGGGAACAAATGGGGGCTGGTGGCCAGGTACAGCACCACGGTGTCCGCGCCGCGGGCGTCGAGCCATTCCTTCAGGCCGGCGTAGTCGTCGGGCTGGGACAGGTCCATGCGGCGGTAGTGGATGAGCTCGGCGAAGCGGGCGAATTCCTCGTCGCTCGGGCGCTTGGCACCCTCGACTTCCTGGAAGCGCTCCTTCAGCCAGGCGCGGTATTTGTCGTCGGTCTGCGCGTCGCGCGCCACCGCGAGGATGCGCCCGCCGGCGGGCAGCTTGCCGTGCCGGAAGGCCTGGAAGAGGGCGGGCATCAGTTTGCGCCAGGTCAGATCGCCGGTGCCGCCGAAGAAAACGAGGTCAAAGGACATGGGATGGGCCGTCGGTTGAGGGGTTCGGCGCGGCTGGCCTTGCGCCGCGCCCGCTGTTTTGAAGGAGGAAGAACCGGAGGGGCCGGATCCGCCGCAATGACCGCCGCAGGGCCATGTCGCACCGGCCGAAGGCGGCGGGGGAAGCTTGCACGACCCGCATCGCAGATGAAACTTCCGGGTCTCCGGGGTGTAACTTTGTTTCATGCCGATGATGCCGAAGTTCCCGTGGGCCGTCAATGACCGGCGCCGTCAAAAAACGATGCGCGCTTGTCAGGCGGCGGTCGGCCTGGTCCGGGAAAGGCTTCCGCCCGGCGGCGCCGCCCCGGTGGCTGCGCCTACACTCGAAGCGGCTCCCGACGCCGCGTTCGCGCGGGCGATCCGCCGGGCCTCGTCCCCAACTTCCCTCACGACGGACCATGCTCAACACCATCCGGGCGCTGATCCCCAACCTCACCAAATCCGAACAGCGCGTGGCCCGGCAGTTGCTCGACAACCCGGAACAGCTGCTGCAGGCCAGCATCAGCGAGCTGGCGCGGCAATGGGAAGTCAGCGAGCCGACGCTGGTGCGCTTCTCGCGCGCGCTGGGCTGCTCGGGCTTCCAGGACTTGCGGGTGCGCCTGGCCCAGGAGCTCGGCGGCCAGGCGGCCCTGCCGGCGGCCGGGCAGGCGCTCGGGCTGGGCGACACGGGGGCGACCGTGGTCGACAAGGTGTTCGCCCACGCCGCTTCGGCGCTGCAGCAGGCGCGCCAGGGGCTGGCCGGCGGCGCGGTGGACGAAGCGGTCCAGCGGCTGGACGCGGCGCGGCGGGTGATCCTCTTCGCCCACGGGCCCGCGGTGCACGTGGCGCAAGAAGCGGCTTCGCGCTTCCTGCGCCTGGACATGCCGGTGATGGTGTTCGGCGACCCCACGGGGCAGTCGCAGATGGCGGCGCTGGCGCAGGGCGGCGACGTGGTCGTGATGCTGTCGCTGAGCGGCCGCGTGCCGGAATGGCTGCGGCACGTGGAGACCCTGGCCCAGCGCGGCGCCGGGGTGGTGGCGGTGACCACCTCCGGCTCGCCGCTGGCGCGCGCCGTGCCCGGCCACGTCGCGTTGAACGTGCCCGAGGCCACCGACGCCTTCATGCCCGACCTGGCGCCGCTGGCCAGCCTGCTCCTGCTGGAGTCGCTGGCCCTGGGCGTGGCGCTGCGCCGCGGCAAGGCGCTGGCGCGCAAGCTCAAGCGCGCGGGCGGCTGAAACCCGCGCGCCCGGCGCGTCAGAAGGAATAGCGCAGGCCGCCGCCGACGGCGAACAGCTTGGCGCCGGTCCCCGGGCTGATGCCGCCGCTGTCGAAGTCGTACTTCGCGCGCTTCTCGTTCTTCAGCTGCGCCACGAAGCCTTCGAACATGAAGTCCTTGTTGAAGTTGTAGGTGTAGCCGATCACGTAGTTCTTCATGCCGGTGTTGCTGCCGTCGAAGGCGCCGCCGTTGGCCAGCACGCCCTTGACGTCGCTGGCTTTGCCGAAGCCGCCGAAGACGGCGTGCGGGCCGAAGGCCTGGCGCGCGCCCACCACCCAGCCGTTGCGCTCCAGTTCGCGGCGCGCGGTGCCGGTGGCGCTGTCGTCGCTCAGCGTCATGCGGTCGTAGGCGACTGAGACCGAGGTGCTGTCCGACGCTTTCAGGCGCAAGCCGAAGCGCAGCGACTTGTCCTTGGTGTCGTTGGCGGTGGAAGCGTTCAGCGTCTGCTTGTCGTTGCGCAGCTCATAGGCGGCGCGCAGGTCCACGGGGCCGATCTCGTAGCGCGCCAGCAGGCTCACGCTGCTGTCGTTCAGCTTGGCGCCGGTCGCGACGGCGGAGTTGCTCTTGCCCTCGTTGGCGCCGTAGTAGGCGCGCAGGGAAAAGCCGCCGAATTTCGCCGATTCGAAACCCAGCGTGTTGTCCATGCGGGTGTTGAACTGCGGCGAGGCCAGGCCGCTGAAGCCGGTCAGCGCGGCCTGGTCGTCTTGCGGGCCGGCGCCGGAGGCGGAGTAGTCCGCCGTCCCGGAGATCCAGCGCGCCGCGGCGGTCATGCGGCCGAGCTTGACGGTGCCGACGTCTTTGAAACCCACGCCGACGAAGACGTCCTTGGCGCTGGCCCAGATGCCGCTGGAGGTGCCGCCGTTGGCGTTGTCGACGTTGACGCCGGTGGTGTACTGGGCCAGGCCCTGGATGCCGTTGCCCAGGTCCAGCGTGCCTTTCACGCCCAGCTCCGAGCTGACGTTGCTCAGCCGGGTGCGCGCGGGCTTGTCGGTCAGCGGCGACGCGGCGCCGGTGGCAGTGACGGAGTCGGTGGCTTTGATGCTTTCGAATTGGCCGTGGGCGGTGCCGTACAGCACCACGCTGCTCTGCGCGTGCGCGCACACCGGCGCCAAGGCGGCCAGGCTGATCAGCAAGGGTTGGCGGAATTTCATGGGGATCTCCAGAGTGGTTGTGAATGCTTGGAGCCGGCTTTCGCCGATCCCCGGATCGTTGCGGCGACGGGGACCGGCTCGGGCGGCGACGCCACCGTTTTTGCGTGCCCCCTAGGCGGGCCGGTGACGACGCTGCGAAGAGTAGATAAGTTTCAAAATAGATTCAAGAAGTGAAAACTATATTCAAGAAGGCGTGGGCGCCGCCGACCCGCGGAAAGGCCTCCGCGGCGCGCCGGGATGCCCGCAACCGGGCGGGGCGTGTTTTCACTCGTGCGGCGGGGTGCCGTGCGGGCGCCCGCACGCGCCGGCTTTCAAACCGCTTTCGCGGGACCTCGGTGCTTTCACTATCGATGGATTCCCTGAGGCCGTCGCGCAACGCGTTGCGGGGCCCCGTTACGGGAACTTTCAACTTTCTTTCAAGGTTTCTTGGTTGAAGCCGGAATGACAAGCCGCCGGTGCGGGCGCAAGATTCCGACCCATGGCACACCTCCTCTGCACCGACCAACCGAAAGGCGCGATCGCGTCGTGGGCCCAGGTGTCCTCCCACGAGGCCGGGCAGGAATGCCAGGTGGTCGGCTACACGCTGGCCCTGAGCCGCGTGGAGCAGCAGGCCTTCGACGGGGTGCTGGTCGACTTCGATGAGCCCAGCGGCGCGTCGCTGTCGCTGCTGGCCGCGCTGTGGAAGCGCCAGCCCGACGTCCCGGTCTGGCTGGCCACCCGGGTAGGGCGCCGCGCCGAGCGCCTGTTGGGGGGCTGCGCCCTCGCCGGTCCGGTCCGCCGCGTCCGGTCCGCCGGGGCGGCGGTTTCGCTCCAGGCCATGACTTCGCTCTCGGCCACCGCCTTGATCGCCTTGCGGCAATGGGTGCGCGAATGAGCGGGCCCGGCATGAGCGTCCTGCTGGTCGAGGACGACCTGGACCTGTCCGAAGCGTTGAGCCAGGTGCTCAGCTCGCGCGGCTTCGACCTGGTGTGCTGCGCCGACGGGCTGGAGGCGCTCGGCATGGCCAGGCGGCACGGGTTCGACGCCATCGTGCTCGACCTCAGCCTGCCCGGCATCGACGGACTGGAGCTGCTGCAGCGCATCCGCGACGACGGCTCCAAGGTGCCCGTGCTGATCGTGACCGCACGCGCCGCGGTGGGCGAACGCGTGCTCGGCCTGAACACCGGCGCCGACGACTACCTCGCCAAGCCCTTCGACGTGGTCGAACTGGAAGCCCGGCTGCGCGCCCTCATCCGCCGCAGCCAGGGCGAGGAGGAGCTGCACTGCGGCATGCTGCGCCTGGACCGTGCCAGCGGCGTGTTCTTCAAGGGCCTGCGGCCGCTGGACATGTCGCCGCGGGAAGCCGCGTTGCTCAAGGCCTTGATGGCCCGCCGCGGCCAGGCGGTGTCCAAGGACGCGCTGCACGAGGCGGTGTTCGGCGCTGCCAACGACGGCGCGGCCGACGCGATCGAGGTGCTCGTGCACCGGCTGCGCAAGCGCATCGCCGGCGCCTGCGCGGAGTTGATGACGCTGCGCGGCGTGGGCTACCTGCTCATCGACGAAGCCGTCATGGGGAAGGCGGACTGAAACCATGGCCACGCTGCTGTCGGCGCTCTCCTGGCGCAAGTCCATCCTGCGGTTCATGGCGACGGGCGCTTTCCTGGTCCTGCTCGCGCTGCTGGTGGGCGACGGGTGGCTCAGCTACCGCCACGCGGTGGAGCGGCTCAACCAGCAGCGCGACCGCGCCCTGGTCCGCGCCACCGCCGCCTACGCCAGGGCGATGGCCGAAAGGGGCGACGCGCTGGATGGGCTGCCGATGCGCGAACTGCAGGAGGCCACCGGCCTGGGCCAGCCGCCGCACCTGCGGTTCCGCGTGGGCGACGAAGCCGGCGGGCTGTTGTTCGGCGAGCCCGACCTGGCCCCGCCGCCGGCCGGCGCCTGGGCCGGCGCGGGCCGGGACGGCCAGGCGGTGGCGCTGTACGACGACAAATTCCGCGGCGAAACGGTGCGGGTCTCCGTGACCCGGTTGACGCTGAACCAGGGTTCCCAGTCGTTGCCGGTGACCGTGCAGGTCATGGAGCCCTATCCCGGCCGGCTGAACGCGCAGGGCGACCTGCTCAGCCAGATCGTCTGGCGCTCGGCAGGGCTGCTGCTGCTGGCGATGCTCGGCATCGGCGCCGTCCTGCACCTGGCGCTGCAGCCGCTGCGCCGCCTGATGGGCGAGCTGCACAGCCGCCCCGCCGCCGACCACCGCCTGCTGGCGGACGAGCGGCCCGAGGAACTGGCGCCGCTGGTGCGCACCGTCAACGAGTTGCTGGCGGCGCAGCAGGCTTCGGTCGACCGGCAGCGCAAATTCCTCTCCGACGCGTCGCACCAGTTGCGCACGCCGCTGGCGGTGCTGCGCACCCAGCTGCAGGGTTTGACCTCCGGCCAGCTCGACCCCCGCGAGACGCTGGCCAAGATGCTGCGCACCGTGGAGCGCGCCACCGGCCTGGCCAACCAGCTGCTGTCGATGGCCAAGGTCGACCAGCTCGCCCGCCAGGGGGAATGGCAGCCCGTCGACCTCGAAGCCGCTGCGCGGGAGGTGGCGGTGGAGTTCGCGCCGCTCATGGCGCGCAAGCGCCTGGAGTTCAGCCTGGAATCCAGCCCGCTCGAAATCCAATCGGACGCATGGTTGCTCGGCGAGCTGCTGCGCAACCTGTTGTCCAACGCCATCCACCATTCCGCCAAGGGCGGCCAGCTCGGCATCGTCGTGCGGCGCCTGCGCGGCGAGCTGGAGCTGGTGGTTTGGGACCAGGGCGGCGGCGTGGACGAGTCGGTGCGGCAGCGCCTGTTCGAACCCTTTTCCGCCTCGAAGGGCGGCACCGGCATCGGCCTGGGGTTGTCGATCTGCCGGCAGATCGCCGAATCGATGAACGCCAGCGTCGACCTGTTCAACCGCGTCGAGGCGGGCCGCGTGGTCGGCGTGGACGCGGTGGTGCGATGGCCCCATTCGATGAGCGCCGAGGGCGAAGGCGGCGCGCCGGCGCGGGCCGTCGGCCAGGGCGGCGCCGCGGGCGGGCATTCCCACATGGCGGCCGCCGCCACCGGGCGCGCCGGCGGCTTCATCCCGCGGCGGACGGCCCTGGTGCTGCCGTTCCCCGGCCCGTCCTACGGCGCGTCTGCGCCATCGGGGCGCCTGTCATGACGCGGCCGGCCTCGCCACAACCCGCGGCGCCGCTCGCCGCGCCGGAGGCCCCCGCGGTCGAACTGCGCGGCGTGGGCAAGTCCTATGGGGACGGCCCGCAGGTGCTGGACAGCGTCGACCTGCAGGTCGCCCCGGGCAGCCTGACCACGCTGCTCGGTCCCTCCGGCTGCGGCAAATCCACGCTTTTGCGCCTGGTGGCCGGCCTGGAAGCGCCGTCGTGCGGCGAAGTGTGGATCGACGGCCGGCCTGCCGGCGGCCTCGGGCCCGGCGACCGGTCGGTCAGCCTCGTCTTCCAGAACCATGCGCTGTTCCCCCACCTCGACGTGCTGGGCAATGTGGGCTTCGGCCTGGAGGCGGCCGGCCTGCCGGCAGCGCGGCGGCGCGAGCGCGCTTTGGCCGCCCTGGCGCTGGTGGGGCTGGGCGAGCTGTGGGACAGGGCGCCGCACGCGCTGTCCGGCGGGCAGCAGCAGCGCGTCGCGCTGGCCCGCGCGCTGGCGATCGAGCCCCGGGTGCTGCTGCTGGACGAACCCCTGTCCAACCTGGACGCCCGGCTGCGCCGCCAGATGCGGGAAGAGATCCGCGGCCTGCAGCAACGCCTGGGGTTGACCGTTCTCTACGTCACCCACGACCAGGCGGAAGCGCTGGCGGTGAGCGACCGGATCGTCGTGATGGACGGCGGCCGCGTGCGCCAGTCCGGCACCCCGCGCGAGATCTACGACCACCCGCTGGACGCCCAGGTCGCGGGCTTCATGGGCGACGCGCTCTTGCTGGAGGCCGAACGCCTGCCCGACGGCCGCCTGCGCGTGGCCGGGCACATCGTCGCGGCCAGCGCGATGCCGTCGCTGGAGCCCCGGGCGGGGTCGCTGCGGCTGATGGTCAGGCCCGAAGCCTGGCAGCTGTCGCCTGCTTCGGGCCGGGGCCTGCCGGGCAAGGTCCTGCGCCGCGCCTACCTCGGCCGGGCGACCGAATACCTGGTGGAGGTGGCGTGGGGCGAACTGTGGGTGCTGGCCTGGGGCGCGAGCGCGCCCCTGCGCGCCGGCTCGCCGGTGAGCCTGAGCCTGCGGCGCAGCGGCGTGGAAGTGCTCGCCTTCTCCCCCGCGGCCGGCGCCGAGCCGGCCCCTCGCCTGCGCGCCGGAGGCTCCGCGTGAAGCCGCCCCGCGCCCCCCAGTTCCCGATGAGCCAGACCCGTGTGTGGGGACCCGGTCCCGCGGTTGCGGACGCGAAAGCCGGTGTTCCCTTCCCCCCAACGTGCCCGAGCGGCACACCGATGGAGACAATGCCATGAAGTTCAACCGTTACTGGGCCGCCGCCGCGTTGGCGATGGGCCTTTCCGCCGCGCATGCCCAGGACAACGAGCTCAACCTCATCTGTTCGGTCCAGGCCGAATGGTGCAACCTGATCCAGACCACCTTCGCCAAAACCAGCGGCATCAAGGTGAACATGACGATGAAGGGCTCGGGCGAGTCGCTCGCGCAGATCCTGGCCGAGCGCGCCAACCCCAAGACCGACGTCTGGTTCGGCGGCACTGGCGACCCGCACATGCTGGCGGCCGAGCAGAACCTGACGCTGGAGTACAAGTCGCCTTCGCTGCCCCAGCTCTACCCCTGGGCCCAGAAGCAGGCCGAGCAGGCCGGCTACAAGACGGTCGGCGTCTACCTCGGGCCGCTGGGCTTCGGCTACAACACCGAGCTGCTGGCCAAGAAGAAACTGCCGGTGCCCAAGACCTGGGCCGACTTGCTCAAGCCCGAATACAAGGGCGAGATCCAGGTCGCCGACCCGCGCGCCAGCGGCACGGCCTACACGATGATCGCCACCCTGGTGCAGTTGATGGGCGAGAACAAGGCCTACGAGTACCTGGCCGAGCTGCACAAGAACGTCAGCACCTACCCGCGCTCCGGCACCGGCCCGATCAAGGCGGTGGCGCGCGGCGAGGCCTCGGTGTCGATCAGCTTCATCCACGACGGCCCGGGCGAGAAGGCCCAGGGCTTCCCGATCGAGACCGTCACCCCGAGCGACGGCACCGGTGCGGAGATCGGCTCGATGTCCATCGTCAAGGGCGCCCGCAACCTGGAGAACGCCAAGAAGTTCTACGAATGGGCGCTGACACCGGGCGCTCAGCAGTTCGCCGTCCTCGGCAAGCAGTTCCAGCTGCCGTCGAACAAGGCCACGCCGGTGGACCCGCGCGTGCCCGATTTCAAGAAGATCAAGCTGATCGACTATGACTACGCCAAGTACGGCTCGGCGGCCATCCGGCGGCAGTTGATCCTGAACTGGGAGCGCAAGGCTTTCAACCAGCCGAAGTGACGCTGCGCGGGCGGACGGCCGCGCCGCCCGCCGCAGACCGCCCCGGCGCCCGTGGAACCTGCGCCGCTGCCCCTGGCAGCGCGCCGGGCCGACCATCGCCTGTTGTTTTTGGAGGCGCTTTCCCATGAAACGGATCCCCGCCCCGGCCGCCACTCCCACCACTCTTACCTAGACAGAACGGCCAGACCCATGCTCGTCCGATTCACTGAACGCACCCAGCGCGCCATCTACGGCTGGGTCCTGCTGGGGTTCGCCGCCTACGTGGTGCTGCCCTGGTACTTCCTGCAGCGCGGCTCGCTGGCGTCTTCGCTGCCCAACCTCTTCGCCGGCCAGGCCACGGCCAACGGCCTGACCCAGGCCGCGGTGCACGGCCGCGTCTGGCTGTGGAGCGGCGTCGCCGGCCTGCTGATCGCCGGCTTCGGCGCGCTGCTGCCCGCCGGGCGGCGCCAGGGCAGGGTGCTGGTCGCCGGCGCGGTGGCGGGTCTGGCAGGGCTCGGCGTCAGCGGCTTCACCATCGGCGCCGCGGGCTGGTCGCACGAATGGCTGAACCGCGCCTTCGGCGCACTGCCGCAAGGCCAGTACGGCGTCGGCTGGGGCGGCTTCGTCGTCACCGTCTGCCTGGTGATGCTGCTGGGCGCCGGCCTGGCGCGGCTGGGCTATTTCAGGCGCGACGTGTTCGTCTCCGCCACCGTGATCGGGTGCGGCGCGCTGCTGGCGCTGTTCGTGGTGTTCCCGGTGGGCAAATCGCTGCTCGCGGCCTTCTACACCGAAGAGGGCGCCTTCATGCTCGGCGCCGCCTGGGAGCGCGTGGGGACGGGCCGCGTCTGGGGCGTGGGCTGCCTGGCGGGCCGCGGCGGCTGCGGCGTGGCCTGGAACACGCTGTACCTGGCCTTGCTCACCGCGGCCGGCACCACCGTGCTGGGCACCTTGATCGCACTGATGGCCGAGCGCGGGTCCAAGCGCGTCGCCAAGCCCCTGAACGCGCTGGCCATGCTGCCGATCATCACGCCGCCTTTCGTCGTGGGCCTGGGCCTGATCCTTCTCTTCGGCCGCGCAGGCATCGTCAACCAGCTGCTGGAGTGGGCCTTCGGCGTGCAGCCCACGCGCTGGTTCTACGGTGTCTTCGGCGTGTGGCTGGCCCAGCTCTTCGCCTTCACGCCGATCGCTTTCATGATCATGCGCGGCGTGGTGCAGGGCATCAGCCCGTCGCTGGAGGAGGCGGCGCAGACCTTGCGCGCCAGCCGCATGAAAACCTTCATGACGGTGACGCTGCCCCTGCTCAAGCCGGGCCTGGCCAACGCCTTCCTGGTGGGATTCATCGAAAGCATCGCCGACTTCGGCAACCCCATCATCCTCGGCGGGTCGTTCTCGGTGCTGTCGACCGAGATCTTCTTCGCCATCGTCGGCGCCTCGCTCGACCAGGGGATGGCCGCGGCGTTGGCGCTCATCCTCACCGCCTTCGCCCTGACGGTGTTCTTCGTGCAGCGCAAGCTGCTGGGCAACACCAGCTTCACCACCGTGTCCGGCAAGGGCGACGCCGGCGTGCCGATGGAGCTGCCCGCGCCGGTGCGGCGTCTGTGCAACTGGGTGGCCGGGCCCTGGCTAGGCTTCACCGTGGTGGTGTACCTCTTCGCCTTCGCCGGCGGCTTCGTCAAGACCTGGGGGCGCGACTACACGCCCACGCTGGCCCATTTCAAGACCGCCTTCGACCTGCAGATGGGCGACCACGGCCTGGTCTGGGCGGGCACGGCCTGGGGCTCGCTGTTCAACACCATCAGCCTGTCGGCGATGGCCGCGCCGGTGTGCGCCGTCATCGGGCTGTTGATCGCGTGGCTGCTGGCGCGCACCGAGTTCCGGGGCAAGGCCACCTTCGAGTTCTCGGCGCTGCTGACCTTCGCGATACCGGGCACGGTGCTGGGCGTGAGCTACATCCTGGCCTTCAACGTGCCGCCGGTGGAGCTAACCGGCACCGGGCTGATCATCGTGCTGTGCTTCGTCTTCCGCAACCTGCCGGTGGGCGTGCGCGCCGGCACGGCGGCTTTCAAACAGCTGGACCGCTCGCTCGACGAGGCCTCGGTGATGCTGCGCGCCAGCAGCCTGACCACGCTGCGCCGCGTCGTGCTGCCGCTGCTCAAGCCGGCGCTGGTGGCCGCCCTGGTCTACAGCTTCGTGCGCTCGATGACCACGGTGTCGGCGGTGATCTTCCTCGTCACCGCCGAATACGAGCTGGCCACGACCTACATCATCGGCCGCGTCGGCAACGGCGACTACGGCGTCGCGCTGGCCTACTGCACGGTGCTGATCCTGCTCATGTCGCTGGCCACCGCCGCCATCCAGTTCTTCGTCGGCGAACGCAAGCTGGGCCGCCGCAAGGCCGCCGGCGCGCGCAAGTGACGCCCCGCCGCACGCCACCGATTTCTCACAAGGAAAAGCCAACATGTCCCAAGCAGGCATCGAATTCAAGAACGTCATCAAGCGCTACGGCGGCCCGCGCTCGGCGCTGGTGGTCAAGGGCATCAGCTTCACCGTGCCCAAGGGCAGCTTGACCACCATCCTCGGCCCCTCGGGCTGCGGCAAGACCACCACGCTGCGCATGATCGCCGGGCTGGAGACGCCCAGCGGCGGTCAGATCCTCATCGACGGCCGCGACGTCACCACGCTCGGGCCGGCCGAGCGAAACGTCAGCATGGTGTTCCAGAGCTACGCGCTGTTCCCGCACATGAGCGTGCTGGACAACGTCTGCTACGGCCTGTCGGTCAGCGGCACCAAGCCCGACGAGATGCTGGAGCGCGCGCGCAAGGCCATGGCCGCGGTCGGCTTGACCGGGTTCGACGACCGCCTGCCCAGCGAGCTGTCCGGCGGGCAGCAGCAGCGCGTGGCGGTGGCGCGCGCGCTGGTGCTGGAGCCTTCGGTGCTGCTGTTCGACGAGCCGCTGTCCAACCTGGACGCGCGGCTGCGCCGCTCGATGCGCGAGGAGATCCGCGGCCTGCAGCAGCGCCTGGGCCTGACGGTGGCCTACGTCACCCACGACCAGAGCGAGGCGCTGGCGGTGAGCGACCAGATCATCGTGATGGACAACGGCGTGATCGCCCAGGCCGGCAGCCCGGCCGACCTGTACGAGCGGCCGCGCAGCGAGTTCGTCGCCGGCTTCATGGGCGAGGCCATGCTGTTCTCCGGCGAAGCGCTGCCCGACGGCTCGGTGCTCGTCGGCCCGCTGCGCGTGAAGGCGCTGCACGCCGTCAAGCCCGGCCCGGTCAAGGCGGCGATCCGGCCGGAGGCCTGGACGCTCGGCCAGCCGGGCGAAGAAGGCCTGGTGGGCGTCGTCTCCAAACAGGCCTACCTCGGCAGCTTCTACGAATTGACCGTCGACACCGGGTTGGGCCCGATCTTCGTGGTTTCCCCCGACGTCGAGCGCAGCTGGAAGATCGGCGACACCGCCACGTTGCGCCTGCCTTCGCGGGGCATTTCCGTGGTGCCGGTCTAGGCCTTCCCCCCATCGCCACCCCCGCCAAGCCGGGCCCGCGCAAGCCGCGCGCGGCCCGCCGGGGTGCCTTCGCCCCATTCGCGCCGATGCAAGCAAGGAGTCCACATGAACCTACCGCGCCGCCGATTCACCACCGCCGCCGCCGGGCTGTTGCTCGGCGCCGCCCAGGCCGCGCGCGCGGCGCCGCCGCCCGAACCCGGGGTCCTGGTGTTCGGCGTGATCTCGCCGCGGTCCGCCGAGCAGACGCGGGCCAACTGGCTGCCCTTCGTCAAGCGCATGGGCGCCGGGGTGGGGCAGGCCACGGACCTGCGCGTGTACGAGAACCAGGCGCAGATGGTCAAGGCCTTCGTCGCCGGCGAGGTCGACGTGGGGTGGATGGGCAACGCGCCCGCGTTGGAAGTCGTCGAATCCGGCGCCGGCTCGGTCTTCGCGCAGATGGTCACCAAGGAAGGCAGCTTCGGCTACAAATCGGTGCTGGTGGTGAACCGGGACGCCAGGATCGCGACGCTCGGCGACGTCCTGTCGCAGGCGGGGCACTTGCGCTTCAGCGACGGCGAACCCAAAAGCACTTCGGGTTTCCTCGTGCCGCTGTACTTCGCGTTCCAGAAGAGCGGCATCAACGACACCAAGGCGATCTTCAAGGAATATTCCTACGCCAGCCACCAGCAGAACCTGAAGAAGGTGGCGCAGGGCGAGGTGGACGTGGCCACCGCGAACACGGAGGAGGTCGCCTTCTTCGCGCGCGACTTCCCGCAGCTGGGCCCGCGCTTGAAGGTGGTGTGGGAAAGCCCGTTGATCCCGCAGTCGCCGCTGGTCTGGCGCAGCACGCTGTCTCCGGAGACCAAGCGGCGCATCAACCATTTCGTCGTCAACTTCGGCGCCGGCGGCGCGCAGGAGAAACAGATCCTGGAGGCGGTGAACAGCCTGTCCCGTTTCCGGCCATCCAGCAACCTGCAGCTGGTGCCGATCGCCGACCTCGAGATGTTCAAGGCGCGCCAGGCGATCAACAACGACCCCAAGCTGTCCCCGGCGGAAAGGGCGCAGCGCATCGACGAAGTGATACGCCGCGGCTCGCGCATCGAGATGCGCCTGAAACTGGCCCCCGGTTGACGGGGCCGCCGTAGCGTCTTGAAGCAACCCGGTAACGGGTTTGCCCTATGCTTTGCGGCTTCGCACCCCTGTCTCCGGCCCCCCGGCGCAGGCCCATTCGGAACCTCCCTATGAACCAGCTCGACCAGCTCAAACAATCCACCACCGTCGTCGCGGACACCGGCAACTTCAAGCAACTGGCCGCGTTCGCGCCGCGGGACGCGACGACCAACCCGTCGCTCATCCTCAAAGCCGTGCAGCAGCCGGACTACGCGCCGCTGCTGGCGGAGACGGTCAAGGCGCACGCCGGGCTGCCGCTGGACGGCATCGTCGACCAGGTGCTGGTGCGCTTCGGCCTGGAGATCCTGAAAGTGGTGCCGGGCCGCGTGTCCACCGAGGTCGACGCCCGCCTCAGCTTCGACGTGGCGGCCACCGTCGAGCGCGCGCACCGCCTGGTCGCGCTTTACGAGGCCGCGGGCGTCGGCCGCGACCGGGTGCTGATCAAGATGGCCGCCACCTGGGAGGGCATCCAGGCCGCACGCATCCTGGAACGCGAAGGCATCCACTGCAACCTGACGCTGCTCTTCTCCTTCTGCCAGGCCGTGGCCTGCGGCGAAGCGGACGTGAAGCTCATTTCCCCCTTCGTCGGCCGCATCTACGACTGGTACAAAAAGAGCGCCGGCGCGTCGTGGGACGAAGCCGCCAACGCCGGCGCGAACGACCCCGGCGTCAAGTCGGTGCGCCAGATCTACACGTATTACAAGAAGTTCGGCATCGCCACCGAAGTGATGGGCGCCAGCTTCCGCAACGTCGGCCAGATCACCGCGCTGGCCGGTTGCGACCTGCTCACCATCAGCCCCGAGCTGCTCGCCGCGCTGCAGGCCGGCCAGGGCCCGGTCGAGCGCGTGCTCGACCCCGCCTCGGCGGCGCGGGACCCGATGCACGCCGTCACCTACAACGAGGCTTCCTTCCGCTACGCGCTGAACGAAGACGCGATGGCCACCGAGAAGCTCGCCGAGGGCATCCGCGGTTTCGCCGCCGACGCGGACAAGCTCGACAAGATGATCGCCGCGCTGCAGCAGGCATCCTGATTGCCCGTCCCGGGGCCAAGCCCGAGGCGACGCGCGCGCTCATCCCCGACCCCGACACAAGGCGAACCTGAAAGACGGACAGACGACGACATGGAAGACACCGCGACCCGTTGCGACCGCACCCTGGCCTGGTCGGCCCTGCAGGGCCACTTCCAGGCGCACGGCAAGGACTTCGACCTGCGCGAGGCCTTCGCCGCCGACCCGCAGCGCTTCGAACGCTGGGGCCTGGAAGCGCCGGAGGTCTTCGCCGACCTGTCGAAGAACCTGATCGACGCGGCCACGCTGCGCTTCCTCGGCGACCTGGCCCGCGAGTGCGGGCTCGAAAATCGGCGCGACGCGATGTTCGCCGGCGAAGCCGTCAACACCACGGAAGGCCGGGCGGTGCTCCACACCGCGCTGCGCGCGCCGACCGGCGAGGGCCCCCACAGCCGGGACGTGCACGAGGTGCTCGAGGCGATGCTGGCCTACGCCGAGGGCGTGCGCGACACCGCCGCCAGCGGCATCACCACCGTCGTCAACATCGGCATCGGCGGCAGCGACCTGGGCCCGCAGATGGTGCTGCCCGCGCTCGACGCCTTCTGCCACCGCGGGCTCAAGTTCCATTTCGTCTCCAACGTCGACGGCCACGACATCGCGCCGGTGCTGCGGGAGTGCGACCCGCGCCACACCCTCTTCATCGTCGCGAGCAAGACCTTCACCACCCAGGAGACCATGGCCAACGCCCGCGCCGCGCGCGACTGGTTCCTGGCGCACGGCGGTGTGGACACCGCCCGGCATTTCGTCGCCACCACCACCAATGTGCAGGCCGCCGCCGAGTTCGGCATCAAGACCACCTTCGGTTTCTGGGACTGGGTGGGCGGCCGCTATTCGATGTGGAGCGCGATCGGCCTGCCGATCGCCCTGGCCATCGGCGCCGCGAATTTCCGCGCCCTGCTGGCCGGCGCCCATGCGATGGACCTGCACTTCAAGCAGGCGCCGCTGGAGCGCAACCTTCCGGCCGTGCTCGGCCTCCTTGACGTCTGGTACCGCAACTTCCACGGCTTCGGCAGCCGCAGCGTCGCGCCCTACCACCAGGGGTTGAAGCGCCTGCCCGCCTACTTGCAGCAGCTGGAGATGGAGTCCAACGGCAAACGGGTGGACCAGCGGGGCGAGCCGCTGCCCTACGCCACCAGCCCGGTGGTCTGGGGCGAGCCCGGAACCAATGGGCAGCACGCCTATTTCCAGATGCTGCACCAGGGCACCGACCCGATCCCGGTGGAGTTCATCCTGGTCAAGCGGCCCAGCCACGCGCCGGCGGCCGAAGGCGGCGACGCCGCGCTGCAGGCGCAGCTGGAGCGCCAGCACGCGATGCTGTTGGCCAACGGCCTGGCCCAGTCGCAGGCCCTGATGCAGGGCAAGACGACGGCGCAGGCGATGGGCGAAAAGGCCCCGACGGCCTCCACGACGCTCGACGCGGCGACGCTGGCGCGCCACCGCACTTTCCCCGGCAACCGTCCCAGCACCACGCTGTTGCTGGAGGCGCTGACGCCCCGCAGCCTGGGCGCGCTGGTCGCGCTCTACGAGCACCGCGTGTTCGTCAGCGGCGCGGTCTGGGGCATCAACAGCTTCGACCAGTGGGGCGTCGAGCTGGGCAAGGCGCTGTGCAACGACCTGCTGCCGCGCCTGGCCAGCGGCGACACCGCCGGCCTGGACGCGTCGACCCAGGGCTTGATACGGCGCCTGGCGCTCCGGTGAGGGCGCGCGCCGGAACCCTCGGCATGGAAAAAAGCCGCCCCTCGAGGCGGCTTTTTTTTGATCGCTCGAGCGGGTCAGGGCGCGTATTCGGACGCCCCGATGTCGAAGGCCCCTGCTGCGGACGCGCCCACGGCGGCCGTGCCCTTGTTCACCGCCGGGCTTGCGTCCTCTTTCACCGCCAAGCGGACGACTCGGGAATCGCCGTTTGCCCGGCCGCCGCGGGCAGGGGCGCTTTCACCGTGCCCGACGCACAGCAAGTGAGCAAGTGCCCACATGATCAATGTTGGGCCCATGCCCCACGGCGGCCATCGCCGCATGGCGAGAAGCCGAAGCACCGACGCGACCCGGTGCGTGGCGGAAGGATCGACGGAGGCCTCCCGGCGTCCGTCGATGCGGTTTTCAGGCGGCCTGCGCCAGCAGCGCGCCGGCGCGCACCAGGGTGAATTGATCGGTGTAGGCGTGGCTCATCTCGGCGCGCTCGGGCGACAGGATGCGCAGGGTGCAGCGCGAGACGCGGTCGCTCGGCCAATGTTCGGTGAAGGTCAGTGTCATGCCGTCCCAGGCGACGCCGCTGACTTGGGCCTGTTCGCCGGAATAGGTGTCCACCGCTTTCACCAGGAATTGGGGGCCTTTGGCTTTGACGGTGTAGAGCACGTCGGACCAGGCGGGCTCGTTGCTGTTCCAGTCGCCTACCGGCGACAACACTGACGGGGTCTTCATGGCCATTTGTGTTCACTCCAGTGCTTGCAAGGTTGGGCGCCGTTCCCGGCGCGTGGGCCTTACAAAGCATTACGCATGCCAGCGTTGTCGCTCCCAGGCACGCCGGGCGTGGCATGGCGGACAGTGTGTGGAAGCCCGCACTCGAGTCCGGCAAGGCGTGTGGATTTCCGCCCAACCTCCGAGAAGCCGCCGGCGCGCCTCGAAACGGGGACAGGCCGTGCCTTGCAAACCCGCCCCACTTGCCCCAGCATGCGGTTTTGTCCCTGGCCCGGGTTGGTGCGCCCGACAGGCCGGCCGCGGCGCCCGGCGCCCTTCCCATGCCCGTTGTCCGCCGATTGAATTTCCCGAGCAAATCTTCCATTTCCCGCCTGCTGGCCGCCGTGGGGGCCTGGTTGTGCCTGGTGGTCATGGCCCTGGTCGCCGGCGGCATCGCCTATGTGTGGAGCGAGCGCCACGGCTTCGACCGCCTGGACGACGCGGCCGCCCGGCAGCTCGACCTGTACGCCTCGGTGCTCGAGAACGAACTCGGCAAGCAGGCCTACCTGCCGGCCCTGCTCGACGGCGACCTGGAGGTCGAGGCGTTGCTTCGCGCGCCGATGAACGGCGCGCTTCGTGAAGCGGTCAACCGGGAATTGAGCCGGTTCAGCGTCATTTCCGGCATCAACGCGGCGTTCGTCCTGGACGCGCTCGGGACGGTGGCGGCTTCCAGCGACAGCTACCTCAGCGAAAGCAGCGTCGGCCGGGATTTCTCCAAACGCCCTTTCGTCGCCGACGCCTTGGGAGGCGAAGAGACCCGCCATTTCGAATCCAATCCGCAAACTGGTGCGCCCGAGTATTACTTCGCCCGGCCGGTGGTGCGCGAAGGCCAGGTTTGGGGCGTGGTCGTGGTGCGCATCAGCCTGGCGCCGATGGAATCCACCTGGGAAGACCTGGCCTTCCGCCTCGAAAGCGAGAAGCCGCTGGTGGTCGACGACCAGGGGCTGGTGATCATCTCCTCCGTCCCGGCCTGGAAGTTCAAGACCATGGCGCCGGCCGGCTGGACGAAGGGGCGCTCGATGCTGCCGCTGGTGCCCGACACGCTGGGCTGCTGCGAGTGGCCTTGGCTGACCCCGGCCTCGGCCGGCAGCAGCGGCAGCCAGCTGGCGCGGCTGCGGGTGTCGGCCGACGCGCCGCCGATCAGCGTGGTGGTGCACGAGCGCGCGGTGCCGCGTTTCGGCTGGCGGCTGCTGATCTTCTCCAACGCCGCCGAAGTGTGGCGCACCGCGCGGCTGGCCGCCTGGGGCGCCGGTGCGATCTCGGCCAGCGCGGGGTTGCTGCTGCTCTACTGGCTGCAGCGGCGGCGCGTGGTCGCGCAGAAGCTGGCGGCGCGGCTGGCCCTGCAGCGGGCCTACGACGACCTGGAGCGCACGGTGCAGCAGCGCACCCGCGAGCTGCAGGTGTCCAACAGCGAGCTGCAGCACGAGATCAACGAGCGCAAGCACGCCGAGACCGTGCTTCGCCAGGCCCAGGAAGAACTGGTGCAGGCCGAGAAGCTGGCGCTGCTGGGCGAGATGTCGGCCAGCATCTCGCACGAGGTCGGCCAGCCGCTGACCGCGCTGCGGGCGCTGGCGGAGAACGCCAAGCTGCTGCTGGACCGCGGCCAGGGCGACCGCGTGGCCGACAACCTGCGCTCGATCACCGGCCTGGTCGAGCGCATGGGGCGGATCACCGCGCAGCTCAAGTCGTTCGCGCGCAAGACCCGCGTGGCCGACCATCCGGTGCGGCTGAACGTCGCGGTGCACGCGGCGCAGGAGATGCTCTCCTGGCGGCTGCGCGCCGAGGACGTGGAAGTCGAACTCGACTTGCAGGCCGAGCTGCATGTGCGCTGCGACGAGAACCGCCTCGAACAGGTGCTGGTCAACCTGATGGCCAACGCGGCGGATGCGATGCAGGGGCGCCAGGCCAAGCGCATCACCGTCCGGTCTTGGGTGCACGCGGCGCGGGCCTGGGTGCGCATCACCGACAGCGGGCCCGGCATCCCCAACGACCTGCGGGCCCACCTCTTCGAGCCCTTCTTCACCACCAAGCCCGCCGGCGCGGGTCTGGGCCTGGGGCTGGTGATCTCCGCCAACATCGTCAAGGAATTCGGCGGCGAATTGCGCGCCGTGCCGGTGGAGCAGGGCGCGGCCTTCGAATTCGACCTGCCTTTGGAGCCATCGAGTGAACAGAGTGGACAGCAACAACAGCAGCGGCAAGAGCGGCAACATGTTTGAAGGTTTCAAGATCGTCTTCGTCGAAGACGACATGCCGGTTCGTCTGAGCCTGACTCAGACGCTGGAGCTGGCGGGTTTCCAGGTGCAGGGCTGCGAGTCGGCGGAGAGCGCGCTGCTGCACATCGCGCCGGGCCTGATGGGCATCGTGATCAGCGACGTGCGGCTTCCCGGCATGGACGGCCTGACGCTGCTGACCAAGGTGCAGGAGCTGGACCCGAGCATCCCCGTGGTGCTCGTGACGGCTCACGGCGAAGTGACGCTGGCGGTGCAGGCGATGCGTTCGGGTGCCTACGACTTCATCGAGAAGCCCTACGCGCCGGCCCACCTGGTCGACGTCGCCACGCGCGCGATGGAACGCCGCGCGCTCGGCCTGGAGGTGCAGGCGCTGCGCCTGCAGCTGCAGGAGAAGGCGGGCATCGAGGCGGCCCTGCTGGGCCAGTCGGCCGTCATGCAGATGCTGCGGCGCCAGGTGATGAACCTCGCCGCCACCTCGGCCGACGTGCTCATCGTCGGCGAGACCGGCAGCGGCAAGGAACTCGTCGCGCGCTGCCTGCACGAGCACAGCGCGCGGCGGCAGCGCCATTTCGTGGCCATCAACTGCGGCGGCCTGCCCGAATCGCTGCTGGAAAGCGAGCTGTTCGGCCACGAGGCGGGCGCCTTCACCAACGCTTCGAAGCGCCGGGTCGGCAAGTTCGAGCACGCTCAGGGCGGCACGCTGCTGCTCGACGAGATCGAGAGCATGCCGCTGGCCTTCCAGGTCAAGCTGCTGCGCGTGCTGCAGGAGCGCACCGTCGAGCGCCTCGGTTCCAACGACGAGATCCCGGTGGACGTGCGGGTGGTGGCCGCCAGCAAGGCCGACCTTCGGGCGCTGAGCGCCCAGCAGAAGTTCCGCGGCGACCTCTACTACCGGCTCAACGTGGCGGTGCTCAACCTGCCGCCGCTGCGCGAGCGCAGGGAGGACATCCCGATGCTGTTCGAGCATTTCGTGGGCATGGCGGCGGTGCGCCACGGGCGGGACGTGCCGGCGGCGCAGGGCTGGCCGGTGCACCAGCTGATGGCCCACGACTGGCCGGGCAACGTGCGCGAGCTGCGCAGCGCGGCCGAGCGCTTCGTGCTCGGCATGGGCGAAGGCTGCATCCTGCCGCAGATGGAGGAGGCCGCGGCCGTGACGCTGTCCCAGCAGCTCGACCAGGTCGAGAAGGTGCTGATCGAGCAGATGCTGCGCAAGCACCGCGGCCGCGCCACGCCGACGAGCGAGGCGCTGGGCATCGGCAAGAAGACCCTCTACGACAAGATCACGCGCCACGGCATCGTGATCGACACCTTCCGCTCCCACCCGGCGGAGGACGCGGACGCTTGACCGGGGACCGGCCTCTCAGCGGTAGCTCGCCGGGTCGCTCGAATCGGTGGGCTTGGCGATGATGCGCCGCAGGACGTCGGGCATCGGCAGCTCCAGGTTGAGCTGCTGCGGCGGGATCGGCGACTGGAACCACTTCCGGTAGATGTGGTGGATCTCGCCGCTGGCGAAGAGCGACCTGATCGTCTCGTCGGCTAGGCGCTTGAACGGCTCGTCCCCCTTGGGCAGCAGGATGCCGTAAGGCTCGACCGCCAGCACCTCGCTGGAGATGACGTAGTCCTGCGCCCGGCCGGTGGCGGCCACCGAGCTGCGCAGCAGCACGTCGTCCATCGCATAGGCGGCGGCCCGGTTGTGGGTGACCATGCCGAAGGCCTCCGGGTCGTCCTTGACCGACAGGATGGTGGCCTTCAGGCCGCGCGCGTCGTTCAGCGCGGTCAAGTGCTTGATGCTGGTGGTGCCCATGGTGGAGACCACCGCCTGACCGCGCAGGTCGTCGATGCGCACGATGGGTTGGGACTTCCTCGACACCAGGCGGCTCTCGGCGACGAAGACCGTCAGGCTGAAGTCCACCTTGGCCTGGCGCTCCCGGTTGTTGGTGGTCACCCCGCATTCCATGTCGATGCTGCCGTTGGCGACCATCGGGATGCGGGTGGCCGAGGTCACCGGCACCCGCTTGACGTCCAGGCGCCGCAGGCCGAGGCGCTTCTGCACCGCCGACACGATGCGGTCGCAGATGTCGATCGAATAACCCACCGGCTGTTGGCGGGCGTTCAGGAAGGAGAAGGGCACCGAGCTTTCGCGGTGGCCGACCGCGATCACGCCGGACTGCTGGATTTTGCGCAGCGTCGGCGACTGCTGGAGCAGGTCGGGCTGGGCGCGGGCGGCCGGGGCGAAGGCGCAGGCGAGGCAGGCCAGGGCGATGCGCAGCAAGCGTGGGAAGGTGCGGCCGTTCATGGGTGAATTCTGGCCCAAGGGCGGCGCGGATGGGGTGCTGCGCTCGATCGCATTTCAGCACTCAGGCCGTGTGCTCGCGGCCGTCGGCTTGATGTCTCGCCAGCAAAGCTTCGAGCACATCGATGCGATGCCGGTCGGGGGTGGTAATGGCATAGAAGCGCTCTTGCAGCGCGGTCGACTGACCGACCACGACGAGCAGTCCGGCCCGCAGTTCGTCTTGCACCACCACCTCGGGCAGGACGGCGAGCCAGCCGCTGTCGCGGGCGATGAGGCGCAACATGGCCATGTCGTCAACCTCTGCCCGCAGTCTCGGGCTGACACCGGCCTCGCCGCACAGGGCGTCGAACTGGGCGCGCAGGGCATGGCGCTGGCCGGGCAGTGCGATGTCCAGGCCGTCCAGGTCTTCCGGGACGCGCAGACGCTTTGTCTTCCAACGGCTGGCGGGGCCGACCAGGGAAATCGACTGGCTTCCCAGAAACCGGCAATGAAGCGGGCGATCGGGGTTTGCCGGCACCGTTTCGTTGGCCAACACCACGTCCAATTGGTGCTGCGCCAACCTTGACAGGAGGCCTTCGAGCAAACCGGATTCCAAGGTCAGCACCACGGACGGGTCCGTGAGCGCGGGTCGAATCCAGTTCTCCTGGTAATTGCGGGACATGGTGGCGACGCTGCCCACACGCAACCTCGTCACGCCGGCCGAACGGCCCTCGAGCCGGCCGAGCAACTCCTGGCCCAGGCCGAAGATGTTGTCGGCATAAGCCAGCACCAGCTGCCCCGTGTCCGTCAGGATCAATCGGCGCTTTTCCCGGGAGAACAGGTGGTCGCCCAGCCGTTCCTCCAATTGCCGAATCTGGGCGGAGACGGCCGACTGCGAGGTGTGCAATTCCTCGGCGGCGCGGGTCAGATGCCCGAGTTTCGCCACACGCCAGAAATAAAAGAGGTGGTGGAAGTTGAGCTGATGGAGTTGCAACGTTCTTTTTTATAGATTGATTTATTCGAGTTAATGTAATTTACAGAACGTAACGTGGCAAGCAACATCGCGCATCCTCATTTGCAAAGGTTGCTTGATGGCTGTTCCTGAATCGCTTTATTTCGCCTGCGTGCTCGCTCCCGCGACATTGATGGCCACACTGGCCGGGGTCGTGCAACTGCGGGCGGTGTTGAGGTCCGGGACATGGCGCGTGTTCCAAGCGGTGTGCCTGGCGGCGCTGGCTTGGTCAGGCTTGTCCCTCGTGGCGGCCGTCGATCACGCCCCATGGCCCGGTGTCGTGACGGCCACTTCCCTGAGCCTCGTGCTCGCCGTTCTCGTCCAGTTGCTCGGCACGGTCATCGCGGCGTTCTCCGCCCGTTATTTGGAAGGGGAAGCGAACCAGCAGCGCTACGCCGTCGCGCTGGCCGCCGTGCTGGCCAGCGTGCATCTGCTGCTGCTGGCCGACCATTGGCTGCTGCTGATCGCGGCCTGGGCGGCTGTGGGCATGGCATTGCAGCGGCTGCTGTGTTTTTACGAGGACCGCCCGTTCGCGCTGCTGGCGGCGCACAAAAAGCGCATTGCCGACCGGCTCGCCGACGTGATGCTGCTGGGCGCGGCAGCGCTGGCGCGGGCCGAAGTCGGCAGCTGGTCACTGACAGCGCTGTGGGCGCGCATCGCCGAGCAGGGGCTGTCCCTGCCGTTGCAAGCCTGCGCCGTGTTGCTGGTGGTGGCGGTCACCCTCCGGACAGCCTTGCTGCCGGTTCACGGTTGGTTGATCCAGGTGATGGAAGCCCCGACACCGGTGTCCGCCCTGCTTCATGCCGGGGTTGTCAATCTGGGGGGATTCATGCTCATTCGCTTCGCCCCCATGCTCGAACAGGCGGGTGTCGCGCGCATCTTGCTGCTGGCGCTCGGCCTGGCGACGGCCGTGCTGGCCGGCATGATCATGCTGACCCGCATCAGCGTCAAAGTGCGGTTGGCCTGGTCGACCGTGGCGCAGATGGGGTTCATGCTGACCGAGTGCGCGCTGGGGCTGTACAGCTTGGCCGCCTTGCATCTCATCGGTCATTCGCTCTACAAGGCGCACGCCTTCCTGTCGGCGTCCTCGGTCGTGCGGCACAGCCGGGTCCGAGCCTTGCACGGAGACGTCCCAGTCAGCCGCTCCAGCTTCCTGCTGGCCCCGGTGATCACGGTGTCGGCCGTGCTGCTGGTGCTGAAGCTGGTGGATGGACAGGCCTGGCCCTGGTGGTGGAGCGTGGTGCTCGGCTTGGCCTGGGCACCGCTGCTGTGGCTACCGGCCAGGCCTGCCGACGCCGCGGCGCGCGCGGCGCAAGTGGCGTTCGGGCTCACGGCCGTGCTGGGTTTGACGGCGGTCGCCATGGTCGCCCATCTGTTGCCGCTCGGCCTCCGGGACGCACCGGCCCACAGCCTGGGCGTGGTCACGCTGGCGGCCATGGGCTTCCTGTATCTCTGCCAGGCATCGTTGCAGGGGCGGGCACCGCTGCTGTCCCGCTGGCGTCGCTGGAGCTACGCAGGCTTCTACCTGGACGAGTCTTACACGCGCCTGGCGCTGCTGCTGTGGCCTGCCGGCTGGGCACCCGCCGCGTCGCCCGATCTTGGCTCCGCGTTCGCCCGTCGACTGGACGCCGCGCGGCTGGGCAATGCATCACGCTGAATCGACAACCCTGGGAACTTCATGATGGAAACTTTGATTGAGGCTCCATGCGCGGCGGCCTCGGCGGCCGGTGAACCGAACGCAAGGCATGCCGCCATCGAACGCGCCTGCGATCAAGCCTGCCAGGCCATCGCGCCCGTTTGGCCGTTGGACCGCGCCATCGCCGTCAATCCGCATTGGCGCCGTGTCGGCATGCCGGTGCGCCGGGTGGCCGCCCGCATGGCCGTGCTCGGCGGGATCCAGGTCTTCCCGCCGCGCGGGGGGCAACGGCGGGCCTGGCAGGACAGGCGCATCACCGTCGCGGATCTCGCCGCCGCGCTGCGGCAGCTGCCGGCGGCACAGGCCGCGGCCCTCAGCCCCGAGCGATGCGTGGATGCACTGCAGGCGGGCTCTGCGCAGACGCAGTTGCCGCTGCTCATCGACGTGCTGGACAACGACCCCGAACGCCATGCCAGGCTGTCCTGGCGGCAGGCCATCACCCATCAGGTCAGCCAAACCTGCGCTGCGTTCTTCGACCAGCGGCAGGCGAGCTGGCAGCCCGAGCGCGAGCAAGGCCTGTACGCCTTCTGGCGGGACACCCTTCGGCACGACCACGGCATCGGCCTGCTGATGGGACTGCCCGACATCGGCCGTGCCATCGACTCCCTGCCCGCCAGCTCGCGGGACGCCGAACGCTGGGTCATCGAGCGCCTGGGGCTGCCGGCGGAGGTGTGGGCGGACTATCTCGAATCGGTACTGCTGACAGTCAACGGTTGGGCGTCCTGGTGCGCCTACCTGGGATGGCAGGCTGGCCTGGCGGGCCGCCGGGACTCCCACTTGCGCGAATTGTTGGCGATTCGCCTGGCTTGGGGCGCGCTGCTCCTGGAATGCAAGGACGACGCCGCGGCGCGGCGCGCCTTCGCCTTGCTCCAGCAGGCCTGGGGCGAGGCCCGCGCCGTGCTTCAGGCGACCGAGGATGCGCTGCTGATCGACGAGGTTTGGCAGCTGGCGCTGGAGATCGGCTACCAGCGCGAGCTGGCATGCCGACTGGCGTCGGCAAGCGCTCATCACGCGGCAATGGCGGAGGTCGAGGTCCAGGCGGCGTTCTGCATCGATGTGCGCAGCGAACCTTTGCGCCGCGCCCTGGAGGCGGTGTGTCCGGGCATGCAGACGCTGGGTTTCGCGGGATTCTTCGGCTTGCCGCTGGCCTACACGCCGTTGGCCACGGAAGCTCGCCGTCCCCAGTTGCCCGGGCTGCTCGCGCCCACCATGGAGGCGGGCGACCGGATCGTGAGCGCGGATCCCGCGCGGCGCGGGGGCGACGCGGCGCTGCAGGCCACCGCCAGCCGCTCGCGCCATGTGCGATCGGCGATCGCGGGCCAGTGGGAGGCCGCAAGCCGCTGGCCCGGCTCGGCCTTCTCCTTCGTGGAAGCGGCGGGATGGGGCTATCTCGGCAAGCTCGGAGCCTGGCTGCTGCCGCGCACGCGAGCGCGAGCCAACGACGACCTCAGCGCCCTGCCGCCGCGGTACCGCCCGATCTGCCGCCCCCAGCTGTTCGGGTTGGACCCGCAGGCCAAGGTCGCGCTGGCGGCGCGTGTGCTGCGCGCGATGGGCTTGGCGCAAGGGCTTGCGCCGCTGGTGCTGCTCGTCGGACACGGCAGCCAGTCCGCCAACAATGCCCATGCGGCGGCCTTGGATTGCGGCGCTTGCTGCGGCCAAACCGGCGAAGTCAATGCGCGCAGCCTGGCGCAGCTGCTCAACGATCCAGAAGTTCGCCAGGGGCTTCGGGACGGGGGAGTGGCCATTCCCGACACCACGGTGTTCGTGCCCGCGCTGCACAACACCACAACCGACGAGATCGAGGGCTTCGACCTCGACCTGGTGCCGCATGCGGCTCGGGAGCGCTGGGAACGCTTGCGGCCCGTGTTCTTGCAGGCCGGCGACCAGGTGCGCCGCGAACGCGCCCCTGGCCTTGGCCTGGACCCCCGCGCGCCGCGCGAGGAACTGCTGGGACGGTTGCGCCGCCGCGCGAACGACGGTGCGCAAACGCGGCCCGAATGGGGGCTGGCGGGCAACGCCGCCTTCCTGATAGCGCCCCGCCACCGCAGCCGTGGCGCAATGCTCGGTGGGCGCTGCTTCCTGCACGAATACGACGCCAGCCAGGATGCGGACGGCAGCTTGCTTGAGCTGCTGATGACCGCGCCGATGCTGGTCACGCATTGGATCAACTGGCAGTACCACGCGTCCACTTGCGATCCCCAGCGCCTGGGCAGCGGCAACAAGCTCTTGCACAACGTGGTCGGAGGCGCACTCGGCGTCTTCGAGGGCAATGGCGGCGATCTGCGCATCGGCTTGTCCAAGCAGTCCCTCCACGATGGACAGCGGTGGGTGCACGAGCCCTTGCGGTTGACCGTGGTCATCGACGCGTCGCAAGCTTCGATCGATTCGGTGATCGACAAGCACACCGTGGTCCGGCAGCTTCTGGACAACGGCTGGCTCCATCTCTGGCGCTTCGACGAGACGGGCCTGCAACGCCGTGCGAGCACGGGCTGGTCCCCACTTCTTCTGGAAGCTGCGCGGTAGTGCCGACGTCGCGGCCATGGATCGACCGTTTTGACCGGCGCGGCCGGGCGTCTTGGCCGAGTGAAGGACCGCTCGATCCAGGTCCTGTGTCGACGCTGACGCAAGCCCACGCGGCGCTCCGAAAGCGCGCCATCGAGGCGCCCGAACGGATTCGGGCGTCGCCAAGTCTGCTGCGGGGCGCGGGACCGGGTCAAAGCGCCGTGCGCAGGCTCCAGATCTCCGGGAACAGGACCACGTCCAGCATCTTGCGCAGGTAGCCCACGCCGCTGGTGCCGCCGGTGCCGCGCTTGAAGCCGATGACGCGCTCCACCGTGGTCACGTGCCGGAAGCGCCACAGGCGGAAAGCGTCCTCCAGGTCGGTGAGTTCCTCGCCCAGCTGGTAGAGGCCCCAGTGGGCCTGGGGGGCGCGGTAGACCTGCAGCCAGGCCTGCTCCACCTCCGCGCTGGCGGCGTAGGGCTGGGTCCAGTCGCGGTCGAGGTGGCCGGCGGGCACCTGGATGCCTTGGCGCGCCAGCAACCGCAGCGACTCGTCGTAGAGCGACGGCGAGCGGAACGCGCGCTCGACCTCGGCCAACCGCGCCGCATGGTGGGCGTGGGGCTTGAGCATCGCGGCGTTCTTGTTGCCCAGCACGAATTCGATGCAGCGGTACTGCGCGCTCTGGAAGCCGCTGCTGTTGCTCAGGTAGGGCCGCAGCGCGGAGTATTCCGGCGGCGTCATCGTGGCCAGCACGTCCCAGGCGTGAACCAGCTGCTCCATCACCTTGCTGACGCGCGCGAGCATCTTGAACGCCAGCGGCAGCTCGTCGCGCCTGAGCGCCTCGACGGCGGCGTTCAGCTCGTGCAGCATCAGCTTCATCCAAAGCTCGCTCGTCTGGTGCTGCACGATGAAGAGCATCTCGTTGTGCTCGGGCGAGAGCGGGCGCTGCGCGCCGAGCAGCTGGTCGAGCTGAAGGTAGTCGCCGTAGCTCATGTCGCGGCTGAAGTCGAGCTGGGCGCCTTCCTCGCGCACCACGCGCTCGGTGTGGCCCATGGGGCAGCCGCCTTGCGCGGGGCCGCCGGCCTGGTCTTGGGGCTGGTGGGTCATCAGGTCACCGTGCTGCGTTGGTTGAAACGGGGCTCGCGCCATTCACCGCGGGCCAGCACCTCGGCGAGGTGCTCCACCGCGTCCCAGGCGTCGACGAAACGGGTGTAGAGCGGCGTGAAGCCGAAGCGCAGCACGTCGGGCGCGCGGAAGTCGCCGATGACGCCGCGGGCGATCAGCGCCTGCACCATCGCGTAAGCGCCCTCGGGGTGCGACAGGCACACCTGGCTGCCGCGCAACGCGTCTTCGGCGGGCGACACCTCGGCCAGGCCGGAGCCGGCGCAGCGCTCGCGCACCCTGGACGAGAACAGCGCCGACAGCCTCAGCGACTTGGCGCGCAGCGCCGCCAGGCCGCCCAGCGGCTCGGCCGCCAGCAGGGTGTCGACGCCGCATTCCAGCGCCGCCATCGACAGCACCGGCGGTGTGCCGCACTGGTAGCGGGCGATGCCGGGGGCCGGCCGGTAGCCGGGCGTGAATTCGAACGGCGCGGCGTGGCCGAGCCAGCCCGACAGCGGCTGCCAGAAGCGCTCGGCGTGGCGCGGGTGGGCCCAGACGAAGGCCGGGGCGCCGGGGCCGCCGTTGAGGTACTTGTAGCCGCAGCCCACGGCGAAGTCGGCGTCGCCGCCTTTGAGGTCGACCGGCAGCGCGCCGGCGCTGTGGGCCAGGTCCCACACCGTCAACGCGCCGGCTTCGTGCGCGGCGCGGGTGAGCGCGGCCATGTCGTGCAGCCGGCCGGTGCGGTAGTTCACCTGGGTGAGCATCAGCACCGCCAGGTCGCCGTCCAACAGCGCGGGGATCTCGTCGGCCTCCGCCAGCTTCAGCACCATGCCGTGGTCTCGGGCCAGGCTTTCGGCGATGTACAGGTCGGTCGGGAAATTGCTGCGCTCGGAGAGGATGACCCGCCGTCCCGGCGAGTCTTGCGCGGCGACGCGCAGCGCGCTGCTGAGCACCTTGAACAGGTTGACCGAAGTGGAGTCGGCCACGACGAGTTCGCCCGGGCCCGCGCCCACCAGCCGGGCGATCTTGTCGCCGAGCCGGCCGGGCAGGTCGATCCAACCCGCGGTGTTCCAGCTCTTGATCAGGTCGCGGCCCCATTCCCGCCGCGCCACTTGTTCGAGCCGCGCAGGGGTCGCCCTGGGCAGCGCGCCCAGGGAGTTGCCGTCCAGGTAGACCACGCCTTCCGGCAGGTCGAACTGCTCCCGCAGCGGGGCCAGCGGGTCTTCGGCGTCCAGGCGCAGGGCGTCTTCACGGTTCATTGGTCTGTCCTCCCGGTCAAATCAGTTCGCGCAGCACGGCGCGCACCGGCGAGGCGTCGGCCTGGGCCAGCTTCAGCGGCAGCGCGATCAACTCGTAGTCGCCTTCGGCCACGTCGTCGAGCACCAGGTTCTCCAGCACGCGCAGGCCGTGGCGGCGCAGCTGCTGGTGGCTCGGCAGGGTCTTGCTGTCGGCCGGGTCGACCGACTGGCTGTCGATGCCGACCAGGCGCACGCCCAGGCCGGCGAGCATCTCCACCGTCTCTTCGGCGAAGGCGGAGAAGTCCGCGGACCACCGCGTGGGCGCCGCCACGCAAGTGCGCACCAGCACGCGCGGGGGCAACCCGCCGTCCTGCAAGGCGTGCCGCAAGTGTCCCGGCCGGACCAGCGGCCCGCAGCCGATCGCGTGCACCACGCGGCAGGGGCCGAGGAAGGCGTCCAGGTCCATCGCCCCCGCGCTCGCCGCGCCGTCTTCGTAGTGCAGCGGCGCGTCGGCGTGGGCGCCCAGGTGGGGCGACAGGGTGATGGCGCTCACGTTCACCGGGCAGCCCGGCCCGATGCGCGCGACCCAGGTCTGCGAATAAGCGGTGTCGCCCGGGAACGGGGGCGTGTCGGGCGTGATCGGCGGTGAGATGTCCCAGAGTCTTTTCTGCATGGCGGCCTCGCGAGGAGCCGAGAAGTTAGCACCGGGTTTTTGGTCGTGGTGTCGGTTTTTCCAAACAGCCCGCGAGAAAATTCGCGTTCGCCCGCGTCCGGCCCACACCCGCACCGCGAACCGTGAGCTTGGCTCATGCGCCGCATGAAAAGCAGTCGATGGACGCGGGACTTTCCTTCGCGTTAAGGTGCGGGCCCTGCGGGTCGACGCTGGCCCGCCCCCCGCAACCGGTGCGATTCGCCCAGCGCCGACGATCCCCGCGAACCCGCCTCGACGCCCACCATGAAACCTGATTCCTTCCAGCCGCCCTCCGCCACGGCCCGCGCTTGCGCGTGCCCCGTCCCAGGGGCGCGCCATGGCTAACGTCGTGTTCGACTTCGGCGGCGTCGTCTTCCGCTGGCAGCCCGCCGTGCTGATGCGCGAGGCGCTGCCCCACCTGCTCGAGGGCGCGCCCGACGACGCCGCGCTCGGCCTGGCCGGGCAGGTCTTCCAATCGTTCTCGCAGGACGCGGACTGGGCGCAGTTCGACCTCGGCGGCATCGAGCCGGGCCCGCTGGCCGAACGGATCGCCCGGCGCACCGGCCTGCAGCGGCAGGACGTGGCCCGCGTGATCGACGCGATACCGGCCCACCTCTCGCCCGTCCCCGGCACGGTGGCGCTGATGGACAGCCTGCGCGGCCAGGGCCACCGCCTGTTCTACCTGTCCAACATGCCGGAGCCCTATGCGCTGCGGCTGGAGCGCCACCCCTTCTTCGAATGGTTCGACGACGGGCTGTTCTCCTGCCGCGTGAAGCTGATCAAGCCCCAGGCCGACATCTTCCGAGAGGCCGAGCGCCGCTTCGGCGTCGCGCCCGAGGACACGGTCTTCATCGACGACGTGGCGCACAACATCGAAGCCGCGCGCGCCCATGGCTGGGGCGGCGTGCGGTTTCAGGACCCCGAGCAATGCGCGGTCGACCTGGCGCATTGGCTATCGGCGCGTTGACCCCGGCGCGCTGAGCCGCCCGGAAGAACCTGTCGCCTCAGCGCGCCGCGCCGGCGCGCCTGGACCGCGAGCCGGCGGGTTGCGGCGCCGGGTCCGGCTCATCGGCACCGGCGTCGGTCGTGCCGGCCACGTGCGGGCTCTCGGCGCCGCACGCCGCCAACCAGGCGCGGAAGGCGCGCACTTCGGGCCTGTCCGACGCCTTGGCGGGCGAGATGCAGTGGTACCGCTTGCGTTGGCTGAGGATGCCGGGGAAGGGCGCCAGCAGGCTGCCGTTGCCCAGCTCCTCGGCCGTCAGCGGCAGGCTGCCCAGTGCCACGCCCAGGCCGCGGGCGGCGGCCTGCAGCGCCAGGTGGAATTTGTCGAAGCCCAGCTCGGCGCGCGGCTTGAGCCGCGGCAGGCCGGCCTCGGACAGCCACTGCGCCCAGGCGCCAGGGGCCGACTGCGAATGCAGCAGCGTGTGGTGCTTGAGGTCGGCCGGCCTGGCCAGCGGCGTGGCCCGCAGCAGCTTCGGGCTGCACACCACGAACAGCGCCTCGTCGAGGAAGGGCTCGCAGGCCACCCCGTCCCAATCCCTGCGGCGCCGCAGCGAGGCCAGCTCGGCGGCGTCGAGGCAGCGGATGGAAACGTCGAAAAGCTGCGGGTTGAAGTCCAGCACCTTCTCCACCGTGGCCAGGTGCACGTCGACGTCGGGGTGCGTCTCGCAGAACGACGAGAGCCGCGGGATCAGCCAGCGCGTGGCCATGCTGGCGGTCACGTTGACGGTGAGGATGGGGCGCTGCAGGCCGCGGCCGAGGTCTTCCGTGGCCTGGGCCATGCGGTCGAAGGCGGCGTCGATCTCGGGGAAGTAGCGCTTGCCGGCCTCGGTCAGCGCGATCTCCCGGCCCTGCCGCCTGAACAGCGCCACGCCCAGGTGGGTTTCCAGCGCCTTCACCTGGTGGCTCACCGCGCTTTGCGTGACATGCAATTCCTCCGCCGCCAGTGTGATGCTGCCGTGCCGCGCGGCCGCTTCGAAGGCGCGCAGGTGGTGCAGCGAGGGCAGGCGGCGCCTTTTCGATTTCGGTTGAGTCTGGTTCATGGATCGGTTGAAAACAACGAAATGGACGCGGACGTCCCGGGCTTTTAAATTCTCCATAAGCGGGCCATGGGTCAGGCGCATGGCCCGGCGACGCGGCCGGCGGCTTTTCCCATGAGCGAGATTCACCCATTCTCAAGAAAAGGCCCGCATGGTCAAGGCAGTTACGGCGGGGCGTTGCGGCCGGCCCCTGGTTTGAGCCGGACCCGCCTGGAATGAAAAGGCCCGCGCGCCGCGCGGGCGATGGAGCAACCGATCGATGACCCCGATGACACCACCCAAAGAAAAAGCCGCCTTCATCTTCGACATGGACGGCACCATGGTCGACAACATGCACCACCACACCGCCTCGTGGATCGAGCTGCTCGGCCGCCACGGTGTCGACATCGACCCCGCGGCTTTTTTCAACGAGACCGCCGGCCGGACCGGGCAGCACATCCTGCGCACCTATGTCGACGCCGGCCTCACCGACGCCGACTGCGCCGTGCTGATCGAGGAGAAGGAAGGCCTCTACCAGAGGCGCTACGCCGCCCACATGAGCACTTTGCCGGGGTTCGACGAATTCATCAAAGAGGCGCGGCGCCTGGGCATCGCGCTGGCCGTGGCGTCCGGCGCGCCGCCGACGAACCTGGACTTCATCCTCGACGGCCTCGGCCTGAGGGCGCATTTCGACGCGGTCGTCGGTGCGGCGGACGTGCGGCACGGCAAGCCCGACCCGGAAGTGTTCCTGCTGGCCGCGCAGCGATGCGGCGTCGCGCCGCAGCGCTGCCTGGTGTTCGAGGACGCCCCGCTGGGCGTCGAAGCAGCCGCCCGAGCCGGCATGCCGGCGGTGGTGCTGACGACCACCTTGCCGGCCGACGCGTTCTCGCAGTTCGGCCACCTGCTGGCTTGCGCGCCGGATTTCAGGGGGTTGTCTTGCGAGGGGTTGTTGCGGGGCGTCGGTGATTGAGGCGACGGCCGGGTTCGCGGAAAGCCGCTTACGCACTGAGGGGGGTTGAGGCCCTTTGACAAGCTCAGGATGGGGTCCCGTTTCCATTCACCCTCGGGCTTTGCGGATTTCGTCAACTACCTTCCGTTCGGGCTGAGGCGGTCGAAGCCTGTATGCGCATCCCAAAAGCTTCGATGAACGGGGGAGTGGCCGGGCCCTTCGACAGGCTCAGGATGAACGGAGACGGGGGTTCACCCTGGAGTTCTGCGGCTTTCGTCAGTTAGTTTTTCCGTTCGGGCTGAGCCCTTCGACAAGCTCAGGACAGGCCTGTCGAAGCCTGTATGCGCATCTCCAAAGCTTCGATGAACGGGGAGTGACCAGGGCCCTTCGACAGGCTCAGGCCGAACGGAGACGGGAGTCAGTCCTGAGGCTGTCGAAGGGCCCGGGCCGAACGGATGGGCGAGCCGAGATCGCTCCCCTCAGGCCCTGCGCCGCGCATCCCCCGGCTTGCCCTCGAAATGCCTCCCCCAGGCGCGGCGCAGCTGCAGGTCGGAATTGAAACCCGCCGCCTCCGCCGCCTGGCCGACGCTGGCGCCGCCCTGCAGCGCGCGGCGCGCGTGTTCCAGGCGGATCTGCTCGACATAAGCCAGCGGCGACACCCCCGCATGCTCGGTGAACAGCCGCAGCAAGTGCCGCTCGGTGACGCAAGCGGTGGCGGCGAGGTCGGGCATGGCCCAGGGCCTGGTCGGCTCGGCGTTCACCGCGTCCTGCACGCGATGCACCGCCGGGTGAAGGTGGTTGCGGTTCTGCAGCAGCGGCGAGATCTCCGGGTCGCGCGGGCCGCGGCGCAGGTAGACCACCATGTCCTGCGCCACGCCGCCGGCGATGTCTTCGCCGCATTCCGCGGCGATCAGTTGCAGCGCCAGGTCGATGCCGGCGGTCACGCCCGCGCTGGTGGCCACCTGGCGGTCGATCACGTACACCCGGTTGCCCACCACCTCGGCGCCGGGTGCCAGGCGCTGCAGTTCGTCGAGCAGCTCATGGTGGGTGGTGCAGCGGTGGCCGTGGAGCAGCCCGGCGTCGGCGGCGAGCAGGGCGCCGCCGCACACCGTGACGAGGCGGTGCGGGCAGGCGCCGCCGTCCCGGGCTTTGCCCGGTGGGCCGCTGGCCCATTGCCGGCTGAGCCAGTCCCGCGTGGCCAGCCAGTCCGGGCTTTTGGCGGCGAGCGATTGCGCCAGCCGGTCGCTCGGCTGGCCCATCAACACCACCCAGCTCGGCGCGTCGAGCTTGCCGGGCAGCGGCTCCACGCCGCTGAGCATCAAGCCCACCGACGAGTCCTGGTCGGGCGAGGCGCCGACGAAGCGCAGCTGGAACGCGGCCGGCCGGCCCCGGCGCAGCAAATGCCGGTTGGCCAGCCGGAAGGTCTCCGCGGGGCCTGCGATGTCCAGCAGCAGCGTGCCGGGCAGCAGGACGAAGAGGATGGGCGTGGGTGCCGTCGTCATGCGCTAGTCCAGTGAAACGGAGAAATCGGATGTGAGCCGGGGTCTGGCGGGGCGAGCCGCAAGGCGCGGCCCGCGGCCCAGGCTGGGCGCCTGGGCAAGGGGCG
>CBIHOD010000003.1:0-132399 GCA_966211815.1 uncultured Burkholderiales bacterium
AGCCGCTGCGAGTGAACGACGGTTTTCAGGTCGAAAAGCGCCGTCTCGAACAAGCTGTTGATTATAACGAAGTCGAAGTGCTCGGCTTGCGCCACTTCGGTGCGCGCATTGGCCAGCCGCGTGGCGATCACGTCGGCCTGGTCCTCGCCGCGGCGGTTCAGCCGCTGGGCCAGTTCCTCCCAGCTGGGCGGCAGGATGAAGATCAGCACCGCGTTCGGGAAGATTTTCTTGATCTGCAGCGCGCCTTGCCAGTCGATCTCCAGGATCACGTCCTGGCCGCTGGAGATGCGGGCCTCGACCTCGTTGCGGGAGGTGCCGTAGAGGTTGCCGTGCACCTCGGCCCATTCGAGGAAATCGTCGTTGGCCACCTTGCGCCGGAATTCCTCTTCGCTGATGAAATGGTATTCGCGGCCGTCTTGTTCCTGGCCGCGGGGGCGGCGCGTGGTGTGCGAAGTGGACACCACGAGATGCGAGTCGAGTTCGAGCAAGGCCTTGACCAGGCTGGATTTGCCGGTGCCGCTCGGCGCGGCCACAACGAAGAGGTTTCCAGGGTATTCCATCGGTTGCTTCGGGCTCGGGCCTGGGTGTTCCGCGCAGGCCGCGGGGGGAGGGGCGGTCCACCAGGCCCGGGAAGGACGACCGGCGCGGCCCCCGTGGCGCGGCGCAGGCGCCAGTGGATGTCGCGCGGGATCTTATCAGCCGCCCCGCCCTGCGGGCGACGCCACGGCGGCGGTTGCCATGAATTAAGCACGCTCCGGCACTGGCTGGCCGCGCGCCCGCGGATTTTTCGTCGATTCCCGACATGGTAAAAACCGGTCCCATCATGCCCGCCGCCAAACCCACCATCCTCGTCATCGACGACGAGGCCATCAACGTCCGGGTGGTCGGCGAAATCCTGGGCAGCGACTACGAGGTGATTTTCGCGTTGAGCGGCCCGGAAGGCATACGCCGCGCCCGGGACATCGATCCCGACCTGGTCCTGCTGGACGTGAAGATGCCGGGCATGGACGGCTACGAGGTCTGCGCGCGCCTGCAGTCCGACCCCCGCACCGCGGCCTTGTCAGTCGTGTTCGTCACAGCCCTGGATTCCACGGCGCAGGAGATCCAGGGGCTGGAGGCCGGCGCGGTCGACTACCTCACCAAGCCGCTGGTCCCGCAGGTCGTCAGGGCCCGGATCAAGAGCCACCTCGCGATGAGGCGCAAGCTCACCGAGCTGCCCGGTCCCGATGCGCAAGGCCAAGCCGCCGCGCCGGCGGTCAGCGCCAGGCAGCGGGAGATCCTGGAGTGGATCCAGGCGGGCAAGACCAACGACGAGATCGCCACCATCATCGGTTCGTCGAAAGCCAACGTGAAGTACCACATCGGACAGATCATGGGCAAGCTCGACACCCACAACCGCGCGCAACTCGTCGCCAGGGCCGTCAACCTGAGGCTGATCCGGCTGAAGGTTTGAACCTGCGCCGCGCTGGCCCGCGTCCCCGGGGTCAAGGGGTGGTGTCGACGCCCCAGCGCACCGTCATTTCGTCGAGCAGCGCCCGCGCCGCTTCGAAGTCCAGCGACTCCAGGGCGGTGCCGATGGCTTTCAAACGGGATGGGTCCGCCTGCCTGGGCATCGCATCCCTCAACGACTCGAACGCGCGATAGGCGAGGGCGTTGTTCGAGGCCAGCAGGCGGGCCAGTTCCCGCATGTGCGCCCGGGCCTCGGGCCCCGGCCCGGCTGCGTCTGCGCCTGCGTCGTGCTCCTGCCGAGTGGGGCTGGCATCCCCTTCAGGCGTCTTGGAGAGCATGTCCGCGCCGGCAAAAGCGGCCTGCAGTCGAGCCTCCAACCGGGCAAGCCGTGACGCCGCCGTCGCGGTGCCTCCCGCGGGGGGCGTCGCGCCGCCGGCAGCTGCCTGCGCCAGCGCCGCTGCCAACGACTGGGCGGCGTCCTCGACGCCGTGCGCCCCCAACGTCCCGGCCACCCCTTTGAGCGTGTGGACCATCTGGATGGCCGTTTCGTCGTCGCCGGCCTGGAGCGCGACGCCCAGCCGCGGTGCGAAATCCCTGAACTTTTCCTGGAACGACACGATCAGCCTGCCCAGCAGGGCTTCGTTGCCGTTGACCCGCGAAAGCGCCGCCGGCAGGCCGTCGAACCCCGGTAGCGGCCGGGGAAGCCGCGTCGCATGCCGGCTTTGCGTTTGCGGGGGCGCCGGCGCCGCCTCTGCTGCTGCCTCGGCCCCGGCGGCCTCCGGTCGATCCGCCGGGGCAGGGCGCCGGTCCGGTCCGCCCAACCACCGGGCCATCGCCAGCTGCAGCTTGGCGGGGTCCAGAGGTTTGGTGAGGAAATCGTTCATGCCCGCGTCGAGGCAGCGTTGCCGCAGGCCTTGTTCGGCCTGCGCGGTCAACGCGATGATGGGCAGCCTCGCCCGGTCGAGGTGCCGCCGGATCTCCTTGCAGGCCTGCAAGCCGCTCATGTCCGGCATCTGAAGGTCCATCAGCACGAGGTCGTGCCGATGGGCGGGGTCGAGCGCCGACTCGATCGCCGCTTGCCCGCTGGCGGCCAAACGGCAGGCCACGCCCATGCCCTGCAACAGCTCCTGCAGTACCAGCCGGTTGATCTCGTGGTCTTCCACCACGAGCACCTGCGCGCCGCGCAGCGCCAGGGCGGCCTGCTCGCTGTCTATGCCGCGCGCCGGTGCAGCGGCCGCGTTTTCCAGGCCGCTAGGGGCCAGCACGGCGGTGAATGTGAACGTGCTGCCGCGGTTGGGGGCGCTCTCCACGTCGATGCGACCGCCCATGGCCTGGGCGAGTTGCTGGCTGATGGCCAGGCCCAGGCCGGTGCCGCCGAAGCGGCGGGTGATGGAGCGGTCGGCCTGGTTGAAGGACTGGAACAGACTGCCCATCTCCCTCTGCGAAATGCCGATCCCGGTGTCGGCGACGCTGCAGATCAGCTTCAAACTGCCTTCCCGCAGGGGAGCCTGGCCGATGCGCACCCGCACCTGCCCCGCGTCGGTGAATTTGATGGCGTTGTTGACGAGGTTCAGCAGCACCTGGCCCAGGCGCTGGGGGTCGCCTTTCAACCGGCGTTCGACGCCGGCGTCCATCCAGAAGGTCAGCGCGAGCCCCTTGTCCAGCGCCTGGAGCGAGGTCATCGTGGAGATGTTCTCCACCACCGCGCCGAGGTCGAAATCGATCTGCTCCAGCTGCAGCTTGCCGGCCTCGATCTTCGAGAAATCCAGGACGTCTTCGATGATGTTCAGCAAAGACCTCGCCGCGCCGGTCACGCCCGACACATAGCTGCGCTGCTTGGCGGACAGCTCGGTGCCCAGCGCCAGGTGCGTGAGGCCGACGATGGCGTTCATCGGCGTGCGGATCTCATGGCTCATGTTGGCCAGGAACTCGCTCTTGAAGCGCGTGGCCCGCTCGGCGACCTCGCGCTGCTCGACCAGTTCGCGCGTGCGCTCGTCCACCCTTTTTTCCAGCGTCAGCATCGCTTCGCGCTGGATCCTCTCGTTCTCTTTCTTGGTGGCCCTGATGCGGTCGGTCAAGGCGTAGGTCAGCAAGACGAATTCGAAGAACGAACCGATCTGCATGCCGTAGGTCGTGATGAAGTTGTTGGGCAGGATGTCCAGGTTGCGCAGCCCCAGCGCCAGCGTGCCGACCAGGAAGCCGCTCCAGGCGACGAGGAAATACCGGCCCTGCCGCACCCGGTTGCGCATGGCCACGGCGGCGGCCAGCAGCGTCCCCGCGGTCAACAGGACGAGCAGCGTGCCGAACTGCACCGCCGCGTGGTCGCCGGTGTGCCACACGAGCCAGGCGTCGAACACCCAGAGCAGCACGATCGTGCGCGCGAGCAGGCTGGTGCGCGGCATGTGGCTGGGCAGGTCGAGGAACTTGCGCGTGAACTCCAGCGCGCTGACCGACGTCAGCGCCATCGCCACCATGAAGAGGTAGCCCATCAAGTCCGGGTCCCAGGGGGTCACGTATTCGAGCAGGTGGCCGTTCTGCCCGAATTGCAAGGCGCCGAACGAGGCGAGGTAGGCCGCGTAGTAAAGGAAGAGCGTCTCGCGGATCGTGAAGTAGGCCATCGCGTTGACCAGCAGGATCGCGAGGATCATCCCGTAGTAGACGCCCATCACCAGTTGCTGGTGGTGGTCCGCCTGGGCGAACGCTTCCGGCGTCCACAGCACCAGCGGCAGCTGCAGCGTCCCGTAGGCGGCGGCGTTCACCAGCAGCGTCCTGCTGCGGCCGGGGGGGATCTCGACCTTGAGGTTGAAATGGCGCCCCGCGACCGCGCGCGCCGAGTAGGGCTGGAAGTCGTGGGCGGCTTTCACTTCGAAAGTGCCGTCCGCCGGGTCGACCAGGTAGACATCCGCCTTGGCCAGCCGGGACGACTGGATCTCCAGCAGCCACAGGTCGCGCGCCGCCGACTCGTTGCGCAGCGTGACCCGCACCCAGATGTCGGAGCGGGTGTGCCCGAAATTGGGGGCCTTGGATTGGCTGGGCCGGAATCGGCCGCGGAATTCCTCCGATGCGATGTCGGCGAAGGTCAACTGATTGGTTTTGTCTTCGTAGTACTCAAGCTTCAGGCCGATGTCGTACCGGTCGTGCCGGTCGTCCAGGACCAGCGCGTTCTGGCATGGCGCGCCCTCGCTGAAAAGAGTCAGCGCGAGAAAAAGAACGAGGTATTCGAGTGCGCGCATCGAGCGGATGGTGGGCAATGGCCCGCTGAGTTGGCCGATTGCGAATTCCTGGGCGCCGCATTTTCTTTCTTAAACGGGTTCCCTTGACTGACCGTGCGGCCAGTGGCGCTTGATCCGTCGTTTGAGTGAGGTTGTGAAGTGCGCCCCCGCTTTTAAATTGATGCCAGGTAATTGGTCAATTCAAATAAAAAGTAAAAAATTCGAATTTATTTGATGTTTCATTTTGAAACATATACTTGACTGGCCGATCGGTCAGTGTACATCCCTCATGGGCCTATCTATATTCACCCAAGCAGCGACGCAATTCGCTATCAGAGGGGGTGAATATAAAAATGAAACTCTCACCGGGAAACAAGAATAAAGAAATAAAAAGTTCCAGTGACGATATGGGCTCGACCATCATGAGTTTTCCCCCGCCGGAATCTCTGAGTCGCCTGAAACCATCCAATCTTCCTGGCCTTTCACCTGTCTTTGCCGAGTATGGCGAGGAGGGCCGGTGTTTCAAAATCAGATTGGCCAACCGGCAGGGCACCCGCCGGCAGGCGGGCCTGCTCGTCAACAGGCGTTATGTCGAGCGCGGCTACGGCGAGCAGGAAATCGGCGAGAAGCCTCAACGTTTGACGATCGTGGCCTACGACGGCGATGTGCCCGTGGGCACCCTCAGCATGGGCCTGGACGGGCCGGCCGGGTTGCTGTGCGACGAGCTTTACGGCCTGGAAATCGACCTGCTTCGCGTTCGCGGCCGGAAAGTGCTGGAACTCGTCAAGCTCGCCGCCGATGCTTCTTCCGCGCGCATCCAGACCATGGCAGCGCTATTTCATGTGGCATTCATCAATGCATACCACATCCATGGTTATGACGATGCCGTGATGGAAATTAATCCACGGCATGTGAATTTCTACAGGAACCGTTTGGGATTTAAATTGCTTGGTCCCAATCGATTGAATAAAAGAGTGAATGCGCCTGCGGTTTTGATGCATTGTTCTCTTACGGAGATGGAAAACTACATTAAAACCTCCGGCGGGTGCGCGGAGTTGCGCGGCGATCGATCGCTTTACCCTTATTTCTTCAGCCCGCAAGATGCGGAGGGAATACGTCAAAGACTTTCCCTTCACGCCGGGAAGAGTGTCCGGTGAATAAGGAAGCGTGGGGTTTTTCTTACTCGGAAGCATTTTCCAGAAACATCGGCTGGCTCACTTCGCAGGAGCAGCAGGCCCTGCGCGGCAAGCGGGTGGCCATCGCCGGCATGGGGGGCGTGGGGGGCAGCCACTTGCTGACACTGGCGCGCCTGGGCATCGGTGCCTTCCACATTGCCGACTTCGACTCGTTCGAAGTGGCCAACTTCAACCGCCAAGCCGGTGCGGTCTTGTCCAGCCTGAACCGTTCCAAGGTGCAAACCCTGGCGGCGATGGCGCGGGAAATCAACCCCGAGCTTGACCTGCGCCTGTTCCCCGAAGGCGTGGGCGCCGCCAACCTGGACAGTTTCCTGGCGCAGGCCGATGTCTACGTCGACGGCCTGGACTTTTTCGCGTTCGAGGCCCGGCAGGCGGTTTTCGAAGCCTGCGCCGCCAAGGGCATCCCGGCGGTCACGGCGGCGCCGTTGGGCATGGGCGCGGCGCTGCTCAATTTCCTTCCGGGCGGCATGAGCTTCGAGCAGTACTTCCGCGTCAAGGGGCAGCCCCTGGAAGAGCAGGCCCTGCGATTCCTGGTCGGGCTGGCGCCGGCGCTGCTGCACCGCACTTACCTGGTTGATCCGAGCCGTGTCGACCTGCGCGAAAAGCGCGGTCCTTCCACCGTCATGGCCTGCCAGTTGTGCGCGGGCATGGCGGCCACCGAAGTGTTGAAGATCCTGCTGCGGCGGGGCTCGGTCGCCGCCGCGCCGGTCGGCATGCACTACGACGCCTACCGCAACCGTTTCGTGCGGACCTGGCGGCCCCGGGGCAACGGCCATCCTTTGCAGCGCGCCGCCCTGGCCATCATGCGCCTGCAACTCGGCGTCGGCGGGCGGCACGCCCGTCCGGCGGCGCCGCCACAGGCCGACGGCGGGCCGCGCCCAGTGCCGGCCGGCAACGCCGTGCCGGGCGAGGGCGGCATCCTGGACGACATCATGTCGCTGGCGCGCTGGGCGCCCAGCGGCGACAACGCCCAGACCTGGCGGTTCGAGGCGGCCGGCCCGCGCCACCTGGTCGTGCATGGCTTCGACAACCGTGCGCACAGCGTCTACGACTTCCGCGGCATGGGCAGCCAGATGTCGCTGGGCGCGCTGATCGAGACCGCCGCCGTGGCCGCGGCGGGCCATGGCTGGGCGCTGGCGGATGCCCGGCGCGGCGGCACGGACGAACGTCCCCGCTTCGACCTGCGTTTTGAACCCGTGCCCGGCCTGCCCCCCGGCTTGCCCGCCGCCGTGTTGAAGGCGCGCAGCGTGCAACGCAAGCCGATGCACACCCGCCCCCTGAGCGAGGCGGAAAAAGCCGCCCTCCAGGCCGCGGCCGGGCCTGACCACCGCGTCGTGTGGATGGAAGGCTGGCCGGCCCGGCTGCGCCTGGCGCGTTTCATGTTCCGCGCGGGCGAAATCAGGCTGACCGCGCCCGAGGCCTACCGGACGCATTGCCGCGTCATCGAATGGGACGCCCGGTACAGCCGCGACCGGCTGCCGGACCAGGCCCTCGGCGCCAGCTGGATGACCCGCAAGGTCATGCGCTGGGCGATGGGCAACTGGACGCGTGTCGACCGCTTCAACCGCTACCTGGCCGGCACGCTGTGGCCGCGGTTCGAGATGGACTTCCTGCCCGCGTTGCTGTGCGGCGCGCATTTCGCGATCGTCGCCCGGCAGCCGGCCCGGGGCATCGACGACCACGTCGCCGCCGGGCGGGCGATGCAGCGGGTGTGGCTGACGGCCACCCACCTCGGCCTGCAGATGCAGCCGCAAATGGCGCCGCTGATCTTCTCGTCCTACGTCCGCGCCGGCGAGCGCTTTTCCGACAAGCCGGGCCTGTGGGAGCAAGCGGTGGCGCGGCGCGGCGAGCTGGAGCGGCTGCTCGGGGGCGAATCCCTGGAGTGCGCCGTGTTCCTGGGCCGGATCGGCGCGGGTCCGGCCGCCCAATCCCGCTCACTGCGCCTGTCCGTGTCCGAGCTGATGGCGGACTAGGGCTTTCCGTGTTGACCGACCCTGTTCGACCGATGCCCCGCCGCCGCGTCCTTTTTTTCAGCGAAGCCGTGTCGCTGGCCCACGTGGCCAGGCCGACCGTGCTGGCCGACGCGCTCGACCCGGCGGAATTCGAAGTGCACTTCGCCACCAGCGGCGAATACGGGGCCTGCCACGCCGGCCGGCCCTGGCGCTTCCATCGCATTGAGAGCCTGTCGCCGCAGGTTTTCCTGCAGCGGCTCGCCCAAGGCAGCCCGCTTTGCCGCGAGGCCGAACTGGAACGCCGCGTCCGCCAGGACCTGGACATCATCGACGCGGTGAGGCCTGACACCGTCGTGCACGACTTCCGGCTGTCCTTGTCGATCGCCGCCCGCCGCGCGGGCGTGCCGCTGGTGAGCATCTGCAACGCCTACTGGAGCCCCTACGCCGCCTCGCTGCGCCTGCTGGCCCCGGAGATCCCCGTCACGCGGTGGCTGGGGCACCGCTTCGCCGACCGGTTGATCAACGTGATCTGGCCGCTCGTGGAGCGGCGCCACCTCGCCGATGTCAACCGGGTGCGGCGGCGGCACGGATTGCCCGGCCACGGGTCCCTGCGCGATTTCTATTGCGACGGCGATTCGGTGCTCTACGCCGACGCGCCGGAGATCGCGCCGCTGCACCGCGCGCCCGCGAACCATGCCCACATCGGTCCCGTCGTCTGGTCCCCGCCCGGCCCGCTGCCGGCCTGGTGGGGCGAGGCCTTGGCGCAGCCGTCCAGGCGGGTCTACATCTCGATGGGTTCCACCGGCGACGCGTCGCTGCTGCCCAGGCTGGTGCGGGTGTGCCGTGACGCGGGCCTGGTGTGCATCGTCTCGACCGCCGGCCGTCGCCAGGTGCGTCCCGAAGCGGGCAAGGTGTACGTGGCCGATTTCATCTGCGGCAACCGCGCCGCGGCGGCCGCGGCGTTCGTCGTGTGCAACGGAGGCAGCCCGTCCACCTACCAGGCGCTGGCCCAGGGCCGGCCGGCCCTGGGCATCTGCTCCAACCTGGACCAGCTGCTGAACATGCAACGCGTCGCGGCCGCCGGCGCCGGCATCCTGTTGCATGCGGGACAGGCCGCCGGCGGCCGCCTGCGGCGGGCGGTGGCAAGCCTGCTGGCCGATGGGGACCGCGGCGGCGCCGGTCCCGGATTCCAGGGCCGGGCCGCCGAGCTGCGGCACCGGATGGCCGCGATGGACGCGCCGGCCGCTTTCGCCCAGCGGCTGCGCCGGCCGGAAGGGCCGGCCTGCGCGCGTCCGCATTGCTGAATCGAACCGCCATGAACAAGAACCGACTCATCGACATGTACGCGGCCCACGGCTGGCCGATCGTCCGGAATTTCGTGTCCCTCTCCAGGCGTTGCAGCCGCTGCATCGTTTCCGAGAAGTACACGCCCCTGACAGCCGGCGTGTGCGGCGCGTGCCTCGAACTGCCCCGCGGCCAGGCCGCCGGCGCCGCACCTGCGGGCGAAAGCGAAGCCCCGCAATCCATGAAAGCGGATTTCGAGGCGACGATCCACGCCCACACCGGCCGCGGCAGGTACGACGCGGTGCTGATGCTCAGCGGCGGCAAGGACAGCGCCTACATCCTGCACCGCTTGAAGGAGGAGTTCCCGGCTTTCAAGGTGCTCTGCGTCGTCGTCGACAACGGCTTCATGAGCCCGCACGCCGTCAACGGCGCCCGGCACGTGGCCGGCAAGCTCAACGCGGACCTGATGGTCGTCAATTCCCACGTGGACGAGTTCGCGGCCGTCATCCGGCGGGCTTTCCTCAGCCTGGACGGCCGGGGCGCCTACGGCGTGGTCGACTTCGCAGACGGCGAACTCATCTTCGAGGTGGGCCGCCGCATCGCGGCGGCGCTGGGCATCCCGTTGATGATCGGCGGCCTGTCCTGGGTGCAGGTGCAGATGATCGTCGGCATCGACGGCTACGCGCTGCGCCGGCCGGGGGAGCCGGCCCAGGTGTTCCCGCTGGCCGTGTGGCGCGTGAATGAACAGGAAATCCGCGCCCAGGTCCGGGCGCTGGGCCTGCTTCCGCCGGGCACCGACAGCCCGGTCCAGAGCAACAGCGACCTGATCCTGGCCATGTCCGTCATCGATGTGCTCAACCTGGGCTATTGCAGTTTCGAACCGGAATTCGCCCAGATGGTCAGGCAAGGCAAGACGGATCGGAAAACCTGGCTGCACCTGTTCGAATTGCTCGAATACGGCGTCCGCAAGGGGTTCTTCAAGAAGGACCTCGAAAGAACACTGGGCAGACTGGACATCAAGCTTTCGGAGGTGGTGAAGACATGAAGATCGCCTATGTCACCGGCGCGACCGGCTGCGTGGGGAGGAACCTCGTCAACGTGCTGGAGAAAGCCGGGTGGGACATCGTCGTGCTCCACCGGAAATTCTCGGACCTCTCCAAGCTGCGGGGGTGCAGGGTGTCCTTCAAGGAGGTGGACCTGCACGACATCGAATCGGTGCGGCGGTGCGTTCCGGAGAATGTCGACGCGGTTTTCCATGTCGCGGGCAACACGTCGCACTGGGCCGCGGAGGAAGAAGAGCAGTGGCGGGACAACGTGCTGGCGACCAGGAACCTGGCCAGGGCCGCGCGCGAGAAAAAAGCCGGGAAATTCATCCTGACGTCGACGGGCGCCACGCTGCCGTTCCAGGGTTTCGATGAGGAACAGTCGGCGACGATCGCCCAGCAGTACATCAGGACCAAGCGCCTGGCGGAGATCGAACTGAGGAAGGAAGGCGACAACGGCCTGCCGTTCGTCGTCCTGCATCCGATCATCGTGGTGGGCGCGTACGACTACAACAGCTACAGCCAGATATTCAAGGAACTGAAGCACGGCCTGTTCAAGATCGCTTTCCCGGGCCGGATCGCGTTCTGCCACGCCGAGGACGTTTCGATCGCGCACCTGCAAGCCTACGAAAAAGGGAAGAACGGCGAAAGCTACGTGCTGGGCGGCACCTACACCACCTGGCTGGATGCTTTCCAGAGGATCTGCCGCCTGGTCGGCGCCCGGCCGCCGAAGAAGCCGACGCCGATGTGGGTGCTGATGGGGCTGGCGAGCGGCATGAACCTCTATGCCAGCGTCTTCAAGTCCAAGCCGGCGCTGACGCCCCAGCTCCTCAGCTTGCTGGAGGACGCCCCGGATGTCGACCCGAAAGACCAGGTCAAGGCCAGGACCGACCTGGGCTATGTTTCGCGGCCCCTGGACACCATGCTGAAAGACTGCCATGAATGGCTGGTGCGGGAAAAAAGGATCTGAGTGCCCTGGTGTGGTGTACCGCTGACAACCGCCAATGGAATCGTGTCTTGCAAACCAGGGCCGCGTTGCAAATCCTCGCGATACCGCCTGGTATCGCTGCGGTTTGCGCCTGGCCCTGGCTCGCAATTCATCGATTCCATTTTTGTCAGTGATCAGTGTGACGGCCCACTAGAAAAAGAACTTGCGGTACACCCAGCCTTGCAGGGGGATGAACCACCTGTCCGGAATCAGCCTGCGCATGGCGAGGTTCGCCCAGGCGTCGCGGCCGACCACATAACGCGGCCGCAATTTTCCCTTCCCGCACAACCGCGCGACCAGCCGCACGACCTGCATCGGGTCTTTCTCGATCTTCGCCACGAAGTTGTCCTGGAACGCCGCGAAGCGGTCGATTCTTCGGCCGTACGCGTCGTGGCCCGCGCGGTCGACATGCTTCATGTTCCTCCGGAAGTCGGTCTTGAACCCCCCCGGCTCGATGGCCGCGACCTGGACACCGAAAGGCCGAAGCTCTTCATGGAGCGCTTCGCTCGCCGCATGCAGCGCGTGCTTCGAGGCGGCGTAGCTGCCATAGAACGGGAAGACGGTGAACGCGGCCATGCTGGTGATGTTGAAGACCTTGCCCCGTGTCTTTCTCAGGTAAGGCAGGCAGGCTTGCGTCAACTGCAGCGGCGCGAAGAAATTGACTTGCATCTGCGCCTTGATCTCTTCCAGGGATTGCAATTCGAGGGGGCCGCAGTAGCCGTAACCCGCTGCATTGATCAGGACATCCAGCCGGGAACCGAAATGTCTTTCGATCGCGTCGGGCACCTTCGAAAAAGAAGCCGTGTCGGCCAGGTCCATCTGGATGAAATTCAATCGCGGGTGCGCGGCGAACAAGCCCTTCACCCTGGCCTCACCGCCCCTGACGACCGCCAGCACCTCATGGCCGTCGGCGACGAGCCGTTCCGCCAAGCGTTTCCCGATGCCGCTCGAAGCGCCCGTCAGCAAGACCTTGAGCGGGCTCATCGCCGGTCCTGACGTTCCATGAGGTGGGCCGCGGTCCTCAGGGCCAGTGCCGCGATCGTCAATGCGGGGTTGATGCCCGAACTCGTCGGGAAGACGGACGCGTCCACGATGAACAGGTTGTCGACGCCGTGGACCTTGCCGTGGGGATCGGTGACCGATGCGTCCGCGTCCGCCCCCATCCGGCACGTCCCGCAGGCGTGGGCCAGGCGCTGGTTGTTGGCGGCTTGCGGATGCAGCCACCGGATGTGTCCGGAGAAGGTGTCCGAAACCAGCCGTCTGAACTTCCCGATCCTTTGCCTCTCATGGCGGTTCAAGCGGTATTCGATGGCGATGAGCGGGCGTTCCCCGTCCGCCAGGACGACCCGGTTGTGCCGGTAGGGAAGGTCTTCCATGATGGCGGCGAAGCCCACGCACCGCGGCAGGAGTGCCTTGATGCCCAGGGCGGACCCCGCGGCGACGAATGGGAAGAGGAGGCGGCCGGCCAGGGGATGGTCGGCGGTGATTTCCTGCTTCATTTCGAAAAGGGCGGCCTTCAGGTCGGGGAACCTGCCCAGCGATTGGACCGTCCCCAATTTCTCGCCCCCATGAAAATAGAAATCGTTGAAGGCCAGTTCTTTTTCTTGGATCGCGCCTTTCGTTTTGCCGATGTCGGCCAGCACGATGAGCAAATCCATGTAATGGCGCATCAGGTTGCGGCCGAGCTGGTCGGCGTGGTTGCCGATGCCCGTCGGCCAATGGCTCGACTTCGAAGCGAGCAGGATTTTCGGCGAGTAGAGCGCGCCGCAACCGAGGAGGAAAAAATCCGCGGTCAGGCGGACCGCCCGGTCGCCCTGCCTGACGGTGACGGCGTGGACCCTGTTCGCGTCCGCTTCCAGGTGGACCGCTTCGCTGTTTTCGAGGAGGCAGGCCCGCCCCGACCCGAGGGCCGGGGCCACGCACGCATTGCCGCTGCCCGATTTCTCGCCGCACAGGCACAAGACGCCCTGGCAGCCGCGGCAACGAAGCCGCGGGGCGTGGCCCACCGGCAGTCGATAAGGGTGCAGGCCCTTGTCGAGCAGCTTCCCGGACAGCTCCTTCCCGATCGCGGTGTACTCGATGTTCGGCAAACCGGGGTTCTGGAAGCCTGGCCTCAATGGATCGGGCTGGCCATGGACGCCGTAAAGGGCTTCTGCCGCTTCGTAGAAATTTTCGAGGTCTGAATATGAGATGGGCCAGTCGACGACCGAAGAACCAACGGCCTGGCTGAAGTACCGCGTGGCTTGGAAATCTTCTGGGAAGAACCGTTCCAGGGCGGCGCCGTAGAGCGCCGTCGAGCCGCCCAACCCGGCCCCGATGTTCGGTATGAAACGGCTCGCCCGGGGGCGGCTGCCGTCGATGATCTCCTCGGTGGCCCGGCCGGCGCGCCGGAGCAGCTCTCGGCGCTCAGCGGTCGAACCGCCGCGCCAGCCCGGATCGCACTCGGGAAAGCCATCGACCGGCCGGTTCGCCGGATCGAGGGGCGACTGGCCTTTCTCGATGAACAGCACCCGCCGGCCCGCCTGGGCCAGGGTATGCCCGGCAGTGCCGCCGCCCATGCCGGTGCCCACCACGATCACGTCCCAGCGTGTCCGCCGCGCAACCTCCGAATCGATGGGCTTCATCGGTCCAGTGTAGTCGGCGGGGCTCGCGCGAAAAAGAAGGCGGTGGCGTGCCCGCGACGGTCCGCGGCGCGGGACTGGCCGCTTTGTTTCATCATGCGGCCCCGGCCGCTACGGAGCCTGTCCGCTTGCGATCGACGGGTTGGCGGCCGCGCGCTGCGCGGGGGAAGTCCACCTGCGGGCGGGGTTGCCGTGCCACACCTCGCCGGGTTGGATCCGCGCGTTCGGGCCGACGCGGGCGCCGCTCATCACCGTGGCGCCGTCGCCGATGACGGTGTTGGGCATCACGATGGCGTTGGCGCCGATGGTCACCTGGTTGCCGATGACGACGGGGCCGCGGACGAGCCGCCCGTTGTCGAGGTAGTTGCCGGAGACCAGGGCCGCGTTGCCCAGGATGACGTCGTTCCCGATCGTGACCATGTATGGGTCGTCGATGGTGGCGCCGGAAGCGACGTTGCGGCCGATGCGCGCACCGAAAAGCGCGTCCAGGCAATGCCTCGCGAAAAATGGGACCACCCAGCGCAGCGCGCCCTGGCCCAGTCGGTACAGGATGGTCAGCAGTTTCCAATACCCGAATTGGGCGTCTGCCATGCCGTGTGTCGCCGGCGCATCCGGGACGGGTTTGAGCTTCAGCAACCCATGGACGGCGCAGGCCGACAGCAAACCGTAGCCGATCAGCAGCAGCGCGGTGTCGGCGACCACGTGGTAGTCGCCGAACCACGAGGCCGTCCACGGCCGCACGGCCCAGACACAGCCCAGCGAAGCGGCGAAGAGCGCGGCCACGCACAGCCCACCGATCAGAAAATCCCCCCAACCCTTTTGCATGCGTCCCCTCGGCCGCCGAGCGGCAATGGCATGGCCCGGCGCACGCTTTCTCGTGGTTCGCGCGGGTCATCGCTGTCTTGAGCGGGGCGATGCTAGGCAACGGCGCGCGCCTTGAACACTGGCTCCTCGGCCAGTGCGGGGCCCGCCGGGGCCGCGGCCGTCCTGGGCCGCCGCCTTTCAGGCCAGGCCCTGCGTGACCGCATGGCAGGCCACACGAACGCCGCCCACCGTGGACAGCGAGGGGCGTTCCGCCTTGCAGCGGTCGAAGGCGTGCGGGCAGCGGGGGTGGAAGGCGCAGCCCGCCGGCGGGTTCATCGGATTGGGCACCTCGCCCTGCACGGGCGTGCGCGGGCGGCCCGTCATGCGCATGTCGGGGATGGCGTCCAGCAACATGCGGGTGTAAGGGTGGCGGGGCTGGGAGAACAGCGTGCGCTTGTCGGCCAGCTCGACCAGCCGGCCCAAATACATCACGCCCACGCTGTCGCTGACGTGGCGGACCACGGCGAGGTTGTGCGAGATGAAGAGGTAGGTCAGCCCGCGCTCGCGCTGCATGTCCTTCATCAGGTTCAGCACCTGCGCCTGCACGGACACGTCCAGCGCCGAGGTGGGTTCGTCGCAGACGAGGAATTCGGGCTGGGTGGCCAGCGCCCGGGCGATGGAAATGCGCTGCCGCTGGCCGCCCGAGAACTGGTGCGGGTACTTGGCGGCGTCCACCGGGCTCAGGCCGACGGATTGCAGCAGCTCGGCCACCTTGTCCGCCAGGGCGGGGCCGCGCCGCGCCAGGCGGTGTTCGAGCAGCGGCTCGCCGATGATGTCGTTGACGGTCCAGCGCGGGTTCAGGCTGGCGTAGGGGTCTTGGAAGATCATCTGCATCCGCCGCCTCAGCGCCGGGGCCTGGCCGGAGGCCAGGACGGCCCGCGTCGGCTGGCCGTCGAATTCGATGCTTCCGCGGGTGGGGCTGTACAGGCCCACCAGCAACCGCGCCACGGTGCTTTTGCCGCAGCCGGATTCGCCCACCAGCGCCAGCGTCCGGCCGCGCTGGATCGAGAAGTCCACGCCGTCGACGGCATGGACCCGCTGGCGGGGCTTGCCCTCCAGCAGGCGGTTTAGCCAGGGGCGGGAGACGTCGAAGGTTTTGCCCAGGTCGGACACGCAGACCAGGGCCGGGCCGGCGACGGCCGGCGTGTGCGCGGGGTGGGGGGCGAGGGGGGCGGCGTCTGGGGTCATGGTCGTTCGGCGATCCTGGCTTCGGGGAAGAGCCGCGCCACCTTGGCGCTGGGCGCGTGCAGCCAGCAGGCCGCTTGCGAAGCGCTGGCGCCCGCGGGCATCAGGTCGGGGCGCTCCCGGACGCAGCGTTCGAAGGCGTGCGGGCAACGCGGGTTGAAGGCGCACCCGGTGGGGATGGCGGTGAGCCGCGGCATGGCGCCGTCGATCTGCGGCAGCCTGGCGCGGTCTTCCAGCATGTCGGGGATGGAGGCCATCAGGCCGGCCGTGTAGGGGTGCCGCGGCGCGCCGACGACGTCCGCGACCGCGCCGATTTCCACCAGCCGGCCGGCGTACATCACCGCGACGCGGTCGCAGGTCTCGGCGATCACGCCCATGTCGTGGGTGACCAGCATCACCGCGGCGCCGTGCTCGCGGCACAGCCGCTTGAGAAGGCCGATGATCTGCGCCTGCACCGACACGTCCAGCGCGGTGGTGGGTTCGTCCGCGACGATCAGGCGCGGCCCGGCGGCCAGCGCCAGCGCGATGACCACGCGCTGGCGCATGCCGCCGGAGAACTGGTGGGGGTATTGGTCCAGCCGAGCCTGGGGGGCGGGTATGCCGGTCTCAGCCAGCAGCTGCACCGCGCGCAGGCGGGCCTGGTCCATGGTCAGCGGCAGGTGGGTGCGGAGGGTCTCGACCAGCTGGTGGCCCACGGTGAAAAGCGGGTTCAGCGAGGTCAGCGGGTCCTGGAAGATGGCGCCGATGTGCTTGCCGCGCAGGGCGCGCATCGCGGGCTCGGGCAGCCTGTCGATGCGCAGGCCGTCGAAGCGGATCTCGCCGGAAGCGACGCGTCCCGGCGGTTCCAGCAGCCCGATGATCGACGCGCCGGTGAGCGACTTGCCCGCGCCCGACTCGCCGACCACCCCCAGCACTTCGCCCGGGGCGATGCTGAACGAGACGTCGTCCAGCGCGACCAGGGTGCCCCGGCGGGTGGGGAACTCCACCCGGAGGTTCCTGACGTCCAGCACCGGTTGGCCCGGCGCGGGCCGGGGTTTCCTCAGGGATTCTTCGCTCATCGCAGCCTCGGGTTCAGGGCGTCGCGCAGCCAGTCGCCCAGCAGGTTCACGCTCAGCGCGATCAAGACCAGCGCCATGCCGGGGAAGATGGCGATCCACCATTCCCCTGAGAAAAGGAAGTCGTTGCCGGTGCGGATCAGGGTGCCCAGCGACGGCGAAGTGGGCGGCACGCCCACGCCGAGGAAGGACAGGGTGGCTTCGGTGATGATGGCGGTGGCCACCTGCACCGTCGCCAGCACCAGCACCGGCCCCATGACGTTGGGCAGCACGTGGCGGCGCATGATGCGCAGCGGCGGGACGCCGATCACGCGGGCCGCCTGCACGTATTCCTTGCGGCGCTCCACCAGGGTCGAGCTGCGCACCACGCGCGCGTATTGCACCCAGCCGGTGAGCGAGATCGCGGCGATCAGCACCGCGAATGCCAGCGCGCCGTGCGCCTGCGGGAACAGGGCTCGCCCGATGCCGTCGATCAGCAGGGCGATGAGGATGGCCGGGAACGACAGCATCACGTCGCAGACGCGCATGACCAGCGCGTCGACCTTGCCGCCGAGGTAACCGGCGAGCAGGCCGAGCGCGACGCCCAGCAGCGTCGAGACACCCACCGAGACCAGCCCGACGAAGAGGGAGATGCGGGTGCCGTGCATCAGGGCCGAAAGGATGTCCCGCCCCTGGCCGTCGGTGCCCAGGAGGTAGGCCGCTTTCCCGCCTTCCTGCCAGGCCGGCGGCAGCCGCGCGTCGCCCAGTTCCAGGGTGGCAAGGTTGAAGGGGTCGTGCGGCGCCAGCCAGGGCCCCCCGAGCGCCGCCACGGCGCACAGCAGCGCGACCGCCGCCGCGGCCATCGCCATCGGCGTGTGCGTGAAGCTGTACCAGATGTCGCTGTCGCGCCAGCGGGCCCAGAAGCCGGGCTGAGGCGTGACGGGTTGGGCGGTGGGCATGCGTGGGTGCTCCGTGTTCGGGAAGGGGGCGGCTTGCGGGGCGCGGGCGGGCTCACTTCACGACGATGTACCTGAACGGCATGAAGTTGTCCCCGGGCTGCACCAGGTCGAGGTTCTTCTTCGCCGCCCAGGCCAGGGCCTGCTGGTGCAGCGGGATGTGGCCGATATCGTCCTGGTGGATCTTGTTGACCTCGTGGATCATCTGCGCGCGGCTCTCGGGATTGAGTTCGCCCTGGATCTTCGGGATGAGCTCGTCGATCCTGGCGTTGGCGTAATTGCCCAGGTTGAACTGGCCGGCGCCGGAAGACGGCGTCTGCATCAGCGACAGGAAAACGTTGTGCGCGTCGTAGGTGTTGGGCGTCCAAGCGAGCAGGTAGAAGCTGGTGTTGCGGCTGAGGATCTTGGGGAAGTAGGTGGTTTTGCTCTCGACCTGCAGCTTGACCGTCACGCCGATCTTCGCCAGGTTGGCGGCCACCGCCTGGCAGATGGCCGAATCGTTCACGTAGCGGTCGTTCGGGCAGTTGAGCCCCACCTCGAAGCCGCCGGGGTAGCCCGCGTCGGCCAGCAGCTTGCGGGCCGCTTCCGCGTCGTAGGGCAGGCGCTTGTTCAACTCCGGCTCGAAGCCGTTCACGCTGGGCGCCAGCATCAGGGCGGTGGGCGTCGCGGCGCCGCGCATGACGCTGTTCTTGATCGACTGGATGTCGATCGCCTGGTAGAAGGCCTGGCGCACCCGCTTGTCCTTGAACGGGTTCTTGCCCTTGACGTTCGAATGCTGCAGTTCGTCGCGCTTTTGGTCCATGCCGAGGAAGACGGTGCGCAGCTCGGGGCCTTGCAGCACCTTGAGCCTGGGGTCGGCCTTCAGCCGGTCGACGTCCTGCAGCGGCACGGGCTCCATCAGGTCGATCTCGCCCGACAGCATCGCCGCCACGCGGGTGGAATCGCTGGCGATGGGCGTGAAGACGACTTCGTCGACGTTGCCGTCCACCTTGCCCCAGTAAGCCTGGTTCTTGGCCAGCACGGTGCGGGTGGACGGTTGCCGCTCCTTCACGCGGAACGGGCCGGTCCCGTTGGCTTTGAACGAGGCGGCGTTCTCCAGCCCCTTGCGCTTGTCGACCGGCTTTTCCGCCTTGTTGGCGACGCACCAGGCCTTGTTCATGATGTAGACCTGGGTGATCATGTCCGGCAGGATGGGCTGCGGGCCCGCCGTCTCGATCTCGACGTTGAAGTCGTCGACCTTGCGGACTTCCTTGATCGGCGAGGTCATGTTGTGGATGCCGGAGGCCTCGTCGGAGGCGCGCTGGAAGGAATAGACCACGTCGTCGGCCGTGAACGCGGCGCCGTCGTGGAAGGTCACGCCCTGGCGCAGCGAGAAAGACCAGACGTTGGGCTTGAGCCGGCGCCACCCCTTGGCCAGTCCCGGCGCGAGCTGCAGGTTCTTGTCGCGGGCCACCAGCGGCTCGTAGACATTGCCCATGAACGACAGCTGCATGGTCTCGTTGAGCGCGTGCGGGTCCATCGACAGCGGATCGCCCTGGTTGGCCACCTTCAGCGTGACGGCGTGCAGGAGCGGGGCGCTCGCCGCCAGCATGGCGGCTGCTAGGGTGTTTCTGGGCGACATCGGGCGGTCTCCTGTTCGGGTTGGAGTGGATGAGGGGGGGCGGGGAGGGCGGCGCGGCCGGCCTGCCCGGCGCGGCTCAGTGCCCGGCGTTGTCCTGGACCCGCAGGCGCGGGTCGACCGCCAGGTACAGCAGGTCCACCGCGAGGTTGATCGCGACGAAGATCAGGGCCACCAGGCAGAGGTAGGCCGCCATGACGGGCACGTCCGGCGTGGAGATCGCCTGGATGAAAAGCAGGCCGAGGCCGGGCCACTGGAACACCGACTCGGTGATGATGGCGAAAGCGATCAGTCCGCCGAGCTGCAACCCCATGATGGTGATGACCGGCACGAGGGTGTTGCGCAGCGCGTGGCTGAAGTGGACGACCCTGGGCCCCAGCCCGCGCGCCTTGGCGAACTTGATGTAGTCGGCGCGCAGCACTTCGAGCATCTCGGCGCGGACCAGCCGCACCAGCAGCGCGACCTGGAACGCGGCCAGCGTCGCGCCCGGCAGGACCAGGTGCTTCCAGCCGTCGGCGGTCAGCAGGCCCGTGGTCCACCAGCCCATGGCGACCACCTCGCCGCGGCCGAAGCTCGGCATGGCTTTGAAGGTGACGGAAAACAGCAGGATGAGCAGGATGCCCAGCAGGAAGGTCGGCAGCGACACCCCGGCCAGGGACAGCAACATCGTCAGCTGCGAACCCGCCGTCCCGCGGCGCAGCGCGGCGTAGACGCCCAGCGGGACGCCCGCCAGCAGCGACATGGCCGCGGCCACGCCTGCCAACTCCAGCGTTGCGGGCAGGCGCTCGACGATCAGGGACGACACCTTGCGCCCCTGGCCCAGCGAAAGTCCGAATTCCCCACGCGACGCGTTGCCCACGAACCGGGCGAATTGCACCGGGGCGGGCTGGTCCAGCCCGAGGTCCCTGCGCAAGGCGTCGCGTTCCTGCTCGGTGGCGTCCTGGCCCAGCAGGCTGGCGACCGGGTCCCCCACATATTGAAAGAGGACGAAGGAAATGAAGCTCACCGCCAGCATGACGAGCGCGCCTTGAAGCAGGCGGCGGATGATGAAAGCCAGCATGGTCGTCGCCCCGCCTCAATGCCCCAGGGCGGTGTCCCAGGCCCACTCGGCCAGCCTGCCCATGAAGCGGTCGCACGCTTGCACCTGCCGCACCGACACGTATTCGTTGGCGCGGTGGGCCTGCTCGATGCTGCCCGGGCCGCAGATCACGGTGTCGACGCCGGCTTGCGCATACTGTCCGGCCTCGGCCCCGTAAGGAACGGCCGTCGCCTCGCCGACGGCCCCCCATTCGCGCGCCAGCGCCACCGCCCGGCCGTACTCTCCCGCGCGGAAGGCGGGGATGCGGGCCGATGCCGACGTTTCCCACCGCACCCCGCCGCAGTCGGCGCCGAACGCCTTGAGCAAGCGGGCGCGCGTCCTTTCCTCTGCGAGCGCCAGCAAGCCCCCGGCGTCGTCGGTGTCGCGGAAGCGTATCTCCCAATGCAGGCTGGCGCGTTCGGCGACGATGTTGCGCGCGGTTCCCCCGGACAGCAGGCCCACGTTCACCGTCGGCCCGCTCGGCGTCATCGGGTGGGGGTAGGGCATGGACCGCAGCTCCTGGCCGAACCGCGTCAGTTCGCTGAGCATTTCGCCCGCCGCCTCGATCGCGCTGGCGCCCAGGTGCGGCATGCTGGAATGCGCGGGACGGCCGTGGAAATGCGTCGTCAGCGCCAGCAGCCCCTTGTGCGCGATCACCGGCTGCATCATGGTCGGTTCGCCGACGATGGCCACGGCCGGCTTGGCGACCTCGCGGCCGAAGACTTCGATCATGCGCGGGGCGCCCAGGCAGCCGACCTCTTCGTCATAGCTCAGCGCCAGGTGGACCGGCGTCTTCAAGCGGTGCGCCTTGAACATCGGGACGGCGGCCAGCATGCAGGCGGCGAAACCCTTCATGTCGCAGCTGCCCCGGCCGTGCAGCAGCCCGTCGGACTCGACGATTTCGAAAGGGTCGGTGGACCAGTCCTGGCCTTCCACCGGCACCACGTCGGTGTGGGCGTGCAGGCATACGCCGCCCATGTCCACCGGGCCGATGGTGGCGAAGAGGTTGGCCTTGGTGCCGTCGTCGCTGGCGGTCACGTGGCTGCCGATGCCGTGTCCGTCCAGGTACTGCGACACCCAGTCGATGAGCTGCAGGTTGGATCGGTGCGACGTCGTGTCGAAGGACACCAGCTGCCCGAGAAGCTCGCGGCTGGTGAAGCTAGGTGTCTGCATGGGTTTACTTCCGCTGGGGTCCATCGGCGCTGTGGCCGTCCCGGTCGGCGGCCGTGACGGCCGCCGGCTGAGGCGACTTGGGCGGGTGCGGCCGTTGTCGGCCTACAGGGCGCCAGCGCTGCGGGATTGCATTAATTTGGGAAATCCACCGGACTCCATAATGGCGTCCTGAATTCATTGGGTGAAAGCAGTTTGCCGAAGAGCGGTCGAGTAAGAAAATGCAACTTATCGCTTCATGAATAAATAAAATTCATGCTGACCATCAAACAAGTCCGCTATTTCTTGGCCGCCGCGGACGCCGGCCAGTTTTCGACCGCCGCCAAGCGCGTGCATGTCACGCAAACGGCGATCACGTCCGCGGTGCGGGAACTGGAGGCCGAGCTGGGGATGACCCTGTTCGAGCGCCACCACGCTTCGGGCGTGTCGCTCACGCCGGAGGGCCGCAGGTTCCACCTGCATGCCCAGGACATCATGGCCGCCGTGAACGGCGCCATGGCCGCGCCTTTGCTGGCGGACCGCAACACGGCGGGCCGGTTGCGCCTGGGCGCGACTCATCTCATGCTCGGGCATTACATCGTGCCGGCCATGGTGCGGTTCTCGAACACCTACGGGCAGGTCGACGTCGAACTGGTCGAGACGACGCGGCAGCATGCGGAGCAGGCCCTGGTCCGCGGCGAAATCGACGCCGCGGTGCTCTGGCTGAACACCGTCGAGAACACGCAAGACCTGGAATCGCTCGTCGTGGCCTATTCGCGCCGGCAGCTGTGGACCGGCGCCGACCATCCCTTGCTCAAGCGTCGGTCGGTCTCCCTGGCCGATCTGAAGGACACGCCCTATGCCTTGCTGGACATCGACGAGGTGCCGAAGAACACACTGGCCTTCTGGGCGTTGCAGGGGCTCGAACCGAACATCCGGTTCCGGTCCTCCAGCCTGGAGGCGGTCCGCAGCATGGTGGCCTACAACCGCTGCGTGACCATCCTCGGCGACGTGGCCTACCGCCCGTGGTCGCGCGAAGGTTTGAAAGTGGAGACGAGGCCGCTGCTGGAAGGCCTTCCGACGATCGAAGTGGGCCTCGTCTACAAGCGCGGCGCGGCGCCCAACCCGGCGCTGGAAGCCCTGAAGGACTTCTTGCGCCTGGCGATCAGCATGGACGAGGCGCCCCTGCGCGGCGGTGTGCCGGCCCAACAGGCGGCGGGGTTCGCGGCCGGCTAGTGCGGTGTCCGGGAAATGACTGCCAATCGAATCGTGTCTCGCAAGCCAGGGCCGCGTTGCAATTCCTCGCGATACCCCCGGTGTCGCCGCGGTTTGCGCCTGGCCCTGGTTTGCAATCCATCGATTCCATTTTTGTCAGCTGTTTGCGGGACACCCCGCTAGCGGCCCCGCGCCCGGCGCCGCGGGGCGGCGTCATTCGAGGTTCTGGACCTGCTCGCGCATCTGCTCGATCGCCACCTTCATCTCGACCGCGACATTCGTCAGTTCGAGCGAGGCGGCCTTGGACGCCAGGGTGTTGGCTTCCCTCAGGAGTTCCTGGATCAGGAAGTCCAGGCGTTTGCCGACTTCGCCGCCTTTCTTGAGCAGCCGGCCGATCTCGTCGAGGTGGGCGCGCAGCCGCGCGACCTCTTCGGCGACGTCGATGCGGATGGCGAAGGCGGCGGCTTCGTTGAGCGCGCGTTCGCGCAAGGCCTCCGGGGCGATGGTGTGGGCCGCGTCGGTCGCCTGCAGGGCTTCCTGCCAGCGTTCAAGGAATTTCTGCTGCTGTTTCTGGACGACGGCGGGGACCAGGGGCTCGGCATGCTCGGCCAGGCGCTTGAGGTGGCCGGCGCGCTCCAAGAGCACCTCGGCCAGCCGGGCGCCCTCTCGGGCCCGGGCGTCCAGCAGGCCGGCGACGGCCTGCCTGGCGGCCTCCATGGCCGCTTCGTCGAGGCGGGCCGGGGTGCCACCGCCCTTGCACCACTGCATGACTTCGTTCACCGACAGCGGGCGCGCCTGGGGCAGCCAGCCCAGCACGGTGTTCTGCAGGTTGGCCAGGCGCATCAGCTGTTCGGACTGGGGCTGGGGCCAGGCGCTGTCGGCCAGGTTGGACTGGGACAGGCGCAGCTCGATCTTGCCGCGCTTGAACGACTGGGTGAGCAGTTCGCGCAGCCCGGGCTCCAGGGCGCGCAGCTCGTCGGGCAGGCGCAAGACCAGGTCGAGGAAGCGGCTGTTGACCGAGCGCAGTTCGACGTTGACGCTGCCGCCCGGGGCCGCGGCGCGGCCGCCGGCTTCGGCCTGCGGCGCTGTGGAATCGGCCGCCGGCTGGGGGCTGCTGGAGGCACCGGCGTAGCCGGTCATGCTGTAGACTGCCATTGAACTTTTCGCCCGTCCAAATCCCGATTATGTCAAAGCCAAAACCCGCGCCTTTGCCCTCTGGCACAGTGGTGGGCGGATACCAAGTCATCAAAAAGCTGGCTGCGGGGGGCTTCGGCGTGGTGTACCTGGCCGAGGACGCGGACCGCCACCTGGTGGCCGTCAAGGAATACCTGCCGTCTTCGCTGGCCGAGCGGTCCCCGGGCGAATTGACGCCGCGCATCAAGCCCGAGAAGCAGCCGCTCTACCGCCTTGGACTGAAAAGCTTCTTCGAGGAAGGCCGCTCGCTGGCGCAGATCTCGCACCCCAGCGTGGTGTCGGTGCTGAACTTCTTCCGCGAGAACGAGACCGTCTACATGGTGATGAACTACCTGCAGGGCGACACCCTGCAGGACTTCATCGTCACCGCGCGCGACATGAAGCGCGACAAGGTCTTCCGCGAGTCCACGATCCGCTCGCTGTTCGACGAGATCCTGCGCGGCCTGCGCATCGTGCACCAGCACAAGATGCTGCACCTGGACATCAAGCCGGCCAACATCTTCATCACCAACGACAACAAGGCGGTGCTGCTCGACTTCGGCGCCGCGCGCGAGGTGCTGAGCAAGGAGGGCAACTTCATCCGCCCGATGTACACGCCCGGCTTCGCCGCGCCCGAGATGTACCGCCGCGACGGCACGCTCGGGCCCTGGACCGACATCTACGCGATCGGCGCCTGCATCTACGCCTGCATGCAGGGCTACCCGCCCAACGACGCGCCGCAGCGCATCGAGAAGGACCGCCTGGCGCTGAGCCTGTCGCGCCTGCGCAATGTGTATTCCGACAACCTGATCGAGGTCACCGAGTGGTGCATGTCCCTCGACCCGTTGTCGCGCCCGCAAAGCGTGTTCGCGCTGCAGAAGGAGCTGGCGCGCGAGACCGAGCGCCGCTACACCAAGCTCAGCTTCAGCGAACGCTTGAAGCTGCAGCTGGAAAACCTCACCGCCAGCGCCAAGAGCTGAAAAAGAAAGAGAAGACGCATGCGCTTTTCCGTCTACCAGATCAGCCGCAAGGGCGGTCGCGAGAAAAACGAAGACCGCATGGGGTACTGCTACACCCGTGACGCCGGCCTGTTCGCGCTGGCCGACGGCATGGGCGGCCACCCCGAAGGCGAGGTGGCGTCGCAGCTGGCGTTGCAGACGCTGGCGGCGCTGTTCCAGCGCGACTGCAAGCCCAAGCTGGCCGACCCGCTGCGCTTCCTGCACGAATCCATCATCGCCGGCCACCACCAGCTGCTGCGCTACGCCACGCAGAAGGCGCTGATCGACACGCCGCGCACCACGCTCGTGGCCTGCCTGCTGCAGGGCAACCAGGCCTATTGGGCGCATTGCGGCGACTCCAGGCTCTACTGGGTGCGCGGCGACAAGCTGATCGCCCGCACCCGCGACCATTCCTACTCCGAGCTTCAGGACACGCTGAACCAGGTCGTGCCCATGGGCGAGAAGCTCAACCGAAACGTGCTCTTCACCTGCCTGGGCAGCCCGGGCAAGCCGGTGGTCGACACCGTGGGCCCGCTGATCCTGCAGCCCGGCGACCGGCTGCTGCTGTGCTCCGACGGGCTGTGGGGCACGGTCAGCGACGCCATCATCACCGAGCAGCTGTCGCGCAACATCATCTCCGAATCGGTGCCCGAGCTCGTGGAACTGGCGCTGCGCAACGGCGGCGCCAAGAGCGACAACGTCTCGGTGCTGGCGGTGGAATGGGAAGCCGCGGAAGATTCCGACAGCCAGGGCGTCAGCACCGAAGCCCTCGGTGAAGAGGTGTTCGCCTCCACCATCCAGGCCAGCGTGCTCGGCTCCGACGCCCAGGACGAGCTGGACGACGCCGAGATCGAGCGCTCCATCAAGGAAATCAACGACGCCATCCGGCGCTCTTCCCAGCAGCGCAAGCCTTGAGAGCCGGCGACGCCGCCCGGCGCGCCGAATCCACCCACATTCCTGAGAGGTCCTCCCCATGAGTTTTATCCGCACGCAGGCGCGTGCCGCGGATGCTTTGCGCCCCGTCTCCATCACCCGCCGCTTCACCAAGCACGCCGAAGGCTCGGTGCTGGTGGCCTTCGGCGACACCCAGGTGCTGTGCACCGCGTCGGTCGAAGAGAAGGTGCCGCCGCACCGCCGCGGCACCGGCTCGGGCTGGGTGACGGCCGAGTACGGCATGCTGCCCCGCGCCACCCACACGCGCGGCGACCGTGAGGCCGCGCGCGGCAAGCAGAGCGGCCGCACCCAGGAGATCCAGCGCCTGATCGGCCGCTCGCTGCGCTGCGTCTTCGACCTCGACGCGCTCGGCGAGCGCACGATCTCGCTCGACTGCGACGTGCTGCAGGCCGACGGCGGCACCCGCACCGCCGCCATCACGGGCGCCTATGTGGCGGCGCACGACGCGGTGACCTGGCTGATCGCCCAGGGCAGGCTCCAGGCTTCCCCGATCCGCCAGGCGGTGGCCGCGGTGTCGGTCGGCATCGTGCAGGGCGTGCCCCTGCTCGACCTGGAATACATCGAAGACTCCGCCTGCGACACCGACATGAACGTGGTCATGACGGGCTCGGGCGGTTTCGTCGAAGTGCAGGGCACCGCCGAGGGCGAGGCCTTTTCCCGCGCCGAAATGGACGCCCTGCTGGGTCTGGCCGACAAGGGCATCCGCGAGCTGGTCGCGCTGCAGGCGCAAGCCTTGGCGGCGTGACGGGGCGGGCGCCGATGGAACTCGTCCTGGCCTCCAACAACCGCCACAAGCTGGCGGAGATGCGGCAGCTGCTTTCGCCCTTGGGCCTGAACCTCGTCCCTCAGGGCGAGCTGGGCATCCCGGAGGCGGAAGAGCCGCATCCGACCTTCATCGAGAACGCGCTCGCGAAGGCGCGCCACGCGTCGCAAACTTCGGGCCTGGCCGCCATCGCCGACGATTCCGGGTTGTGCGTCGACGCGCTGGGCGGCGCGCCGGGCGTGCTGTCGGCCCGCTACGCCACCTTGTTCGGCCGCGAGAAAAGCGACGAGAACAACAACCTGGCGCTGCTGGAGCGCCTGCTCGGCCACGAGGAGCAGCGCGCCGCGCGCTTCGTCTGCGCCCTGGTGGCGGTGCGGCGCGCGGACGACCCGGAGCCCCTGGTCGCGCTGGGCCGCTGGGAAGGGCAGGTGCTGACGGCGGCCAAAGGGCAGGGCGGTTTCGGCTACGACCCGCTGATGTTCATCCCCGGGCTGGGTTTGAGCGTGGCCGAGCTTTCCGCCCAGCAGAAGAACGAGCACAGCCACCGCGCCCAGGCCATGCGGCAGATGCTGGCGTTGATGCGCGGGGTCTGGCGGCTTGGCTGACATCCCGATCCGCGCCGAGCCGGCCGAGGACGCGCCCGGCGCGGCGGCCTGGACCACCGCCGAGCGCCTGGCCCGCGGCACGCGCGCCGGCACGCTGTCCTTCGGCAGCCTGCCGCCGCTGTCGGTCTACGTGCACTTGCCTTGGTGCCTGAAGAAGTGCCCGTATTGCGACTTCAACTCGCATGAATGGGGCGCGCGTGCCGACCACGCCGGCGGTTTGCCGGTGCGCGATTACCTGGGCGCGCTGCGAGCCGACCTGGAGTCCAGCCTGCCTTTGGTCTGGGGCCGGCGCATCCACAGCGTCTTCATCGGCGGCGGCACGCCCAGCCTGTTCGCCCCGGAGGCGATCGACGAATTGCTCGCCGACCTGCGGGCGCGGCTGCCGATGGAGCCGGGCTGCGAAGTCACCCTGGAGGCCAACCCCGGCACCTTCGAACGCGACCGCTTCCGAGGCTACCGGCAAGCCGGCGTCACGCGGCTTTCCGTCGGCGTGCAGAGCTTCGACGACGCGAAACTCAAGGCGATCGGCCGCGTGCACGACGCCGCCCAGGCCCACGCCGCGGTGCGCGAGGCGGCCGAGGCCTTCGACACCTTCAACATCGACCTGATGTACGCGCTGCCGGGCCAGACCCTGGCGCAATTCGACGCCGACTTGTCCCAGGCCCTGGACCACGCGCCGCCGCACCTGTCGATCTACCACCTCACGCTCGAACCCAACACCTTCTTCGCCCACCAGCCGCCCTCGGGCGACCAGGCCCTGCCCGACGACGAGGCGGCCTTCGACATGCTGGACCTCATCGCCGAGAAGACCGCCGCGCACGGCCTTCGCCGCTACGAGGTCTCCGCCTTCGCGCGCGACGGCCACCGCTGCGCCCACAACCTCAACTATTGGCAGTTCGGGGACTACCTCGGCATCGGCGCCGGCGCGCACAGCAAGCTCACCTTCCCGCACCGCGTGCTGCGCGAGGTGAGGTTCCGCGACCCGGCGCGCTACATGGCGCAGGCCGCGGCCGGCCTGCCGGTCGCCCAGTGCGAAGACGTCAAGCGCAAGCAGTTGCCGTTCGAGTTCATGCTCAACGCCCTTCGCCTGAAGGACGGCATCGAGGCCGCCCGCTTCGCCGAGCGCACCGGCTTGATGCCCGGCGCCATCGAACCCGCGCTGCGGGAGGCCGAGCGCCGCGGCCTGCTGGCGCGCGACGCGGCGCGCCTATGGCCGACCGACCGTGGCTTCGACTTGTTGAGCGATTTGCAGTCCTTGTTCCTGCCGGCGGACTGACTGAAGGCCCCGGCGGAAAGCGGAAAAGGCGCCGAGGCGCCTTTCTTCATGCCCGAGGGTGATCCGCCCCCCAACGCCGAATCAAACGCGGTTCAGCGACATCCCAGACGTGCTGCGCAGCCGCTCGATCAGCTTGGGCGCGATCTGGTTCAACGGCACCACTTCATGGGCCGCGCCGGCGGCGATCGCTTCGCGGGGCATGCCGAAGACGACGCAGGTCGCCTCGTCCTGCACCCAGTTGTAGCTGCCGGCGTCGCGCATCGCCTTCATCGCGCGCGCGCCGTCGGCGCCCATGCCGGTGAGCATGATGCCCAGCGCGTTCTGCCCGACGACCTTGGCGGCGGAATTGAACAGCACCTCGACCGAGGGCTTGTGCCGGTTCACCGGCTCGCCGTCCTGCACGCGCGCGATGTAGTTGGCGCCGCTGCGTTCCACGCTGAGGTGGAATCCGCCGGGCGCGATGTAGGCGTGCCCGGGCAGGATGCGCTCGCCGTCCTTGGCCTCGGCCACGCGGATGCGGCACAGGCCGTCCAGCCGGTTGGCGTAGCTGCGGGTGAAACCGGGCGGCATGTGCTGGGTGATCACGATGGCCGGGCAGTCCGGCGGCAGGTTGACCAGCACCTCCTTGGTGGCTTCGGTGCCGCCGGTGGACGCGCCCAGGAAGATGATCTTCTCGGTGGAGAGCCGGCCGAGGTTGGCGACCGCGGCCGGCGGGCGCGGCGGGTTCAGGCCGCCGGGCTCGGTGTGCCCCGGCGCGGCCGGCGGCGGCGTGGCGATGCGGCGCAGGTGGGCCTTGGAAGCGATGCGGACCTTGTCGGTGATGTCCTGGGCCAGCAGCCTCAGCCCGTCGGCCACGCCGAGCTTGGGCTTGGCCACGAAGTCGACGGCGCCGAGTTCCAGCGCGCGCAGCGTCACTTCGGCGCCGCGCTCCGTCAGGGTGGACACCATCACCACCGGCATCGGCCGCAGGCGCATCAGCCTGGAGAGGAAGTCGATGCCGTCCATGCGCGGCATCTCCACGTCGAGCGTGATGACGTCGGGGTTGAGGTTGCGGATCATCTCCCGCGCGACCAGGGGGTCGCTCGCCGCGCCGATGCATTCCATGTCGGGCTGCTGGTTGATGATCTCGGTCAGCAGGCTGCGCACCAGCGCCGAGTCGTCCACCACGAGTACGGTTGTCTTGGCCATGCTTTGTGCTCCTTCCCTTGGTGCGCAGCCGGTTAGAAGAGGTCGACGGAGCCGCCACCAGTGGCGGCCGGGACGGCCTTCTGCACAGCGGCGCGGTCCTGCGCCACCAGGGCTTCGGTGTTGGTCGGGGCCAGCCGCTTGACCATCGCCTTGCCGCTGGCCGGCAGGAAGCAGACCTTGCGGGGGTAGACGTCGAGCACGTCCTTGGAGACCACGGTGATGCGTTCGGTCTTCAGGTAGTCCATCACGAACTGGGTGTTGCGCTCGCCGACGTTCATCGAGTTCATGCCGCTGATGACCTGGCCGCCGCCGAACACCTTGGCCTCCAGCGTCAGGCGGGAGGCGCCTTTCTTCAGCAGCTCGTTGATCAGCAGCTCCATCGCATAGGAACCGTAGCGGCCCGACTCGCCGTTGCCCTCGGGCAGCATGAAGTGGTTCATCCCGCCGACGCGGGCGTTGCGGTCCCAGATGCAGGCGGCGATGCACGAGCCCAGCGTGGTCATGATCAGCATGTCCTCGTCGTGCACGAAATACTCGCCGGGCAGGATCTTGACGGCGTCGTTCTTGAAGTGCGCGTCGTAGAAGAAGAAGGACGCCTCCCCCGGCTTGCGCGACTGCGCCTTGAGGCGGTCGAGCCTGGAGCCCGGGGGCGTTGAAAGTGCGGATGCCATGGCCATGGTGCGGTGTTCTTGTCAGACGTTGCGGTTGATGTTCCCGGGCGTGGCGGCGGTGGGGTCCCTGCCGTCAGACTCGCTCGTAAATCGTCTTGCCCCGCAAGCGGAACAAGTCCTTGGCTTCGGTGAAGTTCTCCGAGTGCCCCACGAAGAGCAGGCCTTTCGGTTTCATGACCGAGTGGATGCGCTCCAGCACCGCGCGCTGGGTGGGCGCGTCGAAATAGATCATCACGTTGCGGCAGAAGACGATGTCGAACGGCTCGCCGAGCGACCAGCGCGTGTCCATCAGGTTGTGCGTGCGGAACTCGATGATCCGGGCCAGTTCGGGCTTGATGCGGATGAAACCGCTGTTGGCGCCCTTGCCGCGGAGGAAGTGCTGCTTCAGCCGCTCGGGCGACAGGCCGCGCGCGTCGGCCGAATAGACGCCTTGGCTGGCGGTGGCAAGCACCTTGGTGTCGATGTCGCTGCAGACCAGCTTGACGTTGCCGCCCAGGCCCATGCTCTCGGCCACCGTCATCGCCAGGGAGTAGGGCTCTTCGCCGGTCGAGGCGGCGTTGCACCACAGCCGCAGGCTGCTGCGCGTCTTCAGCTCGGCGTGCAGCGCGTGGAAATGGTGTTCTTCGCGGAAGAAGGAGGTCAGGTTGGTGGTCAGGCTGTTGATGAACTCCTGCCATTCCTCCTCGGCGGCCGGCCCGGTGGCGGCTTGCAGCCATTTCAGGTAGGAGGAGAAGGATTTCTGCCCCGTCTCGCGCAGCCGGCGCGAAAGGCGGCTGTAGACCATGGCCTGCTTGCCGGCGTGCAGGCTGATGCCGGCGCGCTGGTAGATCAGCTGCCGCACCAGGTCGAAATCCGACGCGACGAAGCTGAATTCCTGCTCGGCGCCGGGCTGGCTGGGGCCGTCGCCGCCCGGTGCAGTTCGGTCAGATAGCACGGCAGTCATCTTTTTTTCCGTTCCCTTCGCAGCGCTTGTGAGGGTTTGCCGGTGCTTTCCCGCCTCCGCGACGGCCGACGGGGCGACAAGCGCCCGCCGGCCGAATCCGCAGGGGCACGACGCACCGCGCTCGATCCCATGGCGTTATTTCGGTCACAGTGTGGCTTTCTTGAGGCGCCGCCAGGGTCCGAAATATGGCCAGAATCCGGCTTAGTTCATGGACTGGGCGCCCAGGGCGCGCTGCTAGACTGCGGCCCAACCCGCGCCCCACCACGCCTTCGACCAACGGACGACGTGACTGAAACCAACGAATCCTTCGGTGCTTTCGCCCAGCCTTTGAAGCTGGTGCTGGCGCTCCAGTTGCTGGAGCAGTCGGGGCACCGTTTCCCCGCGGGGATGCAACCCGGCTCCGAGCCGTGGCTCCAGGAAGTGATCGACGCGCTTTGCGACATGTCCAGCCGGGATGCTTTGACCGGCCTGGCCAACCGGCGGCAGTTCGAGCTGGCGCTGGCGCGCGAAATCGACCGCGTCGCCCGCGTCGGCGAACCCGCCCTGGTGCTGATGGCGGACATCGACCATTTCAAGCAGGTGAACGACGCCCACGGCCACCCGGCGGGCGACCAGGTGCTCAAGGTGGTCGCGCAGTGCATCCTGGAGTGCGTCCGGCCGATGGACACGGTGTCCCGCATCGGCGGCGAGGAATTCGCCGTCATCCTGCCGAATTGCTCCCCCGCCTTCGGCCACACCGTGGCCGAGCGCATCCGGGCCCGGGTCGCGCGGCGGCCCGTGGCGGTGTCGCCGGGCGTCGAAGTCCAGCTCTCCATCAGCCTGGGCGGGGCGTTTGCCCCGCAGTGGGTGCGGTCGTCCGCCCCGCTTTGGATCGAGCGCGCCGACCAGCAGCTCTACCGCGCCAAGGCGGACGGCCGCAACCGCGCCTGCCTGGAGCAGGCCACCGTGATGCAGGTCAGTGCCGAGGAGAAGGGACTGCTGTTCGGCACCTCACAGTTTCAGGACATCGAATGAGCACGGCAGCCAAGACACCCCGTCCCCCCGCCGCCAGCAGCAACAAGGCGCGCGCGCGCATCACGGCCCTGACCAGCGGCAAAGGCGGGGTCGGCAAAACTTTCATGGCCGCCAACCTGGCCTCTGCCCTGTCCAAGCGCGGCGAGCGCGTGCTGGTGCTCGACGCCGACCTGGGCCTGGCCAACCTCGACGTGGTGCTGAACCTGTCCCCCAAGATCACCCTGCACGACGTCTTCACCGGCAAGGCCGAGCTGGAGGACGCCGTGCTGCCGGCGCCCGGCGGCTTTTCCGTGCTGCTGGCGGGGTCGGGCATGGTCGAGTATTCCCGACTCACCGCCGAGATCCGCGTGCAGCTGCTCGACGTCATCGAGAAAGTGTCGCCGCGCTTCGACCACATCCTGCTCGACACCGGCGCCGGCATCTCCGACGTGGTGCTCTACACCGTTTCTCTGGCGGACGAGGTGTTGGTGGTCACCACCCCGGAGCCGACCTCCCTGACCGACGCCTACGCCACGATCAAGGTCCTGTCCGGCCAGCAGCACCGCCGCACGATCAAACTCGTGGTCAACCAGGTGAGCCGCGCCGGCGAAGGCAAAGTGATCCGCGGCCAGCTGCAGCTGGTGGTTGACAAATTCGTCACGCCCCAGATGCCCGCGGAAGCCGGCGGCGGCGTCAAGCTGGAGCTGTTGGGCGAAGTGCCGTCCGACCTGTCGGTGCGCGAAGCGGTCCAGAAGCGGCAATTGCTGCTGGAGCTGCGGCCCGGCTGCCCGGCCGCCGCCAGCGTCCGCGGCATCGCCGAAAAAATCGCTTCCTGACGGGCCGCGGTGCCGTCGCGGCGGCACCGCCGAGCCGGCTGCAGCACCCGGCGCAACCGGGACGACCCCGCTAGAAATTACACTCATGGGTTGCGTCCGGCCCGGCTGGCCGGAGGGCGGCTCTGCCCTGACGGCCCCGCCGCCCGTCTGGAGACACCTTTTGATTCGACGAAAACCCATGGGCAGCGGCATCCCCGCGCGGTCGCGATCGCGCTCTGCGGCGTGGCGCGCGGCCCACGCCCTGGTTTTCCCCTCGCCGGGGGGCACCGGCTGTGCTTGAGCTTCGAAACCTGGCTTGCGAGCGCGGCGGGCGCACTTTGTTCGACGGCGTCAGCCTGTGCTTGCCGGCCGGCGGGCTGCTGAGGGTCCGGGGCGCCAACGGCGCCGGCAAGACCAGCCTGCTGCGCATGCTCTGCGGGCTGCTTCAGCCCAGCCGCGGCGACGTGCTCTGGCGCGGCGAGGCGGTCTCGGCCTTGCGCGAGGAGTTCGGCCGGGAACTCGTCTACCTCGGCCACGCCGCCGCCCTGAAAGACGACCTTTCACCCCTGGAGAACCTGCTCGACGCCTGCCGGCTCGGCGGTTTCCACGCCACCGAGGGCGCCGCGCTGCGCGCCCTCGCGCAGGCCGGCCTGCGTGGCCACGAAGACACCCAGGTGCGTCGCCTCTCCCAGGGGCAGCGGCGCCGCAGCGCGCTGGCGCGGCTGGCCATGGCGCCGGGGCGGGCCGCGCTGTGGGTGCTGGACGAGCCGTTCAACGCCCTGGACGTCGGCGCGGTGGCCTGGCTCGGCGGCCTGGTCCAGGCCCATCTCATGGCCGGCGGGCTGGCCGTGCTGACCAGCCACCAGGACGTCGCCATCGACGGCGTCGCGCCGCGGGAGTTGTCGCTGTGACGGACGGCGCCGCGGCTTCCCCGGCCACCGCCGCGCCCGCCCGCGCCGCCGGCGCGTGGGCGGGCTTTTGCGTGGTGTTCGCCCGCGACATGCGCACCGCGCTGCGCCGCCGTTCCGACACCCTGGCGGCGCTGGTCTTCTTCGTGATGGTCTGCAGCCTGTTCCCGCTGGGCGTCGGTCCGGAACCGCAGCTGCTGCGCACCATGGCGCCGGGCGTGGTCTGGGTGGCGGCGCTGCTGGCCTCGATGCTGTCGATGACCCGCATGTTCTCGGACGACCACCAGGACGGCACGCTGGAGCAACTGCTGGTCTGCGCCCATCCGCTGCCGCTGCTCGTGCTGGGCAAGGTCATGGCGCACTGGGTGGTCTCGGGCCTGTTGTTGACGCTGGTGTCGCCGTTGCTGGCGCTGCAGTTCGGCATGGCGCCTTCGGCCTGCGGCGTGCTGGTGCTGTCGCTGCTGCTGGGCACGCCGGTGCTCAGCCTCTTCGGCGCGATCGGCGCGGCCTTGACCGTGGGCCTGCGCGGCGGCGGCGTGCTGCTGTCGCTGCTGGTGCTGCCTTTGTGCGTGCCGGTGCTGATCTTCGGCGCCGGCGCCGTCGAGACCCATGCCGCCGGCCTGGGCGTCGGCGGCCATTTCTCGCTGCTCGGCGCCTTGCTGGCCCTCACCGGGGTGGCGGCGCCCTGGGTGGCCGCGGCCGCCTTGCGCATCGGCCTGGAATGAACGCGGCCGCCGCTTTGGAAAACGCTGGAAGACGAGTGATGCAAGCCTATCCGCCGACAACGACGCCGCCGCGCCCCAACCCCCGGAGAACCCGCCATGCCATCCGCTGACATCAACTGGTTCCGGTTCGCCGCGCCGCAGGCCTTCTACCCGCTGGCCGGGCGCATGGTCCCGTGGTTCGCCGCGGCCGCCGCGCTGCTGGCGGCGGCGGGCCTGTACATCGGCCTGTGGCTGGCGCCCACGGACGCGACCCAGGGCGATTCCTACCGCATCATCTTCGTGCACGTGCCGGCGGCCTGGATGTCCATGGTCATCTACCTGGCCATGGCCGGCTGGGCCGGCGTCGGCCTGGTCTTCAACTCCCGGCTGTCGTCGATGATGGCCAACGCGCTGGCCCCCACCGGGGCTTTGATGACCTTCCTGGCGCTGTGGACCGGCGCGCTCTGGGGCAAGCCCACCTGGGGCACCTGGTGGGTGTGGGACGCGCGGCTCACCTCGGAGCTGGTGCTGCTGTTCCTCTACATCGGCTTCATGTCGCTGCACGCGTCGATCGACGACCCGCGCCGCGCCGACCGGGCCGCCGGGCTGCTGGCCCTGGTGGGCGTGGTGAACGTGCCCATCATCTATTTCTCGGTGCAGTGGTGGAACACGCTGCACCAGGGCGCCTCGGTCAGCCTGACCCGGGCGCCGAGCATGGCCGCGCAGATGCTGCTGGGCATGCTGGTGATGGCGCTGGCCTTCTGGGCCTACAGCATCGCCGTGGCGCTGGCGCGCGTGCGCACGCTCATGCTGGAGCGCGAGCGCCACGCCGGCTGGGTTCGCCATGCGCTGGACGGGGAGGCCGCGTGATGGCGGGCGCGCACGGCAACTGGGCCGGCCTGGCCGACTTCCTCGCCATGGGCGGCTACGGCGTTTTCGTCTGGGGATCGCTCGGCGCCTGCGCCGCGGTCGCGGTGGCCGAAGTGGGTTTGCTTTACCTCAAAAGACGTGCGCTTATTCGCCGTCTGAGGCGGGAAGCGGCCGCGGATGCCGGACAATCCCGGCCATGAAACCTCGTCACAAACGGGCCCTGGCCATCGCCTGCGGCCTGGCGGCGCTGGGCGTGGCCAGCGCGCTCGTCCTCAACGCCTTCAACAGCAACCTCGTGTTCTTCTTCAGCCCGTCCCAGGTCGCCGCGAAAGAGGCGCCGCAGGGCCGCAGCTTCCGCATCGGCGGGCTGGTCGAGGAGGGCAGCATCCAGCGCGAGGCGCAGGGCCTGTCGATCCGCTTCGTCGTCACCGACCTGGCTCACAAGATCCCGGTCACCTACACCGGGCTGCTGCCAGACCTCTTCAAGGAAGGCAAGGGCGTGGTCGCGCAGGGCAAGCTGGGCGACGACGGCGTCTTCCGCGCCGAGCAGGTGCTGGCCAAGCACGACGAGAACTACATGCCCCCCGAGGCCGCCGCCGCCCTGAAGAACGCCCAGCCCGGCGCGGGCCGGCAGGCCAGCCCCACCTTGTCGACGGCGACGCCGCCCGCCCCATGATCCCCGAACTCGGCCATTTCTCGCTCATCCTGGCGCTGGCCATGGCGCTGTCGCAAAGCGTGCTGCCGCTGATCGGCGCCGCCACCGGCCACGCCGGCTGGATGGCGCTGGCACGGCCTTCGGCGCGCGGCCAGTTCCTTTTCACGCTGATCGCCTACGGCTGCCTCACCTCGGCCTTCGTCGGCAACGATTTCTCGGTGCTGCTGGCCGCCAACCACTCCAACTCGCAGCTGCCGCTCGTCTACCGCGTCACCGCGGTCTGGGGGAACCACGAAGGCTCGATCCTGCTGTGGTCGCTGATCCTGTCGGGCTGGACGCTGGCGGTGTCCGTCTTCTCGAAGCGGCTCGACGACCGCACCGTGGCGCGCGTGCTCGGCGTGATGGGCCTGGTCAGCTGCGGCTTCCTGCTGTTCACGCTGCTCACCTCCAACCCCTTCGAGCGGCTGCTGCCCGCCGCGGCCGACGGCCAGGACCTGAACCCGCTGCTGCAGGACCCCGGCATGGTCATCCACCCGCCGATGCTTTACATGGGCTACGTCGGCTTCGTCGTCGCCTTCGCCTTCGCGATCGCGGCGCTGCTGGCCGGCCGTCTGGACGCCGCCTGGGCGCGCTGGTCCCGCCCCTGGACGACGGTCGCCTGGTGCTTCCTGACCTGCGGCATCGCGCTGGGCAGCTTCTGGGCCTACTACGAGCTCGGCTGGGGCGGCTGGTGGTTCTGGGACCCGGTTGAGAACGCCTCCTTCATGCCCTGGCTGGTCGGCACCGCGCTGATGCATTCGCTGGCCGTCACCGAAAAGCGCGGCGGCTTCAAGATGTGGACGGCGCTGCTGGCGATCCTGGCCTTTTCGCTGTCGCTGCTGGGCACGTTCATCGTGCGCTCGGGCGTGCTCAGCTCCGTTCACGCCTTCGCTTCCGATCCCGCGCGGGGCATCTTCATCCTGGGCTTCCTGGCCTCGGTGATCGGCGGCTCGCTGCTGCTGTTCGCCCTGCGCGCGCCCAAAGTGGGGCTGGGCGGCAGCTTCGAATGGGTGTCGCGCGAATCGATGCTGCTGGCCAACAACGTGCTGCTCGTGGTCGCGGCCGCGGCGGTGCTGCTGGGCACGCTCTACCCCCTGGTGATCGACGCGATGGGCCTGGGCAAGCTGTCGGTGGGGCCGCCTTACTTCAATGCGGTGTTCGTGCCGCTGATCGCGCCGGCGCTCTTCCTGATGGGCGTCGGCCCGCTGGCGCGCTGGCGCGAGGCCAGCTGGCGGGAGCTGGCCCGCCTGCTGCGCTGGGCGGCGGCGGTGAGCGTCGCCAGCGCGGTGGCGGCTCCGCTGCTGCTGGGGCACTGGACGCCGATGGTGGGCTTGGGCCTGCTGCTGTCCGCCTGGGTGGGCAGCACCGCGGTGCTGAACCTCGTCTCCCGCCTGCGCCAACACCCGGCGCCGGGCTGGGGCGCCCGGCTGGCGGCGCAGCCCGGCAGCTACTACGGCATGCTGTTGGCGCACTTCGGCGTGGCGGTGTTCATCGCCGGGGTGACCGTCGTCAGCGGCTTCCAGGGCGAGAGCGACGTGCGCATGGAGCCGGGCGAGACGACCACCGTCGGCGGCCATGTCTTTCGGCTGGACGGCGTGGAGTCGGTGCGCGGGCCCAACTACAGCGCCTCGCGCGCCCGGGTCAGCGTGACGCGCCAAGGCGGCGACGGCGTCGTGGCGGTGTTGAAACCCGAGCGGCGGGTCTACGACGTCAGCCGCCAGCCCATGACCGAAGTCGGCATCGACCGCGGCCTGGGCCGCGACCTCTACGTCGCGCTCGGCGAGCCGGTGAGCGCCACCGCCTGGAGCGTGCGCGTGCACCACAAGCCGCTGGTCAACTGGATCTGGCTGGGCTGCCTGCTGATGGCCGGGGGCGGCCTGCTCGCGGTGTTCGACCGCCGCTACCGCGCCGCGCGCCGCGCCGCGGTCCCAGTCGCGTCGCCGGCCGCCGCGTCGCCGGCCATCCGACAACCCTCGCCCCAGCCCTGACCATGAAGCGCTACCTGATCCCCCTGGCAGTGTTCCTGGTGCTGGTCGGCTTCCTGGCGGTCGGCCTGCGGCTGGACCCGCGCGAGGTGCCGTCGCCCCTGATCGGCAAGCCGGTGCCCGCCTTCAGCCTGCCGCTGCTGGCCGAGCCCGGCCAGGCGCTGTCGCCGCAGGACCTGCGCGGCCAGGTCTGGATCCTCAATGTCTGGGCGTCCTGGTGCGTGGCCTGCCGGCAGGAGCACCCGGTCCTGGTGGACTTCGCCAAGTCGTCGAAGGTGCCGCTCTACGGCCTGAACTACAAGGACAAGCGCGACGACGCGCTGCGCTGGCTCAAGCAGTTCGGCGACCCGTACAGGCAATCGCTCTCCGACAGCGAGGGCCTGGTGGGCATCGACCTGGGCGTGTACGGCGTGCCCGAGACTTTCATCGTCGACAAGGAAGGCGTCATCCGCCACAAGCACATCGGCCCGGTGACGCCGGAGGCGCTGCACAAGACCATCCTGCCTTTGCTGGGGAAACTCGGTGCGCCTTGACGGACGTCCCTCCTTTCGCCGCGCCTTGAAGGCGGGCATCCCGCCGGCATTGCTGCTGTCGCTGTGCCTCGCGGCCGGCGCGGCCCAGGCCAAGGAAGCCGCGCCGATGGCGAAGGACCCGGCGATGGAAGCCCGCGTCATGGCCATCGCCGAAGAGCTGCGCTGCCTGGTCTGCCAGAACGAGACCATCGCCGCCTCGCATGCCGACCTGGCGGTCGACCTGCGCCGCCAGATCGAGCTGAAGCTCGGGCAGGGCCAGTCCAAGCAGCAGATCCTCGACTTCATGGTGGCGCGCTACGGCGACTTCGTGTTGTATCGGCCTCCCCTGAAAGCCACCACCTTGCTGCTGTGGGCCGGGCCCTTCGTGCTGCTGTTGGTGGCCGCCGCGGTGATGGCCGCCCACATCCGCCGCCGCAGGCTGGCGGCGCAATCGCTGCGGCGAGGCGAGGGCGCCTTGAGCGCCGAGGACCTCCAGCGCGCACGCCGCCTGCTGGCCGGCGAAGAAGAAGACGAAGGAACCGGCTCCCCATGATGCTTTTCTGGACAGGGGCCGCGTGCCTCATCGCACTGGCCCTGGCCCTGGTGCTGCCGGCGCTTTGGCGCCCCGGGCGCGCCGAGCGCGCGCCCACGCCCGGCCAAGGCGGCGGCACGGCAGCGGCCGGGCGGGACGCCGCCAACCTGGAGATCCTTCGCGAGCAACTGAGGCAACTCGACGCCGAGCTGGCCTCTGGCGGCATTTCGGCCGACCAGCACCGGCTCTCGCGCGCCGAGATCGAGCGCCGCGCGCTCGACGAGCAGCCCGACGCCGCCGCGCCTTCCGCATCCGCGCCGGGCCGCGGGTCGACACGCACCGCCGCGGTGTTCGCGGTGGCGATCCCTGCGGTGGCCATCGGTTTCTACGCCCTGGTCGGCAACCCGACGGCCCTGTCGCCGCAGGCCCGAATGGCCCACCAGGCGCCGCAGGGCGAAGTCACGCTGGAACAGGTGCAAGCCATGGTGGCTTCGCTCGCGCAGCGCCTGGAAAACGCGCCGGCGAGCGAGCCCGCCGACCCCAAGGCCTGGGAGATGCTGGCGCGCTCCTACGCCATGTTGCAGCGGTTCCCCGAGGCCGACAAAGCCTACGCGCGAGCCATCGCCCTGGCGCCCGACAACGCGCAGCTCCTGGTCGACCGCGCGGAGGTGCTGGCGATGACGCAGGGCCAAAGCGCCAAGGGCGAGCCCACGAAGCTGATCGAGCAGGCCCTGCTGCGCGACCCCAACAACCTCAAGGCGCTGGCGCTGGCCGGCGGCGCGGCCTTCGAACGCGAGGATTTCACCTCGGCGCTGGACTATTGGACCCGGGCCCGCGCCATGGTCGAACCGACCAGCGAGTTGGCCACCGGGCTCGACGCCAGCATGGCCGAAGCGCGTGTCCGCCTGGGACGGGCACCGGGCGCCGCGCCTTCTGCATCCGGCGCCGCCGCGGCGGCGGCCGACACCCCGCCGTCCTCCCCGGCAGTCGGCGCAGGGGCCGCCCGGATCTCCGGCGAAGTCAGCCTGGCGCCGGCGCTGGCCGGCCGCGTCTCGCCGGACGACACCGTCTTCATCTTCGCAAGGGCCGTGGACGGCCCGCGCATGCCCCTGGCCATCCTGAAGCACAAGGCCGGCGAGCTGCCGCTTCGTTTCACGCTGGACGACAGCACCGCCATGTCGCCCGACACGAAGCTCTCGAAGTTCGACAGGGTGGTGGTGGCCGTGCGAATCTCCAAGTCGGGCAACGCCATGCCGCAGCCTGGTGACCTCACCGGCCAGGCCGGTCCGGTGAAGAACGTGGCCAGCGGGTTGTCGGTGCGGGTCGACAGCGTGGCGCCTTGATGGCAAGTCGAACCCGCACGGCCCTCTGTTCGCGTTGAGCCCGTCGACAAGGTAGGCGCAACGAAAAGCAGGCGTGTTCGGGCCGAAGTGCTCGGCGCTGTTGACGCCCCACTCCCGTTCGGGCTCAGCCCTTCGACAGGCTCAGGACAGGCTTGTCGAAGCTCTTCTGGCGAACCTTTCAGGCTCCGACCGACTGAAGTGGCCGGGGCCCTTCGACAGGCTCAGGGCGAACGGAAATAGGATCATCCTGGACCTGGACCTGGACCTGGATCTGGATCTGGATCTGGATCTGGATCTGGACCTGGACCTGGATCCGGACCTGGATCTGCCAGCACGCTTTTCCGCCGCAACTGGTACTGCGTAGGCCGCTGACCAGCGGAGGGGAAATCAACCCCCTGGCGCCACCACCGCGCGCGGCGGTGGCCGCAGCAGCACCACCAGCGCTCCATGCCCGCCCTCGGACGCCTGCGCCTGGACGAAGGCCATCACTTCTTCCTTCTGCACCAGCCAGGCCCTGACCTTGGCCTTGAGCACCGGCTCGCGCCCGGGCGAGCCGTTGCCTTTGCCGTGGATGACGCGCACGCAGCGCAGCTTCCGGCGCACCGCTTCGCGGAAGAAGGCCGACAGCCGTTCGCGCGCTTCGTCGCGCCGCAGGCCGTGCAGGTCGAGGTGGGCCTGGATGGCCCAGACGCCGCGGCGCAGCTTGCGCACCACCTCGGGCCCGACACCGCGGCGGCGGAAGGACAGCGCGGCGTCGGTGTCGAGCAGCGACTCGACGTCGAACTCGTCCGACAGCGCCTCCCGCAGGGCCGCGGCTTCGTCCTGCGCGCGCTGGCGCGGTTCGGGTGCCGGCCGGGGCCGCGAAGGCACCGTGCCGGGTGTCCGGCCGCGCAGCGGCTGCACCGGCCCCACGCTCAACGCGAACAGGTTGCGTTCGCGCTCCGCCTGCGCCGCCTGCTGGCGCCGCTGGGTTTCGGCGGCGGCGGCCGCGCGGGCGGCCTGCGCCATCGCCTTCTTGACCTGGCCCAGGTCGGACAGCGCCTTCAGCGTGGATGGCGGCGGCTCGACTGCGCCAGGGGAGGGTTTGCCGTTGCGGCGCATGTCAGAGCAGCCCCCGCTCGGCGAAGGACACCACCTCGGCCGCGCCGACCACGAGGTGGTCGAGCACCTGCACGTCCACCAGCGCCAGCGCCTGCTTCAGGCGCTGCGTGAGCTGTTCGTCGGCGGGCGAGGGTTCGGGCACGCCCGAGGGGTGGTTGTGCACGAGGACCACGCCGTGCGCATGCGCCTGCAGGGCGCGCTTGACGACCTCGCGCGGGTACACCGCCGTCTGCGTCAGCGTGCCGCGGAAGAGTTCGTCCCAGCACAGCAGTTGCTGCTGCGCGTCCAGGCACATCATCGCGAAGACCTCGTGGCCCAGCCCGCCGAGTTTCAACTGGGCGAACTGCTTGGCCTCCCGGGGCGAGCCGAGCACCGGCCGGCGTGAAAGCTCCTGCGCCATCGCGCGCCGGGCGATCTCCAGCACCGCCATCACCTCGGCGCGCTTGGCCGGGCCCAGGCCCTTGACGCGCTTGAGCTCGTCGCCCTGGGCGCGCAGCAGGCCGTGCAGCCCGCCGAAGCCGTCGAGCAGTTGCTGCGCCAGCCGCAGCACCGAAGTGCCCTTGAAGCCGGTGCGCAGCAGCAACGCGACCAGCTCGGCGTCAGCGACGCCGGCCGGGCCGAGTTTGAGCAGGCGTTCCCTGGGGCGGGCGTCGGGCGGAAGGTCTTTGAGCACGGTGTGGTGGTTCAGCGCGGTGGATGGCGGCGGCCCGACCCGGCCGCTCGCCGGGAGCCCCGGCTGGCGAACGGGGCCGTGGAACGGGCGTCGGGCGTGGAATCTTCGGGCATGGCGTCTTCGGCGGGGCGGCCATGGTAAGCGGCATGGGTCGGGCCGGCCACCCCCACCGAGGTTGCGGACCGTCGCTCGAAGAGGGGAGGGGCGCCGCGCCGATCCGGGCCGACCCGTAAAATTGGGGGGTCCCGATAGAAACCAGGATTTCCCTTGAACACCATCCAAGCCGGGTCCTTCCTGACCCTGCACTACCGGCTCGCCGGCCCCGACGGCACCGACATCGTCAACACGTTCTCCGGCCAGCCGGCCACCTTGTCGCTCGGCACGGGCCAGCTCGCCCCCGCGATGGAACAGCGCCTGCTCGGGCTGGGCGAAGGCGCGCGCGCCTCGTTCGAACTGCCCGCGGGCGAGGCCTTCGGGCCGCACAACCCCGAGATGCTGCAGCGCGTGAAGCGTTCCCTGCTCGACGAGCTGGGCGACCCCGACGAGCAGTACTCGGCCGGCGACGTGGTGCAGTTCCCCACGCCCGACGGCCAGGGCGACTACGCCGGCCTGGTGCGCGAGGTGGGCCCGGACTGGCTGCTCTTCGATTTCAACCATCCGCTGGCCGGGCAGCCGGTGACCTTCGAAGTCCATGTGATCGGCGTGCTGTGACGATGGACGAGAACACCGCCAACGCCGCGCCCGCCGGCGACGTCATGGACGTCATGCTCGCCGAGCCGCGCGGCTTCTGCGCCGGCGTGGACCGCGCGATCGAGATCGTCGAGCGCGCGCTGCGCAAGTTCGGCGCCCCCATCTACGTGCGCCACGAGATCGTCCACAACACTTACGTGGTCAACGACCTGAAGGCCAAGGGCGCGGTCTTCATCGAAGACCTGGCCGACGTGCCGCCCGGCGCCACGCTGGTGTTCAGCGCCCACGGCGTGTCGCAGGCGGTGCGCCGCGAAGCCGACGAGCGCGGCTTCAGCGTGTTCGACGCCACCTGCCCGCTGGTGACCAAGGTGCACGTCGAGGTGGCCAAGATGCACAAGCTCGGCTTCGACTTCATCATGATCGGCCACAAGGGCCACCCCGAGGTCGAGGGCACGATGGGCCAGCTCAGCACCGGCATCTACCTCGTCGAAGACGTCGCCGACGTCGAGAAGCTGCAGGTGGCCCAGGAAGAAAAGCTCGCCGTGGTGACGCAGACCACGCTGTCGGTCGACGACGCGGCCGAGATCCTCGGCGCCGTCAAGCGCCGCTTCCCCCAGGTGCGCGAGCCCAAGCAGCAGGACATCTGCTACGCCACCCAGAACCGCCAGGACGCGGTGAAGGTGCTGGCGCCGGCGGTCGACGTCGTCATCGTCGTCGGCAGCCCCACCAGTTCCAACAGCAACCGGCTGCGCGAGCTGGCCGAGCGGCTGGGCACGCCGGCCTACATGGTGGACGCCGCCGAGGACCTGCAGGCCGAATGGCTGCAGGGCAAGCGCCGCGTCGGCCTGACCGCCGGCGCTTCGGCACCCGACATCCTCGTGCAGCAGGTGATCGCCCGGCTCAAGACGCTGGGCGCCGTGTCGGTGCGCCACATGCCGGGCGTGCGGGAGACCATCGCCTTCCCGCTGCCGATGGGACTGGGCGACAAGTCCATGGCGGGGCTGCCTTCCGGCGGCGATCCGGCGCGTTGACGCCGGGCCGCTACCTACAATCCCGCTCTTCCCCCGCTCACCAACGCCGCGACCGCGGCCATGCCCCATGCTCGACATCAACCAACTGCGAAAAGACCTCCCCGACGTGCTGGCCCGCCTGGAACGGCGCAAGTCCCCCCAGCCCTTCCTGGACGTGGAGCGTTTCCAGTCGCTGGAGGCCGAGCGCAAGGCCATCCAGACGCGCACCGAGGAGTTGCAGGCCAAGCGCAACAGCCTGTCCAAGCAGATCGGACAGCTCAAGGCCAAGGGCGAAGACACCGCCGCGGTGATGGCCGAGGTGGCCGGCCTGGGCGAGGCGCTCGCCAGTTCGGCCCAGCGCCTGGACGTCATCCAGGCGCAGATGTCGGAGATGCTGATGGCGCTGCCCAACCTGCCGCACGACAGCGTGCCGGCCGGTGCGGACGAGACCGGCAACGTCGAGGTGCGCCGCTGGGGCACGCCCCGCGCGTTCGACTTCGCGGTGAAGGACCACGTCGACCTGGGCGCGCCGCTCGGCCTGGACTTCGACACCGGCGCCAAGCTCTCCGGCTCGCGCTTTTCCTTCCTGCGCGGCCCGGTGGCCCGGCTGCACCGCGCGCTGGCGCAGTTCATGCTGGACCTGCAGACCGGGCAGCACGGCTACACCGAGTGCTACACGCCCTACATCGTCAACCGCGAGGTGCTGGAAGGCACCGGCCAGCTGCCCAAGTTCAAGGAGGACATGTTCTGGGTCAGCCGGGGCGGCGACGAATCGCAGGCCGAGCAGTACCTGATCTCCACCTCCGAGATCTCGCTGACCAACAGCGTGCGCGAGCAGGTGCTCGCCGCCGAGCAGCTGCCGGTCAAGTTCACCGCGCACAGCCCCTGCTTCCGCTCCGAAGCGGGCAGCGCCGGCCGCGACACGCGCGGCATGATCCGCCAGCACCAGTTCGACAAGGTGGAGATGGTGCAGGTCGTGCACCCCGAGCACTCCTACGCCGCGCTCGACGAGATGGTGGGCCACGCCGAAGCCGTGCTGCAGCAGCTCGGCCTGCCCTACCGGGTGCTGGCGCTGTGCACCGGCGACATGGGCTTCAGCGCCGCCAAGACCTTCGACCTGGAAGTCTGGTTGCCCGCCCAGGGCACCTACCGCGAGATCAGCAGCTGCTCGAATTGCGAGGCTTTCCAGGCCCGGCGCATGCAGGCGCGCTTCAAGAACGCCCAGGGCCGCAACGAGTTCGTTCACACCTTGAACGGCTCCGGCCTGGCCGTCGGCCGCGCGCTGGTGGCGGTGCTGGAGAACTACCAGAACGCCGACGGCTCCGTCACCGTGCCTTCGGCGCTGCGGCCCTACATGGGCGGGTTGGAAATCCTGAAGCCGGCGGCTTGAGCGGCGCTGCGTTTTCCGGCCCCGAACGTGTCCGCAAGCCAGCGCCGATGAAGTAGAATCCCGTTTTCCGGCGGCCGACCCGCCGAACGCACAACCTGGAGAGGTGGCAGAGTGGTCGAATGTACCTGACTCGAAATCAGGCGTACGGTATCCCCGTACCGAGGGTTCGAATCCCTCCCTCTCCGCCAACCCCACGAGCCCGCGCCTATCGCGGGCTTTTTCTTTGCCCCTTTGTGTCTTTGGATCTCCGCGCTGCGGTGCGGTGCTCGAGGTCAGGCCCGCCCCGGTTCCCGGGAACGCAAGTAGCAAGCGAGCCCGAGTCCCAGCGCGGCGGCGACGGTGCCGAAGCAGTACCGGTAGGCGGTCGAGTGATGGCCAGGCGGCTGTGCCGCGAAGCTTTGCATGACCGCACCGGTCAACCAGGGCAGGCCGCAGAGGCTGACGACGGGCGCGATGTTCATGAGCGCCAGGCCGCGGCCCGCGAGATGTTCCGGGAAAAGTCCATGGCCCTGGGCGACGACCACGGCCCCGAAGGCCGAGGCGGCGCTGAAGAGCACCAGCAGCCCGACGGCCAGCCATGCCGGCGGCGAAGGCGTCGCGGCCAGTGCGCACAGCAGGGCCGACGTCAGTCCCGCGCCCGCGGCCACGACCCTCTTGCGCGTGCCGAACATGCGGTCCAGGGGGCCGTAGGCCAAGGTGCCGATCAACTGGGCGGCGGCCATGGCCGAGAGCGCTCCGGCCCGCGCCGCGTCGCCCAGGCCGTGCACGTCCGACAGGTAGGAACCCGCCCACAGGCCCAGCACCGTGGGTAGGCAGCCCGGCGCCGCGGCGTGCATCGCCAGCACCGGCCAGAGGCCGGGCGTGCGCAGCACCGCCCTCAGCCCGCGCGGCGCGGCGCGCCGGCATGGGGCGGCCACGGCGCCCGAACCGCGGGGCGGCACGCAGCGCCAGATGGCCGCGATGGCCAGGACGGTCAACACGGCCGCGCCCAGCATGGCGCCGCGCCAGCCGAGCGAACGGCTCGCCATGGCGAGCGGCGCGGTCGCGCAGAACAGGCCGGCTTGCGACAGCGCGTAGAGCCAGCTCAGGCGCATGCTGAACTGGTGCCTCGGATACCAGTGGGCGCACAGCGCCACCGCGCCCATCAGGTTGGCGGCGCAGCCCCAGCCGAGCAGGAAGCGGGCCAGCAGGAACTGTCCTTCGTCATGCGCCGTGGCTTGCGCCAGCGTCCCGGCGACCGCCACTGCGCCGAAGCCAATGATGGCGGCGCGCGGGCCGAATCGGTCGAAGAGCGCGCCGAGCGGGATTTGCGCCAGGGCGGTCGTGATGAAGAAGATGCTGCCGGCCGCCCCGAGCGCCGCGGGGCCGAGTCCCATGTCGGCGCGGAGGTCGGTCGCGATCGCGCCCAGGCTGTTGCGGTGGAACTGGCTGAGCGACGCCACCGCGACCAGGGCCAGCCACATGCCGGCGGCGGGCGGATGGCGGGGTTGCGCGGGGACGGTGGGCATCGGCGGTCCTGGCAAGTCTGATGGGGCGGCCCGTGCGGGGCGCCAAGGCGGCTCGGTGGGATGTTCCGCCGGCGCGATCCATCAAGGAAGATTTGTGTTCTTATGCAGACCATGAGTTTTTCTTTGGATTCAACGATCAACCTCGATCAATTGCGCGCCTTCGTCCTGGTGGCCCGGGCCGGGAGCTTCACCGCCGCGGCCGCTTCCCTGGACTTGACGCAGCCCGCCGTCAGCCTGCAGGTGCGGCAGCTCGAGCGGCGCCTGGGCGTGCGACTGCTGGAACGCGTCGGCCGCAGGGTGAAGCCCACCGCCGCGGGCGTCGAACTGCTGGTCCACGCGCCCCGCATCGCCGGCGCGGTGGACGCCGCTGTCGACGCCGTGCGGTCCCACTCCGAAGGCGTGTCGGGCCGCGTCCACCTGGCCACCAGCGTCACCAATTGCCTCTACCTGCTTCCGCCCGTGTTGCGCCGCCTGCGCGACGAGTTCCCGTCGCTGGCGATCGTCGTCAGCGCGGGCAACGTCGACGAAGTCATGGCCAAGGTCGAGGGCAACCAGGTCGACCTGGCCGTCGTGACCCTGCCGGCGCCGTCGAGGTCGGTGTCGCTCACCCCTTTGTTCAAGGGCGAGTTCGTGGCGATACGCCGGCGCGGCGCCGCCGCGGACTGGCCGGCCCGCCTGACGCCACGCGTGCTGCACCCGCTGCCCCAGGTGAAGTTCAGCGCGGGGACGAGCACGCAAGGCATCGTCGACGCCTGGCTACGGCAGGCGGGCCGCGCGCGCGAGCCGGCCATGCAGCTCGACAGCGCCGAGGCCATCAAGGAAGTCGTGGCCGCGGGGCTGGGCTACGCCATCCTGCCGCGGATGTCGGTCACCGGGCGGGGCCACCACCCCGACCTGGAAGTGCGGCAGCTTTCGCCGCGCCTGTACGGCACCCAGGCCATCGCCATGCGCGGCGACAAACCCATGACGCGCGCGCTTCGCAAGGTGTTCGACGCCATCGTCGAGGAAGCCAAGGAAAGCAAGCGGGTGGTTTGACGCCGGCGGTTGGAGGGCCGGCCGCGGGCGGTCCGGCCCGGCTTGTCAGTGGGCCTCGGCCCCGCCCAGCTTGAACACGCTGACCGCCTGGGCGAGTTTGGCCGCCTGGTCCTTCAGGCTTTCGGTGGCCGCGGCGCTCTGCTCGACCAAGGCGGCGTTCTGCTGGGTCATCCGGTCCAGCTCGCCGACGGTGCCGCTCACCCGGCCGATGCCCTCGCTCTGTTCGGCGGCGGCGATGGAGATCTCTCCGATGATGCTGGAGACGCGCTGGACCGAGCCGACGATCTCCCGCATCGTGCGGCCCGCATCGGAGACCAGCCTGCTGCCCGCCTCCACGCGCGAGACGCTGTCGCCGATGAGGACCTTGATTTCCTTGGCGGCCTCGGCGCAGCGGCTGGCCAGGCCGCGCACCTCGCCGGCGACGACGGCGAAGCCGCGGCCCTGTTCCCCGGCGCGGGCCGCCTCGACCGCCGCGTTGAGGGCCAGGATGTTGGTCTGGAAGGCGATGCCGTCGATCACCTGGATGATGTCGGCGATCTTGCTGGAGCCTTCATGGATCTCGTCCATCGTGGCCACCACCTCGGTCACGACGGCCCCGCCGCGCGCGGCGACTTCGGCGGCGGAGGCCGCCAGCTGGTTGGCCTGACCCGCCGAAGCGGCCGACTGCCGCACGGTGGCCGTCAAGTCGACCATCGAAGACGCGGCGCGCTGCAGGTTCGACGCGGCCTGTTCGGTGCGCTGGCTCAGGTCCTGGTTGCCGGTGGCCACTTCGATGCTCGCCGCCCGGATCGAATCGGCGGAGTTCCGCACTTCGCCGACCACATCGCTCAGCGACGTCCGCATCGCGTTCAGCGCCTGCAGCAGGCTGGCCGTCTCGTCCCGCCCAGGGGCCTCGATCGCACGGCCGAGGTCGCCGGTGGCGATGCGCTTGGCGGCGTCGACGGCGCGGTCCAGCGGCTTGCACACCGATTGCAGCGTGAACCACATCAACGGCACGAAGCCCGCCAGCGTCAGGCTGACCAGGCCCAGCCGCAGCAGCGCGGCCGAGGTGGCGTCCGCCGCCATGCGCTCGCGCTGGGCGGTCGCCACCGCCCTTTGCTCGGCCAGCAGTTCCCCGGTGTTTTTCTGCAGCGCCACGATGGTGGGTTCCTGCTGGCCGGCGTAGGCCATGGCCACCACGCCGTCGATCCTGGCTTCCTGCATCTGCTTCAGGTAAGGCAGCAGGGCGGTCGCATAGACGTCCAGCAGCTTGCTTTGGTTGGCCACCAGCCCGGCGATCCGCGGATTGCCCGGCGCGGATTCGGCGATCTTCGCCCCGGCGGCCTTCACGTTGCGGATTTCGGCCTGCCACACGCCGATGAGTCGCTGGATCTCGTTCGTGTCGTTGGAGCCGACCGCCATGCTCTGCGTCTCCCAACGGCGCACCTGGCTCAGCGCTTCACGCAGGTTGGCCACGTCGTTGGCGGCGGCGCCGGCGCTGTCGAAGAGCGCGGCCGCCCCCGCCGTGCCGCCCCCCCAGGCCACCCCCCACCACACCCCCCCCGCCCCGAGGGCGCCCCACACCCCGGCCCGGCCCCGGTAGTACCCGCTTCGGATGCTGTAGTTCTGCAGTGAAAGCATGGGTGCGGATGACTCGTTTTCCTGAATTGAAGGTATGCCCGGCCGTCCAAGTCCCACGCGGGCCGAACGACGGTCTGCCGCACGCGCGGTCGACACGCGGCGCGGCATCACGGTCCACGTTATGAAAGAGTTCCCCGAAAGATGAACCGTTGATTCATCGTTCGCCGAACAAATGACCAGTGTTCGAGCGGATTTCCGCAAGCCCTGTTCACTATTGATGATTTGGTGGGCCACCTGCCCGCGCATGAAGCGGGCAGTCGCCCGGTGCCGGACTACAGCCTGATGCCCCTGACCTGCTTGACCTCCTCCATCACCATCTGCGAATGCAATTGGCAGGCGCCCTTGATCTCTGCCAGCAGCTGGGACATCAGGTGGTGGTACCTCTTGATGTCGGGGACGCGGACCTTGAGCAGGAAGTACCCGCTCTCCAGCACGAAGCACTCCATGACCGCCGGCATGGCCTGGGCCGCGGCCCGGAAGGCTTCATGCATGCGCGGCGTGCTCGTTTCCAGCTTCACACGGGCGAAGACGAGCATGCCCGGGAATTTTTCAGGGTTCAGCACCGCCTCGAACCCGGCGATGTACCCCGCGCTCTCGAGCCGCGACACGCGCTTGTGGACGGAAGAGGGCGGCAGGTGCAGCTTCGCGGCCAATTGAAGGTTCTGCAGGCGGCCCTCCGCTTGCAGTGTGCGCAGGATCTGCCTGTCGATGTCGTCCAGTGCCTGATGGGCTTCCCCGGGCATCGGGGGGATGGTGCGGCCGAAGTGATCTTCATGGCCGGGGTTGGAGGTGGAAAGGGGCGGATCGATCTTTTTCATGCCGTACTGCGTGCCTGAACGGTAGGCCTACCCGCCGGCCGAGGCTTGCGCTGTTTTTTCCAGCGGCTTGGCCTGCTTCGGTCGGCTGCGGTAGACGGCTGTTCAGGCTATTGGCGGTCTGGACGAAAAAGAAACCATTGTTTTGGCGTGCTGCGAAATAAATAACCAGGAATTTTAAAAATTCGATAAGCGATAAGATTTTCTTAAGCTTTGAAGGGTGGCGCGCATTGCGCATCCGACCGGGATGCCGGAAAACCAGGGTCCGCCCCTCCATCGAATGAAAAAAGCCCGCCGGTGCGGGCTTCTTCCGGTCTCGGCCGTTGCCTTACTTCAAGGCCACCCTCGGGAAGTCGACCGGCACGTCCAGCGCCACATTGACGTAGTTGGTGAAGAGGTTCAACGCCACGTGGGCCAGGATCTCGACGACTTGCCCATCGTCGAAGCCGCTTTGCTTCAGTGACGCGACGTCCGCAGTGCCGACCTGCCCGCGCCGCTCCACCACTTCCAATGCGAATGACAGGGCGGCGGCGGTCTTGCCGTCGGCCGAGCGGCCGGCCTGTGCGTCGGCCATCTCCTCCCGGGAAGCACCGGCTTTCTGGCCCAGCGCGGTGTGCGCCGCCAGGCAGTACTCGCAACCGTTGCGATTGGCGATGGCCACGGCGATCTGCTCGACCAGCCTGGCGCCCAGGGTGCCCTGCGCGCCCAAGGCGCCGAAAGCGGCCCACATGCTTTGCAGGGCGGCCGGTGAATTGGCCACGGCTTTGAACATGTTGGGTGTCGCGCCGAAAGTTTTGTCGATCTGGGCGAGCAGGGCGTGGCTGGCGGGCGGGACGAGGCCGGGCTGGAGGTTGACGCGGGACATGAAGTGATCTCCTTGGAACATTCGTGGATGGTGGAAAGCAAGCGAGCGGCAGCCGCTGCCTGGACCCGCTGGGCCGGCGGCACGATGGACGCGTCGGTTTGGCGGGTTGGAAGCAGTGTCGATCGAGAGCTTGTATGATTTGGATCAATAAGTACGTTAAACATACCTATTAATTCAATGTCGGTTCTTTCACCTCCCGTTGACCGATTGGCAGGCCTCTTGGAACGATTCCGTGTGCGGGCCGAGTTGCACCATGCGGGCGCCTTGTGCGGGGTGACCCACTTCGATGCCTCCGATGGCCTGGGTTACCTGCATGTGCTGCGGCGCGGCTCTCTCGATGTGAGCCACCCCGGCGCGCGTGAGGTGCCGGTTTCGATGCGCCTTGAAGGGCCCGCGCTGTTGTTCTACCCACGCCCGCTCACCCACCGTTTCCACAGCCCGCCAGCGCAGGGTCCGGACTTCACCTGCGCCAGGCTGTTCTTCGAAGGCGGCGGGCGCAATCCCTTGGCGCGCGCGTTGCCCGCGCTGATCGCCCTCCCGCTGGACCAGGTGCCCGGCTTGTCGCCGGCGCTGGAGCTGCTCTTCGCCGAGACCGACCGGGTGCGCTGCGGGCAACGGTTGTTGGCGGACCGGCTTTTCGAAGTCGTCGTGCTGCAGCTGCTGCGCTGGCTGCTGGATCATCCGCGGCAAGCCGGTGTCAGGCCGGGCTTGATCACCGGGCTGTCGGACCCGCGCCTGGCGCGGGCCCTGGTGGCCTTGCACGATGCGCCGGGCGAGGCCTGGCCCCTGCCGCGCATGGCAGAGCGCGCCGGCATGTCGCGCACGGCTTTCGCCAATCTTTTCCGCGACGTGGTGGGCCAGACGCCCGCCGATTACCTGGGCGATTGGCGCATCGCGCTGGCGCAGGGCGGGCTGCGCGAAGGGCGGCCCGTCAAGCTGCTGGCCCGGGAACTGGGTTACGCGAATCCCTCGGCGCTGTCCCGCGCGTTCACGGCCAAGGTCGGTATGTCGCCGCGCGATTGGCTGTCGGGCGCGGCGGCCGGGGCTGGAGCCTCCTAGTCCACTGAACCAGAGAAATCGCACCTGCGCCGGGACGAGCAGGGTGTTGTGCAAGGCGCGGTGCGCGGCCCTGGCGGGCCACCCGTCAGTGCGGGATCCCGGCCTGCGGCAAACCCAGGAAATCGAAGACTTCCCCGATGTGGTCTTCGAAATCGGTGAGGGCGTGGTCACCGCCCTCCAGGAGCCGGATGCGGGCGCCGGGGTAGCGGCCGAGCATCTCGCGCCAGTCCAGCAACTCGTCGCCTTTGGCGATCACCGCGAAATAGCGGCTGGGCCGCGTGATGTCGGCGCATCGCAAGGCCCGCAGCTCGTCGACGAACCGTGGCTCGAAGAAAAAACGCGCTTCGGGGTCGTGCCACGCGGTTTGCTCGCCGATGTGCCGCGCCAGGTCGCGCGCGGGCTCGACGGCCGGGTTGAGCAAAACGGCCCGGCAGCCCGTCGCTTCCGCGACGCAGGTGGCGTAGAAGCCGCCGAGCGACGAGCCGACCACCGCCATCGTGTCGTGGGGCCAGCTTGCAATGCCTTGCAGGATTAGCGCCACCGCCTCGCGCGGCGAAGGCGGCAACTGGGGGCTCCAAAGCGCCGGCCGGGTGCTCAGCGCCTGCACCCGCGACGCCACCATCCGCGCCTTGGCCGACTGGGGCGAAGAGCGGAAGCCGTGCAGGTAGAGCAAGTGGGTCGTGGGAGGGTTTGCGGTCGCCATGGTGAGTCGTCGATCGGGTGGATGAGGCTGGCGCGATCCCATCCAGGCGGCGCCTTCGCGAATTGTCGCCGGCCGGCGCCCGGGCCGCGGATGCGGCGACATGCCTTGCGAGCCCACGGTCCGGCTGGGCACGAAGCTGCGGGCGTGGTCTCTTGGACGGGCGCGTGGCCAAGGGCGGGCCTCTTCGGTTTGGGACTTCGAAGTTTGCCGGGCGCTTCCGCGCCGCACCGATCAACCGCCGTTCACGAACCGGTACGACACCAGCGATTCCCCGTCGCTGTCGGCCAGCAGCCGCTTGCCGGCCGGCGGGAAGGCGCGCTGCACGCAATGCTCGCGGGGGCAGACGCGGCAGCCCGGGCCGATCAGGGCGGTCCGCTCGGCGGCACCGAGGTCGACACCGTCGGCGTAGACCAGCTCGTGCGCGTGCGCCACGCCGCAGCCCAGGCCCACGGCGAACTGCTTGCGTTGCGCCCGGAACCCGCCGCCGCCGCGCTCGATGGTGCGCGCGATGCCGAAGAAGCGGCTGCCGTCGGGCATCTCGGCGAGCTGCGTCAGGATGCGGCCCGGCTGCGCGAAGGCTTCGTGCACGTTCCACAGCGGGCAGGCGCCGCCGTGGCGGGCGAAGTGGAAGGCGGTGGCGCTCTGGCGCTTGGAGATGTTGCCGGCCATGTCGACGCGGACGAAGTAGAACGGCACGCCGCGCGCGCCCGGCCGCTGCAGCGTGGACAGCCGGTGGCAGACCGTCTCGAAGCCGACGTGGAAGCGCTGCTGCAGCAGCTCGATGTCGTAACGCGCCTGGCGCGCGGCTTGCAGGAATGCGCCGTAGGGCAGCAGCACCGCGCCTGCGAAATAGTGGGCCAGGCCCTGCCGGGCCAAGGCGCGGGCGGCGTCGTCCGAGTAGCCGGCCTCGCGAACCTCGGCGTCCAGCGTGCCGGCGGCGGCCAGCAGCGCGTACTGGGTCGCCATCTGGAAGGCCAGCTGCGCGTCGCTGAGGTGGGCGGGCAGGCGCAGCCGGCGGCGCTGCGGCTCGTAGCGGCGCAGCCAGCCCGTCGCGCCGTCGGGGGCGTCCGGCACGCCCTCGTCGATGAATTCCACCGCCACGCCGCACCGCGCCAGGAGCGCGTCGCGCAAGGCGGCGGTGCGTTGGCCGGGTTGCAGGCTCAGCGCCTGGGCGAGTTCCTCGGCCAGGACGTCCAGGCTTTCGATGTGGTTGTTGCGGCGGTTGAAATGGTCCCGCACTTCTTCATGCGGCAAGGGCGACAGCGCCGCGCGCTGCGGGTCGCTGCCGAGTTCGCCGTAGAAGCGGTCGACGGTCTGCGCGTGTTCGTCCAGCAGCCGCAGGTGGCGTTGGTGGAGCGCGAGGAAGGCTTCGACCAGCTCCGGCGCCTGCTCGACCATGCGCGCCAGCTGGGCCGGCGGCACGGGTTGCGCCTCGGGGCGGTCGAGGGCTGCGCGGTCGTGCAATGCGCTGTCCAGCTCGGCGAGCAGGCGTTTGTCCTGCTCCTGCGAGAACTGGGCGACATCGCCGCCGAAGGCTTCGGCCAGCCGCAGCAGCACGCCGGCGGTGACGGGCCGCTGGTTGGTCTCGATCTGGCTGACGTAGCTCAGCGACAGGCCGAGCCGCCCGGCCAGGTGGGCCTGGTTCCAGCCGAGTTGCTCGCGCAGCCGGCGCACGCGCGGCCCCACGAATAGCTTGCGCGCCGAGCTGGCGCCATCGGTAGGCCTGGGAAGGAGGGGGTCTGTGGCCATATTCGCAAAATTCGCAAATCAAATCTTCTTTTTGCGAAGTGATTTGCAATATTTCTCTTTTGCATCAATGGTTTATTGATGCTTGTGAAGTTCGTGGATAGATTCTGTGGGAACCCGAACCACAAGTCCATACCCCAGGAGATCCACCCCATGAGCCGAGCCCAGGCCCCTTTCGACATCCCGCTGCTGATCAACGGCGAGTTCGTGCAGTCCCGCAGCGGCGTCTGGCGCGACGTGGTGAACCCCGCCACGCAAGAAAAGCTCGCGCGGGTGCCGATGGCCACCGCCGCCGAGCTGGACGCCGCCGTGGCCGCCGCGCAGAAAGCTTTCGCGGGTTGGCGCCACACGCCGATCGGCCAGCGCGCCCGCATCTTCCTGAAGTACCAGCAGCTCATCCGCGACCACATCAAGTCGCTCGCCGCCACGCTCACCGCCGAGCAAGGCAAGACCCTGGCCGACGCCGAGGGCGACGTGTTCCGCGGTCTGGAGGTCGTCGAGCACGCGGCCAACATCGGAAGCCTGCAGATGGGCGAGCGCGCCCACAACGTGGCCGGCGGCGTGGACACCTACACGCTGCTGCAGCCGCTCGGCGTGTGCGCCGGCATCACGCCGTTCAACTTCCCCGCGATGATCCCGCTGTGGATGTTCCCGATGGCCATCGCTTCCGGCAACACCTTCGTGCTCAAGCCCTCGGAGCAGGACCCGATCGTGACGATGCGCCTGGTCGAACTCGCGCTGGAGGCCGGCATCCCGCCGGGCGTGCTCAACGTGGTGCACGGCGGCGAGGAAGTCGTCAACGCGATCTGCGACCACCCGGACATCAAGGCGGTCTCCTTCGTCGGCTCGACCCGGGTCGGCACCCACGTTTACGAGCGCGCCACCCTGGCCGGCAAGCGCGTGCAATGCATGATGGGCGCGAAGAACCACGCCGTCGTGCTGCCCGACGCGCACAAGGAACAGACGCTCAATGCCTTGGCCGGCTCGGCCTTCGGCGCGGCCGGCCAGCGCTGCATGGCGGTGTCGGTGGCGGTGCTGGTCGGCAAAGCGCGCGAGTGGGTGCCCGAGCTGGTGGCCAAGGCGCGCCAGCTCAGCGTCGGCGCGGGCAACGCGGCCGGCACCGACGTCGGCCCGGTGATTTCCTGCGCGGCCAAGGAGCGCGTCGAAGGCTTGATCGCGAAAGGCGTGGAAGAGGGCGCCACGCTGGAGCTGGACGGCCGCCTGCCGCCGCTGCCCGGTGGATTGAAAGACGGCAACTTCATCGGGCCGACGGTGTTCTCCGGCGTGAAGCCGGGCATGGCCATCTACGACCAGGAAATCTTCGGCCCGGTGCTGTGCATCGCCGAAGCGGAAAACCTGGACGAAGCCATCGCCCTCGTCAACGCCAACCCCAACGGCAACGGCACCGCGGTGTTCACCCAGTCGGGCGCGGCGGCACGCAAGTTCGAGGATTCGATCGACGCTGGCCAGGTCGGCATCAACGTGCCCATCCCTGTGCCGGTGCCGCTGTTCTCGTTCACCGGCTCGCGCGCCTCCAAGCTGGGCGACCTAGGGCCCTACGGCAAGCAGGCGATCCTGTTCTACACCCAGACCAAGACCGTCACCGCCCGCTGGTTCGACGACGACGCGGTGGCCGGCGGCGTCAACACCACCATCAGCCTGCGTTGAGCGGGGCGACCACCGACATGGATTTCGACCTGACCGAAGACCAGCGCGCTTTCCAGCAGGCCGCGCGGGACTTCGCGCGCGACGAGATGGCGCCGCGGGCGGCCGCCTGGGACGCCGGCGCGGAGTTCCCCGTCGCCACGCTGCGCCACGCCGGCGAACTGGGCTTTTGCGGCCTCTACGCCGCCGAGGCGCACGGCGGCCTCGGCCTGCCCCGGCTCGACGCCACGCTGGTGATCGAGGAGCTGGCCGCGGCCTGCCCGTCGACCACCGCCTTCCTGACCATCCACAACATGGCGACGTGGATGATCACCCGCTTCGCCCGGCCCGAGGTGGCGGCCGCCTGGGGGCCCCGACTCACGCGCGGCGAGAAGCTGGCTTCCTACTGCCTGACCGAACCCGGCGCCGGGTCGGACGCCGCCTCGCTGCGCACCACGGCGCGGCTCGAAGGCGGCCACTACGTGCTCGACGGCGGCAAGGCCTTCATCTCCGGCGCCGGCGCCACCGACGCGCTGGTGGTGATGGCCCGCACCGGCGGCGCGGGCGCCGGCGGCATTTCGGCCCTGCTCGTGGCGGCCGACAGCGAAGGCATCAGCTACGGCCGCAAGGAAGAGAAGATGGGCTGGAACAGCCAGCCCACCCGCGCCATCCAGTTCGACGGCGTGCGCGTGCCGGCGGCGCACCTGCTCGGCGTGGAAGGGCAGGGCTTCAAGATCGCGATGCAAGGCCTGGACGGCGGCCGCATCAACATCGCCACCTGCTCGATCGGCGCCGCGCAGGCCGCCTTGAACGCGGCCCAGCGCTACATGCACGAGCGCCGCCAGTTCGGCAAGGCGCTGGCCGAGCAGCAGGCGCTGCAGTTCAAGCTGGCCGACATGGCCACCGAGCTGGTGGCCGCGCGCCAGATGGTGCGACTGGCCGCGTCCAAGCTCGACGCGGGCTCGGCCGACGCGCAGGTGTATTGCGCCATGGCCAAGCGATTCGCCACCGACGCCGGCTTCGCGGTCTGCAACGAGGCGCTGCAGATCCACGGCGGCTATGGCTACATGCGCGAATACCCGCTGGAGCGGCTGCTGCGCGACGCCCGCGTGCACCAGATACTCGAAGGCACCAATGAAATCATGCGCGTCATCGTGGCGCGCCGCTTCCTTCAAGACAACGCCCTGGAGACCATCCGATGAACCACGACGATTCACCCTATGCCGGCATGAAGCTCGAGCTGCGCGGCGCCACCGCGCTCGTCACGCTCGACAACCCGCCCGCCCACACCTGGACCGCGGGCAGCCTGCAATCGCTCACGCGCCTGGTGCGCGACCTCGACGCCGACCGCGAGGTCTATGCCCTGGTGATCACCGGCGGCGGCGAAAAATTCTTCAGCGCCGGCGCCGACCTGAAGCTATTCGCCGACGGCGACAAGGCGCAGGCCCGCGAGATGGCCCGCCGTTTCGGCGAGGCCTTCGAAGCGCTGGCCGCCTTCCGCGGCGTGAGCATCGCCGCCATCAACGGCTACGCCATGGGCGGCGGCCTGGAATGCGCGCTGGCCTGCGACCTGCGCGTCGCCGAAGAACACGCGGTCATGGCCCTGCCCGAGGCGTCGGTCGGCCTGCTGCCCTGCGCCGGCGGCACGCAATGGCTGAGCTGGACGGTGGGCGAAAGCTGGGCCAAGCGCCTGGTGCTGCTGGGCGAGCGGGTGGACGCCCGCACGGCGCTGGGCATCGGGCTGGTGGACGCGGTCGAGGCCAAGGGCCACGGCCTGGCGCGCGCGTTGGGAATGGCCGAGGCGGTGCGCAAGCAAAGCCCGAGCAGCGTGGCGGCCTGCAAGCGGTTGATCCAGGGCGCGCGCCACGGCAGCCCGCAGCAGGCGCTGGTGCGCGAGCGCGAGGCCTTCGTCGACCTGTTCGACACCGCCGACCAGAAGGAAGGCGTGCAAGCCTTCCTCGAAAAGCGCGCGCCCCAGTGGCGCAACGCCTGACTCCCGGAGCGCCCCATGACCGTGTTGTTCGACGAAATCCAAACCGCCTCGGGCCACCGCTTCGGCCACGCGACACTGGCCGCGCCGGAATCCCTCAACGCCCTGTCGCTGCCGATGATCGACCTGCTGGCGCCGCGCCTGGACGCCTGGCTGGACGACCCGGGAGTCGCCGGCATCGTGCTCGACGCCAAGGGCGACAAGGCGTTCTGCGCAGGCGGCGACGTGACGGCGCTCCACCGCGCCATCCGTGAGGCCGGGCCGGGCGTCGCGCCGCCGCTGGCCTTCGACTTCTTCGAGCGCGAATACCGGCTCGACCACCGCATCCACACCAGCCGCAAGCCCATCCTCTGCTGGGGCCACGGCATCGTGATGGGCGGCGGCCTGGGCCTGATGGCGGGCGCTTCCCACCGCGTGGCCACGCCGTCCACCCGCATCGCCATGCCCGAGATCACGATCGGCCTCTACCCCGACGTGGGTGGCAGTTGGTTCCTGCCCCGCATGCCTGGCCGGGCAGGGCTCTTCCTCGCGCTCACCGGCGCGCCGCTCAATGCCGCCGACGCCCGCTTCGCCGGGCTGGCCGACCTGGTGCTGCCGCAAGCGGCCAAGGCAGCGGTGCTCGAAGCCTTGTCGCGCGCCGACTGGACGGGCCGGCGGCAGGACGACGCGGACCGGCTCAGCCGCCTGCTGCAAGCCCACGCGGCCGAACCCGATCCCGCGGAATCGCCGCTGCGCCGCCACCAGGCGGTGGTCGACGAGGCCACTGGCGGCGACGACTTGGCGGAGATCGCCGCCCGGCTGGCTTCGCTGGCGTCCCAGGAAGACCCCTGGCTCGCCGCGGCGGGAAAGACCTTCAGCCGCGGCTCGCCGACCTCGGCGGCCTTGTCCCACGCGCTGTGGCGGCGCGCGGCGTCGCTGCCGCTGGCCGATGTCTTCCGCCTCGAATACCAGGTGTCGCTCGGGTGCTGCGCCCATCCCGATTTCGCCGAAGGCGTGCGCGCCCTGCTGATCGACAAGGACCGCAACCCGCGCTGGTCGCCCGCCACGCTCGCCGAGGTGACGCGGGACCATGTCGAGGCGCATTTCACGGCGCGCCACGGCGGCGAACATCCGTTGGCCGACCTGGGCCGGCCCGGCACCGGCGGATCCACTGGCCAAGACGAGGAGACCACCGCATGACGACCACCGCAACGCCGACCACCGTCGCTTTCATCGGCCTGGGCCACATGGGGGCGCCGATGGCGATCAACCTGCGCAAAGCCGGCCACGCGGTTCAGGCTTTCGACCTGAGCGCCGACGCCCTGGCGCGCGTGGCGGCCGAGGGCGTCGCCGTCGCGGCTTCGGCGCGGGCCGCCGTCGAAGGCGCGCAGGTGGTGGTCACGATGCTGCCCGCCAGCCGGCATGTCGAGTCGCTGCTGCTCGGCGCGGAAGGCCTGATCCAGGCCATCCGGCCCGGCAGCCTGCTGATCGACTGCAGCACGATCGCGCCGGCCAGCGCGCGCAAGGTCGCCGCCGCCGCGGTGGAACGCGGCCTGGCGGTGCTGGACGCGCCGGTCTCCGGCGGCACCGCCGGCGCCGCGGCGGGCACGCTGACTTTCATCGTCGGGGGCGAGGCCGAGGCGCTGGAACGCGCCCGCCCGGTGCTGCTGTGCATGGGCCGGAACATCTTCCACCTCGGCGGCAGCGGCGCCGGACAGGTGGCCAAGCTTTGCAACAACATGGCCCTGGGCGTGATCATGGCGGTCACCGCCGAAGCGCTGGCCCTGGGTGCGGCCCACGGCCTGGACGCCAAAGCGCTGTCGCAGATGATGGCCGTCAGCACCGGCCGCAGCTGGGCCACCGAAGTCTGCAACCCCTGGCCCGGCGCGCTGGAGAACGCGCCGGCTTCGCGCGGCTACGGCGGCGGCTTCGGCAACGACCTCATGCTCAAAGACCTGGGCCTGGCGGCCCAGGCCGCCATCGACGTCGGCGCGGCTGTCCCGCTCGGGGAGCTGGCGCGCAACCTCTATGCGCTGAACAGCCGTGCCGGGCGCTCCGGGTTGGATTTCTCCAGCGTCCAGCGGTTGTTCGCTTCGCCGGACTGAGGGCACCCGAATGCGACACTACCGCCTCCCAATCCAGCGAGGCGGCGATGTCTGAAATCCAGGAAGCCCTTTCCATCCTGAAAAAAATCGAGCAGAACCAGCTGAAGGCGCTTGAATTGCAGGCCGAGCACCTGGCCACTGTCAAGGCGCAGATGCAGCGTGCCGAGGTCAAGATGCAGGAAAGCATCGCGCTGCAGAAAACCGCCGTCGCGCGACAGGCCAAGGCCCTGGCCGTCGTGCTGCCGATCGCCCTGGTGGCCTTGCTCTATGCCGGTTACCTGCTTTTCAGAGGCGCTTGATTCACCGGGGAAGGACTCCGCCATGCCCAGCCGCGCCCTGCCGGAACGCCCCGCCCACGGAGGCGTCCTGTGATCGTCGACTTCGCCACGCTGTCGCTGTTCTCGGCCGCCGCCGGTTTGCTGCTGCTGTCGCCCGGGCCGAACATGGCCTTCGTGGTCGCGCACGGCGTCAGCCACGGTTGGCGCGGCGGCGTGGCCGCGGCGTTGGGCATCGCCGCGGCCGACCTGGTGCTGACGGCGCTGACCGCCGCCGGCGTCACCGCGGCGGTCGCCGGATGGCCGCCCGCCTTCGACCTGATCCGCTGGGCCGGCGTGGGCTACCTGCTGTGGATGGCCTGGGGCGCATGGCGCCGGCCCGGCCTGCTGCAGGCGGGGGAGGCCGGGCGCGGTTCGCTGGCATCGGTGGCGGCGCGGGCGATGTGGAACAGCTTGTTCAACCCGAAGGCGCTGCTCTTCTTCATGGTGTTCCTGCCGCAGTTCGTGGATGCCGGCAAGGGGCGGGTGACCGAGCAGCTGCTGGTCCTGGGTTGCGTGCTGGCCGCGATCGCGGCGGTGTTCCACGCCGCCCTGGGCGCGCTGGGCGGCGCCGTGCATAGGCTTGTGCCGAACCACCCCCGGGCGGCCCGTTGGCGCGGGCGCGGCATGGCGTTGGTGCTGTCGCTGCTGGCGGCCCGCCTGGCCTTGATGTCGCGGCCTTGACCGGGCGGTTCAATCCGCGGCGGCGGTGTCGTCCTCGGCCTGCCCGAGGGGCTGCGTTCCACCGGCCGCGGCGGCCAGGTCCCGCTGCGGCGTCGATTTTTTCTTGCGCGCGTCGCGCCTGGCCTGCCGCTCGGCGTCGCGGGCCTGCCCGGCCGCCAGCCATTGCGCGTATTCCTCCGGCGTCTCCAGCGTGACGCGGCCCCAGGCGCCGCCGCGGAAATCGTTGAGCGCGATCTCGGCCGCCTTCTGCATGTTCACGCGGCCGCCGGGCATCAAACCGCCGCGCTTGCGGCCGATGTCGGCCAGCAGGGCCTCGTCGGTCAGGCGGGCGATGTCGCCCAGCTTGTAGCGGGCCTGCAGCCGGTCGCCGTAGGGCTCGCGCACGCCGGCCAGCAGGGCCAGCGCCACTTCCTCTTCATCGTAGGCGTTGCGGCCGATGCCGCCGCTGGCCGCCAGGTGGTAGCCGCTTTGCTCGACGATGATGCGCGGCCACAGCATGCCGGGCGTGTCGAAGAGCTGGAAATCGTCGGCCAGCATGATCTTCTGCTCCACCTTGGTGATGCCGGGCTCGTCGCCGGTCTTGGCCGCGACACGGCCGACCAGGCTGTTGATCAGCGTCGACTTGCCGACGTTGGGGATGCCGCAGACCAGCACCCGCACCGGCTTGACCATGCCGCCTCGCCGCGGCACCAGCTCGCGGCTGGCCTTGACGAGCTGGCGCGCATTGCCGGCGGCGGTGGTGTCCAGCGCCATCGCGTTCGTGCCCGGCAGCGACTGGAAGTGCGCCAGCCACAGCGCGGTGCGCCCCGGGTCGGCCAGGTCCTGCTTGGTCAGCACCTTCAGCGCCGGCTTGCCCTGGGTCATCTCGGCCAACAAGGGGTTGCCGCTGGACCCGGGCAGCCGGGCGTCGAGCAGTTCGATCACCACGTCGATGTCGGGCAAGCGCTCGTTGATCGCCTTCTTGGTCGAGTTCATGTGACCCGGGAACCACTGGATGGGCATGGTCTGGCGCTTTCTGTCGTCTGTTCGTCGGTTACGCGGCCGGCCGGGCGACGGTCGGGCCGGCTGCGGGTCGGCAAGTCTATCCAGTGCGGTCCGCGCCGGCCCTTGAAAGCCGGCCCGCGCCTCCCATCTGGGGTTCATGGACACCACCGCCAATCCCCTCCAAGCCTTGCCATCCGGCCTGCAGACGCTGCAGGCGATGGCCGTGCTGCTCGAACGCCTGGAACGCCTGCCCCGCGGCGCGGCCGCTTCCCAGTACCGCGACGTCGTCGCCGCGGTGCAGCGGCTGCTCGGCGAGGCGGAGCCCGGCCCCGCGCTGGACGCCTTGCTGACCGCGCTGCCGGCCACCGCCGAGCTGTACGAGAACATGAACTACGCCCACGCCGGCCTGTGCCGCTCGCCGCTGGACGCCTCGCTGCAGGCCGAGCAGGCCGCCCGGGCCGTGCTCGGCAAAGTGGGCCGCGGCGCCGCCAACGCGCGCTGAGCGACGCCGCGCTCGCGCTGACCGGCGTCAGCCCCCGGCCGTGCGTCGCTCGATCGCCTGCACCACGGCGACCATGTCGAGCCCGCCCAGGCCCATGCCCGCGGTCTGCGCGAACAGGGCGTGGCACGCGTCCAGCAGCGGCGAGGCCACGCCCGCGCGGCGCGCCGCCTCGGCCACCAGCTGGTTGTTCTTCAACACGTCGTCGATCGACGCCTGCACCTCGAAGTCGCGCGCCACCAGCTTGCCGAGCTTCACCTTGGACACGCTGCTGGCCATCGGCCCGGCGTCCAGCACGGCCCGGAACAGGTCCATGTCCAGCCCCTGCCGGGCGGCGAAGTGCGAGGCTTCGCAAAGCCCGGTCACCAGCGTGATCAGGAAGAGGTTGACCGACAGCTTCATCAGCAGCGCCGACGGCACCGGGCCGCAGGCGAAGGTTTCCTTGCACACAGGCCCGAGCAATCCGCGCACGCGGTCGACGTCTCGCGGATCGCCGGCGACCATGCCGACGAGCTGGCCGTCCTGCGCCGGCTTGCGTGAACCCGAGACGGGGGCCTCGACGTAGCGCCCGCCGGCCGCGGCGATGTCCGCGGCCAGCAACCGCGAATAGTCGGCCGACGTGGTGCCCATGTGCACGACGGTGCGGCCCGCCACCTGCCGCGCGAAGGCCGGCGTGCCTCGGGCGAGCACCTCGTCCATCGCCTGCCCGGTGGCCAGCATCAGGATGACGGTCCCCGCGCCGTCGAACACCGCGGCGGCGTCCGGCGCCACGCGGGCGCCGGCCTGGCGCAGCAGCTCGCATTTGTCCGGCGAGCGGTTCCACACGAGCAGCGGCGTGCCTGCCCGCGCCAGGTTGAGCGACATGGGCAGGCCCATGACACCCAGTCCGATGAAGCCGATGGTTTCCATGGGGGGTTGTCCTGTGGTCGATTGCGTGGATGGAAGCATGAACGGATGGCGTTCACGGCGAAGCGCACAGGCTCCACAGCGAAACCAGCGACGAATGCAGCGCGATGGAGGTATAGCCTATCCAGCCCGCCGCGGCCGCGGCCGCCCGCGTGGCGGCCGCCAGCGCAAGCTTGAGCTTTCGCACCGCCGCCGGGGGCAGGCGCTGGGGCGGCGTCCGCCGCTTCATGCGGCCGCCGCCGGCGCGGCGTTGAACCGGGCTTCGATCGAGCGGTCCCTGATCGGCAGGTTCAACGCCACCGAAGCCAGCCCGAGCCCGATGGAGATGGTCCACATCCAGGCATAGGAGTGCGTCGCGTCGTAGACCTGTCCGCCGAGCCAGGCCCCGAAGAAGCCGCCCACCTGGTGCCCGAGGAAGACCAGGCCGAACAACGTGCCGATGTATCGCGCGCCGAAGATCTGGGCGACCACGCCCGCGGTCAGCGGCACGGTTCCCAGCCAGGTGGCGCCCATCAGCAGCGCGAACAGATAGAGGTTAGCCGGGCCCAGCGGCAGGGCGATGAAAACCACCATCGCCAGCGTGCGCAGCGCGTACAGCCCGGACAGCAGGTATTTGCGCCGGTAGAGGTCGCCCAGCCTGCCGAAGGCGTAGGTGCCGAAGGCGTTGGCCAGCGCGATCAACGCGATCGCGTTCACACCCGCGTCGGCGGCGAGCCCGGCGTCGCGCAGGTAGGCCGGCAAATGGACGCCGAGGAAAGACAACTGGAAGCCGCAGCTCACGAAGCCGAGGTTCAGCATCCAGAAGCCGCTGTGGCCCAACGCGGCGCGAACCGCCGGGCCGGCCCGGTGCGCGCCCGGCGCGTCGGTGGCCCGGTGGGCGGCGCCAACCTCGGAGCCCTTGCGGTCGTCGACGGCCAGCCCTGCCCAGGCGCAGGCCAGCGCCGCCGCCGCCAGGCCTTGCAGCGCGGCGGCCCAGCCGAAGCGGTCGATGCCCCACTGCGCCGCCGGCACGAGCAGGAACTGGATGAAGCCGCCGATCGCGCCGGCCAAGCCCTGGGCCAGCCCGCGCCGGTTGGGCGCGACGATGCGCGCCAGGCCGCCGTAAACCGTGGCGAAGGTCGTGGCCGACAGCGCGGCGCCGGTCACCACGCCGACACCCAGGGCCAGAATGCCGGTCGACGGGGCGATCGATTCCAGGGCCAACCCGGCCGCGTAAGCCAGGCAGCCCGCGGCGATCACCCGGGCCGTGCCGTGGCGGTCGGCGACCCAGCCCGTCAACGGCTGCATGGCGCCCCAGACCAGGGTCTGCAACCCGGCGGCGAAGGCGAAGGACTCGCGGCCCCAGCCCTTGTCGCCCAGCAGCGGCAGCATGAAGAGCCCCTGGACGTGGCGCGTGCCCAGGGCCATGCCCAGCACCAGCCCACCGCAGAGCAACAGGTGCCAGGGCAGGGCGCGCGGCGGTGTTTCGGGGTGCATGGGACGATCCTCGATTTTTGTTGGAACACATGAGAATTTGACGTTCCGACGCGCATCCGCACAATGGAATTTATTGCCGACAGCATTGAGGTAATCTCATGTCTCAGACCTTGCCTCCGCTTAACTCGCTCAGGGCGTTCGAAGCCGCGGCCCGCCACGCCAACTTCGCGCGCGCCGCAGAAGAGCTGAGCGTCACGCCCGGCGCGCTGAGCCATCAGATCCGCGGGCTGGAGAAGCAATTGGGCGTGGCGCTGTTCGAGCGCCAGGCGCGCGGCGTGGCGCTCACGCCGGAAGGCCGCTTGCTGCAACCCGGGCTCATGTCGGGCTTCGCGTTGATACGCGATTCCGTCCAGGCGCTTCGCGCCTCCCGCGACAGTGGCGTGCTGGTCGTCAGCACGCCGCCGGGCATCACGTCGAAATGGCTGGCGCCCAGGCTGTTCCGCTTCACGCAGGCCCACCCGGACGTCGAGTTGCGCATCGCCGCCTCCGCCGCGTACGCCAACTTCTTCAGCGACGGCATCGACGTGGCTTTCCGCAACCTGCCCCACGACCACCGGCCCGACCCGGCGCTGGACTACGAGCGGCTGCTCGACGACGAGATGGTGGTGGTCTGCAGCCCCGGCTTGATGGCGTCGATGGGCAAGCACCGCGGCCGATGGGACTTGCGCGGGGTTCCGCTGATCCACGACGACCAATTGGCAGGGCGGCCCGAAGTGCCGACTTGGTCCGACTGGTTCGAAGCCTCGGGCGTGGCCGCGCCGGCCGACAAGCGCCGGGGATTGCGCTTCAGCAGCGCCGAACATGCGATCGTCGCTGCGGTGCAAGGCGCGGGCCTCTTGCTGACGCACGCGATCCTGGCCCACGACGAGTTGGAGATGGGGCGCCTCGTCAAGCCCTTCGATGTCGTGGTGCCCGGGGGCCGGGCTTATTACGCGGTGTGGCCGAAGCTCAGGCAGTCGAGCCCGGGCGTAGAGGCTTTCCGCGCCTGGCTGCGCGGCGAAATCTCTCTGATGAAAAAAGAAGTTTGAAGGCACTTGCATGGCGCCTGAAAAATGGCATATACTGGCGGTCTTCGCTGATGTGAACGCAAGTTGAAACGCAGCAGCAAAGTTTGGCAGAAAAGTTAGTCAATGCGGGAATAGCTCAGTTGGTAGAGCGCAACCTTGCCAAGGTTGAGGTCGCGAGTTCGAGCCTCGTTTCCCGCTCCAGAACAAGAAAAAAAGGGGAGCTTCGGCTTCCCTTTTTCATAACTTGTGGTTGTTCGCGTTGGCTTGTGAATCGTTCAAGCCGGCGTCTATGGCGCGGTAGCAAAGCGGTTATGCACCGGATTGCAAATCCGTGTAGGTCGGTTCGACTCCGGCCCGCGCCTCCATCCAAGGCCAAGTTCAAGCTCCGCAATGGCCAGTCTTCAAATCACCACGGCGATCCTGGGGTTCAGCTTGGCGGCAGCGATCATCCTGCTGCTCCGTAGAGACCACCTCTACCTGATCCACGGATTCTTCTGGTTCTGCTTGGCGGGGCTGGTCATGCTGCTGGGCTTGTGGCCCGGGATGATCGACCGCCTGGCCGCGATGGCCGGGGTCGGCTATCCGCCCGCCCTGCTTTTCCTGGGTGCCGCCATGGTGCTGATCGTCAAGGCGCTGCACACGGACATCATCAACACCCGCATCGAGCGGCAAGTCCGTCGGCTCAACCAGCGGTTGGCCCTGCACGAGATGAGCCGCCTGGAGGCCGGCAACCCGGAACAACGCCTGACGACTGAATGATCAAGGGCTGTGGTCCGCGGCTTGCGGACCGACGCTGAGCGCGCTTGCGTGCGGCCGTTCCCGGAATTTCCGGGGTCAAGCCCTCCCGCCTTGCGCGACTCCTTGCGGGCTTTCATTCTTGCCTCGCGCGCCGACGCTGTCATCCAAGAACCCAGAGCAGGCGCCATGTCTCTTTTTCGACCCCCCACTTTCACCGCGCCCGGTGGCGGCGGTCGCACCACTTGCTTGACCAACGGCGCCCGGACCGCCGCCCGCACTCGGGGGCCGGCGTGGGTGGCCTGACCCCGGCGATCCCGGGCGGCGGCAGCGATGCCGGCGGCCATCCATCCGCGGAGCCGGACGATTCGCGCGTGTCCCGCGGGCCCTTGCGCTTCGTCGTGTGCGGAGGCGCGGGTGCCGGGAAGACCACTTTGCTGCGGAGCCTGTCGGGTGCCGCGTCGCCCATGGTCCCCACGGTCGCGAAGGATGTGCCGTTCCCGCAGGCCGGCGGCCTCGGTCCGCCAGCGGCCCCGGCTTTCCCTTGGCACTTGGGCGGCGATGCGGACAATCCCGCCGTCCTGCGCTTCGCGCTCGCCGGCCGTGATCACCTGGCGCTGGAGATACCGGCGGCAGGCCCCTTCGTCCCCAGCATCCAGTTCGGCGGCCTCAACCCGCAACTGGCCTTGCTGGTGGTAGACGCCGCTCAGGGTTTGGCCGCCTCCGCGCGCGCGCATGCGCACCTGCTTTCGTTCGCCGGCATACGCCATGTGATGCTGGTGGTCACCAAGATGGACTGCGTCGATTTCGACCTTTCCGTCTTCGACGACATTCGGCGGGCTTTCGACAGCCTCGTGGCCAGCCTCGGCTTCGACACCGTGGCCGCCGTCCCGGTCAGCGGATTGCTCGGCAGCCATGTCGGGCCGAATGGCGCGCCGGTGCCGGCATGGCAAAGGGGCGCCTCCACGCCCGCCACCCTCACGGAATGTCTGCGAGCCATCATCCCACCGGACAAGGACCTTGAAGCCCCCTTGATTTTTCCGGTTCAGCAGGTTCTATCACCACTAGGCCAGGCGCGGCAGCTGGAAGGCCGCGTGCTTCAAGGCGCGTTGGCCCAGGGTGACGAGGTGCGCGCGGCCTTGTCCGGCGAGACGGCCGCCGTCACGCGGATCGCCCGCCCCGACGGAAGCCTTCTGCAACGGGCCTGCGTCGGAGACCGCGTCATCCTGACCGTCGGCGACGGGCAGGGCCTCGGCGTGGCGCAGGGGGATGTGTTGTCCTCCACCCAGGCGCGGCTCGAAACCACCGAGCAATTCGAAGCATTGCTGACTTGGCTGAACGAAGGCACCCCCGGCATCGTGGGGCGCAGCCATGACTTGCGCCTCGGTACGCGACAAGCCCGCGCAACCGTCACCGCCATCAAATACCGCCTCGACACCGACACCCTGGCTCGGCTGTCGGCGTCCACTTTGCAAGCCGGCGACGTCGCGGTCTGCACATTCGCCGTCGACAAGCCCGTGGTGTTAGGCAGCCACAGTCAATGGCCCGGGCTGGGCGCGTTCACCTTGCTGGACGGCCAGACGGGCACTGCGGTGGCCCTGGGCATGGTGGTCCACGGGCTGCGCCGTTCGCAGAACCTGCGTCCCCAGGCGCTGACCGTCACACGCGCCGACAGGGAACAGCTCAACGGCCACGCGGCCAAGGTCATCTGGTTCACCGGTCTGTCCGGCTCGGGGAAATCGACCATCGCCAATGCGCTGGCGGTGGCGCTTCATGGGCAGGGGAAACGGACCTATGTGCTCGACGGCGACAATATCCGGCTGGGCTTGAACAAAGACCTGGGCTTCAGTGATGCCGACAGGGTAGAGAACATCCGCCGCATCGCCGAGGTGTCGAAGTTGATGCTGGACGCGGGGCTGGTCGTGATCACCGCCTTCATTTCCCCGTTCCGGCAAGAGCGTGAAATGGCCAGAAGATTGATTGGGGCGGAAAATTTCGTCGAGGTGCACGTCAACACGCCGCTGCAAGTGTGCGAGCAACGTGACGTGAAGGGGCTGTACAAAAAAGCCAGGGCGGGGGAGTTACCCAATATGACGGGAATCCATAGCCCTTATGAACCTCCGGAAAACCCGGACTTTGCTATCGATACATCGAAAGAAAAGCTGCCTGAAATAGTAAAAATTTTGCTCGAAGTTTTTTGAATCAAGACCTTGCTGATAATAAATTTTCGGAGGAATCAAAAATGATTGGGAGGGAAAAATGCGGCAGCTTGCGCTGGTCAATCTTCGAGTCCTTGGGCGATATTTATTTTCAAATTGAAAAAAATATCTTCGTCGCTCCATTTCGTCCATGGCTGCGTGGGGCATAGCCAGAACTGGACGATGAAATCCAATTTCTTCCTCACATTCTGGATTCACCGAAGTTTGGTCGCAGAATTGATCAAACGAGAGTTTGCTGGTCGTTATCGGGGCTCACTGGGGGGTGTCGCATGGTCTTTTGCCCAACCCGTATTCCTGCTGTTGGTCTACACCCTGGCATTCGGCGTCATATTGAAAGCCCGTTGGGGCGGGGCAGGTGGCACGGCTGACTACGCCTTGATGCTGTTTGCTGGCCTGATCATCTACAACGCATTTTCCGAATGTTTGATCAAGTCGGGTAACTTGATCACAGACAATCCGAATTTTGTCAAAAAGGTGGTTTTTCCGCTAGAGCTGCTGCCTGTTGTGGCCGTGGGAACCGCAATGCTTCATCTTGTCATTGGGCTGTTTGCCTGGTTGATGGGTTATGCCGTCCTGTTTGGCTGGCCCAAGCCAGCCATCATTTATGCTCCCGCAGTTCTCATCTGCTTGATTCCTGTGCTACTTGGAATTGGATGGTTATTTTCTGCTCTGGGAGTAGTTTTGAGGGATGTTGGCCAATTTGCCCAACTGATCAGCCATACCTTGCTCTTCTTGACCCCCATTTTTTACAGTGCAGAAGCTGCGCCGCCTTTATTTCGAAAAATCCTCATCCTGAATCCTTTGACTTTCATTGTCGATCAATTCCGATCGGTTATATTTTTCGGAAATGAACCTTCGCTTCTGGGGCTTATCACGTATTTTGTGATCGCCGTTATTTTCTCTTTGATGTGCCTCCTGGTATTCAAACGGTTGAGGCACAGTTTTGCAGATTTGGTGTGACTTCATGGAAAAAAATGCCATTGAAGTCCGTGAAATATCGAAAAGCTACGACGTTTACGACACGCCCCTGGCGCGCATTCGCCATGCGATTTGGCCTCGCCTGAACCATGGAGTAAAACAGGTCCACGCCCTGGAAAACATCAGTTTCGATATTTCTCAGGGCGAAGCCCTTGGAATCATCGGGCGCAATGGGAGTGGGAAAAGCACGCTTCTGGAGATCATCACAGGCACGCTGGAGCCCACTTCGGGCTCTGTGCATGTGTCCGGGCGTATTGCCGGCCTGCTTGAACTGGGCAGTGGCTTCAATCCTGAATATTCAGGTCGAGAAAATGTTTTCTTGAATGGTTTGCTGATGGGGCTCGATAAAGCCTCTATTGAAGAAAGATTTGACGACATCGTCAGTTTTGCCGATATTGGTGATGTGCTTGAGCGGCCGGTAAAAACTTATTCCAGTGGAATGCTGGTCAGGTTGGCATTTTCAGTGCAAGTGGCGCTGCAGCCAGATATTTTGATCGTCGATGAAGCCTTGAGCGTGGGAGATTATTTCTTTCAACAAAAATGCTTCGGCCGGCTGAGGCAGATGCGGGATAACGGCCTGACATTGTTGTTCGTTTCGCACGACATGGGCAGCGTGAGGGATCTATGCTCAAAAGCCGTTTATTTGAACAAAGGAAAGATGATTTTCTCGGGTGACAGCAAACTTGCCATTTCAAAATATCTCAGTCAGGCGGGGAGCAGACGCCTTGAAAGAGAGTCGAGTGGGGATGTTTCCGATGAAAATCGTATCTTCGAGAAAGATTCATTCCGCCAAAATTTCGTTATTGAGGAAGCTTTCTGGAAATTTGGAGAAAAGCAAAGTTTCAATAACTTTGAAAAAACTAGAATATTGGCTGTCCAAATAACAAATACAAACGGCGAAGCTATCTCTCATTGCAATGTCGGGCAAAAGTTTTTCTTGACCGCCATCATTGGAATGAGCCGGCGAGATTCGGGTCATGTGGGTCTGTCGATCAAGAATAAGTTCGATCAAGTGGTCAACTCGACCACCAGTTTGAACTTGAATTGTCCTGCGATCGAAAGTGATGACGCTGAAGTGAAAATATTTCGCTTCGAGATCGATTGCATGCTCGAGGCTGGTCTTTATTCCTTGATGGTCAATTTTGCTCAACCATCTGGAAAAAATTCTGGATTTGTGAAGGACAGCACAGGGTGGTTTGGACCTTTTGAGGTGCGATGGGATTATTCCAATTCCACCGCACCTTTCCTTGGAATGTTCGGATTGCCGGTCACCGGGCGATTGGTTCAGCTATCACATATAGTTTAGTTCCAGCCATCTTTTGAATTCAATATTTTGACAAATTGAGTTGACTGGCTGACGCTGCTTTTGAATTTGCTGAAAAATTTCAACGGCGACACGAGTCGCAGGCGCCGAAGGCTCGCAATGGATGGTCGGCAGTGATTAATTTAATTAATCGGCTTCTACAAAAGGACTCTGGAGTTAGTTGGAATAAAATATAATCTTTGATCGCTTTATATTAAATCGGCGCGCGTCTCAAAATGTAATTCATAATGCGCGTTTCTGACGGGGAGTGGGATGGTGACTGAGTTCGTTGATTTGGTTCGTCGCATTGAGCTTCTGGAACAGAAAATTTCTGACGTATTGGATCATCGATGCCTGGAGTGTGAGGTCAGTGATCAACTGCAGTCACGGCAGGCGCTCGCCTCTCAACTTCTAGAAGCGATTAATGCATACCGAGCTTCCATGAAGCTGGCGCCCAAAAAGTATCACGTTGTTGGTTCCTCGTTTTTTTCTTTTTATGATACGAACAATGCTTCAATCAACAACAGAAAAGGGCTTGAGATTGAGATGCAGATTGTGTCATTGGAAAAAGAACTTTTTAAAATCCGCTGGTTATACCGATTGATGTGGCCAGCAGTTCGTTTTTTTCAATTTTTTAAAAGCATTTTCCAACCTAAAATTGGAAAACTTTGTCATCATCTGCCAATAGATGTGCAGAGCTGGGGCCTTCCTCCGAGTTCTAGGAGCGGAAAGGATTTGGATTTGCCGACGATATCGATCGTGACGCCGTCATTTCGGCAAGGTGGTTATATTGCCCGCACGATCGATAGTGTAATTAATCAAAACTATCCTGGTTTGGAATATTTTGTTCAAGACGGTGGCTCCGAGGATCAAACGTTAGATATATTGAATTCATATTCCGGGCGCTTGTCTGGCTGGGTTTCGGAGAAAGACTCCGGTCAATCTCAGGCTATTAACTTGGGTTTTATGAAAACCAAGGGCGAGATTATGGCCTGGTTGAATTCAGATGATCTTCTCATGCCTGGGACATTGAACTACGTCGGGAATTTTTTCTTGAACAACCCTGATGTCGATGTGATCTACGGTCATCGCATCCTGATCGACGAGCAGGATAAAGAGATTGGGCGTTGGATATTGCCGGGTCATGATGATGAAATTCTGTGCTGGGCAGATTTCATTCCGCAGGAAACACTTTTCTGGCGGCGCTCGATCTGGAACAAAGCGGGAGGCGGCATTGACGAGTCTTTCCGTTTCGCGATGGATTGGGATTTGTTGATCCGATTCCGTGACGCGGGCGCCCGCATGGTACGGGTGCCATTTTTCCTCGGAGCTTTTCGGATCCATGAAGCACAGAAAACGTCCGCTGCTATTAATAGCGTAGGCATGGCGGAAATGGAGCGCATCCGCGAAAGATGCCGGGGATATAAGCCCAACCAATCTGAAATTCGAGCGGCGGTCGCTCCTTATGTTTTCAGGCATCTTTGGTCAGATTTTCTCATGCGTTCGAAAAATGCTTTGGGCTTACTGAGAAATTAATAAAAATATTATTCCGGTGGCTGCCCATGGCAGCTTGTACTTTTCTATACCTTAAGGCTTGGTCATGCGTCATTTCCCCGCCCCGATCGTTGATAGGAAGATTCGTTTCGCTCTTGCTGGATGTGGCCGGATCGCACAAAAGCATTTCTCCGCTTTGAAGGAGCATGCCGACCGCGCCGAACTGGTCGGCATTTGCGATGTGAATTCCAAGGCCTTGGACGCCGCGGTCAAGCAGACACAGGCGAAGCCGTATGCCAATTTGCCCGCCATGCTGGCGGACACCAATGCCGACATCGTGGTCCTCACGACCCCCAGCGGCCTGCATCCCCAGGAGACTGTCGACGTCGCCGCGACCGGCCGCCATGTGATGACCGAGAAGCCCATGGCCACCCGTTGGCATGACGGCTTGCGCATGGTGAAGGCATGCGACGATGCGAACGTGCGCTTGTTCGTCGTCAAGCAGAACCGCAGCAACGCGACTTTGCAGCTCGTCAAGCAGGCTGTTGAACAGGGGCGGTTCGGCCGCATCTACATGGTCAACGTGAACGTGTTCTGGACCCGGCCGCAGGAGTATTACGACAGCGCCGCCTGGCGGGGCACCTGGGAATTCGACGGCGGCGCCTTGATGAACCAGGCGAGCCACTATGTCGACTTGCTCGACTGGTTGATCGGCCCGATCGAAAGCCTCCAGGCCTACACGGCCACGCTGGCGCGGAACATCGAGGTGGAAGACACGGGTGTCCTCAGCATCAAATGGCGTTCGGGCGCTCTGGGTTCCATGAACGTGACGATGCTCACCTATCCGGAGAATCTCGAAGGAAGCATCACCATCATCGGAGAGAAGGGCACCGTGCGTGTCGGCGGCGTTGCCGTGAATGAAATCACCCACTGGCAATTTTCCGATCGCCGCGAGGAGGATGAGAAAGTGAAAGCGGCGAATTACGAAACCACGTCGGTCTATGGCTTCGGCCACCCGCTCTACTACGACAACGTCATCAAGGTCCTGAGGGGCGAGGCCGAACCGGAGACGGACGGCCGCGAAGGGCTCAAATCCCTGGAGACCCTGATCGCCACCTATCTTTCCGCCCGCGACGGCAAACGCATCGCCTTGCCCCTGGACTACTGAAATGGCCGTCACCATCCACCCAACCGCCATCGTCGACGAAGGCGCGGAAATCGGAGACGGCAGCCGGGTCTGGCACTGGGTCCACATTTCAGCCGGCGCACGGATCGGGGAGGGCTGTTCGTTCGGACAAAATGTCTTCGTCGGCAACGATGTCGTCGTCGGAAACAACGTCAAGGTCCAGAACAACGTCTCCATTTACGACGCCGTCCGGCTGGAAGACGACGTTTTCTGCGGCCCCAGCGCGGTCTTCACCAATGTCTATAACCCGCGTTCCGCCATCACCCGCAAGAACGAGTACAGGCCGACAGTCGTCCGCAAGGGCGCGACGCTGGGGGCGAATTGCACCATCGTCTGCGGCAACACGATCGGCGAGCATGCGTTCGTCGGGGCCGGCGCGGTGGTCAACAGCGACGTTCCCGCTTATGCGCTCATGCTGGGTGTTCCAGCCAAACGCAAGGGATGGATGTGCCGCTGCGGCGTCCAGCTGCGCGGCAGAGGGCGGGTCAGCTGCAGCTGCTCGGCCGTTTATGAAATCAACGATTCGACTTGCACGCGACTATGACCAAGAAAATTGAGTTCATCGACCTCAAGGCCCAGTACGCCGACCTCAAGGAAACCATCAATGGGCGGATCCAGCGCGTGCTGGACCACGGCCAATTCATCATGGGGCCGGAGGTGCGCGAGCTGGAGCAGAAGCTTGAAGAGTTCTGCGTATCGAAGCACTGCATCACCGTCGCTTCCGGGACGGAGGCTTTGCTGATCGCGCTGATGGCCCTCGGGGTCAAGCCGGGCGACGAAGTCATCACGACGCCGTTCACTTTCGTCGCCACGGCGGAAGTCATCGCGCTGCTCGGCGCGGTGCCCGTTTTCGTCGATGTCCAGGCCGACACCTGCAACATCGATCCCGCGCTGGTCGAAGCCGCCGTCACGCCGAGGACCAAGGCGATCATTCCTGTCTCACTGTATGGCCAAGTCGCCGACATGGATGAGATCAACGAGATCGCCTCGAGGCATGGCGGCATCGCCGTCATCGAAGACGCCGCGCAGAGCTTCGGCGCGACTTACAAAGGCAAGAAGAGCTGCAACCTTTCGGGCATCGGCTGCACGAGTTTCTTCCCCAGCAAGCCGCTCGGATGTTATGGCGATGGCGGTGCGATCTTCACCAGCGACGACAGCCTGGCCAAAGCGATGCGTGAGATACGGGTCCATGGCCAGGAGCGGCGCTACTACCACACGCGCGTGGGCGTGGGCGGCCGCATGGACACCCTCCAGTGCGCCATCGTCCTGGGCAAACTGGAAAAGCTCGAATGGGAAATCGAACGGCGCATCGAGGCCGGCGCCCGCTATCAGCAGCTTTTCAGCGACGTTCCCGCCGTCAAGACGCTCGTCGTGCGCCAGGACAGGACATCCGTCTGGGGGCAGTACACCATCCAGGTCGAGCAAAGAGAGCGGGTGCTGGAACGCCTGGCCGCCGCGGGCGTCCCCACGGCGGTTCACTATCCGGTGCCGCTGCACCACCAGCCCGCTTACCGCGATGCCTGCCGCATCTCCGGCGGCCTTTCTATCTCCGAAAGCTTGGCGGCCAAGGTCATGAGCCTGCCGATGCACCCTTACATCGACCCGCAAACGCAGGAGCGCATCGTTCGCGCCGTAGCGGAAGCTGTCGCATGACGACAAAAATCGTCACCGTGGTGGGCGCGCGGCCCCAGTTCATCAAGGCCGCCGCTGTTTCCCGCGCCATCCGGGAGCTGCACGCTTCCAGATTGGACGAGGTGTTGGTCCATACCGGCCAGCATTACGACGAGAACATGTCGCAAGTGTTCTTCGACGAGTTGGACATTCCCCATCCGAAATACAACCTCCAAATATCGGGGGGGCAGCACGGTGCGATGACGGGCCGCATGCTCGAGGCTTTGGAAAACGTCTTCCTGCAAGAAAAGCCTGACTGGGTTTTGATTTACGGCGACACCAATTCGACCCTGGCTGCCGCTGTGGCCGCTGCCAAGCTGCATATGCCTGTCGCCCATGTCGAAGCCGGCTTGAGGTCCTTCAACATGAAAATGCCTGAGGAAATCAACCGGATTCTGGCCGATCGTGTTTCCTCTCTGCTTTTTTGCCCGACCGACACCGCAGTGGCCAACCTCAGGGATGAGGGGATGGAAAAAGGCGTCCACAACGTGGGCGACGTCATGTATGACGTGGCCTTGTATTACAGGGACCGGGCCCGCGAGCAAAGCAAAATACGCCTGCAGCTGAAACTGGCGGCGGGAAGCTTTGCGCTGGCCACTTGCCATCGTGCCGAGAACACGGACAGTCCTGAGCGCCTGGGCGGCATTCTTTCCGCGCTTGGAAAGATTGCTGAATCCCTTCCTGTCGTCTTTCCCCTCCATCCACGCACCCGCAAACTCATCGAGAACTATGGATACGGCCGCCATCTTGATCGGTTGATCTTGACGGACCCGCTGCCATTCCTGGACATGGTGTCGCTCGAACAGGGTGCGAAATTCATCCTTACTGATTCTGGTGGCGTCCAGAAAGAGGCTTTCTTTTATGGCGTGCCATGCATCACCATGCGCGACGAAACCGAATGGATCGAAACAACGCATTGCGGTGCCAATCACCTGGTGGGAGCGAACCGCGAAACCATCATCGATCGCGCCACCGACATTCTTTCCGGAAAAGTAAAGGCGGATTTTTCCAGCAAACCTTATGGCCACGGTGTCGCGGCAAAAGATATTTTAAATATTCTGGCCGCTGGATGATTTTGTGACTTCGCTTAAAAAATCCCACCCTTTTGCATCCATTCTATTAAGGTACCTGCTTGGAGCTTTAATTATCTATTGGTTGCTCCGCACGGACTTGATTGATTTCAAGGTCCTGAAAGCGGTGCACCTGAAGATTGCTCTCGTGGCGATTGGCTTCCTGGCCCTCCAGCTGCTTTTGGCTGGATACCGTGTTCAATTGTTGCTGTCTGAGCATGGTATTCACGTCGACCTCACCCGGTGTATCGCATTCAATTCTGTAGGCATCTTTTATTCCTTATTCCTGCCCGGTGGGATATCAGGCGATTTGGCGCGTGCCTATTTCTTTTGGCGAAGTTATCCTGATGCCAATAAATCCGCCTTGTTTGGCGCGTTGTTTGTCGACCGGCTTTTGGGCACCGTTGCCATGATCGTCATGGGTTTGGTTGGCGGTTCGCTCCTGATCAATTCCTTGGGCTTGACCCATTTCATGGTTGTGGCCTGGCTGATTTTTGCCTCTTCAGCAGCAGCCTACTTGTTGGCGACCCGGCTACACCGAGGGTTTGATAAATCCAGGCAAGGTTTGCTAGGCCGCCTGTTCAGGTTCGTGGAGAAAATAGATCTGCGGTTCTACAGATTTCGAACCCTTTTAAATGGAAGTCTTTTGAGTATTGCGGGGCATATTACCGCGGTTGTTATAATTTATATGTTCTCCGAGCTATTGTCCTCAGGCTTGGACTTTCTAAAAGTCATGGCTGTCGCGCCATTGGGGTTGTTGGCCAACGCACTGCCGCTTACACCTGGTGGACTGGGAATTGGCGAGAAAGGATTTGAATTGCTTTATCAGTTGGTCGGTGGATCCAACGGTGGCAATAGTTTCATGACTTCGCGTTTGTTTCTTTTCGCGCCTGCCCTCATCGGTGCGATTGTCGTTTTTATCAAGTTCATTTCTGCTCACGGTGTGAAGTTCAGCAAAGCCTGAGGTCGCGAGCCATTAACTTCGAAAATTAAGGTTGAATAAATGAAAAGAGTTTTGGTAACGGGTGTGGCAGGATTTATCGGCTCCAACCTGGCGGAAAATCTCTTGCGCAAGGGCTACAGTGTTGTGGGTGTCGACAATATGTCGCAGGGAGACAAATTGAATCTCCAGCCACTTCTGGAGCATGAAAACTTCGAGATGAATTATGTTGACATTCGGAACGAAGAAGAGTTGAAGAAGGCGGCTCAAGGCTGCAAAACCTTTGTGCATCTGGCGGCCTACAAAATACCCCGGTATACCGACGCGCTTGACACCTTGATGATCAACGGCGTGGGTTCGGAAAACGTCTTGAAAGCCGCCCTGGTTCAAAAGGCCAAGGTGGTTGCCGCGTCCACCTCGGATGTCTACGGCAAAAACCCCGAAGTTCCCTTCAGCGAGAACTCCAACCTCGTGATCGGCAACCCGGACGTGAAGCGCTGGGCTTACGCCATTTCGAAGATGTTCGAAGAGCAGGCGATGTTCGCCTACCAGCAGCGCTACGGCATCCCGGTGGTGGCACTGCGCTTTTTCGGCGGCTATGGACCCAACCAGAATCTGACGTGGTGGGGCGGCCCGCAATCGGTCTTCATCAACAAGGCGCTGGACGACGAGGAAATCGAAGTCCATGGCGACGGGAGCCAGACCCGTTCCTTCACCTTCATCAGCGACCATGTGGACGGCATCACGCGCACGGTGGAGATGGACGAGGCCAACAACCTGGTTTTCAACATCGGCAACACGCGCGAAATCTCGATCCTGGAACTGGCCAAGCTGATCTGGCGCCTGGTGCGCGGCGAGGATTCCACGCCGAAGATCAAGCTGATCCCCTATGAGACTTTCGGGAAGTACGAGGATGTCATGCGCCGGATCCCGGACATCACCCGTGCGCGCACCCTCTTGGGTTTCGAGCCCCAGGTCGACCTGGAGGACGGTTTGCGCAGGACCATTGCCTGGCAGGTTGGGCGCCGCAAGCAGTTGGGGACGGCCACGCCTTTCGTCCCCGCCTGGGTCGAGGCGTGACGCGCATGGGGCAGCCCCGGCTTTTCATCGTCGTGCCCGTGTTCAACGAGGCGCCCAACATGAAGACCCTCTTCGAAAGCCTTTCGGTCCTGAAGCGGGAATTCAGCGAACAGTTCGCCGTCTCGGCCATCCTGGTCGACGACGGCAGCTCGGACAACACCGTGCAGCTGGCCAGGGAGTCGACCAGCGACCTGGACCTGCAGGTGTTGGCCCACGGGGTAAACCGTGGTCCCGGGGCCGCCTTCAGCACGGCGTTCTCGGCCTTGTCCCGCACCATCACCGCCGATGACTGGGTGGTGACGATGGAAGGGGACAACACCTCCAGGTGCGAGTTGGTGAAGCAGATGATGACCCGGACCCGCGAGGGGTTCGACGTCGTGTTGGCCAGCCCTTACATGTACGGAGGCGGCTTCACCGAGACCTCCTTCCTGAGGAAGTTCCTGAGCAGCGGTGCCAACCTGATCGTGCGGGATTTGCTGTCCATCCAGGGCATCCTGACGGTCAGTTCGTTTTTCAGGTTGTACCGGGGCAGTGCCTTGATCCGCATGCAAGCGGCGTTCGGGCCCGGCATCGTCGACAGGACGGGGTTTGAAAGCATGGTCGAGATGGTGATGAAGATGACCATGCTCCGGCTTTCCATCTCGGAGGTCTCCATGCGCCTGGATTCCTCTTTGCGCAAGGGCAAGAGCAAGATGAAGATCATGCGGACCATCAGGGGCTACCTGTCGCTCTGGAGAAGCAAGAAGGAATGGCTGGCGAAGGTGGCCGGCTGAAGTCCGGCGTGGCCAGTCGATTTGCGAGGGATTGGGAAAGAAGACCGATGAGAAAAATAGCTTTGATAACCGGCGTGACCGGGCAAGACGGGTCCTATCTGGCTGAGTTGCTGCTGGACAAAGGGTACGAGGTGCATGGGATCAAGCGGCGCACTTCGCTGATCAACACCGACCGCATCGACCACCTTTACCAGGACCCGCACGAGAAGAACGTGCGTTTCGTCCTGCACCACGGCGACATGACGGATTCGAGCAGCCTGATCCGCATCATCCAGCAGGTCCAGCCGGACGAGATCTACAACCTCGCGGCGCAGTCGCATGTCGCGGTGTCTTTCGAAGAACCCGAATACACCGCCAATTCCGACGGGCTGGGCGCGTTGCGCATCCTGGAGGCGATCCGCATCCTGGGCCTGGAGAAGAAGACGCGCTTCTACCAGGCCTCGACGTCGGAGCTGTACGGCCTGGTCCAGGAGACTCCGCAGAAGGAGTCGACCCCGTTCTACCCGCGCTCGCCCTACGCGGTGGCCAAGCTCTACGCCTACTGGATCACGGTGAACTACCGCGAGGCCTACGGCATCTACGCCTGCAATGGGATCCTGTTCAACCATGAAAGCCCGGTGCGGGGCGAAACCTTCGTCACGCGCAAGATCACGCGTGCGCTGGCCCACATCAAGCTGGGCCTGCAGAGCTGCCTCTACCTGGGCAACCTGGACGCCAAGCGGGACTGGGGGCATGCCAAGGACTATGTGGAGATGCAGTGGCTGATGCTGCAGCAGGACCGCGCGGAGGACTTCGTCATCGCCACCGGCGTGCAATACAGCGTGCGCGAATTCGTCGAGGTCGCGGCCCGCGAGCTGGGCATCCCGGTCCGCTGGGAAGGCAAGGGCGTCGACGAAAAGGGCTTCGACGCCGACGGCAACTGCATCGTGGCGGTGGACCCGCGCTATTTCCGGCCGACCGAGGTGGAAACCTTGCTCGGCGACGCCACCAAGGCGCGCACGCAACTGGGCTGGACGCCGAAGATCTCCTTCGGCGAGCTGGTGTCGGAGATGGTCCGGGAAGACTTGAAAGCCGCCGAGCGCGACGCGCTGGTCAAGCGCAACGGGTTCGCCGGTTCCACCCGGCGCGGTTGAGCGGACGGCCCGGCAGCCGGGCCATGAACACAGGCAAGCAAAGAGAGCGGGGCAGGTGACCGACCGATGGACAAGCAGGCAAAGATCTACGTCGCGGGGCACAGGGGCATGGTGGGCTCGGCCATCGTCCGCCGCCTGGCGCGAGCGGGTTACGGGAACGTGGTGGCGCGCACCCACGCGGAACTGGACCTGACGGACCAGGCGGCGGTTTCCGGATTTTTCGAGCGGGAGAAGCCGGACTATGTCTACCTCGCGGCGGCCAAGGTGGGCGGCATCCAGGCCAACAACACCTTCCGCGGCGAATTCATCTACCAGAACCTGATGATGGAGGCCAATGTCGTGCACGCGGCGATGCGGGCCGGCGTGCAGCGGTTGCTCTTCCTCGGTTCCAGCTGCATCTACCCGCGCGACTGCCCCCAGCCCATCCTGGAGGACTACCTGCTGACCGGACCGCTGGAGCCGACGAACGAGCCCTACGCCATCGCCAAGATCGCCGGCATCAAGCTGTGCGAGAGCTACAACCGGCAATACGGCACGCGTTACGTGTCCGCGATGCCGACCAACCTCTACGGGCCGAACGACAACTACGACCTGAACAACAGCCATGTGCTGCCGGCGCTGATCCGCAAGGCGCACGAGGCCAGGCTGCGCGGGGACCGCCAGCTGGTGGTCTGGGGCTCGGGCCGGCCGATGCGCGAGTTCCTTTATGTCGACGACATGGCCGACGCTTGCGTGTTCCTGATGGAGCGGGACATCGGGGAGGGGCTGTTCAACGTGGGCACGGGCCAGGACGTCACGATCCGCGAGCTGGCCGAGATGGTGATGTCCGTCGTGGGCTTCGAAGGCGAGATCGTTTTCGACAGCAGCAAGCCGGACGGCACGCCGCGCAAGCTGCTGAATGTCGACCGCCTGGGCCAGCTCGGCTGGAAGGCCCAGGTCGGCCTGCGGGACGGCATCGCGCTGGCCTACGCGGATTTCCTTTCCAAGGTGGATGGGCAGCGATAAGGCGGCGCCCCTCGTCACGGTGGCGGTCCCGTCGTTCAACCAGGGCCGCTACCTGGGGCAGGCGCTGGAGTCGGTGTTCGGCCAAGGCGTCCCCGTCGAGGTGTTCGTGCTCGACGGCGGGTCGACGGACCAGTCCGTCGACGTCATCCGGGCGTGGGCGCCCCGGTTGGCGGGCTGGCGCAGCCATCGCGATGCTGGCCAGTCGGCCGCCATCAATGAAGGCGTCGCCCGGGGTTCCGCGCCTTATGTCTGCTGGCTCAACAGCGACGACTGGCTGCTCCCAGGTGCCCTGAAAGCACTGGTGGACGCGCTGGAGAAGCATCCAGCGTCGCCCATGGCTTACGGCCGCACCTGGGACGTCGTCGAGGAATCGGGAAGGAAGTCGGCGACGCTGGTGAGGCCTTTCTCCGAATGGTGGATGGCGCGGCTTTGCATCGTGTCGCAGCCGGGCACGCTGATGCGTCGGGCGGCCTGGGAAGCCGTGGGCGGCTTGGACGCCGCCCGGCACATGGCGATGGACTACGACTTGTGGTGGCGGCTGTACAAACAGGTCGGGCTGCCGCGATTCGTCGACGAATTCGTCGCCGTGAACCGCGACCATGGCGACACCAAGACCAACACCCAGCGGCGGCGGCATTACCAAGAGGCCATCGCGGTGGTGAGGACGCACCACGGCCGGGTGCCGCTCAAATGGTGGATCGCCCAGCCCTATGCGGTGTGGTTCCGGAGCCTCGTGGGCCGCTGGCGTCGCTCGCCGCGCTGAAGGGCGCGGCAGATGGGCGCGACGTGCGGACGTGATGCCGTTGCGCACGCGCGAACGCCAGACACCCTGCGGGCGCTAACCGTGCGTGCCGCTTCCCCACCGTCCCGCCGATCCGGTGCCGCCACGTTCCAGGCGGCGAGGCAGCCCGGGGTACATCGAAAACAAACCGCCGGCCAGAAGCATCAGGCTCAGGCCCATTTCCGGCCGTAGCACGTGGAACTGCGCCCGCCGCTTGCCGGGTTGCCAGGAGCCCCAGTAGCCGGGGCCGTCCTGCAGCGCCAGGCGCCAGCGGCCGTCCGGCGACTGGTGGATGGGCTGCCTCAAGGACACCTCGTCCGCGCCCGGATCGCCAACCAGCCGGCCCGACGCCAGGCCGGTCCCCACCGCGGCGGCCACGACTGCGCACACAGCCCATTCCAGCCGCGTGGGCTTGGGGCGGGGCGGCGCGGCCGGCGGACTTGGCGCGAAACCGTAGTAGGCCATGGTCCCGGCGGCGGCCGCCAGCAGATTCACCAGGAAGTCGTTGAAGTCGAGGTAGTGGCTGTAGCTGCGCGTGATCCAGAGGTACTGCAGCAGTTCGTCCGCCATGCCCGCCAGGGTGGTCCAGGCGATCACCCGGGCGACTGGCCATCGTCGACGGCCGGGGTCCAGGGCGTGCGCCAGCATCCAGGCCAGCAAACCGTATTGCGGGTAATGGGCGTATTCATTGACCGAGTACGTGAGGAATCGGTCCACCAGCACCGCGCTTGCGCCCCACAAAAACCAATAGGCAACCACCGGCCAGGGCCGCGGGCAGCGCCGGGCCTGCCGAGCCAGCTGCCAGGCCAGCGCTGCCACGGCGGCGCCGGACAGCCAGGGCACGGCATCCGAAAAGGCGAAGCCGTAGTCCTGGCCGCCCAGCGTCACCGACCTGCGCCTTACCAGCCAGAGGGAAAACTGCAGGTGGGCCAGGCAGACGGCGGGGTAGTAGGCGGCGATCGCGATCCACCACCATCCGACGCGCGCGCGGGAGGGTGATTCGGGGTCACCGGATGGTCGCGTTTCAGGGGGCATGGCGGTCGTCATGGCGGCCGGGGCGGCGCGGGGAACCGGACTGTCGGTGGGTGTCAGTGTCCCAGCCTTGGCTTGAATCCGCGCCGGCCGCGGCGGGCCATCGCCGCGAATTGCCGGGGCCGCGGCAGGCCGGCGGGTAGAGGTCGGTGCCGGAGAGGTCGAAGAACAGCCCGGCATTGACGGGTGGCCTGGCCCCAGTGGGCCCGGCCGGTGTGGCCTGCCGGCTTCCGGCGGGTGGTCCGATGTCGCCGGGCGGTGGGGGGCCGCGGTCGTCGCGCTCGCCACTGTGTTCGCCGATGCCGAAAGCGCGGCAAGGCCGCAGCAGGTGCTCGTAGCTGTCGTCCCCGCCGCGGTCCAGGAAGAGGGCGCCGCCGCCGTCGTGGGCCGCGCCCAATCCGAGCGTGCCGAGGCTGTAGCGGTCGGCGCCGGTCCCGCCGATGAACACCGCCGCGGCGCCGTCGTGGGCCGCGCCGAGGGAGGTCGCGTGGCTGGCGGCGTAGCTGTCGCGGCCGCCGCCTCGGGCGACCAGGACGCCGACGCCGCGGTGGGCCGCTGCCGCCATGGCGTACCACGCGGCCTCCATCTGGTCGCTTCCCCCGCCGTCGAGCAGCACGCCCATCCCTCTTTCATAGCCGGCGCCTTGCGCGAACACCTGGGCTTCGTAACGGTCATCGCCGAGGCGGTCGACCAGCAGCGCCAGGCCGCCCGGCGCGGTGGGCTCGTCCCGGCCCGGCAAAGGGCGCAGACCGAATGCGGCGCCCTGCCCGAGGGAGGCGTTGCGGTCTCTCAACTGCGCCGACGGCAGCACCAAGGGCCCGCCCGCCAGGCGGTAGCGGTCGTCGCCGGCCATGTCCAGCAGCAGGGCCAGACCGCCGGGTCCGGCCGAGGCCTGGGACTGGGTCAGCGCGTCGTAGCGGTCCCGGCCTTCCACGTCGACGAGCAGGGCCACCCCGCCCAGCGCGAAGCCCTGCGCCTGGCCTCGGGCTTCGTAGCGGTCGTCGCCCGCCTCGTCGATGAGGGCGGCCGCGCCGAACAGAGCGGCGGCCTGGGTCTGCCAGCTCCCCTGGTGCAGGTCGTCGCCGCCAGCGTCCCAGAGCACCGCGTAGCCTAGCGTGGCGCAGGACGGGTCGCGGTCCGGCGCCTGCGCGACGTAGCGGTCGTTGCCCTTCAGGTCGAGCAGGACGGTCGTACCCGGCCGGCGCCCTTCGTCGAAGGCGTAGGTGTCGTCGCCGCCGGTGTCGATCAGAAGGGTGGGCTGGCGGCCGCGGTAGGTGTTGGCGTGCCCGGTCGTGTCCACCACGACAGGGCCCCACGGGGTGTCGAAGCGCCACATGGACTGGCGCCACGGCCGGTGGCCCGCGGCGAGCAGCCGCCGCTGCAGCCGGTCGACGGCCGAAGTCAAATCCAGCAGTCCCAAGGCCAAGGCGGGGTGGTCGACGGCGTCGACCAGCGCCTGCGTCGACGGCATCGTGGACACCGCCGAGTCCCGGGCGGCATCGCCCTGCGCGACCGCCGCGGGGCTGAAGCGGCGCCACAAGTCCCCGGTCGACACCGTGGCCGGCCATGCCGCGAAGGCGCGCGCCCGTTGCGCCTCAGCCTGGCCGATGGCACGCAAGACGTCCTGGATGGCGGCCCTCAGGTCGCGCGGCAGGCCGGCGGGCCAATCGATGGCCCGAGGCGGGCGGGCGGCATCGGCCCGTGCCGGCGCGGGCCAGCGGTCGTGGCCGTAGGCCAGGTCCAGCGATCGACGCAATGCCGCGGCTGCCGGGACCTGCCTCGGGCCGGCCCTGCGCGCCGGTCCGCCGGACACCGAGGCCTCGAATGCCTGGAGCGCCGCCATGCCGGCCACTGGGTCCTTGCGGAATGAGTCGGGGAAGGCGAGGGCCGGTGCGGGATCGCCGGGCCCGGGCGCCAAGGCGGACGACAACACGCCTGGGTCGACGCCCGCCCGGTGCAAGGTCGCCTGCAGCAGATCGCTTGCGCTCCGCGCCCGCGGCCCGGGCGCCGCCGGGCCTGCCCACGACAATCCCGCCGCCAGGACCAGGCCGGCCGCCAGCAGGCCGCGGCACACGGCCGCCGGCCGGCCGGCACGCCGTGGCGGCGGTTGGCGCATCCAGCGGCAAGCCTGCACTTCGCGGTTCAATCCCTGCGGCGGTTCGCGGCGCTCGCGCCCCATTGCGACAGGCACAGCAGCGTCGTCACCGCCATGTAGCGCGCGACGCTGAACCAGGAATGGAAGATGCGGGAGATGCCGTCCACGCGCGGGTTCATGCTCACCGGCACTTCGACGACGCGCAGCCCTGCGTGGCGCAGCAGCAGCAGCGTGCCGACGTCCTGGTAGTCGAGCAAGGTGGCTTCGCCCGAGGCCAGGATGGGCAAGGCGCGGCCGCGGTAGCAGCGGAAACCCGAGGTGAGGTCTTTCACGTCCAGGCCGGTCAGGAAGCGGAACCAGGCCCAGGCCACGTGGCGCAGGCGGCTGGCCCTTTCGGGATGCGCGCCGATCACCACTTCGGCGGGCCGGGGCCCGTCGCGGCCGCCGGCGAGCAGGGTGGGCAGCTCCTCCACCTCGTGCTGGCCGTCGGCGTCCATGGTGACGACGGTCTGGTAGCCCTCCCGCAACGCATAGCGGATGCCGGTCTGCATGCCGCCCCAGGCGCCCAGGCCGAGCACCGGCCGCAGCACCCTGGCGCCTTCGCGCAGGGCGATCTCGCCGGTGCCGTCTTCGCTCAGGTCGTCGATCACCACGACGTCCGTGTGACCGGCGTCCCGCAGCCGGCGCAGCAAGGCGCCGATGGTGCGCGCTTCGTTGCGCGCCGGGATGACGATGAGCAGCGCCTTGCGCACGCGCGCGGCGGTCGGCGGCAGGCCCAGGACGTCCACGTACCGGCGCTGCACCGCCTGGGCCCCCGCCGCGGCGGTGAACAGGCGCTTGAAGGCCGCCTGACCGGCCTGCCCCCAGGCCTGGCGCTGCCACGGCTGCCGGGCCGCGTCGGCCAGCGCCTGCCGCCAGGCTTGCACGTCGCCCGGCTCGATGACCCGGCCTGCGCGTGCGACGCCGACGACCCAGGGCATGCCTGAGCCGGGCAAGTCGCTCACGAGGCAGGGTTTGCCGTGCGCCATTGCTTCGAGCAGCACCATGCCGAAGGCTTCGGTGCGTTCATTGGAGGCCAGCGCGAACACGTCGCAGGACGCGAGCAGGGCATGCTTCTCGGATTCGTCGACGGCGCCCAGCAGGGTGATCCGCGTGGCCCGGTCCTCGCCTTGAACGGAAAGATCGTCCGCCAACCGCCGCAACCCGCCGCGCCACTCGCCGTCGCCCGCGATCACCAGTTCGATTCCCCCCTGGCCCGCCGCGGCGCGCATCAAGGTGTCGAAACCCTTGTAATGCGCCAGCCTGCCCAGCGACAGCACGCGCAACCGCCCGGGCGACCAGGCGTGCGCCGGTTCGCGCGGCGGCGCTGCGGCCTCCGCCGGCGCATGGCGCAGGCCGAGCGGCACCGCGCTGCACTTGGCGAGCCAGGGCCTCAAGGGCCGGCTGGCCGCCAGGTAGGGCGGCGAGGTGGCGATCACGTGCCGCGCCCGGGCGAGCACCGCGCGTTCGAAGGCGCGGTACAACCCCAGCGCCGCGCGCATCATCGGGCGTGGCGGCTGCCCGAAGACCACGTCCGAGTGCCAATGCACGACCCAGGGCAGCTCGCGCGCGCCGGCCAGCGTCAGCGCCCAGAAGACGGAGTTGTTGGGCATGTGCAAGTGGAGCAGGTCGGGTTTGAATTGTTCGATGGCCCGCGCGAGCGCCCGCCGGTAACCCAGGGCGACCGGTGCGTACATCACTTGCGCCTGCACCGGCACGCGGTGCAACCAGGGCGGGTCGCCGGGCAGGGGCTGGCCGTGCACGAGGGCGAACGCCGGGATGCCCTGGGCGCGCTGCGCCTCGACGAGGTCGGCCAGGTAGGTCTCCATGCCGCCCACGTCGGGCGGGAAGAATTTGCCCAGGTGCAGGACGCGCCATGCCGGCGTGGCTGGGCTCAATTCGCACCCATCGGGGGCTGCACGCCCTTGGCCCACGCCTGCTTGAGGCTTTGGTAGGCGCCGTTCTGGGGATCGAGCTTCATGGCCTGGTCCAGGTCCTTCTGCGCCGGCTCAGCTTTTCCGAGGGTCGCATGCGCCAAGGCCCGGCCGTAATGGGCCAGGGCGCTGGCGGCGTCGACTTGCAGTGCGCGGTTGAACGCGTCCAGCGCGCGCGCGCCGTCCCGGGCACCCACGTAGGCCATGCCCAGCCCGACCAGGTTCTGGACGTCCGCCGGCTTGGCCTTCACGGCGGCTTCGAAATCGCTGGCGGCCTCCTGGTACTTGCCCATGCGCAGCAGGTTGTTGGCGCGGCCGACATGGGCCTGCAGCGCCACTTCGGGGGCCAGGGGCATCTTCAGCGCCTTGCCGTAGCTTTCCGCGGCCTGCGCGAACAGCCCCAGCACCGATTGAGATTCCGCCCGCTGGAAGTTCAGGGGGGCGTCGCGGTAGCCGGCGGCTTCCGCCTGTTCGAAACTGGCCAGCGCCTGGTCATGCCGCTTGAGCGCCTGCTGCGCGATGCCGATGTTCATCAGCGCGCCGCCGTTGGGTTCGCCCAAGGCGCGGGCGGCCTGGAAGTCGCGGATCGCGGCTTCGCTGGAAAAGCGGGTCAGGTGGTAGGCGCCGCGGTTCATGTAGGCCCGGTAGCGGCCGACGGCGTTGGCCGGCGCGTCGGCGCCTTGCTTGTCGATCGCGTCAGTCCAGGCGGTGAGTTCGGTTTCCAGCGACAGCACCCGTTCGGCGGACAAGGCGGCAAAGGCCAACGCCAGCGCGGCGCCGAGGAGGTACAGCGGCTTGGGCGACCAGCCCGTGAGCAGCACCGCCACCAACCCGGGCACCGGGATGGCCCAGAGGTAGCTGCGGTACAGCACCATCGGGTCCTGCACCCAGACGGCCGAGAACTCGGTCCAGAAGAGCAGCAGGGGGAAGAGCAGGCAAAGGCCGATGAAGCCCCAGACGTCCGACCGGCGCAGCACCGCGGCGGCCGAGGCGGCCAGCAACGCCAGGTAACCGAGCGCGCCGAGCAAGGTGCCTGGGCCGACCGCCAGCGGGAAAGGCGGCCGAAGGTCGATGGACATCCAGCCCACATGGGGCACGAACCACAGCAGGCCGTATTGGAAGAACAGCCGGGCTTGGTTGAGGATGCTCAGCAGGAAGGCCTGAGCGGCCACGCCCGGGTGTTGTGCGTTGAGCTGGTCGACAAGCTGGCGGGAGGTCCCGTCGAACATCTCGCCCACCATGCCGGGATACGCTTTCAGCAGCAGCCAGGCGCCCACGCCGAGCACCGCCGCCGCGGCGGCGAGTATCGCCAACGCCTTTTTCCACGACGGGCGCGAGACGAAGACATACAGCGGAAGGCACAGCGCCGCCAGCAGGAAGCTCTGTTCCTTGGACAGCGCCGCCAGCACGTAGCCCGCCAACGCGGCGGCGAACCATGGCAAACGGGCGCCGCCGGCGCGCGACAGGCCCTGCACATAGGCCCAGCAGGCCCAGGCCGAGAACATCGTGGCCATGACGATGGAGCGCTGGATCAGGTAGCCGACCGCGTACACCGCCGCGGGCGCCAGCACGAAGAACACCATGCCCACCGCGAGCGCGGCGCGCTGCGACGCTCGGGCTTCGGCCTGCGTCTGCGCGTCGCCTTCCGCCGGAGGGATGTGCTGCAACAGGCTGCGCATCAGGGCGTAGACGCCGGCCGCGGCCCCCAGGTGCAGCAGCAGGTTGAACAACCGCTGCGCGGCCATCGACCCTCCGGACAGGTCATGCAGCCAGACGAAAGACCCGTAGGAAAGCAACCGGTGCTTGATCGGCCACAGCGCGCCGTAGCGCTTGAAGACGCCGTCGGCGATGCGGCTGTCGTCGAACACCAGCTCGTTGTGCAGGCCCAGGCCGTAGACGCCGAGGCACAACACGGCCAGCAATAGCGCGAAAGCGGCCGGAAGATGCTTTTTCATGGGGGGCTTGTATCGAAGGGGGTTGAAGTTTAAGGGAGCCGGCGGCGGCGATCGCCGTGCGCCGGAGGGCGCCGGACGGGTGTTGCGCCGCCCATGGCACACTGCGCGCCTTCGCTTTCCCGTCAACTTCCTCCCGCCTGCGGCGCAGGCCTTCCCGCCTTGGAAAAGATCCTTCTGCAAATCGCCGCCGAGCTGAACGCACGCCCGGCCCAGGTCAATGCCGCGGTCCAATTGCTGGACGGCGGCGCCACGGTCCCTTTCATCGCCCGCTACCGCAAGGAGGCCACCGACGGCCTGGACGACACCCAGCTGCGCCACCTGGAGCAGCGCCTGTCCTACCTGCGCGAACTGGAAGAGCGCCGCGCCGCGGTGGTCAAGAGCATCGAAGAGCAGGGCAAGCTGACCCCCGAGCTGCGCGCGGCGGTCGAGGCCGCGCCGACCAAGCAGGAGCTCGAAGACCTGTACCTGCCCTACAAGGTCAAGCGCCGCACCAAGGCGATGATCGCCCGCGAGGCCGGCATCGAGCCCCTGGCCGACAAGCTCTTCGCCGATCCGCAGCTCGACCCCCAGGCCGAGGCCACGGCCTTCGTCAATGCCGAAGCCGGCTTCGGCGACGCCTTCGCGGTGCTGGACGGCGTGCGCGACATCCTCTCCGAGCGCTGGGCCGAGGACGCCGCGCTGGTGGGCAAGCTGCGCGAGTGGCTCTGGCAAGAGGGCCTGTTCGTCTCCAGGCTGCTGGACGGCAAGGACCCGAACAACCCCGACGTGGCCAAGTTCCGCGACTACTTCGACTACGCCGAACCGATCCGCACCGTCCCGTCCCACCGCGCGCTCGCGGTCTTCCGCGGCCGGACCCAGGAGTTCCTGGAAGCCAAGCTGCAAGTCGACGAAGAGGTCGTCCCCGGCCAGCCGACCCTGGCCGAAGGCCGCATCGCCCAGCACCTCGGCTGGCGCCACGGCAAGCGGCCGGCCGACGAGCTGCTGCGCAAGTGCGTGGCCTGGGCCTGGAAGGTCAAGCTCAGCATGAGCCTGGAGCGCGACCTCTTCAGCCGCCTGCGCGAGGAGGCCGAGAAGGTGGCGATCAAGGTCTTTTCCGAGAACCTGCGCGACCTGCTGCTGGCCGCGCCCGCCGGGCCGCGCGTGGTGATGGGCCTGGACCCGGGCATCCGCACCGGCTGCAAGGTGGCCGTGGTCGACGCCACCGGCAAGGTGCTGGACACCGCCACCGTCTACCCGCACGAGCCGCGCAACGACTGGGACGGCTCGCTGCACCAGCTGGGCCGGCTTTGCGCCGCCCACAGCGTCAACATCATCGCCATCGGCAACGGCACCGCCAGCCGCGAGACCGACAAGCTGGCCGGCGAGCTGATCAAGAAGATCCAGCAGCTGGCGCCGGGCACCAACATCCAGAAGGTGGTGGTCAGCGAGGCCGGCGCCTCCGTCTACAGCGCCAGCGAGTACGCGAGCAAGGAGCTGCCCGACCTGGACGTGAGCCTGCGCGGCGCGGTGAGCATCGCCCGGCGCCTGCAGGACCCGCTGGCCGAACTCGTCAAGATCGACCCGAAGAGCATCGGCGTGGGCCAGTACCAGCACGACGTCAACCAGAGCGAGCTGGCGCGCACGCTGGACGCGGTGATCGAGGACTGCGTGAACTCCGTCGGGGTCGACCTGAACACCGCGTCGAGCCCTCTGCTGTCGAGGGTGTCGGGCCTGAACGGCACGGTGGCGGCCAGCATCGTGCGCTGGCGCGACGCCAACGGCGCCTTCCGCAACCGCCAGCAGCTGCGCGAAGTGGCGGGCCTGGGGCCCAAGACCTTCGAGCAAAGCGCCGGCTTCCTGCGCATCCGCGGCGGCGACAACCCGCTGGACCAGTCCGGCGTGCACCCCGAGACCTATCCCGTGGTCGAGCGCATCCTCGACGCCGTGAAAAAGCCTGCGCAAGAGGTGATGGGCCGCAGCGACGTCATCCGCGCCCTGAGGCCAGAAGCCTTCGCCGACGAGAAGTTCGGCGCGATCACCGTCAAGGACATCTTCGCCGAGCTGGAGAAGCCGGGCCGCGACCCCCGCCCCGATTTCAAGGTCGCCCGGCTGACCGACGGCGTGGAGGACATCAAGGACCTGCAGCCCGGGATGCTGCTGGAAGGCACGGTCAGCAACGTCGCCCAGTTCGGCGCCTTCGTCGACCTCGGCGTGCACCAGGACGGCCTCGTGCACGTGAGCCAGCTGTCCAACAAGTTCGTGGGCGACGCGCGCGAGGTCGTCAAGACCGGCGACATCGTCAAGGTCAAGGTGCTGGAAGTCGACGTCGCGCGCAAGCGCATCTCGCTGACCATGAAGCTGGACGCCAAGGCGCCCGCCGCCGGGGGCGACCGCGACAACAGCTACCGGCCCGCCGGCCGCGGCGAGCGGCTGGGGCGCCCGGCGCCCGCGGCGGCCCAGCCGTCGGCCATGGAGATGGCCTTCGCCAAACTCAAGGCGGGGCGCAACTGACGCGGTGCGCCGCGCGGCCGCCGATGCTTTTTGTAAAAAGTGGTGACAGGCCCCGGCAAGGGCCTTCATTCGAAAGATACTGAAACCGGAACCCCCATGAAAAGGAGCTCGATTTGAAGAACATCCAATGCCTGACCGCGATCTCGTTGGCCATCCTGACGGCGGCCTGCGGCAGCCCCAAGACCGAGAGCGGCCCGATGGCCCGGGCCAACCTGGAAGCGACCAAGGGCAACGCCGTCAGCGGCGTCGTCACCTTCCAGCAGCACGGCGACCACGTCATGGTGCACGCCAAGGTCGGCGGCCTGAAGCCGAACCAGGAACACGGCTTCCACGCCCATGAGAAGGGCGACTGCTCCAGCGGCGACGGCATGAGCACCGGCGGCCACTTCAACCCCACCGGCAAGCCGCACGGCCCGCAGTCCGGCGACCACCACGCCGGCGACCTGCCCGCGTTGAAGGCCGACGCCAACGGCAACGTCGACATCAAGTTCCACCTGTCCGGCGTGACCCTGACGGAAGGCCCCACGAGCCTGGTCGGACGCGGGCTGATCGTCCACGCCGGCCCGGACGACTACACCACCCAGCCCACGGGCAACTCCGGCGCGCGCGTGGCCTGCGCGGTGATCACCGCGGTGAACTGAAGCAGCGCGACGCGCTGAAAAAACGGGCGGCGCCGCGGAAGCGGCGCCGCCCGTTTTCCATGTCGCCGCGGCTTATTCGGAAATCCGCGTCGTCTTCAGCGCCGCGTCCGCCGCGATGTCGCCGTCGCTGAACGGGTACTTCGCGAAGCGCTTCTGCGCGTACAGCTCGGCCGTCTGGTCGGCGTGGTAGGGGCTGTTGGGGTCGGCCGACTGCCCGTAGCTCAGCAGCGCCTGGGCGACCGGGCCGCTGCCGTCCCAGGTGACGGTCTGGACATAGCTGGTGCCGATGAGCACTTCGGGGTAGCCGGTGGACGACAGCGGCGCCATCGTCAGTTTGTTGAACGCGCCCTCGAATTCATCGCCGCCGTGGACCGGGATGACCGCGCCCTTGCGCACCACGAACTGGTAACGGCCGAGCGGCTGGTTGATGTCGATGCCCAGTTGGGCCAGGTCGCGCACCGTCTGCGCCAGGGCCTGCAGCAGCGCGGCGTTGACCGCCGGCGAGGCGGTGTTCAGGTCGCGCGGCGTGTTGACCGGGTCGGCCGGGTTGAAGGGCGTGGCCCAGACGTTGGGGATGTCCTTGGCAGTGCGCCAGAACTCGCGAAACAGCACCGCGCCCACGGAATCGAGGTTGGCCTTGCGGTCCCAGCGCTTGAGCACGCCGCAGGCGGCGCTGGTGTCGACCGTGGCGCCGGACAACGTCACCAGCGGCGTGGCTTCGCAACTCGCCACCAGCGGGCCCACCGCCAACTCGGCGGCGAGCACGCGGTTCTGGAACAGCACCTGCTGCAGCACGCCCAGGCTGTGGAAGCCGGTGCCGGCCAGGCCGTCGGTGCCGTTCAGGCGTTGTTGGACCTGCTGGATGCCCAGCCGGGTGCGCAGCGTGCGGGCGGTGCCGACCGGCCCGATGACGGGCGAGAACCCGGTGAGCGGCTGCGCCGGGTTGGACAGCCAGTAGCTGTCGTTGGAGTTGGCGGTGTAGTCGTCGCGCGTCAGCGAGGGCATGCCGGCGCCCGCGAAGTTGCCGGCCTGGCGCGCGCCCGGGTCGACCGTCCATTCGCAGGAAGCCTTGGAACCGTCGAGCACCGGGATGCCGGTGGCCTTGAGCACCGCCTGGGCGGTGGGCGACTGGGTGCAGGCGCCGAGCTTGGCCAACGGCACGTTGGGCGTGGCGCCGATGTCGGCGTAGAAAGCCTTGCCCGCGCGGTCGGCCGCCAGGGTGTTCACCCAGGGCAGCCCGGTGACGCTTTCGAGCGCGGCTTTCACGTCGGCCACGTTCTTCGCCTGGCCCACTCGCAGCCATTGCTCCATCAGCCGGGTGTTGGCGAGGTTGGCGTCGCGCAGCGCGAAGGCCTGCTGCGCGTTCCAGTTGAAGCCGAGCGAGGGCGCCAGGAGCACCGCGCCGAAGCGGGTCGAATACAGCGTGCGCGTCACCGGCTTGACCGAGCCGTCCGCCTGGCGCACGTCCACGCTGACGGTCTTGCTCGTCATCTTGACCGGCTGGCCTTCGTAGACGTAGCTGGTCGGGTCGCCCGGCACCAGGGTCAGCTCGTAGGGCGTGAAGCGCAGCGAGGTGGAGACGGTGTGGCTCCAGGCCACGTCCTTGTTGAAACCGATCACCACCATTGGCATGCCGCCGATCGACACGCCGGCCGTGTCGTACTGGCCCGGCACCGTGAGGTGCAACTCATAGAAGCGGTTGGTGGTGAACCACGGGAAGTGCGGGTTGCCCAGCAGCATGCCGGTGCCCGTGCCGGTGGCCTGCGCGCCCAGCGCGTAGGCGTTGGAGCCGAAAGGCTTGTCGGACACCAGCATTTCGCGGCGCAGGTGTTCCCCGTCCAGGCCGGCCAGCCGCTTGCGCAGCGATTGGCCGGCTTGCCGCTGGGCCAGCTTCTGGCCGGCGGGCGCGACGGGTGCGGCGTTTGGCGAGGCTTGCGGCGGCTGGGCCGCGACGATGGCGTCGAGGAAATTGCCGCCCGAGGCCTGGATGGCTTTCTCGGCCAGAAGCAGCCGCATGTCGGCCTCGGTGATGGGGCGTACCCAGGGTTGCCCGCGGCAGGCTTCCGGCAGATTGGCGGCAGCCGTCTCGCGCAGGTAGCGGTTGTAGCCGGCCACGTAGCCGCGCAACAGGTCGCGCACTTCGGCCGGCGCCTGGTCGTAGCCCGATTTGAGCTGGGCGTCGTCCAGGTAAGCCTTGAAGAAAAAGTCGCTGTTCAGGTTCTTGACCTGTTTGAACGCGACGATGGTCGCGGCGTCCGGACCGAAATACCTGGAGCGCTCCCCATTGACGGTCACGACCTGGTCGGCCAGCAGGCAGAGGTTGTCGCGCGCATAGGCATAGCCCGTCCCGTAACCCGCGCCGGCGAAATCGTCCGCCTTGACGTGGGCCACGCCGTAGCGCGTGGTGCGGATCTCCGCGGAGAACGACGCCTTGGGCGTGTCGCCGCCGCCCCCGCCGCAGCCGGCCAGCACGCCGCCCAGCGCGGCGGCGCAGGCCCACCAGGGCGCGCGTGGAAAGAACAGGGCTGCGAGTCGGGGTTGCACGGTGGGGTCTCCTGTGGTCGTTCTTGGGGCGCGGCCGGGGGCGCCGGCGGCCAGGGGTTGCGCCGCGGGCGCCTCAGGCGGCCCGGGCGGCGGCCATGATATTTGCCGGCCAGGCTTTCAAGCGGTCGCGTGTGACGCCTTGAAAACGATCAAGGCGGATGGCTGTATCGAAATGATTCGCGCATCCGATTGACGGTCCGGCGCGTAAGAGCCCCTGTCCGGCGCTATCGCCGGGCCGCGCGGACCCAAGGCGCGGGCAGTGCGCAGGGCCGGGCCCCTTCCGGCCTGCCGCGCGCGCCTGGGGCCGCGGCGCCGACAACCACTCAGCAGAGGAACGACAGCCATGAAAACCCGACACCATCTCCCGCCAACCCTGCGGCCGCTGCCATGGATCACCGCGATCGCGTGCGCGCTCGGCATGGGCGCCGTCCAGGCGTCCAGCCACCGCGAGGCCCCGTCGATCACCACCACGCCCAAGGTGGACGCGACCGACTTCTACCTGTTCAAGAGCTACGAGGCCGGCCGCGACGGCTATGTCACGCTGATCGCCAACTACCAGCCGCTGCAGGACCCGTACGGCGGCCCGAACTATTTCTCGATGGATCCGAACGCGCTCTATGAGATCCACATCGACAACAACGGCGACGCCAAGGAAGACATCACGTTCCAATTCCGCTTCAAGAACAGCCTGAAGGGCATCACGCTGCCGATCAACGGCAAGGACGTGGCCATCCCGCTGGTGCAGGCCGGCGGCGTCGCCGACCGCAACGCGGCCGCGCTCAACCTGAACGAGACCTACACCGTGGACGTGGTGCGGGGCGATCGCCGCACCGGCAGCCGGTCCGCGGTCACCAACGCCAACGGGGGCGGCGCCAGCTTCGACAAACCGGTGGACTACATCGGCGTCAAGACCATCGCCGACTACGCGGGTTACGCCGCCAAGCACGTGTACGCGGTGAACATCCCGGGTTGCGCGCAACCGGGCCGGGTCTTCGTCGGCCAGCGCAAAGACCCGTTCGCCGTCAACCTGGGCACCATCTTCGACCTGGTGAACGCGCCGGTGTCCACCCTCACCAACCCCGACCTGATCAACGCGGCGCCGAACACCATCGACGGCAAGAACGTCACCACCTTGTCGCTCGAAGTGCACCAGAGTTGCCTGACGGCTGGCGCCGAGCCCGTCATCGGCGGCTGGACCACCGCCAGCCTGCGCCAGGGCTCGCTGCTGAACCCGTCGCCCAAGTCCGGCCACCAGACCGCCGCCGTCCAGGGCGGCGCATGGACGCAGGTGTCGCGCCTGGGCATGCCGCTGGTCAACGAAGTGGTGATCGGCCTGCCCGACAAGGACAAATTCAACGGTTCCAAGCCGAAGGACGACGCGGCCAATTTCCTGACCTACGTCACCAACCCGACCTTGCCGCGTCTCCTGGAGATCGCGCTGGGCCTGCCCACGGGCGGCGTGGCGCCGACCAATCAAGGCCGCAACGACCTGGTCGCGGCCTTCCTCACCGGCATCAAGGGCCTGAACCAGCCGGCGGGCGTGGTGGGCTCGGAGATGCTGCGGCTGAACACCGCCATCCCCGCGGTGCCCTTCGCGCAGCAGAACCGGCTGGGCGTCGTGGGCAACATCCTCGCCAAGGGCAATGACAACGCCGGTTTCCCGAACGGCCGCCGGCCCAAGGACGACGTCGTCGACATCGCCCTCGTGGCGGTGGCCGGCGGCCTGTGCGTGGCCAACGGCGACAACAACGCCCTGGGCTTCGGCGCCGAATGCAAGCCGTCGGCAGTGCCGCTGGGCACCACCGCGTTCAAGCTGCACGACGCGGTCGACCAGGCGGTGGTGCCATTGCTGGCCGGCTTCCCTTACCTGAGCACGCCGATCCCCGGCAGCAAATGAGGAGGCTGCCATGAAGAAGACTTTCCGCCTCGCCGCGCTGGTGATGGTTGTTTCGGCCGGGTTGTCCGCCTGCGGCGGCGGCGGCGACGCGGGGCCTGCGCCCATGCCCGCGCCGCCCGCCGCGACCGACTCGGTGCCGGCGAGCGCCAGCGCTTCGGTCTCGGGCTTCATCGACTACCTGCAGGCCCTGGTCAAGTCCGCGGCCGACACGCTGGAGCCGGTGAGCCTGGCCAATGTGGCGCCGCCCGCCGGCGACAGCGACGAGCCGCGCCAGCTCGACTGAGCCCGCGCGCGCCTGCCGCCGTGCCGGGTTCCATCGGGAGCCCGGCGCGCGGCGGGCGCTAGCTTGCCCGAAACACCGGCGGCGCCGCCGCCGTCGGTGAACCGATCCACCCCACTCGCGAGCCCTTCAAATGCTTGCCCGTCCCCGCTTCCCCGCGGCACTGCGCCGCGCGGCCTTCGCGGCCGCCATGCTCGCCGTGGCCGGCGCCTCCCACCCGGCGGCGTCGGCTTCAAAGGACGACGACACCGTGATCGAGTCCTTCACGGTTTCGTCCGGCGCCACCGCCGCGCAGCGCGACTTGCGCCGGCAGTTGGCTGCCCGGCCGGACGACCCCGCCGCCGCATCGCGCTTCGCCCGGCACCAGCTCGCGCTGTCGCGCGCACAGGGCGACCCCCGTCCCGCGGGCCAGGCCCTGGCCGCGCTGCAGCCCTGGTCCGACCCGCGCACCGCGCCGCTGCCGGTGCTGCTGGTGCGCGCCGACCTGCAGCAACACCTGCACGACTTCGACGGCGCCCGCGCCAGCCTGGAACAACTGTTGCGGCGCGACCCGCGCCAGCCGCAGGCCTGGCTGACCCTGGCCACGCTGCACCGCCTGCAAGGCCGGTACGCGGCGGCGGTCGACGCTTGCCGACGGGTGTTGGATGCCGGCGCGGCTTTCCATGGCCAGGCCTGCCTTGCCGAGACCCAAGGATTGCAGGGGCAGGTCGATGCCGCCCGGCGGGCCCTGACGCGCCTGCAGGCCTCCGCCGCCGACGATGGGCAGCGCGCCTGGGTCTGCACCACGCTGGCCGAGCTGGAGGCGCGCAACAGCCGGCCGGCCGCGGCGCAGGTGGCCTACCAGTGCGCGCTGTCGCTGTCGGCAGACGGCTATGCGCGTATCTCCTTTGCCGATTTCCTGCTCGACCAGGGCCGCGCCGGCGAAGTCGCCGCGGTGCTGCGGGACCAGCCGCGCTCCGACAGCGTGCTGCTGCGCATGGCGATGGCGGCGGCCAAGACGAAATCGCCCTCGCTGGCGCGCGACCGCGACGAGCTGGCGTCGCGCCTGGCGCTGCCCGCCGGATCGGAGCGCGAACAGGCCGGCCATGCGCGCGAGCAAGGGCTGTGGGCGCTTGGGGTGCAGGGCGATGCCCGCAAGGCGCTTTCTTTCGCGCGGCTCAACCTGGGCCTGCAGCGCGAACCGTTGGACCTGCTGCTGATGGCCCGCGCCGCGCGCGCGGCCGGCGACGCGCAGGCTTTGGCCGAACTGGCCCGAATCAAGAAAGACATGGGGTTGCACGATGAACGTCTCGACGCGCTGCTTTGAATCCTGGGCCGCCGCGGCCTTGCGCTGGACTTGCGCCTTGTCGTTGGCCGGCGTGGCCACGCTCGCCTGGCCTCACCAGGGCAGCGAAGGGTATGTGTCGCTGCAACAGCAGGGCGACCGCGGTGCGCGGCTGCAGGTGGATGTGGCGCTGCGCGACCTGGAGGCTCCGTTGAAACTCGACGCCGACGGCGACGGACGCCTGACGGCCGGCGAGCTGCGCGCGGCCTGGCCGGCGATCGACGGCTATGTCCGCGCCCATGTGGCGGTGGCCGGCTGCGAATTGCCGCCGGGCACGCCGCCGCAGTCCCTCGTGACGCGGCAGGAGATCGCCTACGCGGCTTTGTCTTATGACGCGCAATGCCCCCGGTTGGCCCAAGCCCCGGCGATCCGCTACACCTTGTTCAAGGACGTCGACGAGACCCACCGCGCGACCGCACGCGTGGATTGGGGCGGCACCGTGCGCACCGACGTGCTGGATCCTCGCCAAGCCGCGGCGCCCGGCCCGGCCGGAGAGGGCGCGTTCGCTTTCGTGCGCGAGGGCGTCCACCACATCGTCACCGGCTACGACCACGTGCTGTTCCTGCTCTGCCTGCTGCTCCCATCGGTCATGCGCCGCGCCGGCGGCGGCTGGGCGCCGGTCGACCGGCTCGGCCAGGCCGTGTGGCCGGTGCTGGGCATCGTCACCGCCTTCACCGCGGCGCATTCCATCACCCTGGCGCTGGCGGCGCTGCGCTGGGTGAGCATCCCGGCGTCCATCATCGAACCGGCGATCGCGGCGACCATCGTGCTGGCGGCGCTGGACAACCTGCGTCCGGTGCTGGGCCGCAGGCGCGCGCTCGTCACCTTCCTTTTCGGCCTCATCCATGGTTTCGGCTTCGCCGGCGTGCTGGACGAGTTGCAGCTGCCGGCTTCCGCCTTCGCCGGCGCGTTGTTCCAGTTCAACCTTGGGCTGGAGCTGGGGCAGGCGGCGATCGTCGCCGTGGTCGCCGGCTTGCTCTTCGTGGCGAGGCAAAGCCGCGCCTATGTCCCTTGGGTGGTGCGGGGCGGCTCGGCCGCGGCGATGGCGGTAGGCGCGCTATGGCTGGTGGAACGCACGGCCGACATTTCCCTGCTGACGCTGTGACGCGACTACAATCCCGCGATCCCCACCTTGAACAAGAGTGAGAAAGGCGTGCCGGTTATGACACCGCGAACTACCCCCTCCACCGCTTCCGGAGCATCGGCTTTCGCGCGCTGAGCCACGAGTCTTCCATTCTTCTTGTTTCCCATCGAAGCGCGGTCCCCACCGCGCTTTTTCATTTCCCGGAGCTGATCCCATGATTTCGATCCAACTGCCCGACGGCTCGCGCCGCGAGTACCCCGCGCCTTTGACGGTGGCCGAGGTGGCCGCCAGCATTGGCACCGGCCTGGCCAAGGCCGCCCTGGGCGGCAAGGTGGGGCAAGGCGACGAAGCCCGGCTGGTGGACACCAGCTACTTGATCGAGCGGGACACGTCGTTGGCCATCGTCACCGAGAAAGACGCCGCCGGCCTGGAGCTGATCCGCCACTCCACCGCCCACTTGCTGGCTTACGCGGTGAAGTCGCTGTTTCCGGACGCCCAGGTCACGATCGGCCCGGTGATCGAGAACGGCTTCTATTACGACTTCTCCTACAAGCGTCCCTTCACGCCCGAAGACCTGGCTGCCATCGAGGCCAAGATGACCGAGCTGGCCAGGAAGGACGAGAAGGTGGAGCGCCGGGTGCTGCCGCGCGACGAGGCGGTGGCGCATTTCAAGTCCATCGGCGAGGCCTACAAGGCCGAGATCATCGCCAGCATCCCCGAAGGGCAGGATGTCTCGCTCTACCGCGAAGGCGAGTTCGAGGACCTGTGCCGCGGCCCCCACGTGCCGTCCACCGGCAAGCTCAAGCACTTCAAACTGATGAAAGTGGCCGGCGCCTACTGGCGCGGCGACCACCGCAACGAGATGCTCCAGCGCATCTACGGCACCGCCTGGGCGACCAAGGACGAGCTGCAGCAGTACCTGCACATGCTCGAAGAAGCCGAGAAGCGCGACCACCGCAAGCTCGGCCGCGAGCTCGACCTCTTCCACCTGGACGAGCACTCGCCCGGCACGGTGTTCTGGCACCCCAAGGGCTGGACGGTGTGGCAGCAGGTCGAGCAGTACATGCGCTCGGTCTACCGCGACAACGGTTACCAGGAAGTCAAAGGGCCGCAGATCCTCGACCAGGGCCTGTGGGAGAAGACCGGCCACTGGGGCAAGTACCGCGAGAACATGTTCACCACCGAGTCGGAAAAGCGCGATTACGCGCTCAAGCCGATGAACTGCCCCGGCCACATCCTCATCTACAAGCACGGCATCAAGAGCTACCGCGACCTGCCGCTGCGCTACGGCGAATTCGGCCAGTGCCACCGCAACGAGCCCACCGGCGGGCTGCACGGGATCATGCGGGTGCGCGCCTTCACGCAGGACGACGGCCACATCTTCTGCACCGAAGACCAGATCCTGGAAGAGTGCGCCGCCTTCACCGCGCTGCTGCAGAAGGTCTACAGGGACTTCGGCTTCACCGACATCATCTACAAGGTGGCCACCCGGCCGGCGGCGCGCATCGGCTCCGACGAATCCTGGGACCGCGCCGAGTTCGCGCTGATGGAAAGCCTGCGCCGCTCGGGCTGCGAGTTCGAGGTGGCGGCGGGCGAGGGCGCCTTCTACGGTCCCAAGGTGGAATACACCTTGAAAGACGCCCTGGGCCGCCACTGGCAGTGCGGCACCATCCAGATCGACCCCAACATGCCCGAGCGTCTGGGCGCCGAGTATGTCGACGAAGCCGGTGAGCGCCGCACGCCGCTGATGCTGCACCGCGCCATCGTCGGCAGCCTGGAGCGTTTCATCGGCATCCTGATCGAACAGCACGCCGGCGCGCTTCCGGTTTGGCTGGCGCCGACCCAGGTCGTGGTGGCCTCGATCACCGATTCCCAGGCCGATTACGCCCGGGACGTATCGAAATTGCTGCAAAAACAAGGGGTTAGAGTGCTCACGGATTTGCGCAACGAGAAAATCAACTATAAAATCCGCGAACATTCCGTCCAAAAGGTCCCGTTCATCTTGGTCGTAGGCGACAAAGAGAAGGCAAACGGGGCCGTTGCGGTGCGTGCCCGAGGCAACCAGGACCTCGGCGTGATGCAGGTGGCCGACTTCTCCAGCAAGATCGCCGCCGACATTGCCCAACGTGGTTGACAAGAAGGGGCGTCTCCTAGTTTGCCCAGGAGGCGCCGCTTCAGGCGCGCTATTTCGTGAACCAGATTCTTTGCCTTGGAATCTGCTGAAAGGGTTGAACCATCGCTACTTACGCTGACCGCCGCACTCCCAACGTGGAGCGCAAGCACCGACTCAATCGAGAAATCATGGCGCCGGAAGTCCGGCTCAACGGTGTCGACAACGAGCCTCTGGGGATTGTGAGCCTCTCAGAAGCCTTGCGCATGGCGGGTGACCTGGACGTGGATCTGGTCGAGATCGTCGCGCAGGCCGAGCCGCCCGTGTGCCGCTTGATGGACTACGGCAAGCTCAAGTACCAGGAGCAGAAGAAGGCGGCGGAAGCCAAGGCCAAGCAAAAGATCGTCGAAATCAAGGAAGTGAAGTTCCGTCCCGGCACCGACGAGGGCGACTACCAGATCAAGATGCGCAACCTGCGCCGCTTCATCGCGGAGGACGGGGACAAGGGGAAGGTCACGCTGCGCTACCGCGGCCGCGAGATCACCCACCAGGAAATCGGCATGCGCCTGCTGGAACGCATCCGCGACGACCTCGCGGACGTCTCGGTGGTCGAGAACATGCCCAAGCTCGAAGGCCGCCAGATGATCATGGTGCTGGCGCCCAAGCGCAAGAGCTGACGGTTTGTAGGTTTCAGCGCGCCGGTCTGGTCACCGGCGCGCTGTCAAAAGCGGTTGCAGGCCAACAAGACGGCAAGGGTTTTGCCGGCGCCTGCCAGCCGCAATCAAAGAAGGAGCACTAGACATGCCCAAAATGAAGACCAAGAGCAGCGCCAAGAAGCGCTTCCGCGTCCGCCCGGGCGGCACCGTCAAGCGCGGTCAGGCGTTCAAGCGCCACATCCTGACGAAGAAGACCACGAAGAACAAGCGCCACCTCCGCGGCGCCGTCAACGTGCACGAGACGAACATGGGCCACATGGCGCAGATGCTGCCATTCGCCGGCCTGTGATCCCCGCGTTTCCCGACATCTTCTGAAGGAGTAATTCATGCCTCGCGTCAAACGTGGTGTTACCGCCCGTGCCCGTCACAAAAAGGTTCTCGCTCTCGCCAAGGGTTACCGCGGCCGCCGCAAGAACGTCTTCCGCATCGCCAAGCAGGCGGTCATGCGCGCCGGGCAATACGCCTATCGCGACCGCCGCACCAAGAAGCGTGTGTTCCGCCAGCTCTGGATCGCCCGTATCAACGCGGCGAGCCGCGGCCTGGGCGTGACCTACAGCAAGTTCATGGCCGGCCTGAAAAAGGCCCAGATCGACATCGACCGCAAGGTCCTCGCCGACATGGCCGTGAACGACCCTGCCGGCTTCGGCAGCATCGTCGAAAAGGTCAAGGCCCAGCTCGCTTGATGGCGCTTGCCGCCGAAGCCTGTCTTCGGCGGTTCGCCTGCAATCCCGAGTCATCCCAAGGCCGTCCTCCAGGATGGCCTTTTTTATTTCGATCCCGGGATTCGATTCCCGCGACTTGTTGCAGCCGCCGCGGCGCCGAAACGAACACAGCGTGATGAACAACGACCTCGATCAACTGGTGCGAGACGCACAAGCCGACTTCGCGCAGGCGGCCTTGCCCGCCGACCTGGAAAACGCCAAGGCCCGCTACCTGGGCAAGTCCGGGCGGCTGACCGAGCAGCTCAAGGCCTTGTCCGCCTTGCCGGCCGACGAAAAGAAGGCGCGCGGCGCGCTGATCAACGCCGCCAAGCAGCAAGTGGAGGCTGCGCTGGGCGCTCGCCGCCAATCGCTGGCCGAGGCCGAGCTGAATGCGCAGCTGCAAGCCGAGGCGCTGGACGTGACCCTTCCCGGCCGCCAGCGCGGCATGGGCGGTCTGCACCCGGTCTCGCGAGTGATGGAGCGCATCGAGGCCATCTTCGCCTCGATGGGTTTCGATGTGGCCGACGGCCCCGAGATCGAGACCGACTGGATGAGCTTCACCGCGCTGAACAACCCGGAGAACCATCCGGCCCGTTCGATGCAGGACACGTTCTACGTCGACATGAAAGACGCGCAGGGCCGCTGGCTGAACCTGCGCCCGCACACCTCGCCGATGCAGGTGCGCTATGCGCGCGCGCACGCCAGGAAATACGAGTCCCTGCTGCAAAGCGGCCAGGCCATGCCCGAGATCCGCGTCATCGCGCCGGGCCGCACCTACCGCGTCGACAGCGATGCCACCCATTCGCCGATGTTCCACCAGTGCGAAGGCCTGTGGGTCGGCGAAAACGTCAGCTTCAAGGACTTGAAGGTGGTGTTCACCGATTTCTTCCGCAACCTCTTCGAGACCGACGAGCTGGAGTTGCGCTTCCGGCCTTCGTTCTTCCCGTTCACCGAGCCGTCGGCTGAGGTCGACATCGCTTTCGCGCACGGGCCGCTCAAGGGCCGCTGGCTGGAAGTCGCCGGCTCGGGCCAGGTGCATCCGAACGTGATCCGCAATTTCGGGCTCGACCCGGAGCGCTACATCGGCTTCGCCTTCGGCATGGGCCCCGACCGTCTGGCCATGCTCCGGTACGGCGTGAACGACCTGCGGCTGTTCTTCGACGGCGACCTGCGTTTCCTGTCGCAGTTCCAATGAGGCGCGCTGCACGCCCCGTCAACACCACCGCCCCCAGACATTTTTTGAATCGGACGACGAGAGATGCAATTTCCTGAGTCATGGTTGCGCGAGTTCTGCAACCCGCCGCTGTCGACGAAAGAGCTGGCCGAGCTGCTCACCATGTCGGGCATGGAAGTGGAGGAGCTGCGCCCCGTCGCGCCGCCGTTCTCCGGCGTGGTCGTCGGCGAAGTCCTGGCCGTGGAGCGCCATCCCAACGCCGATCGTCTGAACGTTTGCCGGGTGGACGTCGGCGCGGCCTCGCCGCTGCAAGTCGTCTGCGGCGCGCCCAACGTGCGGGCCGGCATCAAAGTGCCTTGCGCTTTGGTGGGCGCGAAGCTGCCCCCGGCCGAGGAGGGCGGGGCGCCTTTCGAGATCAAGCTCGGCAAGCTGCGGGGCGTGGAAAGCCAGGGCATGCTGTGCTCCGCGCGCGAACTGAAGCTGTCCGACGACCAGGCCGGCCTGCACATCCTGGCCGATGACGCCGCGGTGGGCCGGGACATCCGCGAGCAACTGCGGTTGGACGACACGCTTTTCACGCTGAAGCTCACGCCCAACCTGGGCCATGGCCTGAGTGTTTACGGCATCGCCCGCGAAGTGGCGGCGTTGACGGGTTCTCCGCTCAAGGCCGTGGCTTTCCCGCCCGTGCCGCCGTCGTTCGACGAGCGCCTGCCCGTGCGCGTCGAAGCGCCCGATCTGTGCGGCCGCTTCTCCGGGCGGATCGTCCGCGGCGTCGACCCCAAGGCGGCCACGCCGGCCTGGATGGTCGAGCGCCTGGCGCGCTGCGGCCAGCGGTCCGTCACCGCGCTGGTCGACATCTCCAACTACGTGATGTTCGAGTTCGGCCGGCCCTCCCACATCTTCGACCTCGACAAAATCCACGGCGGCCTCGTCGTGCGCTGGGGCCGCGACGGCGAGCAGTTGAAGCTGCTCAACGGCAACACCATCACCGTGGACGGCCAGGTGGGCGTCATCGCCGACGACCAGGCCGTCGAATCGTTGGCCGGCATCATGGGCGGCGATTCCACCGCGGTGTCGGACGACACCCGCAACATCTACGTGGAGGCCGCGTTCTGGTGGCCCGAAGCGGTCGCGGGCCGCTCGCGCCGCTATGGTTTCTCGACCGATGCGGGCCACCGCTTCGAGCGGGGTGTCGATCCGGCGCTGACCGTCGAGCACATCGAGCGCATCACCCAGCTGATCATCGACATCTGCGGCGGCCGGGCAGGCCCGATGGACGACCAGACCCTGGCGCTGCCCGAAAGGAAACCGGTGCAGCTGCGCGTCGCCCGCGCCGCCAAGGTCATCGGCATGCCGGTCACCCAGGCCCAGTGCGCCGAAGTGATGCGGCGCCTCGGCCTGCGCTTCACCGAAGGCGACGGCGTGCTGCAGGTCGAAGCCCCGAGCTGGCGCTTCGACTTGCAGATCGAGGAGGACCTGATCGAGGAAGTGATCCGCGTGATCGGCTTCAACACCTTGCCGAAGGACGCGCCGCGCGCGCCGGTGACGGCCCGGGTGCGCAGTGAATCCAGGCGAGGGGCGCACGCGGTGCGGCACCGCCTGGCGGGCCTGGGTTATTTCGAGACCATCAACTTCAGTTTCGTCGAAGAGAAATGGGAGCATGACCTCGCCGGCAACCCCGACCCGATCCGGGTGCTCAACCCGATCGCCAGCCCGTTGTCGGTGATGCGCTCCAGCCTGATGGGCGGGTTGATCCAAGTGCTGCGACACAACCTGGCGCGCAAGGTGCCCCGCGTGCGGGTGTTCGAGATCGGCCGCGCCTTCATGCGCGACCCGCAGGTGGCCGACGGCGCGTTGACGGTGGCGGGCGTGCGCCAGCCCCTGCGCCTGGCCGGCCTGCTGCAGGGCGGCGCGAGCCAGGTGCAGTGGGGCCAGAAGGACAGGGCGGTCGATTTCTTCGACGCGAAGGGCGACCTCCAGGCCTTGCTGTCGCCCGCGGCATTGAAATTCACCCCGGCGGCGCATCCGGCCCTGCACCCCGGCCGCAGCGCCCGCATCGAATGGAACGGCCGTTCGATCGGGTTCGTCGGTGAACTGCACCCCAAGTGGCGGCAGGCTTACGACCTGCCCACGGCGCCGATGCTGTTCGAACTCGAAATGGAAGCCGTGCTCGAAACGGCGCTGCCGCGGTTCGCGCCGCTGCCCAAGCACCAATCGGTCTGGCGCGACCTGGCGCTGGTGGTGGGCGACCAGGTCGGCCACGACGATTTGATCGGTGCCGTGCACGCGTCGGACGCGGGCAAGGCCGTTCGGTCCGCCCAGGTCTTCGACGTCTACAAGCCGGCGCAGCCGCCGGCCGACATGGCCGCCAACGAGCGCAGCGTGGCGGTCCGGCTGGAATTGCTCGACGATGAAGTCCCATTGACCGATGAGCGCACTGATGCCCTCCAGGCGCAAGTGCTGGCCGCGTTGCAGCAACGCCTGGGTGTCCGACTGCGAGGATGATGATGACAGCCACGAATACGCCTTTCGGCCCCAATGACGATGATCTGGGCGAGCCCTCCACGATCGCAACCCCGGCGCCGGGGCGGGTCATGCTGCCCAGCCTGGAAACGCCCACTTTGACCAAAGCCGACTTGGCCGAGTTGCTGTTCGAACGCCTGGGTTTGAACAAACGCGAGTCCAAGGACATGGTGGAGGCTTTCTTCGAAATTATTCACGGCACCTTGGTACAGGGGCACGACGTCAAAATGTCCGGTTTCGGCAATTTCAACATCCGGCGCAAAGCGCCTCGCCCAGGACGCAACCCGCGCACCGGTGAAGCCATCCCCATCAAGGCCAGGAACGTTGTTACGTTTCATGCAAGCCACAAACTCAAGGGCGTCGTGCAGGGCGACATCCCCGTGGGAGACGACTTCGAGTAAAGTTGAAAATCTCTCCGAAACTCATTGATTTCAATGGAGAAAACGCTTCCAGCCATTCCCGCGAAACGCTACTTCACCATCGGTGAGGTCAGCGATTTGTGCGGTGTCAAGCCTTATGTGCTTCGCTACTGGGAGCAGGAATTCACACAGCTCAAGCCCATGAAACGCCGTGGGAACCGCCGGTATTACCAGCATCACGAGGTTTTGCTGATCCGCCGGATTCGCGAGTTGTTGTACGAGCAAGGGTTCACCATCAGCGGTGCGCGCAACCGCCTGGTCGATTCGGTCGATGCCCACGCCGAAGCCGGCGCCCCGCCTGAAGACGGCTCGGTCGACCGAACGCCCGCATTGCCCGACGGCGATCCGCCGTTTCCGGTGGCGCTGCCGCAACTTTCATCTCTTGCCGGGCATCAGGTCGCCGACATGGCCGCCGCGTTGGCCATGAACAAGGGCGTGTCGTTGTCCACTTGTGTCCCGACATTGGCCACCGAGGGCGAAGCCCTTACGGCGATTCAGGTGAGGGAAGAGTTGCTGTCGATCCGGGAACTGTTGGGCAGCTGACCGCTGAGGCGAACCGGCACTTCGCGCACGGCAAATGATTTTTGCGAGTGATGCTGACCCTGTCCAATTTTCGGTCTATAATTTAAGGCTGACGTCGGGGTGTAGCGCAGCCTGGTAGCGCACTTGCATGGGGTGCAAGGGGTCGCGAGTTCGAATCCCGCCATCCCGACCAAGAAAAACCAACGGGTTAGCTCTCACAAGGAGCTAACCCGTTTTCATTTCCAGCAATCGCCTTCCACCGCCAGTCTGCCATCGGCGTCCTCCGTCGAAGTCCGCGTGACATCGTGTAGCTGGAAAACCTCCCGGCCGGGCCTGCCCGTACCGCTCGGTGCATCGGCAACCTTTGTCGACTGGCCCCATGGCCGCATCGGGGCCGTCTTTCCCTTCGACCGCCATCTTTCGTGTCGCCGCGCCCCGGCCAAACTGTCCAATTGCCACATTTCCGGCTCTGGCTTTGAGCACCGTCGGAACTTCTGTTGAACAATGGCCTATCGTTCGCCGATAGAGGTGCCGGGCGGCCGCTTCATCAGGTCGCCACGGCAGGCGCGGGCTTTTTTGAGGTGGCACCCATCGATGGCACTTTTCGACTCTCCATTCAGCGCGAAGGATCTGGACATCCTCATCTCCGAATTGCTGGTCGCGACGGCGGACGGGGCCGATCCCGGCATCGACCACAAAGTCACCGCGGTGCTGCAGATGCTGCGCAGCGAATTGAACATGGACGTGGTCTTCGTATCCGAATTCATCGATGGGCAGCGGGTCTTCCGTTTCGTCGAAGGAACGCCTCCGGATCACCTGGGCGTGCAGGTCGGCGACGCCGCGCCGCTGGAGGACAGTTATTGCCAAAGGGTGGTTCAAGGACGGATGCCTGAACTGGTGCACGATGCGTCCGCCGTCGCGGAATCTCTGGACCTGCCCAAGACATCCATCCGTGTCGGTGCGCACATGAGCACGCCGGTGGTCCTGGCCGACGGCCGCGTGTACGGCACGCTGTGCTGTTTCAGCAATGCGCCGAACATGAACCTGCATGCGGAAGACCTGAAGCGCCTGAGGCAGTGCGCCCAATTGGTGGCTCGCAGGGTGAGCGCGGCGGGGCATGCGGATTTCCTGCCCACGTTGCCCGGCGGCATCCCTTTTTCGCTCACCGACCTGCCGACGAAATTCTGACGCGGTCGCATGGGCCGCCGCCGCTACGGCGTGGCGCCCGGGAGATTGCGCTGCCGCGGGATCTGAGTCTTCCGCCGCGTGGTCGCGGTTCGTTCCACAAACCATCAAACGGTGACCCAGGACGATTGACCGCCATGTCCTCACCCGATGGCACCGACCCCTCGCTGTCGGTTCGCCGCCTTGCGCCGTCCTGCGCGCTTGCGGGCCCAGATGACCACCCCCGTGACACACAACGCGGACACCGTCAACCCGGTGGCACTCACCGCCACCCGCATCGGCGAACCGGCCGTGCGGGCCGTGTGCAGATTCGTCAGCCATGTCGTGACGGTCTGAGCCGAGTTCCGCCCGGTGGGCAGGTGGGTGGCAAGCAGTGCGCCGCTGTCGGCGTCGAACAGGATCTGCGTCGCGCCTCGGCGCCGTGAAACGTCGAGGTCGCTGGCGACTGCGTAGCGCCAAGCGCGAGCGCCGTGATCGAAGGACAGTGCGGCTTCGCGCTCGACGGCGAACCGCTGGCTGACGGACAGCTCGGCCATCAAGTCGCGGGCGCGGGTTCGCGCCCGGCTCCAGGCAAGTGGCGTCGGGTCGGGCACGCGCCCACGGGGCGTCGCGGCCACGACGGGCTCCCAGGCGCCGAACAGCGCGCCCATCACCGGCCGGTACACGGCGGGAAGGTTGAACGACACGGCCGACCAGGCGATGACCAAGAGCATCGCCCACAACCACAAGCCGGCGGCGCGATGCAGGTCGAAGCAGAAGCGGTGCCAGCCCGAATCGACGCGGATCCGCCATGCCGGCATCCAGCGCGGCCACCATCCAGGCCCGCGTCGAGCCGACGCGCCGTCCCGCTGGGGCGGGCGCAGCGGCAGCGTGAGGCAGGCGCCCACGAAGCAGTCGAGCGTCCACAGAAGCGCGACGATGCCGAGCACCGTCCTGCCCGCGTCCCCGGTGCCAAGCGAATAGTGCAACCGGTACAAGAAGGGCACCAGGTTGACCCGGCCTTGCGAGACGTCTCCCCACATCCGGGTCCCGAGTTCCTTGCCGGTGTACGGGTCGACATACAGCTCGTCGTAGGCCAAGGCCGCGTCCCGGCCCTGGACTTGGAAGGCGAGGGCCTCGTTGTCGGCTCCCCGGGCCAGCGGCACCGAGTCGATGCGCAGCTCCGGATGACGCGCCGACACCTGTTCGCGCAGCAGCAGGGGGTCGAGCGCGTCGCGGCCCGCCGGCACGTCCACCGTGAGGAGTTCCGGCGAAAGCGCTTGGTCAAGCTCGCGGTGGAACGGCAGCAAGCTGCCCGTCAAGCCGACGAGCAAGAGGAAGGGCGCCAGCACGAGCCCGGTCCAGCGGTGCAACGCCACCCAGTGCCGGCGCCCGGTCATCCGGCCGCCTCAGAAGAACCACTCACCCGAGAGGCGCACCGTGCGGGGCGCGCCGGCGAGCACGCCGCCATAGTTGACGCTCTCCCAATAGCGGCGGTTGCCCAGGTTCTGCACTTGCAGCCGCCACACGGTCGGTACGCCGGCCACCTGCACGGCGTAACGCGCTCCACCGTCCCAACGCGTGAAAGCCGGAACGATGGGCGAGTCGGCCTGGCCCAAGGGCCGCCCGCCGGTGCGCACCGCGCCGGCGTTGAGGCTCAGCCCCTGCACCGCGGCCACCCGCCAGTCGATCCAGGCGCTCGCCTGCAGGCGGGCCACGTAGGCCGCGCGCCGACCCTCCCGCGCATCGCGGGTGTCGAGCACTCTGGCGTCGAGCCAACTGACGCCGCCCACCGCCGACAAGCCGGGCGCCAGTTCGCCGTTCAGCGCCAGTTCGACACCCCGGTGCCTTTGGCGGCCCAATGTCTTGAACACCTTGTCGCCCGGATCGACCGCCTGCAACGGCTTGTCGATGTGGAACAGGGCGAGCGTCGTCGACAGCCCGGGCGATGGCATCCACTTGACGCCGGCCTCCATCTGCTTGCTGCGGATCGGGTCGAGCCGCTCCCCGCGGTTGACGGCGCCATTGGGCGCATAGGCGCCTTGCTCCAGTCCCTCGGTGTAGCTGGCGTAGGCGGTGACGGCGGTGCTGGGCAGCCACACCAGCGCCGCGGAGGGCACGTTCACATGGGCGCCGTAGTCGCGCTGCAAGCCGCCCGCGCTGCGGGATTCGGCGTGGTAGGCGATGTGGCGCACACCCGCGAGCACGCGCCAGTGTTCGTTCAGCGAGATGGTGTCGCTCGCGAAGAGGCTGGGTTGGCGGACGCTGCCCCGGTTCTTCGGCGGGGGATCCGAGAAATCGGGCTGGGCGCTGTAGGCGGGGGCGTAGATGTTGCCCACCGTCAGCCCGTCGTTGGGGAACCAGCCGCCGTCCAGGGTTTTCAGCCGCCCGTCGGACACGCCGAGCACCAGGTCGTGGCGAACGCCCGCGGCTTGCAGGTGGCCGTTGAAGAGGGCTTGCGCCGCCACCGTGGTGAAGCGCTGGCCGGGCGAGAAGTAGTAGTCGCCGCTGGTGATGGCGCCGTCCGGCGCCACCCCGTACACGTCCGGGAAAGCGGCGTCGCGCGTGGTGCGGCTGTAGCCGAGCTGCGCGACCAGGTCCCAATCGGCGCTCAGGCCGTGCTCAAGGCGCAGTCCGAGGTTCGACGCCTCGGTGCGGTACTGTCCCCAGGGTTGGCCAAGCAGCGTGCGAGGATCGAAGCTTTCGGCGGGGACCACCGCGCCGTCGTCGCGCGGACCGATCACCGGCTGGGCCGCCAGCTTCTTGCGCTGGCGGTCGGCGTCCAGGCGCAGCAGCGTGCCGGGCGCGAGTCGCATGTCCACCGCCACGCCGGCCATGGCGCGCATCAAGTCGCCGGCGTGCGTGAAGTCGCCTTGCCTTTCGCCGGCCACATTGACGCGGTACGCCACCGCGCCGCTTTCCCCGATGGCGCCGCTCGTGTCGAGGTGCCCGTAGCGTCCGCCGAAGCCGCGCACCTCGGCATCGACGCTCGTGAAACCGCGGCGGGTGGGGCGCTTGAGGACATGGTTGACCAGGCCGCTGGGCTCGCCGACGCCGTACAGGAAGCCCGACAGGCCTTTCAGCACGTCGACGCGCTCCATGTTCTCCAACGGAATGTCGGCGTAGACGTTGGTCAAAAGGCCGTCGCGCCGCACGCTGTTGACCGCGTTGGCGGAGAAGCCGCGCACCGCGACACCGTCATAGGCGCCGCCGAAGGACGCCGGTTGCACGCCGGGGTCGTTCTTCAGCACATCCTGGACGGTGCGGGCGCGCTGGTTGTCGATGACTTCGCGGCCGTACGAGCCGATCGAAAAAGGCAACTCCTGCAGCGACCGCACGCCGAGCGCACCGGCGTTGACGTCGCTGTTGAGGTAGAGCGTTTCCTTCTTGGCGCGGACGACGACCTGTTCGAGCGTGGCCGGGTCACCGTCGGCGCCAGCCTTCTGGGCCTGGGCGGGGAGGAACGAGGCGAGCGCGGCGATCACGGCCGCTCGCGCCGCCGTGCGGGCGGGGTTGTTCGTTGGCATGGAGGCTTTCTGTGTTCGGTCTGGATGCCGCGGATCGGGCTCAGTCGGCGCGGTATTGCGCGGGGCGCGGGTCCTCGAACGGCGGGCCGTCCGGCACGGTGAACGTCAGCGTCGCGCGGTGCACCGCGCCCCCGCCATCCTGGCCCCCGGCTTCCCCCGCGCGCCGCTCGCGCGTTTCGACGTCGAGCACGTACGCGCCGCGCCACGGCGTGTGGATGCGCACCCGGCCCTGTTCGTCGATGTCGTGCACCTGGAGCCACAGGCTGGGCGCGATGACTTTGAGGGTTCCATGCGTCAGCGGTGCGCCATTGAACTGCACGGCGAAGGTGTTGGCCTGCGCCGTCGGCACGATGTCCAGCGCCATCGCGGGCGGCGTGGACGAGAGCGGCCAAGCGGCGTGTCGCGCGTAGAAGTGGCGCGCCGGCGGGTCGCCCGTTCGGCCGGTGCCGGGGCGAGCACCGACCGAATGCGCTTCGACCAGCGCGCCGTCGCCGTCCTTGCCCCCTTCCAGCATGAAGCCGTCGCCTCTCCGCCGCCAATCCAAGGGCCGGCTTTCGGCGCCGCCGGCGCGTTGCGCGCGGGTGAGCGCGACGCCGTCGAGCTTGCCGGGGCTGCGCTCTGTCAAGCGGATCTCCGGCTCGCCGTACAACACCCGCAGCCCGCGGTCCCCGGTGGGTTCGATCCAGAGGTTGTGCGCCGAGGTCGGCGGCGCGACGAGGGCGGCGAGCAAGGCCAAGAGGGAAGACTTCATCGGATCTCCATGCTTCTGGTTGGGTGAATGAGAATCATTCTCATTCTATGTCCTATGATGCGCCCCTTTCAAGGACGACCACGGGAACCCATGCCATGACCCATGCGACCGATGCACCGCTGCGCCCACCCATCCACCTCCATCCTTTGACGCCCCGCGAGTGCGCCGGCGTGGAACGCCTCGTCGATGATTTGGCGGGCAGCTTCGGCAGCGTCGAAACGGCGGAGTTCGCCGATGCCTGCGCCCTGGCGGCCCAGGAGCTGCCGCGGCCCCTGCGCGAGCTGGCCCACCGCTTCAAGCAACTGCACCTGCCCTGCGCGGCCGTGCTGATCCGCGGCGTGCCGGTGGAGGACAGCCGCATCGGGCCGTCGCCGGCCCACTGGGACGCCGCCTGGCGCAACCCGCCGACGCTGCGCGAGGAGATCGCGCAATGCCTGCTCACGGCCTCGCTCGGCGAGATCTTCGGATGGCGCACGCAGGAGAACGGGCGTTTCCTGCGCCACATCGTCCCGATCGAGCAGGAGCGTGCCCAGCAACTCGGGGGCGGCAGCTGCGTCACGCTGGTCTGGCACAACGAAGAGGCTTTCCACGACCACCGGTGCGACTTCCTGTCGATCGTCTGCTACCGCAACGAGGAGCGCGCCGAGACCATCCTCTCTTCCATCGACGACTTCGAGATCCCCGACGACCGGTGGGCCGTGCTGGCCGCGCCGCGCTTCGTCGTGCTGCCCGACACTTCGCACATGCCGGAGCAGAACGTGAGCGCGCGTTGGCGGCTGGATGACGATGCCTTCGAGCGCATCCGCCGCATGTACGCCGACCCGCGCCCGGTGCCCGCGCTGAGCGGCTCGCGCCAGCGCCCGTTCATCCAGGTGGACGAGGCCTACATGCGGGCCGTGGACGGCGACCACGAAGCGCAGGCCGCGTTCGACTGGTTGATCGGGCGATTCAACGCGCACAAGTCCACGGTCGTCATGGAGCCCGGCGACATGCTGTGGATCGACAACAAGCGCGCGGTGCACGGGCGCTCGGTCTACCAGCCCAACTACGGGCCGCGCCACCGGTGGCTCCGCCGCGTCAACGTCACCTTGAACCTGCGCGGCTCCATGCCCTTGCGCGAGCGCGCGGTCGCCCGCCACATCGTCTAGGAATCCTCTATGTCGACCGTTCATGCCTCCCCGGCAGGCGCGAGCCTGCGCGTCATCGGCAAGCGCGACCTCGCCGCGATGCCCTTCGAACTGGATGAAGTCCTGCAGGCCGTCGAAGGCGCCTACCTCGCCTGCGCCGACGGACGCTCCGCCAACCCGGCCAAGCTGACCGTGAAGCCTTCGGACGGCCGCTCCGTCGCCTACGCGATGCTCGGCCGCGACGGCGACCGCGACACGGTCGCGTTCAAGACTTCGTACAAATTCGGCCCCGAAGGCGGCAAGGCCGGCGAGCGCTACTACACCACGCTGACGCTATACGACGACCGCAGCGGGCTGCCCATCGCGATGATGGACTGCGGCCTGGTCGGCGGCCTGCGCACGCCGGCAGCCTCGGCGCTGGCCGCGCGGGCCTGCGCGCGGCGCGACGCGTCCACCGCGCTGGTGGTGGGCAGTGGCGTCCAGGGCCGCATGGCGCTGCCCTTCCTCGTGCAGGCGGTGCCGAACCTGCAACGGCTGATCGTGCACGGGCACCACGCCGCGGGAATCGACCAGGTGCTCGGCCGCATGCACCATCACCACCCAGACCGCAGGGTCGAGGTGTCGCGCGACCTGCACCGCTCGGCCCAGGAGGCCGACATCGTGATCGGCGCCGGCGGCCCGTCCTCCCCCGAATCGGTCGATGCCGGTTGGCTCCGCCCCGGCTCGCTGGCCATCCTCGTCGGGCACGGTATCGACAAGCAGGCGCTGCACCGTGCGGACTACCGCGTCGCCACCAGCGCGCAGCAGATGCGGGTGACCGGCACCGACCTCGCCGTGGATGGCGCCCTGCCCGCGGTGGACGCGGAACTGCCGCAGATCCTCGCGGGCCTGCAGCCCGGCCGGCGCCGCGACAGCGACCGTGTCTTCGCCTACAACAGCGGCATGGTGGTCACCGACATCGCGCTCGGCCGCCTGCTGGCCGAGCGTGCGCTGGTGCGGGGCCTCGGTCAGGAGGTCGAGCTGTGGTGAATGACGCCGCCGATTCCGCGGCGCTCGCGGCGCCGGTGTTGCCCGCCTTGCAGCACCGCCTGGTCGAGCGGCTCCTCGACGACCACCGCGCGCTGCTGGGCGAACTCCTGGACGGCCTGGGTTCGCCCCTGCACTTGATGCTCCCGCAGGTGTTCGCCGAGAACGCCGCGGCGTTCTCGGACTGCCTGCGCCTGGCGGGCGTCGACGGCCTTCCCATGTATGCGAAGAAGGCCAACAAGGCCCGCTGCCTCGTCGACGCCTGCGCGAGGCTGGGTTGGGGCGTGGACGCCGCGAGCGCCGAGGAATTGACGCAGGCGCTCGGCGCCGGCGTCCCCGGGCGCCTGGTGAGCGTGTCCGGCCCCGCCAAGCACGGCGCGCTGATGCGCCTGGCCCTCCGGCAGGGCTGCCTCATCGCGATCGACAGTCCCGAAGAGCTGCAGGCCTGCGCGGACGCCGCGTCGCTGGAGCAGTGCAGCGCCCGCGTGCTGCTGCGGTGCCGGCCCGCCTCGCAGCCGCGCAGCCGCTTCGGTATGACGCCCCCTGAATTGGACCAGGCGCTGCGCACCTGCCAGGCAAGGCCGGCGCAGCTCGGCCTCGAAGGCTTTTCATTCCACCTCAGCGGCTACTCCGCCCATGAACGCGCCGACGCCGCGCACGAGTTGCTGGACCGCTGCCTGGACGCGCGCCGCGCCGGACTGCGCGCCGACTGCATCAACATCGGCGGCGGCTTCGCGGTGCGCTACGTCGACCCCGCCGCATGGAGCGATTTCCAGGCGCGGCAACGCCCCGAGCACTACCACGCAGGCAAGGCCTTCGGCGGCTTCTACCCTTACGCGGCCGATTGCCACGGCGCCGGCATGCTGGCCGCGGTGCTGGCCGGCGAACGCGCCGCGGACGGGGCCTTGTCGACGCGCCTGAGGCGCGACGGCGTCCGCCTGCTGCTCGAACCGGGGCGTGCCCTCCTGGACCAGACCGGCCTCACGCTGTTCCGCGTCCAAGGCGTCAAGGACAGGGCCGACGGCTACGGCGTCGTCACGGTGGAGGGGACCAGCTTCAGCATGTCGGAGCAATGGTTCGACAGCGAGTACCTGCCCGACCCCGTCCTCTTCGGCGATCGCGGACTCGGAGGGCCTTACCTGGCCTGCGTGGCCGGCACCAGCTGCCTGGACAGCGACATGGTGAGCTGGCGCAAGCTGCGCCTGCCGCGCCGACCGTCACCCGGGGACACCCTCGCGTACCTGAACACCGCCGGCTACCAGATGGACTCGAACGAATCGCCTTTCCACGGCCTTCCGCTGCCCCGCAAGGTCGTGCTCGAGTTCGACGGCACGCAGCGGTCCCGCTGGCGGCTCGACGACGTCGCGCCGCTCCACGACCTTCGCCTCATCTAACGGAACCCAAGACATGGACCGACACCCGCTTCAACCGCTGGCCGCCGTGGCCTCCCGCATTTCCGACCTCATCGGGCGGACGCCCCTGATGGAGTTGCTGACCACGCGCTTCGGCACGCGCGTGCTGCTCAAGCTGGAGCAGTTCAACCCGACCGGCACCGCCAAGATCCGCATGGCCCGCCAGATGCTCGACGAGGCCCAGGCGCAGGGCCTGTTGAAGCCCGGCGGCTGGGTCATCGAGTCGACCTCGGGCAACACCGGCATGGGCCTGGCGCTGCTGGCGACGGAGCGCGGCTATCGCTTCACGGCGGTGGTAGACCACCATGCCTCCAAGGACAAACTCCGCGCGATGCAGGCCTTCGGGGCGGAACTCCTCTATGTGAACGAGGAGCCGGGCGGCGGGCTGGCCACCGCCGACCGCGAAGCGCTGGCTGAGCGCATCGCCGCGGAGCAGGGCGCCTACTGGACCGAACAGCACAACAACCCCGCGAACGCCAACGGCTACGGCGCGGTGGCCGACGAACTGGAACAGGCGCTCGGCGCCGGCATCACGCATTTGATCGGCGCGGTGGGCACGGGCGGCTCGCTGTTCGGCACGGCCCGGGAATTGAAGCGGCGCCTGCCTTCACTGCGCGTGATCGGCGTCGAACCCGTCGGATCGATCGCATTCGGCGGGCCGGGCGGCCCGTATCACCAGTCCGGGACCGGCACGCCCGAAGGCGCCGAGATCGGTGAACTGGTGGACTACGGACTGCTCGACGAAGGTCTGAAGGTGAGCGACGCGCAGGCTTTCAACACGGCCCGCTACTTCGCGCGCAAGCGCGCGGTGCTGTTGGGCGGCTCGGCCGGCGGCGTGCTGTACCAGGCGCTCAGGCGCGCCGAAGTGGCCCCGCCGGGGAGCACCATCGTCGTGCTGGTCTGCGACGGCGGCGAGAAGTACCTGGACACGGTGTTCAACGACGAATGGATGCGGGAGCGCGACCTCGTCGACCCGTCGATCGGCGAGGAACTCGATGCCTTGATCGAACAACTCACCGCGTGCGCCGCGGTGCGCGCATGAACAGCGCGGGCCATTGGCGAAAAGACGCGGGCCACATCGGCGCGCTGGCCTGGCCGCTGGTGCTCACGCAGCTCGCGCAGGTGGCGCTGGGCACCACCAGCGTGGTCATGCTGGGCCGCATGGGCGCGCCGGAACTCGCCGGCGGCGGACTCGCGCTCACGCTGTTCAACCTGCTGCGCACGGTCGGCGTGGGCCTGGTCACGCCGACCGGCAACCTCGTCGCCGCGGCCACCCAGGACGCCGCGGCGCCGGAGCGCATCCGCGACTTGTCGCGTGCCAGCTTCGCCGTCTCGACGGTCGCCGGGTTGTCGGCCTGGGTGCTGATGAGCATGCTCGGGCCGCTGCTGGGTTGGCTGGGGCAGGGCGCCGCGGTCGTCGAACACTGCACGCGTTACCTGGTCGCCGCGGCGCCCGGCATCGTGCCGCTGCTGTGGTTCCAGTCGCTGCGCAACATCACCGTGGGCCTGCGCAAACCCGGGCCGCTGTTGGCCGTCACGCTGGCCTGCGTGGCGGTGAACATCGCCCTCAACCTGGTGCTCATCGATGGCGCGTGGGGCCTGCCGGCGCTGGGGCTGGCCGGCGTGGCCCTTTCTTCCACGTTGGTGAACGCGGGGGCGTTCGCGGCCTTCGCCACGGTCGCGCGTCGCGACGGCACGGTCGCCCCGGTGCTCTCGATGCGCTTCTGGCGAGCATCTCGCCAAGCGCTGGGAAACACGCTGCGCCTCGGCCTTCCCGTCGCGGCCACCTACGGATCCGAGGCCGCCTTCTTCTCGACGCTGACCCTGTTGGCCGGCACCTTGGGCGCGGAGGCACTGGCGGCGCACACCGTGGTCAATCAGGCGGTGTACGTGGTCTTCATGGTCGCGGTGGGCATCTCGCACGCGGCGTCGATCAGCATCAGCCCGGCATGGGCGCGCCGCGACGCCTGCGCCGCACGCCGCCTGGGCTGGACGGGCCTGGCCATCGGGTGGACGGCGATGGCCGGGGTGGCCGTGCTGTACCTGGCGGCGCCGCGGCTCGTGCTCTCGGGCTTCGTGCGCGATGGCGCGGACGCCGCCGGCCTGCTGGCGGCCGCCACGCCACTGCTTTGGCTGGCGGCGCTGCTGCAGTTCTTCGACGCCGGCCAGAACATCGCCATCGGCTTGCTTCGCGGCGTGGGCGACACGACCAGCGCCTTCGTCCGGACACTGACGGGCTACTGGGGCCTGGGCCTTGGCTGCGCCTGGCTGCTGGGGCTGCATTGGGGTCTCGGCGTCATCGGCCTGTGGTGTGGCCTGATCGTCGGCCTGGCGGTGACGGCAGCCCAGCTGCTGTGGCGCTTCCACCGCCTCACGGCCATGACGGCCATGCCTTTGCGGCCCGCCCAATGACGCAATTCCAACCTTATGTCGTGGCCATTCTGCCGATCGAGTCCCTCCGGGCGACCGAGCAGGTGGACCCAGCGAAAGTCCGGCGGCTCGCCGCGTCGATCCGCCGGCACGGCCAATGGTTGGTCCCGCTGCCGATCGAGGCCCGGACAGGCCTGGTGATGGACGGCAACCACCGCCTGCGGGCGGCGGTGCTGCTGGGCCTGCGGCGCTTGCCCTGCGTGCCGCTCGGCTACGAGGATGGCCGCGTGACGGTCCACTGCTGGCGCAGCGACGCCCCCTTCGACGTGGACCGCGTCCTGGCCCTCGCGACGCGGCATGAATTGCTGCCGTTCAAGACCACCCGGCACGGTTTCGACCTCCCGCTGCCGCAGAGCCAGATCCCGATCGCGTTGCTCGGGTGATGCGCCCGTTCCTGTTACGCCGGTCATCCGCTGACGGGACGGGGGCATCGCCCGCGCCGTCCTGCCCAAGGGCGCTCAATCACCCCGGCAGTGATTCGGCCATGGAGAAAAGACCGGAGATCGACCGGACAAAAAGAAAACCCAAGTGAGTCGATCACTTGGGTTGGGTGTTGGCGGAGAGAGCGGGATTCGAACCCGCGGTGGGCTATTAACCCACACACGCTTTCCAGGCGTGCGACTTAAACCACTCATCCATCTCTCCGTAGCCCATGATTCTAACCCACGCTTTGGCCCGGTGCGGCGAATTCAATCCTCCGCGCCGAAAACAGCGGCGCGGAGCATTCAAGGCGCGCCCGGCGGCTTTTGCTTGACCAGCGCCATGGCGGTGCCGATCAACGCCGACACTTCGGACATGTTGCCCGGCACGATCATGGTGTTGTTCTTCTGGGCCAGTTGCCCATAGGCCTCGACGGCTTTCTCCGCGACTTTCAACTGCACCGCCTGTTCACCGCCGGGCGAGCGGATGGCCTCCGCGACCTTGCGGATCGCGTCGGCGGTGGCGTCGGCCACCGCGACAATCGCCGCCGCTTCGCCCTGGGCCTTGTTGATCTCCGCCTGGCGCTGGCCCTCGGAGCGCGCGATGAAGGCCTCGCGCTCGCCGGTCGCGATGTTGATCTGCTCCTGCTTGCGGCCTTCGGAGGCGGCGATCAGCGCGCGCTTTTCCCGTTCGGCGGTGATCTGCGCCTGCATGGAGCGCAGGATCTCCGCCGGCGGCGTCAGGTCCTTGATCTCGTAGCGCAGCACTTTCACGCCCCAGTTGGTGGCGGCTTCGTCCAGCGCGCTCACGACGGACGCGTTGATGGTGTCGCGCTCTTCGAAAGTCTTGTCCAGCTCCATCTTGCCGATGACCGAGCGCAGGAGGGTCTGCGCCAGCTGGGTGATGGCCACGATGTAGTTGCTCGAGCCGTAGCTCGCGCGCATCGGGTCGGTGACCTGGAAATAGATGATGCCGTCGACCTGCAGCTGCGTGTTGTCGCGTGTGATGCACACCTGGCTGGGCACGTCCAGCGGCACTTCCTTGAGGGAGTGCTTGTAGGCCACGCGCTCGAAGAAAGGCACCACGAACTTCAACCCCGGCGTGAGGGTGCGGTCGTACCGCCCCAGGCGTTCGACCACCCAGGCGTGCTGCTGGGGGACGATCTTGAAGGTGCGTGCGATGAAGAGGGCGGCGACGATGCTGAGGACCAGAACGATTTCCATGGCGCGGGCGTCCTTGTTCGGCGTTGGTTTGTGGTCAGGGAAGGGCGGTTTGGCCCGGCTGCGGCGCCGCGGCGCCCGCCTCCGGGCTGACGACGAGGTGGTTGCCCTCGACGCTGGCGACGACGTGGCTGCCGGCCGCCCGGACGGGTGTCCCCGGCGCCAGCCTGGCGGTCCATTCGGAGCCGCGGTAATTCACGCGGGCGGTGCCGTCGGCCCGCCAGGCTTGCACCCACACGCGCTCGCCGATGTCCAGGTTGACGTCGCGGTTCATGTGGGCCGGGGCAGAGCCGGGTTGCCTGGCGCGCTTCCAGTGCCAAAGGGCCGTGGCGCCGCTGCCGGCGACCGCGGCCGTGAGCAGTTGCATCGTGACCGACAGGCCGAGGTGGGCCGCCACCGCCGCCGCGGCCAGGCCCAACGCGAGCATCAGCAGGTAAAAGGTGCCCGTGAGCAGTTCGGCCGCGACCAGCAAGCCGGCCAGCACCCACCAGGCGGTGGCGGAAGAAAAATCCATGGCGAGTTCCTCGATGGTCCTGGGCGGCGGTTGGCGGGCATCTCGCCACCGGCCGTCCGGCAGTTTAGGGCGGCGGCGCGAGGTCGCCCTGCGGGTTGTCCAGGGCGGGCCTCCGACTTCAAACAGCCCTACACTTCGCGCTTTCCCGCAGACCCCCCGCCAGCCCAGGACCGCCCGCCATGCAGCGCTTTCGCTTCCCCATCGTCATCATCGACGAGGACTTCCGCTCGGAGAACACCTCCGGTTTCGGCATCCGCGCGCTCGCGCAAGCCATCGAGAAAGAGGGCTTCGAAGTGCTCGGCGCCACCAGTTACGGCGACCTGAGCCAGTTCGCCCAGCAGCAAAGCCGCGCCAGCGCGTTCATCCTGTCGATCGACGACGAAGAGTTCACGCCCGGCCCCGAGCTCGATCCGGCGGTGCTGAACCTGCGCAAATTCATCGACGAGATCCGCTTCAAGAACGCCGAGATCCCGATCTATTTGTACGGCGAGACACGCACCTCGCAGCACCTGCCCAACGACGTGCTGCGCGAACTGCACGGCTTCATCCACATGTTCGAGGACACGCCGGAGTTCGTGGCGCGCCACATCATCCGCGAGGCGCGCAGCTACCTCGACTCGCTCGCGCCGCCCTTCTTCCGCGCGCTGATGGAATACGCGCAGGACGGCTCGTATTCCTGGCACTGCCCCGGCCATTCCGGCGGCGTGGCTTTCCTGAAGAGCCCGATCGGCCAGATGTTCCACCAGTTCTTCGGCGAGAACATGCTGCGCGCCGACGTCTGCAACGCGGTGGAAGAGCTGGGCCAGCTGCTCGACCACACCGGCCCGGTGGCGGCCAGCGAGCGCAACGCGGCGCGCATCTTCAATGCCGACCACTGCTACTTCGTGACCAACGGCACCAGCACCAGCAACAAGATGGTGTGGCACCACAACGTGGCGCCAGGCGACGTGGTGGTGGTCGACCGCAACTGCCACAAGTCGATCCTGCACTCGATCATCATGACGGGCGCGATCCCGGTGTTCCTGACGCCCACGCGCAACAACCACGGCATCATCGGCCCCATCCCGCAGAGCGAATTCAGCAAGGAGTCGATCCAGAAGAAGATCGCGGCCAACCCGCTGCTCAAGGGCGTGGACCCGAAGAAGGTCAAGCCGCGGATCATGACGTTGACGCAGAGCACCTACGACGGCGTGCTCTACAACACCGAAACCATCAAGGGCATGCTCGACGGCTATGTCGGCACGCTGCACTTCGACGAAGCCTGGCTGCCGCACGCCGCCTTCCACAAGTTCTACGGCGGCTACCACGCGATGGGCAAGTACCGCGCGCGGCCGAAGGAGGCGATGGTCTATGCCACGCAATCCACCCACAAGTCGCTCGCCGGCCTGAGCCAGGCCTCGCAGGTGCTGGTGCAGGACTCGCAGACGCACAAGCTCGACACGCACCTGTTCAACGAGGCGTACCTGATGCACACCTCGACCAGCCCGCAGTACAGCATCATCGCCAGCTGCGACGTGGCCGCCGCGATGATGGAGCCGCCCGGCGGCACCGCGCTGGTGGAGGAGAGCATCCGCGAGGCGCTCGATTTCCGCCGCGCGATGCGCAAGGTCACCAAGGACTACGGCAAGGACTGGTGGTTCAAGGTGTGGGGCCCCGACCGCCTCGCCACGGCCGACATCGGTACCTCGGAAGACTGGATCCTGAAGGCCAACGACAAGTGGCACGGCTTCGGCAACCTGGCGCCGGGCTTCAACATGCTCGACCCGATCAAGTCGACCATCATCACGCCGGGCATGGACATGAGCGGCAAGTTCGCCAAGACCGGCATCCCGGCGAGCATCGTCACCAAGTACCTGGCCGAGCACGGCGTGGTGGTCGAGAAGACCGGCCTGTATTCGTTCTTCATCATGTTCACCATCGGCATCACCAAGGGCCGCTGGAACACGCTGCTGACCGCGCTGCAGCAGTTCAAGGACGACTACGACCGCAACCAGCCGATGTGGCGCATCATGCCGGAGTTCACGGCCGCGAACCCGCGCTACGAATCGTGGGGCCTGCGCGACCTGTGCCAGCAGATCCACGACTTCTACAAATCGCGCGACGTCGCCCGCCTGACGACCGAGATGTATTTGTCGGACATGATCCCGGCGATGAAGCCGTCGGACGCTTTCGCCAAGATGGCGCACCGCGAGATCGAGCGCGTGGCGATGGACGAACTGGAAGGCCGCATCACCGCCATCCTGCTGACGCCTTACCCGCCGGGCATCCCGCTGCTGATCCCGGGCGAGCGCTTCAACCGCAAGATCGTCGACTACCTGCGCTTCACGCGCCAGTTCAACGCCGCCTTCCCCGGCTTCGACACCGACGTGCATGGCCTGGTCGAAAAGGACGACGAGGCGGGCATCCGCCACTATTACGTGGACTGCGTGCGCGACGAGGTTTGAAAAAGGCGCGGACAGTAAAAAAAGGGGGCGCCCGCAAGCGCCCCTTTTGTTTTTTTGATTCCCGCCGCGCAGGGCGGTCGGTCGTTCGGGTAGAGGTCAGCCCTCGCTGCCCACGCCGCCCATGGCGTGGCTGAAGCCGGCGTCCACGTAAGTGATCTCGGAGGTCACGCCCGCCGCCAGGTCGGACATCAGGAAGGCCGCGACGTTGCCGACGTCGTCGATCGTCACGTTGCGGCGCAGCGGGGCGTTGGCGGCGAATTCGCCGAGCAGCTTGCCGAAATCCTTGATGCCCGAGGCCGCCAGGGTCTTGATCGGTCCGGCGGAGATGCCGTTCACCCGGATGCCCTTCGGGCCGAGGCTGGACGCCAGGTAGCGCACGCTGGCTTCAAGCGAGGCCTTGGCCAGGCCCATGGTGTTGTAGTTCGGCACGCTGCGGACCGAGCCCAGGTAGGTCAGGGTCAGCAGGGCGGCCGTGGGCGTCAGGCGGGGCAGGGCGGCCTTGGCCATGGCCGGGAAGCTGTAGCTCGAAATGTCATGGGCGATGCGGAAGGCCTCGCGGGACAGGCCGTCGAGGAAGTCCCCGGCGATCGCCTCGCGCGGCGCGAAACCGATGGAATGCACGAAGCCGTCGAATTGGGGCCAGGCTTGGCCGAGATCGTCGAAAAGGCGCTGGATCTGGGCGTCGTCCGAGACGTCGCAATCGAAAACCAGTTTGGAGCCGAACTCGGCGGCGAAACCCTCGGTCCGGTCCTTGAAGCGCTCCCCCACATAGCTGAAAGCCAATTCGGCGCCTTCCCGGTGGCAAGCCCGCGCGATGCCGTACGCGATGGAGCGGTTGGACAGCAGGCCGGTGATCAAAAAGCGCTTTCCAGACAAAAATCCCATGGGTTCTCCCAGTCAAAAGTGGCGGGATTTTCGCATGACGGCAATGTGAGCGGCCGCTGGCGTCGCTCAGGCGGCGCCGCCGTGGCCGGCCTCCTGGGCACGGGCGGCAAACCGCATGCGAGCCTTGATCGCGGCCGTTTGGCGGGATATAATCCTGGTTTTCCAAGAAAGCTGCACGGGGCGGATTCTTCCAGCCCTTTTTTTTTGCTTGAACGACTTTTGACGAACGATTGATGGGACTGGACTCGACGGTAGAGCGCACGGTGAGCGGGCTGGGGTACGACTTGGTGGAGACCGAGCGGGCGCCCCGTGGGCTGCTTCGGGTGTACATCGACCGCGTCGCGGGCGACCCCGCCGGCGAATTCATCACCGTCGACGACTGCGAGAAGGTCACCCGGCAACTGCAGCACGTCCTGGAAGTCGAAGGCTTCCCTTACGAGCGGCTGGAAGTGTCGTCGCCCGGCCTGGACCGCCTGATCAAGAAGCCCGCCGATTTCGAGCGCTTCGCGGGCCAGGAAGTCGACCTCACCCTGAAGATGCCGTTCCAGGGGCGGAAAAAATACCGCGGCGTTCTGCAGCGGGCTCCGGCCGATGCCGAGCCGGGCGCCGCCGGGGAATCCGGCCAGGACTGGCGGGTGGTCTTCACCGACGGCAAGGTCGAGCAGGCCCTGGATTTTGCCCTGCAGGAAGTGCGTGAAGCCCGGCTCGTGCCGGTGGTGGATTTCAAAGGCCGGCGGTTCGCGCCGGCCCCCGCGGGCGGGCCTGTCGAGGCGCCCGGGGCGAACCGAGAAGACGGAGGCGATAAAGAATGAACCGCGAACTGTTGATGCTGGTGGACGCCATCTCGCGCGAGAAGAGCGTCGAGCGTGAAGTGGTGTTCGGCGCCGTGGAGGCGGCGCTGGCCTCCGCCTCGAAGAAGCTGCACGGCGGCGAGGTGGACATGCGCGTGTCCGTGGACCGCGAGACCGGCGAGTACGAGACCTTCCGCCGCTGGCACGTGGTGCCCAACGAGGCCGGCCTGCAACTGCCCGATTCCGAGATCCTGCTGTTCGAGGCGCAGGAGCAGATCGCCGACATCGAGGTCGACGACTACATCGAAGAGCCGGTGGAGTCCGTCTCCATCGGCCGCATCGGCGCCCAGGCCGCCAAGCAGGTCATCCTGCAGAAGATCCGCGACGCCGAGCGCGAGCAGCTGCTGACCGACTTCCTCGCCCGCGGCGAGAAGATCTTCGTCGGCACCGTCAAGCGCCTGGACAAGGGCGACATCATCGTCGAGTCCGGCCGCGTCGAAGGCCGCCTGCGCCGCGGCGAGATGATCCCCAAGGAAAACCTTCGCGTCGGCGACCGCGTCCGCGCCTACATCGCCGAGGTCGACCCGACGCTGCGCGGCCCGCAGATCATCCTTTCCCGCAACGCGCCGGGCTTCATGGTCGAGCTGTTCGCCCAGGAAGTGCCCGAGATCGAGCAGGGCCTGCTGGAGATCAAGTCCTGCGCCCGCGACGCGGGTTCCCGCGCCAAGATCGCCGTCGTCTCGTATGACAAGCGCGTCGACCCGATCGGCACCTGCGTCGGCGTGCGCGGATCGCGCGTCAACGCGGTGACCAACGAGCTGGCCGGCGAGCGGGTCGACATCGTGCTGTGGTCCGAGGACCCGGCGCAGTTCGTGATCGGCGCGCTGGCGCCGGCGAACGTGCAGTCCATCGTCGTTGACGAGGAGCGCCACGCGATGGACGTCGTCGTCGACGAGGAGAACCTGGCCATCGCCATCGGCCGCGGCGGCCAGAACGTGCGGCTGGCGTCCGAGATGACGGGCTGGCGCATCAACATCATGACCGCCGAGGAGTCCAGCACCAAGCAGGCCCAGGAGTCGGACAGCCTGCGGGCGCTGTTCGTCGACAAGCTCGACGTGGACGTCGAGGTCGCCGACCTGCTGATCTCCGAAGGCTTCGCCAGCCTGGAGGAAGTGGCCTACGTGCCGATGCAGGAGATGCTGGAGATCGAGGGCTTCGACGAGGAGACCGTCAACGAGCTGCGCACCCGCGCCAAGGACGCCCTCTTGACGATGGAGATCGCCAAGGAGGAGCGCGTCGAGGACGTGTCTCAGAGCCTGCGCGACCTGGAGGGCGTCACGCCGGACCTGATCGCCCGGCTGGCCGAGGGCAACATCCATTCCCGCGACGACCTGGCCGACCTGGCCGTCGACGAGCTGGTCGACATGACCCAGATCGGCGAGGACGCCGCCAAGGCCCTGATCATGAAAGCGCGCGAACACTGGTTCACCACCTGACGGTTGGCCCGTCGCACACGCAACCCGTTCGCCGCACCGCTAGACCCCACGCAAGGATTCAACAATGGCTGTGACCACCGTCGCCCAACTCGCCGCAGAGCTCAACCGCTCGGCCACTGCTCTGCTGGAACAACTGCAGTCGGCCGGCGTCAGCAAAGCGTCGACGGACGATGCGCTGACCGAAGCGGACAAAGAGCGCCTGCTCGACTTCCTGCGCACCTCCCACGGCACGGCCGGCGGCGAGCGCAAGAAGATCACGCTGACCCGCAAGTCCACCAGCGAGATCAAGCAGGCGGACGCCTCCGGCAAGGCCCGCACGATCCAGGTCGAGGTCCGCAAGAAGCGCACCTTCATCAAGCGCGACGACGCGCCGGTGGCCGAAGAGCAGGTCAAGCCCGAGGTCGACCAGGCCGAACTGGAGCGCCGCGAGCTCGAGATGCAGGCCCAGGCCGAATTGCTGCGCAAGCAGGAGGCGGAACTCGCCGAGAAGCAGCGCCAGCGCGAAGAGCAGCAGCGCTTGGAGCGCGAGGCCGCCGAGGCCCGCGCCCGCGAGGCGGTCCAGGCCGCGATCCGCGCCGCCGAGGAAGAAGCCGCTGCAAAGGCCGCCGCCCCGAAGGCCGCGGCGAGCAAGCCCAAGGCCGAGGCGCCGCCCGCCGCAGCGCCCGCGCCCGCCGCCGCGGCGCCCGCCGGCGACGCGGCCAAGCCCGCTCTGCGCGTGATCAAGGCGGCCGACGTGGTCGACGAGGAAAAACAGCGCGCGGCCGACCTGGCCAAGCGCCGCAAGGCCGCCGAAGACGAGGCTGCGGCGATCCGCGCCATGATGAACGCGCCCAAGAAAGTGCTCGCGCCCAAGCCCGCCGAGCCGCCGAAGGCCGAAGCCGGCAAGGAAGGCATCAAGGGCACCATCCACAAGCCCGCCGCCGCGCCGGGTGCGCCCGCCTCCGCGACCGCGGCCAAGCCCGGCGACAAGAAGTCGGTCAAGTCCGAGAAGCTGTCCTCCAGCTGGGCGGACGACGCCGCCAAGAAGCGCGGCGCGGTCAAAGGCCGCGGCGACGCGCCCGCCGGCGCGAGCGCGGCCCGCCCGGGCTGGCGCGCGCCCCGCAGCGGTCGCCGCGGCGACCGCAACGAGTCGCAGCAGTCCAACGCGCCGGCCGCACCGGTGGAGCAGCAGGTCCAGGAGGTGCACATCCCCGAGACGATCAGCGTGGCCGACCTGGCGCACAAGATGAGCGTCAAGGCTTCCGAGGTGATCAAGCATCTGATGAAGCTCGGCCAGATGGTCACCATCAACCAGCAGCTGGACCAGGAAACGGCCATGATCGTGGTCGAGGAGATGGGCCACACCGCGCTGGCCGCCAAGCTGGACGACCCCGAGGCTTTCCTGAGCGAGACCGCCCAGGGCGACACCCAGCACGAGGTGTTCCCGCGGGCCCCCGTCGTCACCGTCATGGGCCACGTCGACCACGGCAAGACCTCGCTGCTCGACTCCATCCGCAAGGCCAAGGTGGCCTCGGGCGAGGCCGGCGGCATCACGCAGCACATCGGCGCCTACCACGTGGACACGCCGCGCGGCATGATCACCTTCCTCGACACTCCGGGCCACGCCGCCTTCACGGCGATGCGTGCCCGCGGCGCCAAGGCGACCGACATCGTCATCCTGGTGGTGGCGGCGGACGACGGCGTCATGCCCCAGACCAAGGAAGCGATCTCGCACGCCAAGGCGGCCAACGTCCCGCTCGTGGTGGCGATGAACAAGATCGACAAGCCCGGCGTCAACCTCGAACGCATCAAGAGCGAACTGGTGGCCGAGGAAGTCGTGCCCGAGGAGTTCGGCGGCCCGTCGCCCTTCGTCCCCGTCTCGGCCAAGACCGGCCAGGGCATCGACGACCTGCTGGAGCACGTGCTGCTGCAGGCCGAGGTGCTCGAGCTGACCGCCGCGCGCGACGCCATGGCCAAGGGCCTGGTGATCGAAGCCAAGTTGGACAAGGGCCGCGGCCCCGTGGCGACCGTGCTGGTGCAGTCCGGCACGCTCAAGCGCGGCGACGTGGTGCTAGCTGGCTCCAGCTACGGCCGCGTGCGCGCCATGCTCGACGAGAACGGCAAGCCCGCCACCGAGGCCGGCCCGTCGATCCCGGTCGAGATCCAGGGCCTCACCGAGGTGCCGCAGGCCGGTGACGAGTTCATCGTCCTGGCCGACGAGCGCCGCGCCCGCGAGATCGCCACCTTCCGCCAGGGCAAGTACCGCGACGTGAAGCTGGCCAAGCAGCAGGCCGCCAAGCTGGAGAACATGTTCGAGAACATGGGCCAGGGCGAGGCGCAGACGCTGGCCTTGATCATCAAGGCCGACGTGCAGGGTTCCCAGGAAGCGCTCGCGCAGTCGCTCGTCAAGCTCAGCACTTCCGAGGTGCGCGTCCAGGTGGTGCACGCCGCGGTCGGCGGCATCTCCGAGAGCGACATCAACCTGGCGATCGCGTCCAAGGCCGTCATCATCGGCTTCAACGTGCGGGCCGACGCCGGCGCGCGCAAGCTGGCCGAGAACAACGGCGTGGACCTGCGCTACTACAACATCATCTACGACGCGGTCGACGAGGTGAAGGCGGCCATGACCGGCATGCTGGCGCCCGAGCAGCGCGAGGAGATGCTGGGCACGGCGGAGATCCGCACGGTGTTCGTCGCCTCCAAGATCGGCACGGTGGCCGGCTCGATGGTCACGTCGGGCCTGGTGCGCCGCGGCGCGCGCTTCCGCCTGCTGCGCGAGAACGTGGTCGTCTACACCGGCGAGATCGAGTCGGTGCGCCGCATGAAGGACGACGTGCGCGAGGTCGCCAGCGGCTTCGAGTGCGGCATCAAGCTCAAGAACTACAACGAGATCAAGGAAGGCGACCAGCTGGAAGTCTTCGAGGTCAAGGAAGTGGCCCGCACCCTGTAAAGAACGCGTGGTCCAGGCCAGTCCCGAACCCCGCCCTCCGAAAGATGGCGGGGTTTGCTTTTAGCCCCTGGCCCACCACCCTTCGACACACCGAACCAGCCCGCCATGCGACACAAGCGATCCATCCCCAACCGCGGCTTCCGCGTCGCCGACCAGATCCAGCGCGACCTGGCCGAGCTGATCCGCGAGCTGAAAGACCCGCGCATCGGCATGGTCACCCTGCATGCGGTCGAGGTCACGCCCGACTACGCCCACGCCAAGGTGTTCTTCTCGCTGCTGGTCGGCGAGCCCAAGGAATGCGAGCAGGCGCTGAACGAGGCCGCCGGCTTTCTGCGCAATGGGCTGTTCAAGCGGCTCTCCATCCACACCGTGCCGACGCTGCATTTCGTGTTCGACCGCACCACCGAGCGCGCCGCCGAGATGAACCTGCTGATCCAGCAGGCCAACGCCACGCGGGCGAAAGAGGACTGAGGGTGGAACAGCCGACCCAGCGCCAGCAGCGTGCCGGCGGGACGAAAATCGTGCGCCGCCCGGTGCACGGCGTCCTGCTGCTCGACAAGCCGCTGGGCCTGTCGAGCAACGACGCGCTGCAGAAGGCCAAGCGGCTGTACCGCGCGGAGAAGGCCGGACACACCGGCACGCTCGACCCGCTGGCCACTGGCCTGCTGCCGCTTTGCTTCGGCGCGGCCACCAAGTTCTCCCAGGTCAGCCTGGACGCCGACAAGGCCTACCTCGCCACGCTGAAGCTCGGCGTCACCACCACGACGGGCGACGCCGAGGGCGAGGTGCTCGAAGCCCGCCCGGTGGGCGCGCTCTCGCGCGCCGACCTCGAAGCCGCCTGCCGCCGCTTCACCGGCCCGATCGAACAGGTGCCGCCGATGCATTCGGCCCTCAAGAAGGACGGCAGGCCGCTCTACGAGTACGCGCGCCAGGGCGTCGAGATAGAGCGCGCGCCGCGCAGCGTGGTGGTCCACGGCATCGACGTCGTCGGCGGCGAAGATGATTCCTGGACTATCGCGGTGCGCTGCAGCAAGGGCACTTACGTCCGCACGCTGGCCGAGGACATCGGCGCGGCACTGGGTTGCGGCGCGCACCTCACGGCGCTGCGGCGCACGGCCAGCGGGCCGCTGTCGCTGGAGGGCAGCCTCACCCTGGAAGCGCTGGCCGGCATGACCGAGGCGCAGCGCGACGCCGCCCTGCTGGGCGCCGACTCGCTGGTGGCCGATTGGCCCAGGGTGCAGCTGGGCGACGAAGACGCGGGCCGCTTCCTCAGCGGCGTGCGCCGCCGGCTCCCGCTGGCCGACACGCCGCGCGTGCGCGTGTACGGCCCGCAACCCCAGGCCTTCCTCGGCAGCGGCCACGTCGCCGCCGGGGAGTTGATTTCAACGCGGCTGCTGAGCCCGCTGGAGGTGCAGGGACTCCTCAATTCCCCTGCGGCAAAGAGCATCACATGACACGACAGATCCGCAACATCGCCATCATCGCCCACGTCGACCACGGCAAGACCACCATGGTCGACCAACTGCTGCGCCAGTCCGGCACCTTCGCCGACCACGAGAAAGTGGTCGACACGGTGATGGACAACAACGCCATCGAGCGCGAGCGCGGCATCACCATCCTGGCCAAGAACTGCGCCGTGAGCTGGCAGGGCACCCACATCAACATCGTCGACACCCCGGGGCACGCGGACTTCGGCGGCGAGGTGGAGCGCGCGCTGTCCATGGTCGACGGCGTGGTGCTGCTGATCGACGCCCAGGAGGGTCCGATGCCGCAGACCCGCTTCGTCACCAAGAAGGCGCTGGCGCTGGGCCTGAAGCCCATCGTCGTCGTCAACAAGGTCG
>CBIHOD010000004.1:0-126445 GCA_966211815.1 uncultured Burkholderiales bacterium
CCAGATCATCCACCGCATCCGCGCCTTCGTGAAGCGCAGCGAGCCGCAGCGCCAGCCCACCGAGGTGCGCACCATGGTGGACAACGCGGTCGAGCTGGCCGGCATCGAGCTGCGCCGCCGCCACGTCGACATCCACACCTATGTGGCGCAGCGGCTGCCGCGGGTGGAAGTCGACCCCATCCTGATCGAGCAGGTGCTGCTGAACCTGATGAAGAACGCCGCCGAGGCGATCGACATGGCCAAGCTGCCCCGGGCGCGGCGCAACATCGAATTGCGCGTGGTGCCCAGGCACACCCCGGAAGAGGGCGGCATGATCGAGTTCAGCGTCACCGACATGGGCCCCGGCATCAAGGAAGAGGTGATCAACCGGCTCTACGAGGCCTTCTTCTCGACCAAGGCCGAAGGCCTGGGCATCGGCCTGAGCCTTTGCCGCACCATCATCGAGTCGCACCGGGGCCGTATCAGAGGGCAAAACCTCTACAATGGCCCTTCCGTGGTGGGTTGCTGTTTCAGTTTCACGCTGCCCGTGGAAACCGCGCAGGCCGCAGCCCCCGCCGCACCGCCCTCCCCCGCCACCAACCCCGCAGAGACCCCATGAGCCTGATTCCCAAGAAAGGCACCGTCTACGTCGTGGACGACGACGAAGCCGTGCGCGATTCGTTGCAATGGCTGCTCGAAGGCAAGGATTACCGGGTGAAGTGCTTCGACTCGGCCGAATCCTTCCTGTCGCGCTTCGACCCGCGCGAGGTGGCCTGCCTCATCGTCGACATCCGCATGGACGGCATGAGCGGCCTGGAGCTGCAGGACAAGCTGCTGGAGCGCCATTCGCCGCTGCCCGTGGTTTTCATCACCGGCCACGGCGACGTGCCGATGGCCGTCACCACGATGAAGAAGGGCGCCATGGACTTCATCGAGAAGCCTTTCAAGGAAGACGAGCTGCTCGGCCTGGTCGAACGCATGCTCGACCAGGCGCGCTCGGCCTTCTCGCACCACCAGGAGGCCGCCAGCCGCGACGCGCTGCTGTCGCGCCTGACCACCCGCGAGGCGCAGGTGCTGGAGCGCATCGTCGCCGGCCGGTTGAACAAGCAGATCGCCGACGACCTGGGCATCAGCATCAAGACCGTCGAGGCCCACCGCGCCAACATCATGGAAAAGCTCAACGCCAACACGGTGGCCGACCTGCTGAAGATCGCCTTGGGCGCGCAAGCCAAAGCTTGAGCCGCGCACCGGCCCCCTTGCCGACCTAGGCCGCCGTCGTGCGGCCTTTGCTTTTTCCAGTCCGGCGAGCAACGCTCCCCCGAACCATCGCAACACCACTACCGCCCAATGCCATGACAGCAAAAATCATCGACGGCAATGCCCTTTCCCGCCACATCCGCGCCGACGTCGCCGCCCGCGCCGCCAAGCTCGCCCAGCTCGGCCGCAAACCGGGGCTGGCGGTGGTCCTCGTCGGCGACGACCCGGCCAGCCAGGTTTATGTGCGCAACAAGGTCAAGGCCTGCGAGGACAACGGCCTGCATTCGGTCTTCGAGAAATACGACGCCACGCTGTCCGAAGGCGAATTGCTGCAGCGCATCCAGGCGCTGAACGCCGACCCCGCCATCCACGGCATCCTGGTGCAGATGCCGCTGCCCAAGCACATCAACCCGCACAAAGTGATCGAAACCATCGCCACCGCCAAGGACGTGGACGGCTATTCCACGTTGAGCGCCGGCGAGCTGATGACCGGCCTGCCCGGCTTCCGGCCCTGCACGCCCTACGGCTGCATGAAACTGATCGAGAGCGCCGGCATCGACCTGCGCGGCAAGCACGCGGTGGTGATCGGCCGCAGCAACACCGTCGGCAAGCCGATGGGCCTGCTGCTGCTGCAGGCCAACGCCACGGTGACCGTCTGCCACAGCGCCACCGCCGACATCGGCCACCACACCCGCCAGGCCGACGTCGTCGTCGCGGCGGTGGGCCGCCCCGGAACGCTGACGGCCGGCATGGTCAAGCCAGGCGCGGTGGTCATCGACGTCGGCATCAACCGCAAGGCCGACGGCAAACTATGCGGCGACGTCGACTTCGAAGGCGTCTCCAAGGTGGCCTCCGCCATCACCCCGGTGCCGGGCGGCGTCGGCCCGATGACGATCACGATGCTGCTCGTCAACACCATTGAAGCGGCTGAACGCGGCCTCACATGAGTTTCAACGCGGTTGCAATCCGGGCCGCGCCGAAAGGGGCTGTCATCATTTAAATGCCCCCTGCGCCCCAGCCGCCGCGCAAATGCGGCACCATCGCCTCGTTCCATCCACCACCCGACGCGCCATGACCAATCCCCTGTTGGATCCCTCCCCGCTGCCCTCGTTCGCCGATGTCCGCCCCGAGCATGTCGCGCCCGCGCTGGACGTGCTGCTTTCCGAGGCCGGCGCGGCGCTCGAGACGGTCACCCAGGAAAGCTTCGCGGCCGACTACGACCGGTTGTCCTCGGTGCTGGACGTCGCCACCGAGCGGCTGGGCCGCGCCTGGGGCATGGTCGTGCACCTCAAGGCGGTGGCCGACACGCCCGCGCTGCGCGCCGCCTACAACGACAACCTGGGGCGCGTCACCGAGTTCTACACCCGGCTCGGCGCCGACGAGCGCCTCTACGCCAAATACAAGGCGGTGATGGCCAGCCCGGCGGCCGCCTCGCTCAAACCCGCCCGCAAGAAGGCGCTGTCCAACGCGCTGCGCGATTTCGTGCTCTCCGGCGCCGAGCTGCAGGGCCAGGCCAAGCAGCGCTTCGCCGAATTGCAGGAAATCCAGGCCGAGCTAGGCCAATCCTTCTCCGAGCACGTGCTGGACGCCACCGACCACTACGCCTATTACGCCACCGCCGAAGAGCTGCGCGGCGTGCCCGAAGACGTGCGCCAGGCGGCCCGCGCGCTGGCCGAGTCGGAAGGCAAGGAAGGCCACAAGATCACGCTGCATTTCCCAAGCTATTTCCCGGTGCTGCAGTACGCCGACGACCGCGCGCTGCGCGAGCGGCTCTACCGCGCCAACGCCACCCGCGCCAGCGAGCTGGGCGACCCGGCCCAGGACAACAGCGACGTCATGCGCAGCATCCTGCGGCTGCGCCAGGAAGAGGCCGGCCTGCTCGGCTTCGCCAGCTACGCCGAGCTGTCCCTGGTCAGCAAGATGGCGGACAGCCCGGCCCAGGTCGAGCAATTCCTCCGCGACCTGGCCCGCCGCGCCCGCCCCCACGCCGAGAAGGACCTGGCAGAACTGCGGGAATTCGCCGCCAACCAACTCGGCCTGGCCGACCTGCAGGCCTGGGACGTGCCCTACGCCAGCGAGAAGCTCAAGGAAGCCCGCTACGCCTTCAGCGACCAGGAGGTGAAGCAGTACTTCACCGAGCCCAAGGTGCTGGAAGGCTTGTTCCGCATCATCGAGACCCTGTTCGAAGTCTCGATCCGGCCGGACAGCGCGCCGGTCTGGCACCCCAGCGTGCGCTTTTTCCGCATCGAACGCGCCGCCGGCGACGGCGCGCCGCCGCAGCTGGTGGGCCAGTTCTACCTCGACCTCTACGCCCGCCCCGGCAAGCGGCCCGGCGCCTGGATGGACGGCGTCTGCGAGCGCTGGGCGCGCCCGGAGGGCCGGCTGCAGACGCCGCTGGCGCACCTCGTGTGCAACTTCGCGCCGCCGCTGGAGTCGGGCGGCGTGACGCGCCCCGCGCTGCTGACGCACGACGACGTCACCACCCTCTTCCACGAGTTCGGCCACGGCCTGCACCACATGCTCACGCAGGTGGACGACATCGGCGTTTCCGGCATCAGCGGCGTCGAATGGGACGCGGTCGAGCTGCCCAGCCAGTTCATGGAGAACTTCTGTTGGGAATGGGACGTGGTCAAGCGCCTGACCTCGCACGCGGAAACCGGCGAGCCGCTGCCGCGCGCGCTGTTCGACAAGATGCTGGCCGCCAAGAACTTCCAGAGCGGCATGCAGACCCTCAAGCAGGTGGAGTACTCGCTGTTCGACATGCGCCTGCACGCCGAGCCCGGCGCCGAGGACCGCGTCAACCAGGTGCTGGACGAAGTGCGCGCGGAAGTCTCGGTGCTGCAGCCGCCGCCGTTCAACCGCTTCCAGCACACCTTCTCCCACATCTTCGCGGGCGGCTACTCCGCCGGCTACTACAGCTACAAATGGGCCGAAGTGCTCAGCGCGGACGCCTGGAGCGCCTTCGAGGAGACGGCCGACCAGGGCGGCATCCTGAACGTGGCCACCGGCCGGCGCTACCGCGAGACCGTGCTCGAAGTCGGCGGCAGCCGGCCCGCGATGGACAGCTTCAAGGCCTTCCGCGGCCGCGAGCCGAGCATCGACGCCTTGCTGCGGCACCAGGGCATGGCTTGAGTGTTTGCCGCGCGGAGGTTAGATTCATCGTCTCCTAAATGGCGCCCGTCCCGCGGGCGCCCTGAGCAGCCCTCCATCCGCCGAAGAGACCGCACCATGGCCCAACGCAACACCGCACTCCCCCGCCTTTCGTTCGCCGCGCTCAGCCTGGGCATCGGCATGGCCCTGTTGCCCGGGGCGGCCAGCGCGCTCTACAAGGTGGTGGGGCCGGACGGCAAGGTGACCTACACCGACCGGCCCGACACCACCCGCAACGACAAGATCGCCAACGTCGCGCCCAAGGGACCGGCCACCGGCAGCGGCGAAGCCGTGCCATCGGCCAACGCCAGCCTGCCCGCGGCATTGCGCCAGGTCGCGGCCAAGTTCCCCGTGGTGCTGTACGTGTCCACCCCGGACTGCGATCCGTGCAACAGCGGCCGGCAATTCCTGCAGCAGCGCGGCATCCCCTACGCGGAGCGCACGGTCACGTCGAACGAAGACGTCGACGCCCTGCAGCGCATCACCGGCGGCAAGGCCGCGCCGACACTGTCGATCGGCGGGCAGGTCCTGGCAGGTTTTTCAACCACCGAGTGGGGCCAGTACCTGGACGCCGCGGGCTACCCGGGCACGTCCGCCCTGCCGGCCGGCTGGCGGGCTTCGGTCACGCCGCTGACGCCGCCGCGCGCCGCGGCGATCAGCCCGGCGCCGCGCCCCGTCGCCGCACCGGAGCCGGCCCCGCAACCTCCGGCGGCCCCGGCCGACCCCGCCGCGGCGGCCAATCCGCCGGGCATCCGTTTCTGACCCCACCGGCCGCCCTGGTCGATCTTCGGGAAGCGTCCGCCGGGCCCCTCAAGCCGGCCGGGCCCAGGCCGCGATGCGCCGAGCCAGCAGGCTGCCCGAAGCGACGACCGCGCCCATCGCCCAGAACAGCGTGCCCACGCCGAGCGCGGTGCCGGCCGCGCCGAAAAGCACCGGCATCACCGAGCTGGACAGGTTGACCACCATCGAGCGCAGCGCGATCACCTCGCCGTGGTGGCCGTCGGGTGTGATGTGGTGCAGCGTCGACATGATCATCGGCTGCACCGAGCCCAGGGCCAGCCCGAGCAGGACGGCGCAAAACGCCATCGCCGGCGCGCCGCGCACAAAGGGGTAGGCCGAGAACACCGCGGCCGTCAGCAACATCGCGCCGGTGAGCACCTGCGCGTGGCTCAGCCGGTGGACCAGCAGCGGGATCGCCAGCCGGACCACGGTGACCGCGCCGGCGAACAGGCCGAGGATCGTGCCGATGGCCGATGCGCTCAGTCCGCGCTCGTGGCCGAGGATGGGCAGCAGGAAAGCGTGCATGTCCCCGCGCGCGGACAGCAGCCAGTACAACCGCCAGCGGCGCCGCCGCGCCGGCGCGCGCAGCAACGCCCCGGCCGAGCCCGTCCCGGGCCGCGCCGCCCGGGCGCCCGCGGGCGCGCCGCCGCTTTCGCCGCGGGCCGGCACGCGGCGCGCCCAGTGCAGCGCGGCGAACGGCAGCAACGCCAACACGCCGAACGCCGCCTGGAAACCCGCGGCATCGATCAGCAGCCCGGCGAGCACCGGGCCGATCGCATTGGAAAGCGCGGGCGCCAACCCCAGCCAGCTGAACACCTGCACGCGCTGCAGGTTGTCGGCGGCCATCATCCCCGCGGTGCGCTGGCTGGCGATGACGACCATGTTGGCCGCCGCGCCGGCGCACAACGCGCCCGTGCAAAGCAGCACATAGGTGGCGACAGGCCCCGCCAGGCTCTGGCTGAGCGTGGCCAGCAACCCGCCGGCCACGCACACGCCGGTGGCCAGGCGGATGGGCCGGTGGAAGCCCCAGCGGTCGGCAAGACGCCCCGACCGCAGGGCCAGCGCGATCGGTGCCACCGCGAACAGCGCCAGCAGCAGGCCCACCGTCCAGGCCGGTTGTCCGCCGCGCAGCGCATGCAGCGGCGCGGCCATGCGCATCCCCGCCATGGACGAGTGGATGCAGACCTGCACGAGGATGATGCCCAGCAAGGGCCTGGAGAAAGCGCCGCTCACGCGCCTTCCCGGGCCGGCGGCGGCCCGGGGGGAGCCGCCTCGTCGACCGCGTCCAGCGCCTCGGCCAGCGGCAGCAGCGCCTGGGCGCGGCCGTCCGGCAGGGCTTCCACCGACTTGAGCTTGCGCGCCATCACGTTGGCGCGGGTCTGGGCCTGGTCGATGGTGTTGCTCGCCTCGTCGAGCTTTTTCTTGGTCTTGGCCAGCACATCGCCGAACTTGGCGAATTCGGTCTTGACCGCGCCCAGCACCTCCCAGACCTCGGCGGAGCGCTTTTCCAGCGCCAGGGTGCGGAATCCCATCTGCAGGCTGTTCAGCGTGGCCAGCAGCGTGGTGGGGCCGGCCAGCATCACCTTGCACTCACGCTGCAGCGATTCCACCAGCCCCGGCCGGCGCAGCGCCTCGGCGTAAAGGCTCTCGGTCGGCAAAAAGAGGATGGCGAAATCGGTGGTGTGGGGCGCGGCGATGTATTTGTCCTTGACGACCCGGGCCTCCTGCCGGAGCCGGGATTCGATCGCCTTGGCCGCGGCTTCGGCGCCGGGCAGGTCGGCGCGCTCCTGGGCGTCGAGCAGGCGCTCGTGGTCCTCGCGGGGGAATTTGGCGTCGATCGGCAGCCACATGGCTTGGCCGCCGTCGCCGCCCTCGCGCCGGCCCGGCAGCTTGACCGCGAACTCGACGCGGGCGCCCGAGCCGGGCACCGTCTCCACGTTGGCGGCGTATTGCTCGGGCGTGAAGACCTGCTCCAGCAAGCCGGCCAGCTGCACTTCGCCGAAGATGCCGCGGGTCTTGACGTTGTTCAGCACCCGGTTGAGCGAGCCGACGTCCTTGGCCAGCAGCTGCATCTCGCCAAGGCCGCGGTGCACCTGCTCCAGCCGCTCGGCCACCTGCTTGAAGCTGTCGCCCAGACGCTGCTCGAGCGTGGCGTGCAGCTTCTCGTCGACGGTGAGCCGCATCTGTTCGAGCTTGCCTTCGTTGCCCTGCTGCAGCGCGGTGAGCCGCTGCTCGACCGCGGCGCGCATGTCGTTCAAACGGCGTTCGTTGGTTTCCGACAAGGCGCGCAGCTGCTCGTTCAGGGTGTCGGAGAAGCGCTTGAACGCGCCGTCCTGGGCGTCGCGCGAACTCTGGGCCTGGGCGGCCTGCGCATTGACCGCCGATTGCAATGCTTGGCCAACCGCCGCCTGCAGCGCCCCGAGCTGGGCGCGGAAGCTATCGATCTGCTCGTTCTGGGTTCGGGCCACATCGCCTTGCTGGTTCAGCAGCGCCTGCTGGAACATCGCCAGCGTGCCGGAAAGCTCCTGCCGCGTGCCCTGGGCGCTGCGGCCCACTTCGTCGCGCAGCTCGCGCTCCAGGCGGTCGGAGGCCTCACGCAGCGGCGCCAGCGACTGCCGCCATTGCTCGGCCTGCTCCTGCGCGCGGCGGCCGGCGTCTTCTTCCGCGGGGCCGCGCGGCGCGCGCGCCAACACCCACCACGACAGCACGATCAGGTTCAGCGCCGACAGCGCGAGCGCGGCCCAGGGCAGGAAATTCATGCCGGGGATTGTCGCAGGCACCCGGCCGGGCCGCCTGCGCGCGGCGCCAAGACCCGGCGCGGGCATCGGGCAAGCGTGCGGCTCGCGGGCAGCGTTCAGCCGCGGTTTGGGCGACCGCCATCGCGGCTGAAGCCCCTCCTACAAGGGAAGGGGCGACAGGCGGAGGCAGGCGTCACACGCAGGTCTTCAACACCTGCGGGTTCAACGCGGTCGGCGGGCGGCCGGCGTCGGGGCCGAAGCCCAGGGCGGCGATGAGGTTCTCGGCCGCCAGGAAGGCCATCGCGCGGCGCGTGGCCAGGGTGCTGCTGGCCATGTGCGGCGTGAGCACGGCGTTGGGCAGGTCGAGCAAGGCGGGGTGGACCTTGGGCTCGCCCTCGAAAACGTCCAAGGCCGCCGCCGCGATCCGCCGTTCGGCCAATGCCTGGGCCAGGGCCGCGTCGTCCACCACGCCGCCCCGCGCGATGTTGGTGAGCGTGGCGGTCGGCTTCATCAGCGCCAGCTCGGCAGCGCCGACGGCGTGGTGCGACGCGGGCGAATACGGCAGCACCAGCACCAGGTGGTCGGATTGGCGCAGCAGCTCCTCCTTGCCGACGTAGCGAGCATTCAGCCCGGCCTCGGTCGCGGCGTCCAGCCGCGAGCGGTTGTGATAGACGACTTTCATGCCGAAGCCCAGCGCGCCGCGCCGGGCGATCGCCTGGCCGATGCGGCCCATGCCGAGCACGCCCAGCGTGGCGCCGTGCACGTCGGCGCCGGCCAGCATGTCGTGGGACCACTTCACCCATTCACCGCGGCGCAGCAGCCGCTCGCCCTCGGACATCCGCCGCGCCGCGGCCATCATCAGCGCGAAGCCGAAGTCGGCGGTCGTCTCGGTGAGCACGTCCGGCGTGTTGCTGCACAGCACCCCGGCCGCGGTGCAGGCGGCCACGTCGATGTTGTTGAAACCCACGGCCATGCTGCACACCGCCTTGAGCTGGGGATTGGCCGCCAGCAGCGCGGCGTCGATGCGGTCGCCGCCGGTGATGAAAGCGCCCTGCTTGCCGTGCAGCCGCCGCGCGAGTTCGGCCGGCGGCCAGACCTCGTCGGCGTCGTTGGTCTCGACCTCGAAGAATTCGCGCAGCCGCGCCACCACTTCGGGGAAGACGGCGCGGCTGGCCAGGATGGCGGGACGCGGGGTCGGGGTCGTCAGGCTCATGTCGTCACCTTTCTTGTCGATGTTCAGCGGAACCAGGTCCAGGCCACCGCCCTTTCACGCCGGCGGCGCGCGCCCGCGGCCGGCCCACCGGGCGGATGCCCGGCCTTCATTCGATGAAGCGCGCGAAGCCCGCCACCGGCTCCCTCTCGGTGCGCAGCGAGTTTTCCACCGCCGCCGGGTCGGCCCAGCCCAGGGACATGCCGCACACCAGCATGTCGCCCTCGGGCGCGCCGATGTGGGGCAGGATGATCCGGTGGAAAGGCGTGAAGGCCGCCTGGGGGCAAGTGTCCAGCCCGCGGGCGCGGGCGGCGACCATGATGTTCTGCAGGAACATGCCGTAGTCCAGCCAGCTGCCCTGCTGCATGACGCGGTCGATCGTGAAGATCAAGCCCACCGGCGCGCCGAAGAAGGCGTAGTTGCGGCCGTGCTGGGCGTGCATGCGGGCCTTGTCGCCCTTCTGGATGCCGAGAAGGCCGTACAGGTCCCAGCCCACCTTGCGCCTGCGGTCGATGTAGGGCGGCCGCCATTCGAGCGGATAGTAGGCGTATTCCTCGGTGTGGGCGGCGGCCGACGCCGGGTCGGCGTGCGCCGCGGACAGCTTGGCGACCAGCGCATTCAGCGGTTCGCCGGAGAGCACCGCCACTTTCCAGGGCTGGGTGTTGGTGCCCGACGGCGCCCGGGACGCCACGCGCAGGATGTCCTCGACCGTCTCGCGCGGCACCGGCGTGGGCAGGAAAGCGCGGGCCGAGATGCGCGAGGTGATGGCGGCGTCGACCGCCGCGACGTCCTGCGGGCTGCACGCGGCACGTGGGGAGGGTGGAGTCGTCATGGCGGTCGGTCTCCTGTTGCGGGTGGGATTTCAGGCGCAAGGCCGGGGTGGGGCCGCATTGTTCCACCGGCGCCAGCTCTGCACGGCCAGCCGGTAGGTCGACACCTGCACCGCCACGGTCTCGGCGATCTGGTGGCCGTAGCCGCCGGCCATCGAGAACGCCAGCGGGATTCGGCGGCGGCAGGCGAAATCGAAGACGCGGCGGTCGCGTTCGGCCAGGCCGGCCGCCGTGAGCTTGAGCCGCCCGAGGCGGTCGCCCTCGTGGGGATCGGCCCCGGCGACATAGAAGATCAGGCCGGGCGGGCCGTCGGCGTGAGACGCTTCCAGTCGCGCCAGCGCGCCGTCGAGTGCCGCCAGGTAGGGCTCGTCGCTGCAGCCGTCGGGCAGGCCAACGTCGAGGTCGCTCGATTCCTTGCGGAAGGGGAAGTTCTTCTCGCCGTGCATCGACAGCGTGAAGACCGTCGGATCATCCGAGAAGATCGAGGCCGTGCCGTTGCCCTGGTGGACGTCCAGGTCGACCACCGCGACGCGCAGAAGCCGGCGGTGGCGGCGGTGCCATTCGGCCTGCATCAGCCGGGCGGCGACCGCCACGTCGTTGAAGACGCAGTAACCGCCGCCCTTGTCGGCATAGGCATGGTGGGTGCCCCCGGCCAGGTTGCCGGCCACGCCCGAAGACAGGGCCGACCGCGCGGCGGCGATGGTCGCGCCCACGGAGCGGCGCGACCGCTCCACCATGGCCGGCGTCCAGGGGAAGCCGATCTCGCGCTGCTCGGCCGCGCTCAGCAATCCGTCCACCACCGAGGACACATAGTGCGGCGTGTGCGCCAGCGCCAGTTCGCCGTCGCTGGCGGCGGGCGCCTCGCGAAGCGACACCCCTTCGCATTCGCGCTCCAGCGCTTCCCGCAACAGCCGGTATTTGCGCATCGGGAAGCGGTGGCCCTCGGGCAGCGGCAGGACGAAGTGGTCGGAATAAAAGGCTTCCATAGTCAAGGCCATTGTCTCCAGATGTTCCATGTGTGGACGCACCGCGGCCGGGCGTCTATCCTGCGCCCCCGCTCTCCGAGCAAGGCGCTTCGCCAACGCCTGGACAGGCAGGTCTCCCCAGGTGTTTTCCGAGGCGTCAGACTGGGCCGAACCTTCGGATTTGGGGTGCTCACCTCAAATTGCTGCGTCGCACAATAAAACACTTGATTTGTCATTTTCGGCCCGTATACTTCCGTTTATGGTGCAGCGCAACAAAAAGGCTGTGTCAGATCACAGAATCCTTACCTCACCTTTTAGGAGATAACCATGAGCTTCACACCTGAACAACTGATCGCCGCCCACAAGGCCAACATCGAAACCCTGTTCGGCCTGACCAACAAGGCTTTCGAAGGCGTTGAAAAGCTGGTCGAGCTGAACCTGCAAGTCGCCAAGACCGCCCTGGGCGAAGCCGCCGAGACCACCAAGGCCGCCCTGTCCGCCAAAGACGCCCATGAGCTGCTGGCCCTGCACGCCGCGCTGCTGCAACCCGCCGCCGAGAAGGCCGCCGCTTACAGCCGCCACCTGTACGACATCGCCGCCGCGACCAACGCCGAAGTCGGCAAGGTCGCCGAAGCCACCGCTTCCGAAGCCCAGCGCAAATTCGTCGCCGCCGTCGACGTGGCCGTCAAGAACGCGCCGGCCGGCTCCGAGAACGCCGTGGCCCTGGTGAAGTCGGCCGTCGCCGCCGCCAACAACGCTTACGAGAGCGTCAGTAAGGCCGCCAAGCAAGCCGCCGACGTGGCCGAAGCCAACTTCCAAGCGGTCACCAACTCGGCCGTCAAGGCCACCCAGACCGCCAAGGCCAAGCGCTGAAAGCCAAGGGCCGCATGGCGCGGCCCGGGTTCCCGACGCGAAAAGCCCGGTGCCATTCAGGCCCGGGCTTTTTCTTTGCCCGACGGCGCCGGCCCGGTCAATGGGACTTGGCGGCGAGTTTGGCCTTGAGCATGGGCAACTGCGCCAGCATCGCCTCGCGCCCGGCCTGGATCGATTGCTTGCGCGACGAGAAAGCCGCCGCCGACACGCCGGCCAGCGAAGGCCGGACCACCACGTCCGCGTCGCGCAATTCGAAGTGGTTGATGCTGCGGCCCATGATGGCGAAGGTCTGCAGCAACATCCGGAATGGGTCGCCGGTCGGCCCGCCTTCGGGCACGGCCGAGATGTCCACCGCGACCACCACCTCGGCCCCCATCTGCCGGGCGAAGCGCACCGGCACCGGCGACACGAGGCCGCCGTCCACATATTCCCGGCCGTTGATCTTCACCGGCTGGAAGACCGCCGGCACGCTGCTCGACGCCCGCACCGCGGTCCCGGGATCGCCTCGGGCGAAAAGAATGGGGGCGCCGGAATCCAGGTCGGTGGCGACGATGCCCAGCGGCAGCCGCATCTGTTCCAGGGTGCGTCCGCCGACCTGTTCGCGCACATACCGGGCCAGCGCCTCGCCGCGGATCAGGCCGCGACCGGGGAAGGCCCAGTCGGTGATCGCCGCTTCGTCCATGGTTTGCGCGAGTTCGCCCAGGGCCGCGCCGTTCTTCCCCGAGGCGTAGAGCGCCGCCACCAGGCTGCCGGCCGAAGTGCCGACGACAAGGTCCGGCACGATGCCCGCCTCTTCAAGCACCTGGATGACGCCGATGTGGGCGAAACCCCGGGCAGCGCCGCCACCGAGCGCCAGGCCCAGGCGCGGTGGTGGCTTGACAGGAGCCGGCGCGGCGGACACGGGGGGCACCGGCGCGGCCACCACGGACGGTCTTTCGGGTGCGGGGGGCGTGGACTGGCAAGCCACCAAGGCCAGTGCCGGCAACCAGAAGGTCGTTCGGAAAAATACCTTCTTAATATTTCCCAAAAGCATAATTAAAAAACGAATAAGTACTTCTCAAATATAAAGGCGCCACCTAAAGTGCCGTCTTCATCCCCAATGAATCTGGCCGGTCGTGAAGTGGCTGTCATCCTCGCACTCACCGCCGGCGACCTGGGAACCCGGCATGGACTGGACGGCGATTTTGAACGGCCTGGGCATCGGCAATCATCGTCGGCGTGACCGGTCATCCACTGAGTTTTCGCGGGAGTCCCCCACATGTACACCTACACAGAATTCGACGCCCACTTCGTCCGCCAGCGCGCCGCGCAATACCGGGACCAGCTGCAGCGCAACTTGAAAGGGCAGCTCAGCGACGAGGAGTTCCGCCCGCTGCGCCTGCAGAACGGCTGGTACGTTCAGCGCCACGCGCCGATGCTGCGCGTGGCCGTGCCCTACGGCGAGCTCAGCAGCCGGCAGCTGCGCGCTTTGGCCCGCATCGCCCGCGACTTCGACAAGGGTTACGGCCACTTCACCACGCGCCAGAACCTGCAATACAACTGGATCCCGCTGGACAAGAGCGCCAATGTGATGGACGCCCTGGCCGACGTGCACATGCACGGCATCCAGACCAGCGGCAACTGCATCCGCAACATCACCAGCGACTGCTTCGCCGGCGTGGCCGCCGACGAGGTCGTCGACCCGCGGCCCTACTGCGAGATCCTGCGCCAGTGGAGCACGCTGCATCCCGAGTTCGCCCACCTGCCGCGCAAGTTCAAGATCGCCGTCAGCGGCGCCAAGGAAGACCGCGCCGCCATCGCCTGGCACGACATCGGCCTGCAGCTGCTGAAGAACCAGGCCGGCGAAGTCGGCTTCAAGGTGCTGGTCGGCGGCGGCATGGGCCGCACGCCGGTGATCGGCACGGTGGTCAATGAATTCCTGCCTTGGCAGCAGATCCTCGTCTACATCGAGGCCATCGTGCGCGTCTACAACCGTTATGGCCGCCGCGACAACATGTACAAGGCGCGCATCAAGATCCTCGTCAAGGCCGAAGGCCAGCGTTTCATCGACGACGTGAACCAGGAGTTCAAGGACATCCTGGAACGCGACGTCGAAGGCAGCGCCCACCTGATCCCGCAGGCCGAGTTCGACCGCGTCAACGCCTGCTTCGTGCGTCCGGCCGGCGTCGCGCCGTCCAGCCAGGCCCTCGATGCGCCGGCCGATGCCCCCCAGGCCTTCCAGCGCTGGCTGGAACGCAACGTGCACGCGCACCAGGTGCCGGGCCACCGCGCGGTGACGCTGTCGCTCAAGCGCGCCGGCCAGGCGCCCGGCGACGCCACCGACGCCCAGATGGACCTGGCCGCCGGCCTGGCCGACCGCTTCAGCCACGGCGAACTGCGCGTCTCCCACGACCAGAACCTGGTGCTGCCGTGGGTGAAGGAATCCGAACTCTTCGCGCTGTGGCAGGCCGCGCGCGACGCCAGCTTCGCTTCGCCCAACATCGGCCTGCTGACCGACATGATCGCCTGCCCCGGCGGCGACTTCTGCTCGCTGGCCAACGCGCGCTCGCTGCCGCTGGCCGCCGAACTCACCGCCCGCTACCAGGACCTGGACGAGCTCTACGACATCGGCGACATCGACCTGCACATCAGCGGCTGCATCAATTCCTGCGGCCACCACCACAGCGGCCACATCGGCGTGCTGGGCGTCGACAAGGACGGCGCCGAGTGGTACCAGGTGACGCTGGCCGGCTCCGACGGCTCCACGCAGAGCGGCGAGGCCGTTCCCGGCAAGGTGATCGGCCCGTCGTTCGCCGCGGACGAAGTCGCCGACGCGATCGAGGCGGTGATCGACACCTACCGCGGCCAGCGCGCCGCGAACGAGCGTTTCATCGACACCGTCAAGCGCGTCGGCCTGGAGCCGTTCAAGGCCGCCGCCAACGCCATCCGCCGCTCGACCGCCAAGGCCGCCTGAACAGGCAGGCGCGAAGAAGGAGTACCCGCATGAAATTCATCGATCCCCAGCACGACGCCTGGCACAGCGTGGTCGGCGAGGACGGCCCGGTCGTCAACGTCACCCCCAAGCCCCACAGCCTGCTGACGCTGGCGCAGTGGCGCGGCGCGCGCGAGAACTGGCCGCAAGGCGTGCCGGTGGGCGTCATCTTCCCGAACGACGCCGACATCGAGGAGCTGGAGGCCGACCTGCCGCGCCTGGCCCTGGTGGCGCTGGAGTTCCCGAAATGGGTGGACGGCCGCGCCTACAGCCAGGCCCGGCTGCTGCGCTCGCGCTACCGTTTCGAGGGCGAAGTGCGCGCCACCGGCCAAGTGCTGGTCGACATGATGCAGCTGCTGCAGCGCACCGGCTTCGATGCGGTCCAGCTGCGCGCCGACCAGTCGCTCGAAGCCGCCCGGCGCGCCCTGACCTTCTTCCCCGCCTATTACCAGGCCGACGTCGGCCAGACGCAGCCGCTGTTCGCGCGTTCGCCCGAAGCGGTCAAAGCCAGCGTGCCCGAGTTCAACCAGGCAGGGTCGGCGATATGAGCGCGGTCTCGCTCTACGCCCGCCAGACGCCGGGGTTCGAGCAACGCGTGGCGCACGCCGTGGAGGTGCTGGAGCAAGCCGCCGCCGCACATCCCGGCCGCGTCGTGCAGGCCACCAGCCTGGGCGCGGAGGACATGGTCGTCACCGACTTGATCGCGCGCCACCGCATCGCCATCGCCATCGGCACGCTCGAGACCGGGAAGCTGCACGAGCAGACGGTCGCGCTGATCCCCCGCATCGAGCGGCGATACGGCCTGCCGGTCGAGGTCTACCGCCCCGAGGCCGAGGCCGTCATCCACTTCGTGAAGAACCATGGCGAGCGCGCGATGTACGACAGCATCGACCTGCGCAAGGGCTGCTGCGGCATCCGCAAGCTGGAGCCGCTGTCGCGCATGCTGGGCGAGCGCACCGCCTGGGTCACCGGCCTGCGCCGCGAGCAGTCGAACAACCGCGGCGACGTGCCGTTCAGCGAACCCGACGACAAGGGCCGCACCAAATTCAACCCGCTGGCCGACTGGACCTGGAACGACGTCTGGCACTACATCGCCGCGAACGACGTGCCCTACAACCCGCTGCACGACGAGTTCATGCCCAGCATCGGCTGCGCCCCCTGCACCCGGGCGATCGCCGTCGGCGAGGACTTCCGCGCCGGGCGCTGGTGGTGGGAGAGCGAAGACGCCAAGGAGTGCGGTTTGCACGTTCACGGCGCAGAAGAAGCCGCCGTATCAATGATCGGAGAAAGAAAATGAACGCCCCCCTGAGCATCGAGCAACTGCTGCCCCAGCTCGACCACTCCCACCTCGACTGGCTCGAAGAGGAAGCCATCTTCATCCTGCGCGAAACCGTGGCCGCCTTCGAGCGCCCCGCCCTGCTTTTCTCCGGAGGCAAGGATTCCTGCGTCGTCCTGCGCCTGGCCGAGAAAGCGTTCAAGAACAAGGATAAAAGCGGCGAGTTCAAAGGCCGCCTGCCCTTCCCCCTGCTGCACGTCGACACCGGCCACAATTTTCCCGAAGTGATCGAGTTCCGCGACCGCCGCGTCGCCGAGATGGGCGAGCGCCTGGTGGTGGGTCACCTGGAGGACTCGATCAAGCGCGGCACCGTGCGCCTGTCGCACCCGCTGGAGTCGCGCAACGGGCACCAGACCGTCGCGCTGCTGGAGGCGATCGAGGAGAACCGCTTCGACGTGCTGATGGGCGGCGCCCGCCGCGACGAGGAAAAGGCGCGCGCCAAGGAACGCATCTTCAGCCACCGCGACAGCTTCGGCCAATGGCAGCCGAAAGAGCAGCGCCCGGAGCTGTGGACGCTGTTCAACACCCGCATCAAGCCGGGCGAACACATGCGGGCGTTCCCGATCAGCAACTGGACGGAACTCGACGTGTGGCTTTACATCGCCCGCGAGAACATCCCGCTGCCCAGCCTTTACTACGCCCACGACCGCCAGGTGATCCGCCGCAAGGGCCTGCTGGTGCCGGTCACCGAGGTCACGCCGCCCGAAAGCGGCGAGAAGGCCGAAACCGCGCAGGTGCGCTTCCGCACCGTCGGCGACATGACTTGCACCTGCCCGGTGGAAAGCCCGGCGGCCAACGCCACCGAGATCGTGGCGGAGACGCTGAAGGTGACGGTGAGCGAGCGGGGGGCGACGCGGATGGACGACCGCACTTCGGATGCCTCGATGGAGCGCCGGAAGAAGGAAGGCTATTTCTGATGCCTGCCCGCCTCCGTTCGCCCTGAGCCTGTCGAAGGGCCCGTGCGGAGAGGGCTGGTGGTTCGCGGAAAGGCTTCGACAGGCTCAGCCCGAACGGCTGGCCGCGACGCAACAAAAGAAAGTTTTAGGTGTCTGAATTGAACGCACAAACACAAACCTCCGTTCACCCTGAGCCCGTCGAAGGGCAAGCTCGCGCCGCCGGCGCCACGTCCACCCAGGGCTTCGACAGGCTCAGCCCTAACGGTGTGGTTGGCTCGAACGGTGTGGTCGCCGACCACCGCGCCCTGCGCTTCCTCACCGCCGGCTCCGTCGACGACGGCAAGAGCACGCTGATCGGCCGCCTGCTGTACGACGCGCAGGCCATCCTGGCCGACCAGCTGGACGTGCTGGCCAAGCGCGCCGCCGGCGAGGCCATCGACCTCTCGCTGCTGACCGACGGCCTGGAGGCCGAGCGCGAGCAGGGCATCACCATCGACGTGGCCTACCGCTACTTCGCCACCAAGTCGCGCAAATTCATCATCGCCGACGCGCCGGGCCATGAGCAGTACACCCGCAACATGGTCACCGCCGCCGCCGGCAGCGATGCCGCGGTGGTGCTGGTCGACATCACCAAGCTCGACACCTCCAAGCCCGTGGTGCTGCTGCCGCAGACGCGCCGCCACGCGCTGCTGGCCCACCTGCTGCGCGTGCCGAGCATCGTGTTCGCGGTCAACAAGCTCGACGCGGTGGATAACCCGGGCCACGCCTTCGCCACCGTCAAAACGGCGCTCGAAGACTTCGCCGGCCAGGCCGGCATCGCGGTCGCCGGCATCATCCCGGTCTCGGCGCTGCGCGGCGACAACGTCACCCAACCGCTGGACGCCGACTGGTACGACGGCCCCTCGCTGCTGCAGCTGCTGGAAAGCCTGCCGGCGCTGCAAGAGCGCAAGGACGGCGACCTGCTGATCCCGGTGCAATACGTCAGCCGCGAAGGCGAAGGCACCGGCAACCAGCCGCGCACCTTGTACGGCCGCGTGGCCCACGGCCGCGTGAAGGCCGGCGACGCGGTGCAGCTCTTCCCGAGCGGCCAGACCGCGGTGGTGGCCGAGGTGCGGCGGGCCGCCGAGGTGGTGGACGTGGTCGAGGCCGGCCAGTCCGCCGGCGTGGTGCTCGACCGCCAGCTCGACGTGTCGCGCGGCGACTGGATCAGCACGCCCCAGACCATCCGCGAGGCCCAGCGCTTCACGGCCACGATGGCTTGGCTGGACGTCGAACCCGCCGTCGTCGGCCGCAAATACTGGGTTCGCCACGGCAACCGCTGGGTTCAGGCGCGCATCGCCGCCATCGACAGCCGGCTGGACATCCACAACCTGCAGTCCGCCGAAGCCCACGAGCTGGCGGTGAACGACATCGGCCACGTCACGATCGAAACCCAGCAGCCGCTGCCGGTGGAGGCGTACGCCGACAACCGCGTGGGCGGCTCCCTGATCATCGTCGACCCCGCCAGCAACCGAACCAGCGGCGCGCTGCTGGTGAAGGCGGCCGCCTGACCGCGGAAAACACCCCTGGAGGCTCGCCATGGACAACCGCCCGCAGGCGCCCCGCACCGGCCACGTGGTCTTCATAGGCGCCGGCCCCGGCAGCGCCGACCTCATCACCTTGCGCGGCGCGCGCCGACTGGCCGAAGCCGACATGGTGCTGTTCGACGCGCTGACCGACCCGGCGCTGCGCGAGTTCGCGCCCCAGGCCCGCTGGATCCACGTGGGCAAGCGCGGCTTCTGCGACAGCGTGGCCCAGACGAAGATCAACGCGCTGCTGGTCCAGCACGCGCTGGCCGGACACCGCGTGGTCAGGCTCAAGGGCGGCGACCCGAGCGTGTTCGGCCGCCTGGAAGAAGAACTGGCCGCGCTGGCGCAAGCCGGCATTTCCGCCGAAGTGGTGCCCGGCGTCACCGCGGCCATCGCCGCCGCGGCAGCCACCCAGCGGCCGCTGACGCGACGCGGCGACGGCCGCAGCGTGAGCCTGACCACCGCGATGACGCGCTCCGGTGAGCTGCAAGCCAGCCGCAGAGCCGACACCGAGGTGTTCTACATGGCAGGCAAGCAATTGCCCCAGCTCTCGCGCCAGCTGCTGCGGGCCGGCTGGCCGGCCTGCACGCCGGTGAGCGTGGTCTCGCGCGCCGGCTGGCCCGACCAGCTCCACAGCGACCACGACGTGGCCAGCCTGCCCCGCGCCAGCCTGCTGCACGCAGGCCGGCCCACCGTGGTCGCCGTGGGCGCGGGCGCCGCCCCCTTGGCGGCGAGCGCGCCGCCTGCCGGCGGCCAGGCCGCGGACCATCCGCCGAAACATCCCGCCCAGGGGAAAACCCCGGTCCCTTAAAATCGCTCGCTTCCCGCCGAGCACCGCCTGCGGCATCCCCAGAGGGGGGCCGGCCAGCCCACCGCCAAATCCATCCCACCATCCGAGCCCCGAGCCATGACCCACGTTGTCACCGAAGCCTGCATCCGCTGCAAATACACCGACTGCGTCGACGTGTGCCCAGTTGACTGCTTCCGCGAAGGCCCCAACTTCCTGGCCATCGACCCGGACGAATGCATCGACTGCGCGGTCTGCATCCCCGAGTGCCCGGCCAACGCCATCCTGCCCGAGGAAGACGTGCCGAGCGACCAGCAGCACATGATCAAGCTCAACCTGGAGCTGTCCAAGAAATGGCCGAGCATCACCAAGCGCAAGCCGGCGCTGCCCGACGCCGACGATTGGAAGGACAAGACCGGCAAGCTGCCCGAGCTGGTCAAGTGAACCCGCGGTACCGCGCTGATTGATTGATTGATTGATCCATCGATTGACCGACAGCCCCTCTTTTCCAAGCCTCCCATGAAGCCGATGCCCGGCGCGACAACACCGCAGGGCGCCGCCGGCGGCGCGGTCGAGACCGACGCCCTCATCGTCGGCGCCGGCCCTGCGGGCCTTTTCCAGGCCTTCGAACTCGGCCTGCTGGACATCCGGGCCCACATCGTCGACGCGCTGCCCCACCCGGGCGGCCAATGCGTCGAGCTCTACGCCGACAAACCCATCTACGACATCCCGGGCGTGCCGGTGTGCAGCGGCCGGGAGCTGGTCGACAACCTGCTCAGGCAGGTTCAGCCTTTCAACCCCACCTTCCACCTGGGCCACCTCGTGTCCACCGTGCAGCGGCAGCCCGACGGGCGTTTCCTCGTGGAGACCGACCGCGGTGCCCGCCTCCTGGCCAAGACGCTGTTCATCGCCGGCGGCGCAGGCGCATTCCTGCCCCGCAGGCTCAGGGTGGAAGGGCTGGACGCCTTCCAAGGCACCCAGCTGTTCCACCGTGTGGACGACCCCGCCCTGTTCCAAGGCCGTGACCTCGTCATCGTCGGTGGCGACGATGCCGCGCTCGACTGCGCCGTCCGCTTCGCCGCGGCAGGCGGCACGCACCGCGCGCGCAGCGTGCTGCTCGTCCACCGCCGCGACGTTTTCCAGGCCGGGCCGGGGCGCATCGCCGAGGTGAAGGCGCTGTGCGACCGGCAAGAAATGCAGTTCATGGCCGGCCAGGTGACCGGCCTCGAGAAAGACGAGACCGGCCGGCTCGCCCAGGTGAAAGTCACGGGCAACGACGGCGTCACCCGGGCCGTGCCGCTGGACATGCTGCTGGTCTTGCTCGGCCTGAGCCCCAAACTCGGACCGATCGCCGAATGGGGGCTGGAACTCGAACGCAAGCAACTCGCCGTCGACACCGAGAAATTCCAGACCAGCGAACCCGGCATCTTCGCGGTGGGCGACGTCAACACCTACCCGGGCAAAAAGAAGCTCATCCTCTGCGGCTTCCACGAATGCACGCTGGCCGCCTTCGGCGCGGCGGCCATCGTTTTCCCGGACCAAACCATCCACCTGCAATACACCACCACCAGCCCCAAGCTGCACAAGGCGCTGGGCGTGGAGGTGCCGGACGTCGACTGACGGACCGGGAATCGGCGCTCGCCCGGGGACGGGCGTCTCCCAACCGCTGCAAGGCCGCCGATCGCGGGCCTTGTCGCTTGCCTCCGGCGGAATCGCCATGGGCATCCGGTTTGCCGACCAAGGACGGTTGGATCCGCACGGCTTTCGCCCCCGAACCGGACTGATTGCCGCAGGTCCCCGCCGCCGGCCTCCACGGACCGCGGAAGGCCCGCAAGCCCCACAGGAAACAAGGAGCCCACCATGCCGCAGACCAGTTGGAGCGCCAAGCGCGAGCGCCAATACGCGCACATCAAGGACAGCCTGAGGGAAAAAGGCCGCCCCACGAAGGTGGCCGAGGAGATCGCGGCCCGCGTGGTCAACAAGGAGCGCGCGCAGCACGGCGAGGCCAAGGAAGCCAGCCGCTCATCGGTGCAGGACATGTCGCCCGGCCGGCGCGGCGGGCAGCGTTCCCACCGCGGCCCCGGCGGCCGCACGGTGGCGCAGTTGCGCAACGAAGCCCGGCAGCGCGGCATCAAGGGGCGCTCGACGATGAACAAGGCGCAGCTGGAGAAAGCGCTGAAGCGTTGACACCCAAGTCGATGCCCGGCGGTCGGGCAAGGCTCGATGGATGAAACGGCCCCTATCCGCCATCGCCCCCTCACCCCAACCCTCTCCCCCGTGCCGGGGGCGAGGGAGTGGAAGTCCCCCACTCCCACTTTCGGGAAAAGGTCGGGCGAAAGGCTTCCCTCTTCCTTGAGGGCGATGGTCGGGAGAAAGGCTCCCTCTCCCGCTTGCGGGAGAAGGTCGGGCGAAAGCTCCGTTTCCCGCTGTGAGAGAAGGTCGGGTGAAAGCTCCCTCTCCCGCTTGCGGGAGAGGGTTGGGGTGAAGGTCGGGGCGAACCGCCGGCGTCGGCTTGCGCCACGGAAACTCGTCCTGCACGCTTCGGCTGGCCGCCAAGGGCGCAACGGCTTGCACCATCCCGTTCGCATGAACCGTCGACAAACATCACGCGTGGACGCAAGGCTCCGGCTCGTCGAAGGGCCCTGGTTTGCAAGACACGATTCCATTGCGGAACACCACACTAGACTCACGCACCACTCCGCCAAGCCCACGACATGACACAGCTTCTGATCGGCCTGATCCTCTTCTTCGGCATCCATTCCGTTTCGATCGCCGCACCGACCTGGCGCGACCGGCAGGTGGCCAGGCTCGGCGAATTGCCCTGGAAAGGCATTTACTCCCTGCTCGCCTTCGCCGGCCTGGGTTTGATCATCCACGGCTATGGCCAAGCCAGGCTGGCGCCGGTGCCGCTTTACAACCCGCCGATGGGCATGCGCCACGCCGCTTGGCTCTTGATGCTGCCGGTGTTCGTCCTGCTGCTGGCCGCCTACCTGCCCGGTCGGATCAAGAGCGCCGCCAAGCACCCGATGCTCGCGGCCACCAAGCTCTGGGCACTGGCCCACTTGCTGGTCAACGGCAACCTCGCCGACGTGCTGCTGTTCGGCAGTTTCCTGGCCTGGGCGGTGGCCGACCGCGTCGCCCTCAAGCGACGCGCGCCGCGACCCGTGCCGGGCGCCCCGGCGGGCCGCTTCAACGACGCGATCGCCATCGCCGGCGGCCTCGGCCTGTACGCCGCGTTCATGGGTGGGCTGCATCTTTGGTTGATCGGCGTGTCGCCGCGCTGAACGCGCGCGCAGGCTTCCAGGCCCCCGATCACGGGGGTCTTCCGCATTGACATAACATGTCATAGCTTTTATTCTTTGGCGCAGCAGCCCAGAAACCGGGCTCGAATCCGAGGCGCCATGAAGACACTGCTCGACCAATTGAAAGGCCTGGACCTGCTCGTCGGCGCCGCCATGGGTGGGGCGCCGGTCGACCTGCGGCCGATCCCGGGCGACGTGCCGGTCGTGCAGGTCAGCATCGAAGGCCGGCAGGAGCTGCCGATCTACCTCACCAGCTCCGAGTCGCAGATCCTGTGCCTTTGTTACCTGTGGTCGGACGACGAAGTGTTGCCCGAGCGCCGGGCCGAACTGCTGGAAACCCTGCTCGACCTCAACCCTTCGGTGCCGCTGTCGTCTTTCGGCCGCGTCGGCGGGCGGTTCGTGCTGTCGGGCGCGCTGGCGCGCGACGCCCGGGTCGAAGACATCGCCCACGACGTGGCGGTGCTCAGCGACAACGCGCTGGACGCGTTGGACGCGCTCTCCGAATTCCTGAAATGACCGCGCCTGGACCTTTCCCCGAACGAACCGGAGCCCGCCATGTCCGTGATCAAGAAAGTGATGAACGTCCTGCGCGCGAGCGTCCGCGAAATCGGTGAAGGCGTGGTCGACGCCAACGCCACGCTCGCCTACGAGCAGGAGATCCTGGATGCCAAGGAAAGCATCGCCCAAGCCAAGCGGGAGCTGGTGGGCGTGATGGCCGGCGAGATGCGGAGCGCCCGCCGGATCGAGAAGCTGCAGGCCGAGATCGACCGCTACGAAGGCCTGGCCGCGCAGGCGCTGGACAAGGCGCAGGAATCCTTGGCGGAGGAAACGGCCGCCCAGGTGGACCTGCTCGAGCAGGAGCTGCAGGCGCAGACGCGGGCCCACGCGGCCTGCGCGCTGCAGGTGGCGAAGTTGAAGGCCCTGGTGCAGTCGGCCGAGGCGCGCATCCGTGAGCATGAGCGGGAGATCGGCATCGCCAAGACCACCGAGAGCGTCCACCGCGCCACCCGCTCGATCGCGGAGAACATCGGCCAGGGCGGCTCCCGGCTCGTGGGCGCGCGCGAGTCGCTGGAACGCATCAAACGGCGCCACGAGGAACTCTCCGACCGCATGGCGGCCGAGGCCCGGCTCGATGAGGAGCTCGGCGAAGGCGCGCTGGACAAGAAACTGGCCGCCGCGGGCATCGGCGGGGACGACGAGGCGGCGCGGCGCCGGCGGGTGATGGACCGCATCCGCGCCCGCGGCGCCGGCGGCGCGCCAACGCCACCGCGGCGGGAAGGCGCATGACACTGCAGCGCAAACCCGCCCGCTGGAGCGGCTCGGACGAGGCGTTGCGCGCCGTGCAGGTGGCGTTCGACGTGGAGGAGGCGGTGATGGACGCGGTGCGCACGGCGGCTTTCGAAAACAACCTGTCCACCTCTGACCAGATCCGCCGGCTGCTGGCGCTGCCCACGGCCAGCCGGCCCAAGCGCCCCCGCCTGACGGTCTCGCTGACGGCGCAGGACTACGAAGAGCTGGCCGGGCGCTACGGGCTGCCGCCCGCCGACCGGCTCGCCATCAAGGAACGCGTCACACAAGAGCTGATCCGCTTCGCACAAACCGGGAGCCCGCGCCGATAATCGTGGGACAAAAGACAAGGTGGCCCGGCGCAGAGCGCCGGAGCCGTTCGACACGAAGAAAGTTGGGAGACGAGGGATGGACCGCTTCATCGACGCGGCGATCAGCTACCCCACGGCCGTTTTCTCGGCCTTGCTGCTGGTCTTGCTGGTTTACTGGCTGCTCGCCCTGGTCGGCTGGGTGGACTTCGAGTCCTCCGACATCGACCTGGAACTGGAACTGCAGGCCGACGGCGACCCCGGCGAGCTGTCGACGCTGGCGGGCTACGTGATGGCCTGCGGCCTGAACGGCGTGCCTTTCTCCATCGTCTGCAGCCTGCTGGTGCTGCTTTCCTGGACCCTGTCCTGCCTGGCCGGCCAGTGGGTCTTGTTCAGCGAACCCACCGGACTGATGCACTGGGTGGGCGGCACGGTGGTGCTGCTGCTCAGCCTGGCGGCGGCCGTCCCCGTCACCGCCCAGTTGATCCGCCCGATGCGCGGCTTGTTCGTCACCCACCAGGCCCAGGCCAACGCCAGCCTGGTCGGCCAGACCTGCACCGTGCTCAGCCAGCGGGTGGACGAGCGCTTCGGCCGCGCCGAGGTGGCCCAGCGCGGCGCCAACCTGCACATCCGCGTCTGGACGCCGGGGCCCGCCACGCTCGCCAAGGGCGACCAGGCTCAGATCCTCGAATATGACGAGGCCGCCGGGCGCTACCTCGTCAGGGCGCTGCCGCGCTGATGGCCGCCGCGCGACGCCACCGCCGCTTTCCTTCCTCCTCCCGCAACCTCTTCCGCCGCAAGCGCATCCACGCCACAAAGGGACACCATGGAGCCAATCCTCATCGCCGCAGGCATTCTGGCCTTCTTCCTCATCTGCTTCTTCGCGATGTTCGCCAAGTTCTATCGCAAGATCGAACAGGGCCACGCGCTGATCGTCAACACCCTGCGGGCCGAGCCGGAAGTCACCTTCACCGGGCGCATGGTCTACCCGATCATCCACAAGGCGGAGCTGATGGAGATCTCGGTCAAGACGATCGACATCGACCGCTCGGGCAACGAGGGCCTGATCTGCCGCGACAACATCCGCGCCGACATCAAGGTGAAGTTCTTCGTTCGCGTCAACAAGACGGCGGACGACGTGCTGAAGGTGGCGCAGGCCATCGGCTGCGAGCGCGCTTCCAACCAGGAGACGCTGGAGGAGCTGTTCTCGGCCAAGTTCTCGGAAGCCCTCAAGACGGTCGGCAAGGCGATGGACTTCGTCGACCTCTACCAGGCCCGCGACCGCTTCCGCGACGAGATCATCAGCCAGATCGGCAACGACCTGTCGGGCTATGTGCTGGAGGACGCCGCCATCGACTTCCTGGAGCAGACGCCGCTGAGCAAGCTCGATTCCAACAACATCCTCGACGCCCAGGGCATCAAGAAGATCACCGAGCTGACCGCCTTCGAACACGTGCGCACCAACGAGCTGCGCCGCAATGAAGAGATGCAGATCAAGAAGAAGAACGTCGAGACCCAGGAAGCCCTGCTCGAACTGGAGCGCCAGGCCGCCGACGCGCAGGCCCGGCAATCGCGCGAAGTGGCCACGGTCAAGGCGCGCGAGGAGGCCGAGACGCTGAAGATCCAGGCCGAGGAGCGCACCAAGTCCGAGATCGCCCGTCTGCAGGCCGAGCAATCGGTCGCGGTGCAGCAGGAGAACGTGCTGCGCGAGAAGGAGGTGGCCGAGAACAACCGCAAGCGCGCCGTCGCGATCGAGGAGGAGAAAGTCACCCGCGCCCGCGAGCTGGAGGTGGTCGACCGCGAAAAGGAAGTGACGCTGCAGAAGATCGAGAAGGACAAGGCCGTCGAGGTGCAGAAGAAGGCGATCGCCGACGTGGTGCGCGAGCGCATCGTGGTCGAGCGCACCGTGGCCGAGCAGGAGGAAGCCATCAAGGCGCTGCGCGTGGTGGCCGAGGCCGACCGCACCAAGCAGTCCACCGTGATCCTGGCCGAAGGCCAGGCCGAGGAGAAGCTGATCACCGAAGTGAAGGCCGCCGAGGCCGAGGAACGCCGCGCGCGCCACAAGGCCTCCGAGGAGATGACGCTGGCCGAGGCGCGGCTGAAGGTGGCCGAGAAGAACGCCGAGGCCAAGAAGCGCGAAGCCGAGGGCCTGGAAGCCATCACCGCCGCGCCCGGCCTGGCCGCCGCCAAGGTGACCATGGTGCAGGCCGACGCCGTCGAGAAGCAGGGCTTGGCCGACGTGCACGTGCGCACCGCCGGCGCCGAGGCGACGCTGAAGGAAGGCCAGTCCCAGGCCCAGGTGATCGAGCTGCGCTCGCAGGCCGAGGCCGCCGGCTTGAAGGCCAAGCTCGAAGCCGAAGCGTCGGGCAAGGAGAAGCTCGGCCTGGCCGATGTGCAGGTGCGCCTGGCCGACGCCGAGGCGGCGATCAAGGCGGGCCAGGCCGACGCCGCCAACATCGAGGCGAAGTTCCAGGCCGAGGCCAAGGGCCTGCGCGACAAGTTCGAGGCCATGAGCGCGATGAGCGAGGAGACCCGCGCCCACGAGGAATTCCGCATGCGGCTGGAGAAGGCCCACGTCGAAACGCTCAAGGGCATCGACGCGCAGACCGCCATCGCCCGCGAGCAGGCCGAAGTGCTGGGCACCGCGCTGGCCAACGCCAAGATCGACATCGTCGGCGGCCAGGGCGACTACTTCGACCGCTTCGTCGGCGCGCTGGCCGTCGGCAAGGGCATCGACGGCGTGGTGGGCAAGAGCAAGACGCTGCAGGTGGCCTTCAAGGACCAGCTCGCCGGCGAGCGCGACATCGTGCCCGACCTGCAGGGCCTGCTCGGCGCGCTGGGAGGCTCCTCCGGCGAGCTGCAGAACCTGACGGTGGCCTCGCTGTTGGCCAAGATCGCCCGCGACGGCGACGACGCGCAGAAAGCCGCGCTGCAGACGCTGGTGCAGGGTTTGCGGAAGAACTGATCTATAGGAGAACCCCATGCCCGAATCCCGCGACTACCTCGAAATGGCCTTCCGCTCGATCCAATGCTTCTCCGACGACGGCGTTTTCGCGCCCGCCGAGCTGGCGAAGATCGTCGCCATCGCCCAGCGCGACGGCGCGGTGGACGACAACGAGAAGCGCATCCTGCGCAGCATCATCGCCAAGCTGACGCCGACGGACCTGACCCCCGAGATGCAGCAGGCCGTGGCCGAGCTGCGCCAGAAGTTCAACCTCTAAAGCGCCAATTCAAAAGGGAGATGGCGATGACATCCACATTGAGCTGCGTCTGCGAGAAACGCGCCCCTTTGCGCGCGGTGGAACTCGCCCCCGGCCTGCGGGCCCAGGGATGCGACGAATGCCACGGCAGCCTGCTGGGCCTGGACGACTACCGTGCCTGGGCGGATGCGCAACTCTGCACGGGCCCGATGGGCCCGGCCGAGGCGCCGCCGGTGGCGTCCACCGATGCCGGCGTCCGCCAGTGCCCTTCGTGCACGCGGCTCATGCAGCGCCTGCGGGTGGGTGCCAGCCCCGACTTCCGTGTCGACCGCTGCTCCCGGTGCCAATGGGTGTGGCTGGACGCGGGTGAATGGGCGGCCTTGGCCGGCGCCGGCCTGGCGACCCAGCTGGGCGAGATCCTTTCCGACGGCTGGCAGCGCCAGTTGCGCGACGAAGAATCCCGCGGCCGCCGCGAGGCCGAGCTGCGCGCCCGCCACGGCGACGAATGCATCGACGAGTTGAACCGCATCCGGGCCTGGCTTTCCGCCCAGCCCCAGCGGGACGCCCTGCTGGCGCTGCTGCGCACGGGCTGGTGATCCCAACTGCTACTCATTCCAAGGGCTTCCATGTCTGAGACCGCCCCACCGCCCCCCGCGCCCGACGCAGCCGAGCGCCTGGTCGCCGAAGGCGGCAGCTACGACCTGCTCAAGAAGCGCCTTCAGGCGCAGGGCGAGGCGCTGCAGGCCAAGGCCCAGGCCCTGAACGAGGCGCGGCTGGCCGAGTTCGGCCGGTCGGAGCAGAGCCTCCTCCTGCGCACCCGCGCCCGCACGGAGAACAACTGCGTCGCCCGCGACCTGGTGCTCATCGACGGCTTGCTGCTGTTCGGCTACAACGTCTTCATCGGCCTGCGCAAGGAGACCTCGGTCGGCGACGTCTTCGCGCTGTACCGGCTGGCGCCGCAGGGCGCCGCCGAGGAGCTGGAGCCGGTGCCCATCAACGGCACCTTCCTCGACGACCCGCGCTTCGCCGCCGACTTCCGCGAGCTGCACGCCTACTACAAGCAGGCCACGCTGACCCAGCTGCGCGTGACGCAGGACAAACTGCTGGCGGCCTTCCGGATCGGCCAGCAGCTGCACGACATCCGGGTCTTCCGCTGGGGCATCGGGCCCGGCGGCGACATCCGCTACATCGACAACCGCGGCGAGCGCGACATCGCGCTGCCGCCGACCCACGACTTCGAATGGACCGCCGCCACCCGCGAGGACCACGTCGGCGGGAAGCACCCGCACGTCAACGTGCTGGACACGCTCTTCGTCGAGACCCTCGGCGGCGACCTCACCGTCAAGGTCGAGAACAACACCGAGACCGGCCTGGGCATCTACAGCGAGCCGGTGGAAGACAAGCACCAGTCGCTGGCCGACGCCGAGTTCGCCTGGGCGAAGCTGGGCATGCTGGTGCTGCTGCGCATCAAGCCCTACCGCGAATCGCACACGCGATACCTGGTGTTCAACATCCGCACGCAGAAGGTCGAACGCATCGACGCCATCGGCGTGTCCTGCGTGCAGCTGCCGGAAGACCACGGGATCATCTTCCCCGGCGGCATGTACTTGCAGTCGGGCGACTTCAAGCGCTTCGACCTGCCCGCCGCCCTGGCCGAGGGCCTGCGCTTCAAGCGCACGCTGCGCTCGCCCCACGGCGAGGAGGTGCTCTATGTGTTCTACGAGCCCGCCGGCGGCCACTACGTGCTGTTCGCCTACAACCTGATCAACAAGACGCTGGCCGCGCCGATCGTGGCCAACGGCTACGCGCGCTTCCCCGACGGGCGCATCCTGGTGTTCCAGGCCGAGGACGACCAGCCCACCCGCGTCCACCCGATGCAGCTCTGGCAGACGCCCTTCGCCAGCGAGGAGCACGCCGCCGCCCTGCCCCGCGGCACTGGCTTCTTCGCCAAGGTAGGCAATGCCGAGCTGGTGCGCGGCGTCTCCGACTTGATGGGCATCGCCCGCTCGGTGCGCGAGCAGGCGCCGACCCGCGCCGCCTATGACGACCTGATCCGCCAGTGCGGCCGCGTGGGCGACGCCTACTTCTGGCTCGGCGACCCGCAGGCCCACGGCCTCGGCGCCGAGCTGCAGGCGATCATCGAAGGCGCGCGCCAGGCGTTGGCCGAGTTCGAGAAGGTCGACAGCATCCGGCGCGACACCGCGCGGGCGCTGCAGCAGGCCGAAGGCGAGCAGCGCGCCCTGCTGGGCGACATCGCCGGCAGCCTGTGGCGCCAGCCCGAAGACTTCATCCAGGCACTGGCCCGGCTGCGCCGGCAGCGCGGCCGGCTGCAGCCGCTGAAGGAATTGCGCTACGCCGACCTGCCGGCCATCGAATCGATGGACCAGGCGCTGCAGGAACAGCAGCAATCGGTGGGCCAGCGGGCGATGCAGTTCCTGGCGAACGAACAAGCCTTCGACGGCCACCGGCAGACCCTGCAGCAGGCCGCGCTCGACCTGGCGGCGGCGCAGACCTCGCCGGCGCTGTCCCGGCTGCTGGAGGCGCTGGACGGCCTGGCCGCCGGCCTGGACCTGATCACCGAACAGCTCGGCAGCCTGCCCGGCGGCGACGCGGTGGCGCGCACCGCCATCCTCGACCGCATCTCCATCCTCTACGGCGAGATCAACCGATTGCGCGCCGAAGCCCGGGGCCGCCGCAAGAACCTCGGCGCCAGCGAAGCCGCGGCGGAGTTCGGCGCCCAGTTCAAGCTCTTCGGCCAGGCGGTGGAGAACGCGCTGGAGTTCGCCGACACGCCTGAGAAATGCGACGACGCCCTGACCCGGCTCTTGGCGCAGCTGGAAGAGCTGGAAGGCCGGTTCGCCGAGCACGAGGCCTTCGTCGGCGACATCGCGGCCCGGCGCGAGACCGTGGTGGACGCCCTGGCCGCCCGCAAGCAGGGCCTGGTCGAGGCGCGGCAGCGCCGCGCGCAGACGCTGGCCGAGGCCGCCGGCCGCATCCTGGACGGCGTGCCGCGCCGCGTCGCCGGCTTCTCCGACGCCACCCAGATCCACGGCTACTTCGCCGGCGACCCGCTGCTGTCCAAGCTGCGCCAGCTGACGGACGACCTGCGCAAGCTCGGCGCCGCCGTGCAGGCCGACGACATCGCCACCCGCCTGAAGACCGCCCGGGACCAGGCCCTGCGCCTGGTGCGCGACAAGAACGAACTGGTGGCCGCCGACGGCAACACGCTGCGCTTCGGCCGCCACGCCTTCACCATCCAGCGCCAGCCGCTGGACCTCGGACTGGTGCCCAGCCAACAAGGGATGGCTTTCCAGGTCACCGGCACCGACTATGTCGCGCCGGTGCAGGACGCCCGGCTGGACGCGCTCAAGCCCTACTGGGAACTGCCCTTGGTCTCCGAAACGCCGGCGCTGTCGCGAGCCGAATACCTCGCGGGTTGCGTGATGCAGGCCGCGCTGGAGGGAACCGGAGAAGGCCTCGATTGGGCCGGGCTCGCCCGCTCGGCCGCCGCCGCGCCGGCCGACGGCCTGGAGGCGCTGCGCAGGCAGGTGCGCGCCTTCGCCGCGCCGCGCTACCAGGAGGGTTACCAGAAAGGCGTGCACGACGAAGACGCCGCCCGCCTGCTGGCCGCGCTGGTGCCGATGCAGGACCACGCCGGCCTGCTGGCCTGGGGCCCGTCCGAACGCACGCTGGCGCTGCTCTACTGGCAGCACGGCCGCCACGCCAGCGAGCGCGACTCCCTGCACCGCCGCGCCCGCGCGGCGCTGCAGATGCTGCAGATGTTCGCCTCCCGCCAGGCGCTGGACGCGCTGGAGGCCGACACCGCCCTGGCCCTGCACCGCTTCGCCGGCGAATTCGGGCCGGGGCTCGGCATCGGCGACGGCGACGACGACGACGCTGCCCCCGACGCCACCCGTTGCGGACAGGCCGCCGCTTACCTGGCGCGGCAGCTCGCCCAGGACCCCTCCCCCACGCTGGGCTGGGTGGTGTCGGGCGGCGCCGAGGACCTGGCCGCCGCGCTGCGCCGCGACCTCGAACGCGGCGGCCGCTGGCTGGACTGGCAGCACGACCTCGACGCCTGCCTGCCGGCCGAGCGCTGGCGCCTGGCCCGCGACTGGGTGCGCGCCTACGCCGGCGCATCGGCGGCGGACGCCCTGCCCTGGGCCGACGAAGCCGCTGCCGTGCTGTGCGTGCCGCTGCCGCGTGTGCGCGTCAGCACGCCGCTGCAGGCCCGTGTGGAAGGCCTGCTGTCGGAACACCCCCGGTTCGCGCAAGGCGCCGTGGAACTCAACCTGAACGACTTCTGGCGGCGCTTCCTGCACCACCGGGAACGGGTCGTGCCCGCGTTCGAGCAGTTGCACAGGCTGCGGCACGAGCTGGTCGAGCGGGAGAAGAAACGCCTCAGGCTGCACCAGTTCCAGGCCCGGCCGCTGTCCACCTTCGTGCGCAACCGGCTGATCGACGAGGTCTACCTGCCGCTGGTCGGCGACAACCTGGCCAAGCAGATCGGGGCCGCCGGCGACGCCTCGCGCACCGACCGCATGGGCCTTTTGCTGCTCATCTCGCCGCCGGGCTACGGCAAGACCACGCTGATGGAATACGTGGCCGACCGGCTCGGCATGGTCTTCGTGCGCGTCAACTGCCCCGCACTCGGCCACGACGTCGTCTCGGTCGACCCCGCCGCGGCCGAGCACAGCGCCGCCCGGCAGGAGCTGGAGAAGCTCAACCTCGGCCTGGCGATGGGCAGCAATGTGATGCTCTACCTGGACGACATCCAGCACACCAACCCGGAGTTCCTGCAGAAGTTCATCGCGCTGGCCGACGGCACCCGCCGCATCGAAGGCGTGTGGAACGGCGAGCCGCGCAGTTACGACCTGCGCGGCAAGCGCTTCGCCATCGTGATGGCGGGCAACCCGTACACCGAGTCGGGCGACGTCTTCAAGATCCCCGACATGCTGGCCAACCGGGCGGACATCCACAACCTCGGCGACGTGCTGGCCGGGCGCGAGGAGCTCTTCGCGCTGTCCTACCTGGAAAACGCCTTGACCGCCAACCCGGTGCTGCTGCCGCTGTCGTCGCGCGACCCGAAGGACGTGCACCTGCTCGCCCGGCGGGCCCGGGGCGAGGAGGTGGCGGCGGGCGACCTGTCCCACCCCTACGGCGCGGCCGAGCTGGAGGAGATCACCGAACTGTTCAAGCGGCTCTTCCGCGCGCGCGACCTGCTGCTCAAGGTGAACCAGAGCTACATCGAATCGGCCGCCCAGCAGGACGGCTACCGGCAGGAGCCGCCCTTCAAGCTGCAGGGCAGCTACCGCAACATGACCAAGCTGGCCGCGCAGATCACGCCGCTGATGCGCGACGCCGAACTCGACGCGCTGCTTCGCGACCACTACCGCGGCGAGGCGCAGACCCTCACCACCGGCGCCGAGGAGAACCTGCTCAAGCTCGCCCACCTGCTGGGCGCGCCCACCGCCGAGGAAGCCGCCCGCTGGAAAGGCATTTGCGAAGAGTTCGTGCGCCAGCGCAAGCTCGGCGGTGGCGACACCGACGGCAGCACGCGCATCGCCTCGACGCTGCTCGACGTCGCCCGCGCGGTCGACGGGCTCAAGAGAGCCGACCCGCCGCCGGCCCCGCCCGCGCCGCCCGCCGACAGCGAAGGCCTGCGCCTGGCCGAAGCCATGCTGGAGATCGCCGTCACTTACCGCAAGATCCTGATGCCGCTGATCTCCGCCACCGAGCGCCGGCTGAACCTCGACCACTCCATCCGCGACGAAGTGGAGCGCGTGGCCAACCAGCTCGACGAGGTGCGCAAGGGCCGACAGGCGGCGCCGCCCGCCCGTGGCAAAGCAGGAGCGAAAGATGAGTGACGCCACCCCCGCCGGCCAACGCCTGGCCCGGCTGCTGCGCCAGCTCGAAGACAGCCTGGTCGACGCCCGCCTGAGCGACGACGAGAAACGCCTGCTCACCCAGTCGCTGCGCGGCGCCGAGCTGCCGGAAGAAGGCCTGCGCCAATTGCGCAACCAGGCTTTCGATTTGGTGCGCAGCCGGCTCGGCGAGGCCGAGGCCGACCCGTCCGCGCTGGTGCGCTGGCTGGACGGCGTCGCCCGGGCGATCGACACCGCCCGCTCGCCGGGCGGCCCCCACCGCGCCCAGGCTTATTTCAGCCCTGGCACCGACTGCCTCGACGTCATCGTCCGGCAGCTGCGCGGCTGCCGGCAGTCGGCCGACCTGTGCGTCTTCACGCTGTCCGACGACCGCATCAGCGCGGAAGTGCTGGCCGCCCACCGCCGCGGCGTGAAAGTGCGCCTGCTGACCGACAACGACAAGGAATTCGACGCGGGCAGCGACGTGGCCGCCCTGCGCGACGCCGGCGTGCCGGTGCGGGTGGACCGCACCCCCGCCCACATGCACCACAAGTTCGCGCTGCTCGACCGCGCCTGGTTGATCAACGGCAGCTACAACTGGACGCGAAGCGCCTGCCAGCTCAACGAAGAGAACCTCGTGCTGTGCAACGACCCCGGCCTGCTGCGGCAATTCGGCGACGCTTTCGAGCAACTGTGGTCGTCGCTCGGCCCGCGCGCGTGAACACCGGAATCCTCGACAACCCCCCGACCATGAGCCGCATCGACTACCCCTGGGAACTGCCCGCCGCCATCGAACGCCGGCTCGGCCGCGACAGCTACGGCGCGCAGCGCGCCATCCACGAAGGCGGCCACCTGTTGCTGGTGCTGCACGAGCCGCCCGCGCAAGCCGGCGGCGCCCGCCAGCATTCGGTCTTCCTGCGGCGACCCGACGGCCAATGGCTGCACCACGGCCAGCCGGGCGGCGAGTCGGCGCTGACCCGGCTGCTCGGCCAATACCAGTCGACGCTGGACAACGCGCAGCGACGCTATGAAAAGGCGGAATCGGCCGAGTCGCTCTTCCAGCTCATCGAAAAGGCGCGCCCCTTGGCGCGCGCCGCCGCCAACCTGCACGCCGCGCTGCAGTCCGCCCGCGAGGCCGTCCGCGACGACACCGGCCTGATCACCGCGCGCGACCACGCCGCCGACCTGGCGCGGGGCCTGGAACTGCTGCACGCCGACGCGCAATCGGCCTTGTCCTTCCGCCTCGCGCGCAACGCCGAGGAACAGACCCAGGCCGCCATGGCCGGCATCCGGGCCCAGAACAAGCTCAACACCATCGCAGCCCTGACCTTCCCCCTCATGACCGTGGCCGCCGTCTTCGGCATGAACCTGCGCAGCGGCATGGAAAGCTGGGCACCGCTGTGGTTCTGGCTGGTGTTCGCGGCGGGCGCGACCGTCGGCTGGCTGGTCAAGAACTGGGTGCAGGGCGGCACCCAGCCGCCGGCCGGCGCTGCCGCCAAACCGACCGGTCACGGCCAGAAGCCGCAGGCCGCGAAAAAGCGCTGAGCAGTGCCGCTGCCGGCCGCGGGCGCGAGCGGTTTGTTTCCATTTGCGGCGATAATTCCGGCCGCGGCGCCATGAGGCGCCGCCTTCGCTAGGGGTGTTGAGCCACCGGTCAACCGGCGGTCCGACTGAGAAAGTCCCTTTGAACCTGATTGAGGTAATCCTCGCGCAGGGAAGCATGCTCCACGCATCGCCGACCGTCCGTCCGACGGACCCGCCCACCGATCCAAGGCCCGCCACCGCGCGGGCAGCCTGGACGGCGGGACCGGACCGGCAGGCCGATGCCGGAGCCCGCCGACCTGCCATCGCACACCGGAACACGACGATGGCCAATTTCCACCGATTTCTCGAAACACCCGTCCTGCCGCGCGCCCATGCGCACCGGCGCACCCCCCTGGCGCGCGCCGCGTGGTTGGCGCTGGGCCTGGGTGCGACGGTCGGCGGCGCCGCCTGGGCGCAACAGGCCGACGGCGGCACGCTGAACAGCGTCACCGTCCGCAGCCGTGCAGCCCCTGCGCCAGACGTGGGCGGCTGGGCCGGCGTCGCGCCGAGCAAGGCGCCTTTCCAGGCCAGCAGCGTCGACCTGGAAACCCAGCGCGACCACGGCGGCTTCTCGCGGCTGTCCGACCTCACGCGCATCGACCCCGCCGTGAGCGACGCCTACAACAGCGAAGGTTATTGGGACTACCTCACCATCCGCGGCTACGTGGTCGACAACCGCGCCAACTACCGCCGCGACGGCCTGCCCATCAGCGCCGAGACCACCCTGCCGCTGGACAACAAAGAACGCATCGAGGTGCTCAAGGGCACCAGCGGCATGCAGGCCGGCGCCAGCGCGCCGGGCGGCCTGGTGAACCTGGTCGTCAAGCGCCCGCTGCAGGACCCGCTGCGCAGCGTGCTGCTCGAATGGCGCGACACCGGCTCGCTGCTCGGCGCGGTCGACCTCAGCCAGCGCCTCGGCACGTCGCAAGCGTTCGGGCTGCGCGTCAACGCGGCCCACGAGCGGCTGGACTCCCACCTGCGCGACCAGCAAGGCCACCGCAGGCTGCTGGCGGTGGCGGGCGACTGGCGCATCTCGCCCGACACCCTGCTCGAAGCCGAGTTCGAAACCAGCGAACGCAGCCAGCGCAGCCAGCCCGGCTTCAGCCTGCTGGGCAACCAGGTGCCTGCGCCGGTCGACCCGCGCATCAACCTGAACAACCAGCCCTGGTCGCTGCCCGTGGTGACCCAGGGCGACACCGCCTCGCTGCGCTTGAGCCAGCGCTTGAATCCCCAGTGGCGCTGGACCCTGCACGCCGCCACCCAGCGGCTCACCAGCGACGACCGCCTGGCCTACCCCTTCGGTTGCAGCGCCGAGGACAACTACCACCGCTTCTGCTCCGACGGCACTTTCGACCTCTACGACTTCCGCAGCGAAAACGAGCGGCGCCACCTGCACGCCGTCGAAGCGGCGGTGCACGGCGAGTTCAAGACCGGCGCGGTGGCCCACCAGGCGTCATGGGGCGTGCTGCGCAGCAACCTCATCCAGCGTTTCCAGCGCCAGGCCTACAACTACGTCGGCACCGGCAACGTGCAGGGCACCGCCGTCACGCCCGCCGACCCCAGCCTGACCGACGAGAACACCCACCGCGACGAGCGGTCCACCGAGCTGTTCATCCGCGACGCCCTGCAGCTCACACCCGAACTCAGGGCCTGGCTCGGCCTGCGCCACACCCGGCTGGAGCGCCAGAGCGTGCGCACCGATGGGACGCGGGCCACCGACTACGGCCAATCCTTCACAACGCCCTGGCTGGCAGCCAGCTACGCGCTGAACGCAGACACCACCGCCTACGCCAGCTGGGGCCAGGGCATCGAGAGCGAAGTCGCGCCCAACCGTGCGCGCTTCACCAACCGCGGGCAGGCCTTGCCCGCGCTGCGCAGCCGGCAGGTCGAACTGGGCTTGAAGAACGGCGGCGCCGACGCGTTCGACTGGGGCGTGGCGGTGTTCGACATCTCCCGCCCGGTGGCCTCCAGCCTCGGCAGCGATTGCGACAGCGACGCCACCGGCAACACCTGCACCCGCCGGTCCGACGGCCAGCAGCGCCACCGCGGCATCGAGCTGAATGCCGGCTGGCGCGGCGGCCCCTGGGTGTTGCAGGGCGGTTTGCAATGGCTGCACGCCCGGCGCGAGAACAGCGTGGACCCTTCCATCAATGGCAAAGAGCCCGTCAACGTACCCGCCACCACCGTGAAGCTGCAGGCGCGCTACAACGTCGCCGCCCTGCCCGGCCTGGCTTGGCTCGCCGACCTGCGGGCCGAAAGCCGGCGCCAGGTGCTGCCCGACAACAGCGCGAGCATCCCGGGCACGCAGCAGGTCGACGTCGGCCTGCGGTATGCGCAAAGGACCGGGGCAGGCCAGCTCGTCTGGCGCGCCGGGGTGAGCAACCTTTTCGACAAACAGGCTTGGCGCGAATCGCCCTACCAGTTCGACCATGCCTACCTTTTCCCGATGGCGCCGCGCACGTTCCGAATTTCTTTGCAGATGGACTTGTGACATCCTGAAATTCGTGGCTATAATGCAAGGCTCAGTTCCTCGATAGCTCAGTCGGTAGAGCGCCGGACTGTTAATCCGTAGGTCCCTGGTTCGAGCCCAGGTCGAGGAGCCAAAAAACGTTAGATGAAACAAGGCCTTGCAGCGATGCAAGGCCTTTTTCTTTGGCGGTCCTCTTTGGGTGGTCCGGATATCGATGCGGAAGGCTTGGGGCGGGCCGTTCTACCCGGTCTCGATGGGAAGGCCCACGCATGCGTGGGCCGTGCGCTCACTGAAGCACCTGCGTCGGATCTTCCTCAACGCCCAGCCTTTTGCCACCGCCCGATGAGGCCTGCCGACGCCGCGCGCAGCAGGCGGCGGAAGGTCGGGCATTGCGCGTGGCTCGGCGCGGTGCATGCGGCGGCGTGCCTCAAGCCGTCGCGCATGGCGGCGAGTTGCCGGATGGTTTGGTCCAGCTCGTCGGCTTTGGCGGCGAGCATCCGCCGGTCGATGCGCGGCGAGCCGTCGGGCGCGAACATCAGCGCGATCTCGTCCAACGACAAGCCGGCGGCGCGGCCGAGCGCGATCAAAGCCAGCCGCTCCAGCACCTGCTCGCCGAACAAGCGGCGCAGGCCTCGCCTGCCGACGGAAGCGACCAGCCCCTTCTCCTCGTAATAGCGGATCGTCGACGCCGGCACGCCGGAACATCGCGCCACTTCGGCGATGTCGAGCTGTTTCATTCCTTTGAGCTGCCCTCTTGACTTCAAGTCGACTTGAAGTGGCATCGTACGCCCACCGAAGTTTCCGGAGGATGCGCCATGAAAGATGAGCCTCAAGGCAACAACGACCAGGAAGCGTCGTGGAACGGCCCGGCCGGCCTTGCGTGGGTCCAGGCGCAAGGCCTGCTCGACGCGATGTTCCAGCCCTTCGAAGACCTGCTGGCGCAAACACCAGGTCTGGCCGGCGGTGGGTGCGTGCTCGACGTCGGTTGCGGCACGGGCGCCACCACGCTGGCCATCGCGAAACGGCTGGGGCCGCGGGGCCAGGCGGTGGGCATCGACATCTCTGCGCCGATGCTGGACGTCGCCGAGGCACGCGCCGTGCGCGAAGGGGCGGTGGCGGCGCGCTTCATCCGCGCCGACGCGCAGTCCCATGCTTTCGAACCGGCCGGCTTCGACCACATCGTGTCGCGCTTCGGCATCATGTTTTTCGCGGACCCCGTCCGCGCCTTCTCCAACCTGCGCCGCGCGGCCAGCAGCGGCGCCGGGCTGCATTGCATCGCATGGCGCGGCGCCGCCGAGAACCCGTTCATGACCACGGCCGAACGCGCGGCTGCGCCACTGCTGCCGAACCTGCCCGCACGCCGTCCGGGCGAGCCCGGCCAGTTCGCCTTCGCGGACGGCGACCGGGCCCGGGCCATCCTCGAAGAAGGCGGCTGGGCGGGCGTCGGCATCGAGCCCATCAATGTGGCCTGCTCGCTCCCCGAGCGCGACCTGCTGCGCTACCTGGGCGGGCTCGGCCCCGTCGGCGCGGCGTTGCGGCAGGCGGACGAAGCGACGCGCCGCTCCGTGACCGCCACAGTGCGCGCCGCCTTCGAGCCCTACGTGGCCGGCGCGCAAGTCCGCTTCACCGCGGCTTGCTGGCGCTTGGTCGGCCGGGCTTCATGAGCCGTGACTTCCTCCGCGTCCGGACACCGTCCTCCTGGGACTGGACGGCGCCCGGCCCAGTCGGCGCGGCGGAAGCGCCGCACCCGCCACGCGCGGGCCAGCGGGTGATCCCCCGTGGTTCAGGCCTGTTCGAGCATGGCCTCTGCGGCTTCCCGCTCAACCTGCGACGCCACGGCGACGAGGGCCCGCGCCAACTGCCCCGCTTTCGCGGTGGTGAGCCCGGCGAGGTTGATGCGCCCGGCCGGTGTGCCGTAGATGGCATGCTCGTCGCGCAGGCGCTGCATCGCCTGCGCGTCCAGCGGCAAGGTCGAGAACATGCCGCGGTGGCCCGCCACGGCAAGCATAAGCCGCGGTGCGCCGAGGCGGCGCAGCTCGGCGGCGACGGCGCGCCGCACGGCCCGGATGCGCAAGCGCATCGTCTCAAGCTCATCCACCCACGCGACGGGCTCGGCGATCAAGGACGCCGCGATGGCGGCGCCGTGGTCGGCCGCCATCGAATAGCTGCGGCGCGCGATGCCTTCCATCACCGCGCCGGCGGCGTCCAACGAGGCCGGGTCGTCCAGGATCACCGACGCGGCGCCGGTGCGTTCGCAATACAAGCCCATGTTCTTCGAGCAACTCGCGGCCACGAGCACGGTGTCAAGCCGCGAGGCCAGCAAGCGCAGGCCACCGGCGTCTTGGTCCAGGCCATCGCCCAGGCCCTGGTAGGCCATGTCCACCAGCGGAACCAGGCCGCGCCGCCGGCAGAAGTCGGCGATGGCCTGCCAGCCGTCCATCGTGGGATCGATGCCGGTCGGGTTGTGGCAGCAACCCTGCAGCAACAGCACGTCCCCTTCACGGGCCGCAGAGAGGCCGTCGAACATCGACTGCACGCACGCCGCGCCCCGGGCTTCCGCCCAGGGGTATTCGGCGACGGCCAGGCCCGCGGCGGACATGATCGGCCGATGGTTCACATAACCCGGGTTCGACAACCAAACCGTGGCGCCGGGATTCGCATTGGCCACCAGTTCGCCGAGCACGCGCAGCGCGCCGGTGCCGCCCACCGTCTGCTGGGTGATCGTGCGTGGCATCGCCTCATGACCCGCACCGAGCAGCAGCCCGGTCATCGCGGCGTTGAAAGCCGCATGGCCCGACAGCGGCCGGTAGGTCTTGGACAAGGCCTGCCGGGCCATCCGCAGCTCGGCTTCGCGCACCGCCCGCATCACCGGCGTGGCGCCGTCCTCGTCACGGTAGACGCCCAGGCCGAGGTCCAGCTTGTGCCCCCGCGGGTCGGCGAGGAAGGCGGCGGTCAGCGCCCACAAGGGGTCGCGGGCGGGTTGGGTGAAATGCAGTCGCATGGCGGTCGTCCCTGGGTTGGTGGGGTCGACTGGCATTCTTCCGCTTGCGGGCCGGTGGCTTCTTGCATTTTCCCCACCTCCGACCAACGGCCGTTGGCAGTTTCTGCCAAGACTTGCGCTGCCGGGCCGATGGGGGAAGGTCTGTCGAAAAGCCGGGTTGCCGATCGTCGTATAAGCGGAGACGAAGCCCGCGAGGCGGTGCTCGACGCCATCTCCTGACACCCATCAACCAAGATCCACCAACCAAGGAGAGACACCATGCCGATCCAACCCTACCTGTTCTTCAACGGCAAATGCGAAGAGGCGCTGGCCTTCTACAAGCAGGCGCTGGGCGCCGAAATCACGATGCTGATGCGATTCAAAGACAGCCCGGAACCGCCACCGGAAGGCGCGGTGCCGCCGAACTGGGGCGACAAGGTGATGCACGCCGCCTTCAGCGTCCATGGCTCGCCGTTGATGACCTCGGACGGCGGCTGCGGCGACGCGCAGTCGTTCAACGGCTTCTCGCTGTCGCTGAACGTCGCCGACGAAGCGTCGGTCGACAAAGTATTCAATGCATTGGCCGATGGTGGCAAAGTGCAGATGGCGCCGTCCAAGACCTTCTGGTCGCCGCGCTTCGCGATGGTCACGGACCGTTTCGGCCTGGGCTGGATGGTGGGCGTCGAGCCCACCGAGTGACCGCGTGCGTGGATGGCGGGCCCGCCTTACTTCGGCCCGCCGCGCCTCAGCGCTGCGCTTGCAGCGCCGCGCACCAAGCGGCGAGCTTCTGCGCCTCCTCGGCCGGCAGCTCGCCGGCCTGCAGCAACGCGGCGCGCTGGATGGCCCTCAGCCGGAACAGCAGTTCGGCTTCGATCGCCTCGACTTCCGCGGCGTCCTGCTCGCTCACGGATTGCTGGCTCCACAGGCCGCTGGTGTTCCAGCCCACGCGCAGCCGCATCAGCAGGTGGCGGGCCATGTCCAGCGCCGCCCTGAGCGCGGGCGAGGGATTGTCCTGGCCGAGGATGGCCTCGGCGCTGCGCTCGGCGCCTTGCAGCGCGTGGTCGAGGCTTTGCAGCCGGTAGGCGATCTCGGTGGGTTCCAGTTGAGCCCGGAGCGGCGGCTGCCTGCGCGCGGAATCGGTGATCGCGCCGATCCAGCCCAGGTCGAATTCCCCGGGCACGACGCGCAGCGCGACACTGGCGTGCGCCAGGTGCGAACCGGGTTTGCGCATGGCGTTGAGGGTGGCTTCGGTCACCGCGGTGAGTTTGCCCAGGGCGGACAGATCGTCGCCCTGGAGGGTGTGCGGGTAACCGGAACCGTCCATCCGCTCATGGTGTTCGGCGATCGCGCGCGCGACGGTCGCGGGGTAGTTGGTCAACTGGGCCACCAGCAGCTGGCCGACGTGCGGGTGGACCACCAGATGCTTGTAGCTTTCGAAGCTCAGGTTCTGGTCGGCGTCGGCCTCGCCGTGCTGGGGCGCGATGTACATCTCCCCCAGGTCGTGCATCAGGCCCGCCAGCATGGCCAGGCGGATGTTGGGCGTGCCCGCGCCCTGGTTCATGGCCAGCGCGCCGTTGAGCAGCATCGCCTGCACCGCGTGCTCGAACGATGGCGGTTTGGAAGCCTGGCCGGCCGTCAGCAGCAGTTGCACCACGGCGTGCAGCGGCAGGTGCTTGATCTCGAGCAGCAGCCGCTGGGTGTAGGGCCTGAGCATGCGGCTCAAGGGGGCGTCCCGCTGCAGCAGTTCTTCCGAGAACTCGACCAGCGAATGCGTGGTGACGCCGTCCTCGGCCACGAGGCAGCTCTCCAGCGGCTCGCGCAACTGGCGGTCGAGCAGCTTGCGCTGCAGCGCGTCGGAGACGGGCAGGTTGCGGGCCCACAGCTTGGTGCCCGAGATGTCGAAGATGTCCTTCGACGAGATGATCGATTTGGTCTGGCTGGCTTCGAGGATGGAGGCCAGGGCGTGGGGGTTGGCCTTCAGGAAACGGGCGCTGGGCGCGGGTTGACTCATGGCGTGTCTCCGTGGGTGGCGCGGCCGGCTCGCATCCGGTGAACAACCGCGAAATGGCCGTCGTCATCGGATTTTCGGCAGGGGCCTGGAAATCTGAAGCCTGGAATTGCGGTATTTTTCCGCGGTTGAATCTGCCGTTTCGCGGGCGGAGGATGCACTCCTGCCCAGGCCGATGGCCTGCACGCCTGCCTTGCAAAGGCGGCGGCCTCGGCTGAAGGCCCTGGAGCTTGGGGACGCGTGCTTTCCTTCCCGTTCGCCTGTCAAAGGGCTTTTGTTCCCGCTGGTTCGTGGACGCCAGGACCGCTCGCGGAAAGGCTTCGACAGGCCCGTCCTGAGCCAGTCGAAGGGCTCAGCCCGAACGGTGGCGGGCGGAGAATTTGCCCGTTTTCGGTGGCGGGCGGAGATCTTGCCCGCTTTGCTTCCTTTCTCCGTTCACACGGCCCTCTCTGCGTTCGCCTTGAGCCCCTGTTCCCTTCGCCCTGAGCACCTGTTCCCTTCGCTATGAGCACCTTCTCCGTTCGCCCTGAGCCTGTCGAAGGGCCCTGGCCACTTTAGTTTGTCGGAGCTGGACAGTTCTGAAAAGAGCTTGGACAAGCTCAGAAAGATCAGGGTCGACGGGAAAGCGCCCTATTGGTTCGCCACCACCCGTACCAGCGACGGCCGGGTGCCGAAACGCTTCACGATGGACTGCTCGATGCCGGCGGCGTCCAGGCCGCACAGCGAAAGCAGCTTGGCCGGGTCGCCGTGCTCGATGAATTCGTCGGGCAAGCCGAGGTTCAGCACCGGGATGTCCAGGCCCGCCGCCTGCAGCGCTTCCAGCACGGCGCCGCCCGCGCCGCCCATCACGCAGCCCTCTTCCACCGTGACCAGGGCGTCGTGGCCGCGCGCGAGTTCCAACAGCAGTTCGGTATCCAGCGGCTTGACGAAACGCATGTTGGCCACCGTCGCGTCCAGCCGCTCCGCGGCCTGGAGCGCGGGGTAGAGCAAGGTGCCGAAGGCCAGGATGGCGATGCGCGGGCGGCCGCCAGGCGAGGAAGCGGCCTTGCCGTCGGCGGCGCCGTCGCCGGCCTGGCCGGCGCGTCGGCGCACTTCGCCCTTGCCCCAGGGCAGCGCCGCGAGTTCTTTCTGGATGGCCGCGCCCACGCCGCTGCCGCGCGGGTAGCGCACGGCGGCCGGGCCGTCGTGCCGGAAGGCGGTGGTCAGCAGCGCGCGGCATTCGTTCTCGTCGGCCGGCGCGAGCACGGCCATCTTGGGGATGCAGCGCAGGAAGGCGATGTCGTAGGCGCCGGCGTGCGTGGCGCCGTCGGCGCCGACCAGGCCGGCGCGGTCCAGGGCGAAGACGACCGGCAAGTCCTGCAGGGCGACGTCGTGGACGAGCTGGTCGTAGCCGCGCTGCAGGAAGGTGGAATAGATCGCCACCACCGGCTTGAGCCCTTCGCAGGCCAGGCCGGCGGCGAAGGTCACCGCATGCTGCTCGGCGATGCCGACGTCGAAGTAGCGCTTGGGGAAGCGCTTCTCGAACTCGACCATGCCCGAGCCTTCGCGCATCGCCGGCGTGATGCCGACCAGGCGCTCGTCGGCGGCGGCCATGTCGCACAGCCACTGGCCGAAGACCTGCGTGAAACTGGTCTTGGGCGGCGTGCTCGGCTTGACGAAGCCCACCGCCGGGTCGAACTTGCCCGAGGCGGCGTGGTAGCCCACCGGGTCGGCCTCGGCCAGCTTGTAGCCGTAGCCCTTCTTGGTGACGACGTGCAGGAACTGCGGGCCCTTCAGGCTGCGCAGGTTCTCCAGCGTGGGGACGAGGCTGTCCAGGTCGTGGCCGTCGATCGGGCCGACGTAATTGAAGCCCAGCTCTTCGAAGATGGTGCCGCGCGGCACCACCATGCCCTTGGCGTGCTCTTCGAAGCGGCGCGCCAGCTCGAACAGCGGCGGCGCGTTGCGCAGCACGTTCTTGGCGGTGTCGCGCGCGGCGGCGTAGAACTTGCCGCTCATCAAACGCGCCAGGTAGCGGTTCAGCCCACCCACCGGCGGCGAGATGGACATGTCGTTGTCGTTGAGGATGACCAGCAGGTCGGCGTGGCCGCTGGCGTGCGGGATGCCGGCGTTGTTCATCGCCTCGAAGGCCATGCCGGCGGTCATGGCGCCGTCGCCGATGACGGCCACGGCCTTGCGGTCCTCGCCGCGCAACTTGGAGGCCAGCGCCATGCCCAGTGCGGCCGAGATCGATGTGGACGAATGCGCGGTGCCGAAGGTGTCGTATTCGCTCTCGTCGCGCCGCGGGAAGCCGCTGATGCCGCCGAGCTGGCGCAGCGTGGCCATGCGGTCGCGGCGGCCGGTCAGGATCTTGTGGGGGTAGGTCTGGTGGCCCACGTCCCAGACGATCCGGTCGTTCGGCGTGTTGAAGACGTGGTGCAAGGCCACGGTGAGCTCCACCGTGCCGAGGTTGGAGGAAAGGTGCCCCCCCGTCTGCGACACGCTGTGCAGCACGAACTCGCGCAATTCCTTGGCCAGTTGGCCGAGTTCCGGCCGCGACAGGCGGCGCACGTCGGCCGGGCTGTTGATGGTGTTGAGCAAAGGGAAATTCATCGTCTTCCGTCCGGCGTTCAGCTGTCTCTGTCCACGACCTTGTGGGCCAGCTCGCGCAGGCGCTGGGCCCCGGCCAGGCCCCCGGCCTCCAGGGCGCGCAACGCCTGGTCGCGCAGCGAGTGCGCGAGCCGCATCGCGGCCTCCAGGCCGAGCACGGTCACATAGGTGGGCTTGTTGGCGTCCTGGTCCTTGCCCGCGGTCTTGCCGAGCACTTCGGACGCCTGGGTGACGTCCAGCACGTCGTCGACCACCTGGAAGGCCAGGCCGATGGCGTCGCCGTAGTCCTTGAGCGCCTGCCACTGGCCGGGCGAAGCGTCGCCGCAGGCCGCGCCCATCAGCACGCTGGCCTGCAAGAGCGCGCCGGTCTTGCGGCGGTGCATGTCGCGCAGGGCCTGCTCGTCCATCGACTTGCCGGTGTGCGCCAGGTCGATCGCCTGGCCGCCGGCCATGCCCGCGTGGCCGGCGGACTGCGCCAGCAGCCGGCACAGCCGGGCCTGCAGCGCGGGCGGCACGCGCTCGTCGGCGGTGAGCACGTCGAAGGCCAGGGCCTGCATCGCGTCGCCGGCCAGCATCGCCTGGGCCTCGCCGAACTGCACGTGGACCGTGGGCTTGCCGCGGCGCAGGACGTCGTTGTCCATGCAGGGCATGTCGTCGTGGACCAGCGAATAGGCGTGGATCAGCTCGACGGCGCAGGCCGCGCGCAGGCTCGTCTCGCGCATGGCTTCGGGGACGCCCGCCGCCTGGGCGGCCGCCAGCACCAGCAAGGGGCGAAGCCGCTTGCCGCCGTCCAGCACACCGTAGCGCATGGCCAGGCCCAGGCCCGCCGGCGCGTCGCCCGGGACCCAGGCGCACAGCGCGCCCTCCACCGCCTGCAATTCATGCGCGGCCCATTGGTCGAACGACGGCACGCTCATGCCAGCCAGGGCTTGAGTTGCCCGTCTTCAAGCACTTTGACCTGCTGCTCGACCGACTCCAGGCGCGAGCGGCACAGCGACAAAAGCTCGGCGCCGCGCCGGTAGCTTTCGAGGAGTTGGTCCAGCGGCAGTTGGCCGCCTTCCATCGCGGCCACGAGCCGCTCAAGTTCGGCGAGCGCTTCTTCGTAGCGGGGCTCAGCCGGGGCGGCTGCGGCGGCGGTGGTCTGTTTGGCCATGGGGCGGAGGAGCAAAAAGACGATTGTAGAGTGGCCCCACTGCGAGCAAGGCTTGACAAGCCGCGGCCGCGGCCGCATGAGAACGCCCCCGGGTACAATCCTCAGCCCGCTGGGCCTGGGGCCATCCCCAGGCATGGAGGCCACCCGGCCGCGACACGACCCCAGCGGGGTAGGCACTGGTTTTTGGAGACTCCTGGGGATCATGTCCGACCTGAGCATCACGCTTGAAGCTCTGGAGCGCAGCCGCTCGCAACTCTCAGTTTCAACCTATTTCGACGCCGGCCTGTTCGAGCGCGAGATGTCCCGCATCTTCCAGTCCCGGCCCCGCTACGCGGGGCACGAATTGGCCGTCCCCGAGGTTGGGGATTTCTACGCCCTGCCCCAGGAGGGCGAGGGCCGCGCCCTCGTGCGCTCGGCCGCCGGTGTCGAGCTGATCTCCAACGTCTGCCGCCACCGCCAGGCCGTGATGATGCGCGGCCGCGGCCGCTCCCAGGGGAACATCGTGTGCCCCCTGCACCGCTGGACCTACGACCTCAAGGGCCAGCTGATCGGCGCCCCGCACTTCGACGAAGACCCCTGCCTGAACCTCAAGAACTACGCCACCCAGGCCTGGAACGGCCTGGTGTTCGAAGCCCCCCGGCTCGGCGGGGCCAACGCCGCGGCCGAACTTGGGCGCATCGGACCGCGGGCGGACCTCGACTTCACCGGTTACGTGCTGGACAGCGCCAAGGTGCACGAGTGCGACTACAACTGGAAGACCTTCATCGAGGTCTACCTGGAGGACTACCACGTCGGCCCCTTCCATCCCGGCCTCGGCAAATTCGTCGACTGCGGCGACCTGCGCTGGGAGTTCGGCGCGCACCATTCGGTGCAGACGGTCGGCCCCCAGAACGGCCTGGCGCAGGCGGGCTCGCCCGCCTACCGCCGCTGGCAGGAGGCCGTGCTGAACTACGGCAGCGGCCGGCCGCCCGAGCACGGCGCCATCTGGCTGACCTACTACCCGACGGTGATGGTCGAGCGCTACCCGCACACGCTGGTGGTCTCCACGCTGTACCCCAAGGGCCCGCAGAAGACGCTGAACCTGGTCGAGTTCTACTACCCCGAGGAAATCTGCGCCTTCGAACGCGAATTCGTCGAGGCCCAGCAGGCCGCCTACTGGGAGACCTGCGTCGAGGACGACGAGATCGCGTTGCGCATGGACGCCGGCCGACGCGCGCTGATGGAGCGCGGCGACGATGAGGCAGGCCCCTACCAGAGCCCGATGGAAGACGGCATGCAGCACTTCCACGAGTGGTACCGCAAGGCGATGGCGGGCGAGCCGCTCTGACCGCGGCGGCGCCGCGGCCCACATGGACCTGCCGGACCTTCCTGTCCGGCTCGAACGAAAAAGGCGGACCGGGCCCCGCCGAAGAACTTCCGGCCCACCCACGCAAACGATGCGCACCGCGATCACACGACTGTCGCCCGCCTGGCTGATGGTCCTGGCCACTTTCCTTTTCGCCACCATGGGCGTCTGCGTCAAGGCGGCCTCGGCCACTTATTCGGCCGGCGAGATCGTCTTCTACCGCGGCCTCGTGGGCATGGCGGTGATGGGGCTGATGGCCCGGTCCACGGGCACCGGCCTGGGCACCCGGCACCCGGTCGCGCACCTTTGGCGCAGCCTCAGCGGCGCGACCTCGCTGTGCCTGTGGTTCTACGCCATCGGCCAATTGCCACTGGCCACCGCGGTGACGCTGAACTACACCGCGTCGGTCTGGATGGCCCTGTTCCTCGTGGGCGGCGCGGCCTGGCTGGGCAAAGCCAGAGTGGACGCACGGCTGGTGGCCACCGTCGCCATGGGTTTCGGCGGCGTGGGCCTGGTGCTGCAGCCATCGCTGAACCAGGACCAGCTCTGGGCGGGCCTGGTGGGCCTCCTGTCGGGCATGCTGTCGGCGGTCGCCTACCTGCAAGTGGCATCGCTCGGGCGCCTGGGCGAGCCGGAGGCGCGGGTGGTCTTTTATTTCTCCATCGGGAGCCTGCTGGCCGGCGCGATGGGCGCCGCGTTCACGGGCTGGAGCCGCCACACCTGGACCGGCGCGGCCAGCCTGCTCGGCGTGGGGGTGCTGGCGACCCTGGCGCAATGGGCGCTGACGCGCGCCTACGCGCAAGGACGCAGCCTGGTGAACGCCAGCCTGCAATACCTGGGCATCGTTTTCTCGTTCGCCTACGGCGTGCTCGTTTTCCAGGACCCGGTCACACCGCTGGCCTTGCTGGGTATGCTGCTGGTGGTGGGCGCCGGCCTGCTGGCGGTGCGCATGCGGCCGGGCGCGCCGGTTGCCCCAGGAGGCTGTCGGGCTTTGTGACGTGCCCACGCCGGGGAGGTATCAGGGGCCAGGATAGGCGCCGGCGAGGCGTGGGGCGAGTCCCCACAACGAGCCGGCAACGACGCCTGGCCCCTGATATCTCCCCGGCCCTTCGGGTTGAAGCCGAAAAAGGGCTGATCCGTCGTTGCGAATGCTCGCCATGCCGCAGGGCATGGCTGTGCTTCGCGCCTCGGCTGAGCCCTTTTTCGGCTTCAACGTGGGCCCGTCACAAAGCCCGACAGCCTCCTAGAACCCTCCCCATCGAAAGACTGAGCGATGACACCCCAGACCCTGATCCAGGCAAAAGAACTGCAAGACCTGCTGTCCGGCCCGACGCCCGTGGCCGTGGTCGACACCCGCTTCGACTTGGCGGACACCGACGCCGGCGAGCGCAGCTTTCTCAAGGAGCACGTGCCCGGCGCCCGCTATGCCCACCTCGACCGCGACCTGGCCGGCCCCAAGAAGGACGGAAACGGCCGCTTCCTCGGCCGCCATCCCCTGCCCCCACGCCAGGCCTTCGCCGCCACCGTGGCCGGATGGGGGGTCACGCCCGCCCACCGGGTGGTGGTGATGGACGACCAGGGCGGAATGTTCGCCGCCCGCGCCTGGTGGCTGCTGCGCTGGCTCGGCCACGGGGACGTGGCGGTGCTCGACGGCGGCCTGGCTGCCTGGCGCGAAGCCGGTTTGCCGCTGGTCGGCGGCGAGTCACCCGCCCCCGTCGCGGGGGCGCCCTACCCCGAGCGCGCCCCGCTCGTGGGTCAGGTCGACGCCGACGAGGTCTTGAAGCGCTTGGGCAAGGCGCGCATCGTCGACGCGCGCGCGGGCGAGCGTTTCCGCGGCGAGGTCGAACCGCTGGACGCGGCGGCCGGCCACATCCCCGGCGCCAGCAACCGCTTCTTCAAGGACAACCTCGACGCGAGCGGGCGCTTCAAGCCCGCCGGCCAGTTGCGCGCCGAATTCGAAGAGCTGCTCGGTGCGGACCGGGCGGACGCCGTCGTGCACCAGTGCGGCTCGGGTGTCACGGCCTGCCACAACCTGCTGGCGATGGAAGTCGCGGGCCTGGGCGGCGGCTTGCTCTACCCGGGTTCATGGAGCGAGTGGTCGTCCGACCCGGGCCGTCCGGTGGCCCGGGGTTGAAAAGCTGGACGCCGGGCAGCGAACGGATCGGACAAAGGCGAGGTGGCGAACGGAGGATGGTTCGGCAGCAAAACAGACCGGCTTGACTTCGGTCAATGCGGGGGAGAGCATGGGGCGGGACACTGGCCCCGCGACGTGTCCCAGTGTCGTCAACTTCAGGAGGTCATCACCATGTACAAACACATCCTCGTCCCGACTGATGGTTCCGAACTCACCAAGACGGCGGTCGAAACCGCGACCGGGCTGGCCCGCGCGTTGAACGCCAAGATCAGCATCCTCAGCGTCAAGGAACCCTTCCCCTACAGCGCGATCACGGAGATGCAGCCGGTGCCGCCGCAGGAGTTCTTCGACACCCAGGAGCGCCTGGCCCAGCAGCGCGTCGCCCTGGCCTCGAAAGCCTGCGAAGGCGCGGGCGTGGCCTGCCAGGGCTACACCGTGGAAGCCGAGCACCCCTGGGAGGCGATCATCGACACCGCCAAGATGCACGACTGCGACCTGATCGTCATGGCCTCGCACGGCCGGCGCGGCGTCTCGGCCCTGCTGCTGGGCAGCGAGACGCAGAAGGTGCTGACCCACTCCAAGGTGCCCGTGCTCGTCGTTCGCTGAAACGAACGCCGCCCTTTCGATGGAAAAGGCCCACTGTCGCCAGTGAGCCTTTGCCTTTGCGGGGCATGGAAAGGCTTCAGGCCCCTCAGGCCACGCCGTGCGACTTGAACCACTCGACGCAACGCTTCCAGCCGTCTTGCGCGGCCGGTTTGCGGTAGGTGGGCCGGTAGTCGGCGTGGAAGGCGTGAGGCGTGTCCGGGTAGACGACGAACTCCGAAGCCTTGCCCGCCTTGCTGCCGCCTTCGGCCAGCGCGTTCTGCATCTGCGCCACGGTGGCCACCGGGATGCCGGCGTCGGCACCGCCGTAAAGGCCCAGCACCGGCGCCTTCAGCTTGCCCACCAGGTCGACCGGATGGGCGGGCTGCAAGGCGGAGCTGTTTCCGACCAGCCGGCCATACCAGGCCACCGCCGCCTTGACCGCCGGGTTGTGGGCGGCGTACAGCCAGGTGACGCGCCCGCCCCAGCAGAAGCCGGTGATCCCGAGGCGGCGGGTGTCGCCGCCGTTGGCCTTGGCCCAGGCGGCGCAGGCGTCCAGGTCGCCCATCACCTGGGCGTCGGGCACTTTGTTCACCACCTCGGCCATGAGGCGCGGTATCTCGGGGATGGCCTTGGCGTCGCCCTGGCGCACGAACAGCTCGGGCGCGATCGCGAGGTAGCCGAGCCTGGCGAAGCGGCGGGCCACGTCGGCGATGTGCTCGTGCACGCCGAAGATCTCCGACACGACGAGGACGACGGGCAGGCCGCTTTTCTTGCCGGCCGGCGCCGCGCGGTAGGCCGGCATCTTGAAGTCGCCGACCGGGATGGACACTTCGCCGGCCAACAGGCCGTCGGACGGCGTATTGATGGCCTGCGCCGACACCGGCAGCACGGCGGCGGCGAAACCGCTGCCCACCGCGGTCTGAACGAAACCGCGGCGGCTGAAGGACTGGGCGGGGACGAGGCTGTCGAGGTCTTGCTCAAGCATGGGAAAACTCCTTGGGTGGATGTCTCTCTCTTCTCGAACGGCCGGCCGCGGCGGTGTCGGCGGGCCGACTGCAGCGGCGCATGATAGCGACCGGCCCCCACCCTGGCCGGCGCCGGGTCTTCGCCGCCGGCTTGTCACCTGCATGGCGCGGGTTTGCATCGACAATCCGGCCATGACCGCGCCTTCCACGCCCACCGCACTACCCGCTTCCGCCCTCGCCGCCGACAGCGACCACGACACCAGCCAGCTGGCCTCGATCGACATGGGGTCGAACAGCTTCCGCCTGGAGATCGGCCAGTTCCTGCACGGCCGCTACCGCCGCATCGACTACCGCAAGGAGACCGTGCGGCTGGGCGCGGGCCTGGACGACCAGGGCATGCTGACCCGCGAGGCGATGCAGCGCGGACTGGACTGCCTGGCCCGCTTCGCGCAGCGCCTGCAGGGCTACCAGGCGAGCCAGGTGCGCGCGGTCGCCACGCAGACGCTGCGGGAGGCGCGCAACCGGGACGCCTTCCTCGCGCTGGCGCAGGGCGCGCTGGGCCACCCGATCGAAGTCATCTCCGGCCGGGAAGAGGCGCGGCTCATCTACGCCGGCGTGGCGCGGCTGCAGCCTTCGTCGCTGCCCCGGCTGGTGATCGACATCGGCGGCCGGTCCACCGAGATGATCCTCGGCCTGAACCGCCGGCCGCTGTCGGTGGAATCGTTCCAGGTCGGCAGCGTGAGCCTGTCGATGAAGTACTTCGGCGAGGGCCGCTTCACCGAAAGCGCCTTCCGCAACGCCCAGGTGGCCGCGGGCGCCGAGCTGGAGGAAGGATTGCAGACTTTCGCGCCGTCGCTCTGGAAGGAGGCGCTCGGCTCGTCGGGCACGGTGGGCGCGGTCTCGCAGGTGCTGACCGCCTGCGGCGTGACCGACGGCCGGGTCACCGCCGATTCGCTGCGCTGGCTGATCGAGCAATGCCTGCGCGCCGGCAGGGTCGACAAGCTCGACCTGCCCGGCCTGAAGGACGACCGCCGGGAGGTCATCGGCGGCGGGGTGGCCATCCTCTACACGCTGGCGATGAACTTCGGCATCGACGAACTGCTGCCGGCCAAGGGCGCGCTTCGCCAGGGTGTCATCTTCGACTTGCATGATCGGCTGCAATCGCGCGGCCACACCTACGACGGCGGCGACGTCATGGAGGGCAGCGACATGCGCGACGCGTCCGTGCTGGGCATGCAGAACCGATTCGGCGTCGACAAGGCGCAGGCGCAACGCGTCATGGCGGTGGCCGACGCGCTGTACGAGGCCATCGACCCGCCGAGCCAGCCGGAATCGCGGCGCGAGCTGCAATGGGCGGCCGCGCTGCACGAGGTCGGCATGATGGTCTCCCACCACGACCACCACCGCCACAGCGCCTACCTGCTCAGCCACGTCGACGCGGCCGGCTTCTCGCAATCGCAGCTGCGCCGCCTCGCCGACCTGGTGCTGGCGCAGCGGGGCGGCCTGCGCAAGGTGGAGGCGTTGCTGTCGAACGAAGTCTTCGCCTGGCAGGTGCTGTGCCTGCGGTTGGCGATCATCAAATGCCACGCCCGCGGCGAAGTGAGCACGGAGGCGATGTCGCTCAAGCGCGACGGCGACCGCCTGGCCGTGCTGCGCTTCGCGCGCGGTTGGGCGGACACGCATCCGAAGACGCTCTACCTGCTGCAAGAGGAAGCGGCCGCCTGGGAGCGCGCCGGCGGGTTGGCGCTGCGGCTGGCCTGACGAGCTGTGGCGCCCGCGGCCGAAGCGGCCGCTCATCGGCGGGTCAGAGGCCGCAGGGTGCCCGGGGCAAGCTCAAAGGCAATCCGGCCCCTGCACCGCCTGCAGCACCACCTGCTCCAGCCCGTCGCGCTGCCGGTGGCGCAGCCACCACACGGCGCCCTTCTGGATGGACCACGGCAACGGCTCGCCGGCCAGCAGTTGGGAGGCCAGCAGGCCGAGCATGGGCTGGTGGCCGACGATGAGCACCGGCTCGGCGGAGAACGGCCAACGCGCGGCTTGCAGGAGGCCCTCCACATCGGCGTCGGGCGCCAGCGCGTCGTGCGTCTTGAATTTGCGGCCGAGCGCCTTGGCGGTGTCCTGGGTGCGGACCGCCGGGCTGGCGAGCACTTTCGTCGACTGCGCCAGGCGCCGGTTGAGCCACTCGGCCATGCGCTGGGCCTGGCGCTCGCCTTTGGCGGTGAGCGCGCGTTCCAGGTCGGTCTGCCCTTCTTTCAGCGCATGGGCTTCGGCGTGCCGCCACAAAATGAGGTCCATGGGGGGTTGACTCCTTCAGGGGCGCCGGGTTCCGTCGGACACCGGTTGTTTGCGTTGAGCGGTCAATCGGCCTTGAAACGCGCCATGAGCGCCTGCTGGGCCGACAACGCCGCCTCGCCCGGCTGCAGCTGCTCGGCGACGGGCAGGTACCGGCCGTCGGCCTGCAGTGCCCAGGCGTCCATTGAATCGAACAGATAAGGCATCAGGCACTCGTCGACCACCCGCTGGCGCAGCAGGGGGTCCCGCAGCGGCCAGGCCACTTCGATGCGGCGGAACATGTTCCGGCTCATCCAATCGGCGCTGGAGAGGTAGAGCGCCTCGTGCTCGTCGCCCGAGCCCCATCGGAAATACAGGATGCGGGAATGCTCCAGGAAGCGGCCGACGACCGACCGCACCCGGATGTTGTCCGTCTGGCCCGGGATGCCCGGCGGCAGCATGCAGGCGCCGCGCACGATGAGGTCGATCTTGGCGCCGGCGCGGCCGGCGGCGACCAGGGCGTGGATGAGGGCGGTGTCGGTGAGCGCGTTGAGCTTGAGCACGATGCGGGCGGATCGGCCCTCCAGGGCGCCCTGCCGGACGCGGTCGATGCAGCCCAGCATTTCGGCGTGCAGCGTGAACGGGGCCTGCAGCAGCGCCTTGTTGGGCTTCTGCCGGCCCAGGCTGGCCAGCTGCTGGAAGACGGCGTCGGCGTCGGCGGCGAGTTCGGGATCGGCGGTGAGGTAGCCGACGTCGGTGTAGAGCTTGGCGGTCTTCGGGTTGTAGTTGCCGGTGGAAAGGTGGGCGTAGCGGCGCAGGCGGCTGCCTTCGCGGCGCGTCACGAGCAGCAGCTTGGCGTGGGTCTTCAGGCCGACGACGCCGTAGACGACCTGGGCGCCCACCGCTTCGAGCCGGTCGGCCCAGTTGATGTTGGCCTCCTCGTCGAAGCGGGCTTTCAACTCGACGACCGCCATCACCTCCTTGCCGCGGCGGGCCGCCTCAATCAGCAGGTCCATCAGCGGCGACTCGCTGCCGGTGCGGTAGATGGTCTGCTTGATGGCCAGCACGTCCGGGTCGGCGACGGCCTCGCGCAGGAACTGCACCACCGGCTCGAACGATTCGAAGGGGTGGTGCAGCAGCACGTCGTGGTGCTGCAGCCGAGCGAACATCGGCTGCTGGCGCGGCAGCCGGCCCTCCGGCCAGCTCGGCTCGTAATGCGGGAAGCGCAGCGCGGGGGCGGCGCACTGGTCGATCAATTGGTTCAGCCGCACCAGGTTCACCGGGCCGTTGACGCGGTAGAGCGCCGCCTCCGGCAGGCTGAACTGGTCGAGCAGGAACTTGGCCAGCTCGGCCGGGCAGCTGTTGACCACCTCCAGGCGGATGGCCTGCCCGAAATGGCGCGTCGTCAAGCCGGTGCGCAGCGCCTGGCGCAGGTTGGTGACGTCGGCGTCTTCCACATCGAGGTCGGAATCGCGCGTGACGCGGAACTGCGAGAAGGCCTCCACCTCCCTTCCGGGGAACAAGGATTCGAGGTGGGCGCGGATGACGCTGGACAGCAGCACGAAGACCTGGTGCCCCGCGGGGGCCAGCGCGTCGGGCAGCCGGATGACGCGCGGCAGCACGCGCGGCACCTTGACGATGGCGATGGTATTGGCGCGGCCGAAGGCGTCCTTGCCGCCCAGGCGCACGATGAAGTTCAGCGACTTGTTGGCCACCTGCGGGAAAGGGTGAGACGGGTCGAGCCCCACCGGGACCAGCAGCGGCTTGACCTGCCGCGCGAAGAACTGCGCCACCCAGCGGCGCTGGCCCTCGTCGCGCTCGGAGTGGTTGACGATGTAGATGCCCTGCTCCCGCAGCTTGGGGGCGACATCGTCGTTGAAGACCATGTACTGCTCGTTGATCAGCTCGTGCGCCTGGGCGGCGACGGTCTCCAGGTCCCGGCTGGAGACGCCGGCGGCCGGAAGCAGCGCGGCCTCGATGTAGTCGGCGAAGCGCACTTCGAAGAACTCGTCGAGGTTGGACGAGACGATGCACACGTAGCGCAGCCTTTCCAGCAGGGGCACGTCCGCCCGGCGGGCCTGCGCCAGCACGCGGCGGTTGAAGGCGAGGATGGCGGTTTCGCGGTTGAGCAGGCTGAGGTCGGTGGCCGCGGGCGCGGGGGCCGGCGAAGGGGCCGGTGACGAAGCTGGTGAGGGGGCCGACGAGAAAAGAGGACTCATAACCCGAGTTTATGAAGTATTCGCTTCAGTTCGATGACAGTGCCGGGCCGCCGCCGGCCGGGGCCGCGCCTCAGGTGCTGCCGCCGACGACCACGGCGGCCACGATGCCCACGCCCAGGCCCAGGTTGAACATCACCCAGCGGCGGATCCGGCCCAGCAGCCGCTCGCACTCCGCCCAATCCATCGCGTCGACCGCTCGCCGCAACCGGGGGTGCAGCACGAAGCGGATGTGGCCGAACACCAGCCACATGAGGACGCCCAGCAGCGCCATCGCCCACCATTCGAGCGGCATGTTGAAAGGGATGCCGGCTTGGAGCGTCCGCCCGGCGACCCGCCCGACCATCCATCCGCCGCTGGCGACGGCCAGCGTGCTCAGCGCCAGCACGGCGTTGAAGAAGCGCGACAGCACCGCGCACATCAGGCGGAACCGGGCCCCCGGGTCCGCGGTGCCCAAGGCGGGCAGCGACGGGCGCAGGAAGAAATGGGCGAACACCATCCCACCGATCCAGACGATGACGCATAGCAGGTGGATGAGCTTGAGCACGGCGTAGAACATATGGCCTTCCTTGCGCGATGGGACGCGCCGTGGGGCGCCTGGGCGGGATGCCGGTTGGCGGCTCAGTTCACCGAACGCGAACTGGGCGGCTGGTCCTTCGGGGCGATGAAGAGTTCGGCGGCGTCGACGGAATCGAACAGGTAGTGCTGGCCGCAGAACTCGCAGCCGATGTCGACCCGGCCTTGTTCCTCGAGGATGGAGTCCAGCTCGGCGCGGCCCAGGCCGCGCAGCATGTTGGAGACCCGCTCGCGCGAGCATGAGCAGGAGAAACGCGGCCCCGCCGCGCCGACCTCGGGCTCGAAGCGCAGCAGCGGCTCTTCCCAGAAGAGGCGGTGCAGCACGGTGCCGGCGTCCAGCGTCAGCAGCTCCTCGGCGGTCAGGGTGGAAGCGAGGTGGGCGATGCGGTTGTAGGCCTCGTTGACGCCGATCTCGTCCTCGTTGCGCTGCGCCTTGCCTCCCAGGTTGCCCTGCCCCTGCACCGGCAGTCGCTGGATCAGCAGGCCGGCCGCGACATCGCCGTCGGCGGCCAGGATGAGCTTGGTGTCCAGCTGCTCCGATTGCAGCATGTAGTGCTCCAGCACTTCGCCGAGCTGCTGCAGCGGTTCGCGCCGGTCGCCGTGCAGGGGCACGACGCCCTGGTAGGGGGTCTGGCCGGGCAGCTTGTCCTTGGGGTCGAGCGTGATGGCGCAGCGGCCCTGGCCGTTGACGTTCAGCATCGCCTGCACGCCCGCGTCGGGCGGGACCTCGCCCACCACCTTGGCCGTCACCCGGAAGGCCATGTCGGGCTGCACCTCGGCAACGGCCAGCTTGACCGGGCCGTCGCCGAACACCTGCAGCACCAGCGCGCCGTTGAACTTGATGTTGGCCTGCATCAGCACGCCCGCGGCGGCCATTTCGCCCAGCAGCCGCGTCACCGGATCGGGGAACCGGGACGTCGGGTCGGCGCGGCGCCGGAGCACTTCCTTCCAGCTGTCGGTCAGGCGCACGAGCATGCCGCGCACCGGCATGCCGTCGAAGATGAATTTGTGGAGCTCGCTCACTGGGGCTTCGTCTTTCTGGGTTGGGATGGCCGGTGCGCGCTCAAAGCGCCACCGGGCCCTGGGTGCCGGGAGCGGCCGCGACCGCCTGGCGCGCCTGCTGCTGGCGCACGCGGTCGACGTACTGCTCGCTCTTGGCCAGCTCCTCCTGCATGATGGTGTTGTTGCGGCCCATGGCGGCGATGGCCTGGCTGCGGAAGTTGTCCATCGCGTCCATGGCCTGGTAGGTCTGGTCGAACATCTCCTTGATCTTCTCGATGCCCAGCATCGGGTTGCTGGCGAACTGGCCGGTGGCCTCGACGTGCTGGTTCAGCTGCTTGCCGGACTGGGTGATGAGGTCGCCGATGGTGTTGTTCACGCCCTGCAGCATCTCCATCACCTGCACCTGGTTGCCGGTGGCCCGCGCCACCGTCTGCGCCACGGCCAGCGCACTCATGCCGGTGGTGGCCACGCGCGAGCAGCCGTTCATCATCTCGCGGCCGGTCTTTTTCAGCACGTCCAGCGCCAGGTAGCCGTTGACGCAGACGGCCTGCTGGGTCTGGATGTCGGCGAGGTTCTGGCGGGCGTAGAACAGCACTTCCTGTTCGAGCGCCTTGGCGCGGGCCGGGTCGGTGTCCTTGAGCGCGGCGACGCGGGCTTCCAGCCGCTGGTCGAGCGTGCGGGCGAAGTGGATGGCGGCGGAGAGCTGCTGCATCGCGTCCCACAGCTTGCCGCGGGTGGCCTCGATGTCGGCCACGTCGCGCTGCACGTCGTCGCGCGCGGCGTAGAGCTGGTTCATCGCCTGGTTGAGCTGGGCGGCGGCGCTCTGGTACTTGCGGAAGTAGGCCTGCAGCTTGTTGCCGTAGGGGATGAGGCCGAAGAGCTTCTTGGGAGCGAGCAAGTCGCCGTCGGCGCCCGGGTTGAGCTTGTCGAGGTGGCCGCGGATCTCGGCGATGGCCTTGTAGGCCGGGGTGTCCTCGGCGCCGATGAAATTGCGCTGCAGCAACTGGCCCTGCATCAGGCCGGCGGCGGTGGAGACTTCCTGGCGGCCGAGCGCGAAGGCGCTGTCGAGCTTGGACTTGAAGGCGTCGCTCTGCAGGTCCTCCGTCATCAGCGCGTCGACGAAGCGGGCGACCTGGTCGTCGACGGCGGCCTTGAGCTCGGGCTTGAGCGGCACGGCGTCGGGGCTGGCCTCCACCGGCACCGGGGTGATGACCTCGGGCGGCGTCAGCTGGAAGGCGGGCGCGGCGGCGGGGGTCGTTGTCGTGGCGGGGTTGGGCATGCTTCAGGTCTCCTTCGAGTTGGAGGGCGGCCGCGCGTCGGCTTGCAGGTTGGGCAAGGCGTTCGGCCGGCCGAACTTGTCGTGCAGGAACTGCGAATGGCTCAGGAAGGCGTGGGCGTCCTGGCTGGCCAGGTCGTCGGCGAGCTGCGTCACCTTGGCCTGCAGCTCGGCAAGCGTGTCTCGGAAGGTTTCCTGCGCGGTCTTGCCGTTGCGCAACACGCGGCTTCCGGCGTATTGCGGGGGGATGGACAGGAAGGTCTTCAAGGCCTCGGGCAGGTAGGAGATGGCGATGTGCCGCGCGTGGAAGCTTTCCTGCAGCGACAAAGCCCCCTTGCTGCGTTCCCATTGCGCCAACAGCGCCTCCAGGTCGGCGCACAGGCCCAGGGCCTGCGCCTGCAGGCTGGCGGGCAGGCGGTTGTCGGGGTTGTACTGGACGAGGCCGCGCACGCCACCCAGCGCCCGGCCCATGGCTTCGCGCGCGTCGCCCTCGTCCTTGAACTCGAGCAGCTCCCACTCGGGCGCCGACAGCTGCGGCCAGCCCAGCCACAGGCCCGCCACCGCGAAACCCGCCGCGTAACCGATGGCCGCCACGCCGACGCCCACGGTGCCGAGCCAACCCATCCCCTGCAGCACGAGCACCGCCGTGGCCACGGCCAGGCCGCTCCAGTTGGCGGGGTGGGTGAGCACGCGGGCGATGCGATCGATCATCATTGGTAGGCGCGGATGTCCTTGAACACCGAGTACAGGGGCGTCTTGCGGGCGTCGAACACCTTGCCGCCGGTGATCTCGACCAACCGCCTGAGGTCGGCCTCTTTGGCCTCGCCGAACAGCACCATGAAAACCGGTATGCCGCGCACGTCCTCGGGCAACTGGCCGTAAGCGGCCTCGAAAGCGGCCAGGTCGCGGCCCATGGTGTTCTCGCCGTCGGTGAAGGCGACCACCGAATACTGGTACTGCGGCGCCTTCTTGCGCTCGTCCAGGCTGTGTCGCAGCGCGGCGAGCACGCTGTCGTAGAGGGCGGTGCCCCCGGTCATCGTGAGGCCGTCGGCGTAGTTGCGAACCTCGGCCAGCACCTGCTGCTTGGCTTCGGAGTCGGCTTGCAGCTGCACGCCCTTGGACTGCGCGCGGCCGGCCGGCACCTGGAAGACGGTGATCGGGCCGGGCCGGTCGGAGAAAGGCAGCATCCAGACCCGCTCGCGGCTGGTGAGCTTGGCCAGGCGGCCGGTGAGCGAGTTGTCGGCGCCGGCGATGTAGTGGATGGCCTCCACCAGTTGCTCGCGCCGGCGGTCGCGCTGCATGCTGCCGCTGGTGTCCAGCACGAAGGTGGAGGCGATCGGCCGGCGGAACTCGTTCAGGTAGGCGTCGATCAGCCCGTCGGACAACGCGCGGTCGGGCGAGAAAGGCAGTTCCACGCGCATGCCGCCGGCGGGGAAGAGGTCGGCCACCGTGGCGGCCACTTCGGGGTTGACGGGCCGGCGAAGCGTCTGCCGCGCCAGCCAGGCCTGGGCCTCGGGGCCCTTCAGGTAGGCCGCGACCTTGAGGTAGTCCTCCCGCCGCGCGTCCTGCAGCAGCATCAGCGGGTAGTCGGCGGTGGCCACGCCCTCGTGCGGGTACACCAGGGTGAGCTTTTCCGATAGCTTGCCGCTGTTGTTGAGCGACAGCAGCCAGCTTTCGTAGTTGATGAAGGTGTTGACCTGCCGGCCTTGCTGCTGGATGAACTTTTCCGACAGGTAGGTGGAGTTGTCGCCCGGCAGCTTGTAGCCCTTGAGGAAGTCGGCGATCGCGCCGCGGTCGACGTCCTCGGCCGTCAGCGCCTCGGCCTTGTTGCTCGCCGACGCCACCACGCCCATCAGCGCCATGAAGCCTTGGTTGGAGGTCGCGGGGTTGGACAGCGCGTAGGTGAGCTTGCCCTGCGCCGCCGCCTGGGCGATGGCGCGCCAGGTGACCTGCTCGGCCGCCTTCGGGTCGTCCCAGCCCAGCCTCTTGGCGGTCGACTGGCTGACGCCGAGGGCGATCGGCGACAGCATGATCTTCTCCTGCAGCTTGACGCGGGATTGGCCCTGCGGGTCGCTCAGCAGGTATTTGGCGTTGGCGAACCAGGCGGCCTGCGCCTCGGTGCGGCCGGTCAGCACCGCCTCGGTGCTTTCCATCGTGCCGCCGTAGGTGAAGCGCAGCTTCACGCCGGTGGCCTTCTCGACCATGGCTTCCAGCGGCTGGGCGTCGCGCAGGTCGGTGGTAGCCAGCACCTGGAAAACGGCGCCCTGGGGGGCGGCGGCCTGGCCCGGGCCGGCGGCCTCGTCCTTCTTGCCGCAGGCGGCCAGCAGCACCGCGAGCGCCGCGGCGCCGACGAAGGCGGCCAGGCGGCCCGCCGCCGCGTCGTGTCTCTTGCCGTTCATTTCGCCATCTCCTGGGTCACCACATCGATCATCTCGGCCATCAATTCGAAGGCCGGCGGGTCCACGACCTGGGTCACGCGCTCTTCCACCGCCAGGCCGGTGGTGGCCACGGCCTGCATGAAGAGCGGGGCGTCGGGCACCCGCAGGCCGTATTCCACCGCGATGCGCTGCAGGGCCGGGTCGCCGCCGAGCAGGTCGGCCAGGGACCGGGCGCGCGCGTTGGCGGCCACGAAGACCAGCTTGTTGATGATGGTGGGCTGCGGGTAGATCAGGACCATGTCGGCCCCCAGCGATTTCTTGGACAGCGCATGCGCCACCATCTGGTATTCGTAGATGAAGGCCAGCGGCGTCTTGCCCGGCCCGAGGGTGAGGTAGTCCTCGAAGTTGCCGTTGACGTAGTTTTCCTGGTAGCCCTGGCGTTTGAACAGCTCGGCCAGCCTGGCCGCCAGCGCGGCGGCGGTCGCGCGGTCGCTGACCACTTCGCCGTTCAGGGCCTGGCTGGTCAGCGCCAGGTACATCGCCGCGGAATTGCTGCGCCGCACGTCGGTGGTCGACACCAGCACGCTGCGCGACACGTTGTAGGCCTTGGACGACTGCAGCTCGCTCCATTTCTTCTTGGCGAGCATCAGCTGGGTGAGCTTGGCCATGTCCAGGCCGTAGGTGCGCTCGCCGATCTTGGTGGCGATGCCGTTGGCCACCAGGATCTGCGCCACCGGCTGCCAGCTGGCGATGACCAGCGGCGTGTGGAAGGGCGAGCTCGGCGTCACGGCCACATTGGCCTTGCGGGCGGCGTCGGCGATCTGGTTGCCGGCGACGACGCCCGAGGCGAACATGAAGTCGGGCATGCTGCCAGCGGCCACCTTGCCCGCCATGTCGCGGCTGCCCACCCGCGCCACCGCCACCGGCAAGCGCTTGTCGGCCAGGATGCGCTGCACCCGCTCGTCCTTGAAGAAGGGTTCCACGTCCACCGCCACCAGGCCCTTGAGGGGCTCGGTGGACGCGGCCTCCTGCGCCTGCACCGCCGCTTGCTGCCTGCGCAGCGCGAAGAACAGCGCCGCGCCGAACACGGCCAGCAGGACCAGGGTGAGCGCGATCTTCTTCAACTGAGGCATGTTGTTGCGACGAGCGGCGGCCCCCGATCATCCCAGCTTTTTCATGCCGCGGCGGTAACGCGCCGCGTTCTCGACATAGTGGGCGGCGTTGCGCTTCAGGCCTTCGACCTGCTCGGGCGTCAGGGTGCGGATCGCCTTGGCGGGCGCGCCGACGATCAGCGAACCGTCGGGGAATTCCTTGCCCTCGGTGACCAGGGCGCCGGCGCCCACCAGGCAGTTCCTGCCGATCCTGGCGCCATTGAGCACCACGGCCTGGATGCCGATGAGGGAGCCGTCGCCGACCGTGCAACCGTGCAGCGTGGCCTGGTGGCCGATGGTGACGCCCTCGCCGATGCTGACCGGGAAACCCATGTCGGAGTGGATCACCACCGCGTCCTGGACATTGCTGCCGCGGCCCACCCGCAGGGGCTCGTTGTCGCCGCGCAGCACGGCGCCGAACCACACGCTCGTGTCCTCGGCCAGTTCGACCAGTCCGATCACCTCGGCGCTTTCCGCCACCCAGGCTGACCCCGCCAACGCGGGCACGTGTTCGTCGAGCTGGTAGATCGCCATCTTCTGTGATTCCTTAAGAGGTTCCTTGGGCCGCCGCGCCGCCTCGTGGGCCGCGCGCCGTCGCGAGCCGATAATTCTAAGGATGCCCCCTGCCCCGCCGCCCGAAACCCTCCCGCCGCAAGAGGCCGCACCGGCCGGCCGGCCACCCAGCTTGCGGGCACGGGCGCTTGAGATCCTGCGTCTGGGCGATCCGCTGGAAAAGGCCGCGCAGGCCAGGCGGCTGATGGAGCGCGGCGGCGACCACGCCGTGGACCCTTCGGAGACGCTGCCCGAGCCGGCCGACATCCCCGGCCGCCCTGCGCGGCCGCGGCTGGTCTCGCCCAAGGAAGTGCCGGCGCGCTCGCCGTTTACGCCCGAGGGCCGCGCGGCGCTGCTGCATTCGATCGCCCACATCGAGTTCAACGCCATCAACCTGGCGCTGGACGCGGTGTGGCGCTTCCCCGGCATGCCCGGGGCGTACTACCTGGACTGGCTGCGCGTGGCCGCCGAGGAGGCCCTGCACTTCAGCCTGCTGCGCGAACACTTGCTGACGCTGGGCGCGGACTACGGCGACTTCGACGCCCACGACGGCCTGTGGCTGATGACCCAGGCCACCGCCGGCGACGTCACCGCCCGCATGGCCCTGGTGCCGCGCACGCTGGAGGCAAGGGGACTGGACGCCACGCCGCCCATCCAGGCCAAGCTGCGGCGTGCCGGCGACCTGCGGGCGGTGGAGATCCTGGACGTGATCCTGCGGGACGAAGTCGGCCACGTCGCCATCGGCAACCACTGGTACCGCTGGCTGTGCGGCCGCGACGGGCAGGACGCCGAAGCGCTCTACCCCCGGCTGGTGGAAAAGTATTTCGCGCCGAGGCAGCGGCCGCCGTTCAACCTGCAAGCCCGGCGCGCGGCGGGCTTCAGCGAGGCGGAGCTGCAGGCGCTGGGCATGGGCCGCCCGGCGGGCTGAAGCTGGTCGTCGAAGCGGCGGGGACTGTCGAAAGGCTTTGAGGCTCGGTCGTGAAAAGGAATCTGTTCGCCCCTGCCCCTCACCCCAACCCTCTCCCCCGTGCCGGGGGCGAGGGAGTTCTTGCTCCCTCTCCCGCTTGCGGGAGAGGGCCGGGGTGAGGGTTCGCGCGTGCCGCCGAGCTTGCCGCGAACCGTGGGGCCCGAACGAAGGGCGGGTGAAGCCCCACCGCCGCCTCAGTTGTGGATGTAACGCTCGAACACCGGGCTGAAGTCGCGGCGGTGGAAGCGGTCGAGCGTGGTGGCGTTCAGGGCGTCCAGGATGGCGTTGAAGTTCTGCACCAGCGCGCCTTCGCCCTGCACCGCGCCGATCTTGTACATCGAGCCCAGCGCCGCCAGGCTATGCATCGCATTCTCGCGCGCGAGGGCGTCGCGCCGCTGCAGCTTGCCGATGGTGATCAGCGCCTTGTAGATGTCCTTGAGCGGCTCCAGGAAATTCTTGCGCACGTCGATGTTGAAAGCCGTCCTGTCGCCGATGGTGAATTTCAGCTCCACATCCATGTCGATCGTGCCGGCGGTCTCGATGGTCACGTTGTCGACCTGGTGGCTGGCGAACTCGTAGCGCTTGATGCTGCGTTTGGAGGACACCGCCGAATCGCCGTCCACGTGCACCAGCGCCAGGTTGGTAAAGCAGTATTCGTCCTTCTTGGACTTGATCAGGAAGAAGATCTTCTCGCCGTCCTCGTTGAACAGGTAGTCGTCCGCGTCGACCTTGTTGAAATCGGACGGCGGCACGATGACGCCGATGTCGCTCAGGCCGAGCGCTTCGGAAGCGAGCTTCTTGAACATGGATCCCCCCTTTTGGATGTGTGGTTCGGAGCGGCCGATCATATCGGCGGCTTTAGGGCGCCCCCTCCATGAAAACGGCGTGGCACCCCCCAGACGGGGGAGCCGCCGCGGCTACACTCCGCAACACTTTCAGCACGACTGAATGCCCCCTCCATCGGTTTTCCTCATCAAGGTACCCACATGACGAACCTTCGCACGCGTGATTTCGTGAAGCTCCTCGGCGGCATCGCCGTCGGCCTGGCCCTCGGCGGCTGCGGCAAGCAGCAGGACAACAACACCGCCGCCAGCGCCGCATCCAGCGGCACCGTCGCCAGCGCCCCCGCGCCGGCGCCCGCCCGGGTTTACGTGGTCGGCACGGACGCCGCCTACGCGCCGTTCGAATCGCAGAACGAGAAAGGCGAGATCAACGGCTTCGACATCGACGTGGTCAAGGCCGTGGCCAAGGAAGCCGGGATCGAGGTCAAGTTCGTCAACACCCCCTGGGAAGGCATCTTCAACGCGCTGACCCAGGGCGACCGCGACATCGTGGTGTCCTCGGTGACGATCACCGACGAGCGCAAACAGACCATGGACTTCAGCCAGCCCTATTTCAACGCGCAGCAGCTGATCGCCGTCAAGGGCGATTCCAAGGTGGCCAAGTTCGACCAGCTGAAGAAGCTGAAGGTCGGCGTGCAGACCGGCACCACCGGCGACGAGGCCGTCACGAAGCTGCAAGGCAAGAACAGCGCCAACATCAAGCGTTTCGAGTCCACCCCGCTGGCCCTGCAGGAGCTGCAGGCCGGCGGCGTCGACGCGGTGGTGGCCGACAACGGCGTGGTGGTGCACTACGTGGCCAACAACCCGTCCAGCGCGTTCAAGACGGTGAGCGACCCGGCCTTCGCGCCTGAGCAATACGGCATCGCCGTCAAGAAAGGCAACACCGAGCTGCTCGGCAAGATCGACCAGGGCCTGGCCGCGATCAAGGCCAACGGCACCTACGACAAGATCTACACGCAGTACTTCGGCGCGCCGCCGGCCGCGGCCGCGCCGGCCTCCGCCGCGTCCAACTGAAAGGACCGGCGCCAAGCTCCGGCGGGCAACCCGTGCGCAGCGCGCACAGCCGGGGTTGCCCGCCGCTTGCCATCCGGGCACCGATCGCGCCGCCGGGCCCATGGCCCGGAAACCGCGGCCGGTCCACAAAGTCCTTCCCCTAGGAAAGCGTCGTCAACATGGATCTGCGTTGGGACATCCTGGCAGGCTACCTGCCCCTGTTCGTCGAAGGCCTGGCCACCACCCTGCAACTCACCGTCGTGGCGATCACCGTCGGGCTGGTGCTCGGCGTGGCGCTGGGGCTGGTCAGCAGCTCCCACGACGCGCCGCCGCCGCGCTCCGCCGCCCTCGCCGCGGCGCTGAAGCTGGCGCGCGGCGTCACTTGGGTCTACGTGGCCTTTTTCCGCGGCACGCCGCTGTTCGTGCAGATCCTGCTGGTGCATTTCGCGCTGATGCCGCTGCTCGTGCACCCCGACAACGGTCTGCTGATCGCCGGCGAAGCCGCCCGCAGCTTCCGCCAGTCGCACGGCGCCTTCTTCTCGGGCGCGCTGGCGATGACGCTCAACGCCGGCGCCTACATCTCGGAGATCTTCCGCGCCGGCATCCAGAGCATCCACGGCGGGCAGACCCAGGCGGCCTACAGCCTGGGCCTGACGCATCCGCAGGCGATGCGCAGCGTGATCCTGCCGCAGGCCTTCCGGCGCATGGTGCCGGCCCTGGTGAACGAGGGCGTCACGCTGATCAAGGACTCCTCCCTCGTCTCGGCCATCGGCCTGGCCGAACTCGCGCTGGCCGCCCGCACCGTGGCCGGCGCCTACGCCCGCTACTGGGAGCCCTACCTGGCGATCTCGGCGGTCTACCTGGTGCTGACGCTGACGCTGTCCCTGCTGGCCAAGCGCCTGGAAGCGCCCAGGCACGGCCGCGGCCGTTGAAGCGGCCGGCCGCCGCGGCCCCCTTCAACCGAGGAAGTAGCGTTTGAGCCCCGCCAGGATCATCTCCACCGCGATCGCCGTCAGCACCAGGCCCATCAGCTTCTCGGCGGCGGTCACCACCGAGTCGCCCACCCAGCGGCGGATGCGTTCGGCCAGCAGCAGGACCGTCCCGGAGACGGCCAGCGCCACTGCCAGGGCGGCCACCCACTGCCACAGCCGCTCGGGCTGGCGCGAGGCCAGCAGCAGCACCGTGGCCATCGCGGAGGGGCCGGCCATCAGCGGGATGGCCAGGGGGAAGATCAGCGGCTCGCGGCCTTCCGGCACGCCGTAGACGCCGTCGGCGTGGCTGAAGATCATGCGGATCGCCACCATCAGCAGGATCACCCCGCCGGCCACTTCCAGCGAGCGTTCGGACAAATGCATGACGCGCAGGAAGGTTTCACCCAGCAGCATGAAGGTCACCAGCACCGCGAAGGCGATGCCGACCTCGCGCAGCGCGACGCGGCGCTGGCGCCCTGGGCTGATCTGCCGCATCACCGGGATGAAGACCGGCAGGCTGCCCAGCGGGTCGAGCACCAGCAGCAAGAGGATGAGCGCGGAAAAAAAGGTGTGGTCCATGGCGTTGCATTCTGTGCGTGGGGCCGCCGAACATCATTCGGTCTTGGCGGCTGGCGGCCCGGCCGCCTCCTGTCCCGCCTGCGGCGGCGGCTGCTGGTGAACCACGCGCTGCGGATAGGGGATCTCCACGCCCAAGGAATTCAAGGTGTCCAGCACCGCCAGATTGACTTCCGAGCGCACGTTGCCCTGGCCGTTGTGCGGGTCGTCGATCCAGAAGGACACGGCGAGGTTGAGGCCGTCCGCCGCGAAATCGGCCAGTTGGACAGCCGGCGCCGGGTCTTGAAGCACCCGGTCGACCCGCGACACCGCGGCCGCGAGGCTGGCCTGCAGCGCCCGGATGTCGGTGCCGTAGGCCACCTGCACCGCGGTGTTGAGCGACACCCGGGTGTCGGCCAGCGAGGAGTTCTCGACCCGCTGGGTGACCAGCATTTCGTTCGGCAGGATGGCTTCGCGGCCGTTGAGCGCGCGGATGACGGTGTAGCGCGTGCGGATGTCGGAGATGCGGCCTTCGAAGTTGTCGACCTTGACCATGTCCCCGATGCGCAGCGAGCGCTCGGCGAGGATGACGAAGCCGCTGACGTAGTTGGCGGCGATCTTCTGCAGGCCCAGGCCGAGGCCGACGCCGATCGCGCCGCCGAGCACGCTCAGCGCGGTCAGGTCGATGCCCACCGCGGACAAACCGACGAGCAGCCCGACGAACAGCAGCGCCGCCCTAACGATGTTGGCGGCGATCTTGCGCAGCGACAGGTCCTGCGCGTGGCCGCTGACCAGCTTCTTCTCGACGGCCGCGGCGATCCAGAGCGCCAGCACCAGGACCAGGCCGGCGGTCAGCGTGCCTTCCATCAGCGTGCGCAGGTTCATGCGGGTGGCGCCGACCTTCCAGTGGACCTCCTCCATGGCCTGCAGCACCAGCGGCAGGACGCCGGTCACCCACAGCACCACCGCCAGCCAGGCGATCCACGAGACCGTGCGCTCCAGCAGCAGCACGCCGCGCGAGGTCGGGAAACTGGCCCGCAGCACCCGCGCAAGCAGCCGGATCACCACCAGCGACATCAGGATGGGGACGGCCAGCTTGAACACCGCGGCCTTCACCGCCCCCACCAGCAGCAGCTGGGCCAGGTAGGCCAGGCACAGCGCCATCACCGGGAAGAAGACGCCGTCGACGACGCGCCGGCCGAACCAGACCGACCCGCCCTCGCCGCGGTGCCGGCGCCCACCCATCAGCCACACCAGCGCATAGGCCGCCGCCAGGCAACCGAGCAGGATGGCGGCCTCGACCACGACCTGGGGCTGGCGCAGCGACCGCAGCAACTCGGCGAATTCGGTGGTGTTCATTGAAAAATCCATGGCGGCGCTCTTTGAGTCTCAGTGTTCGGGATGAAAGCGGCAAGCAAGAAGCGCCGCGCTCCACCTGCGGACGCAGGGGCGCGGCCTTTCAGGCCGCGTCGGCCAGCACCCGCAGGTGGGCGGCCGTGCTGCGGGCCAGCGCGCCGAGGTCGTAGCCGCCCTCCAGGCAGGAGACGATGCGGCCCCGGGCGTGGCGGTCGGCCGCCTCGACGATGCGGCGGGTGATCCATTCGTAGTCGGCCTCGGTCCAGGCGAGCTGGGCCAGGCCGTCGTCGCGGTGGGCGTCGAAGCCGGCGGACACGAACAGCATCTGCGGCTTGAAGCGGTCCAGCGCGGGCATCCAGTGGGCTTCGATGAGCTCGCGCGCCTCCATCCCCCGGGTGTAGGGCTGAAGCGGCAAGTTGACCATGTTGTCGCCCTTGGGCTCTACGCCTTCGAAGGGGTACAGCGGGTGCTGGAAGCAGCTCACCATCAGGATGCGGCTGTCGCCGGCCACGATGTCTTCGGTGCCGTTGCCGTGGTGCACGTCGAAATCGACGATGGCGACGCGGTCGAGGCCGCGGCGCTCCAGGGCGTGGAGCGCGGCGATGGCCACGTTGTTGAAGAAACAGAACCCCATGGCGCGGTCGCGCGGGGGGGGGGGGGGGGGGGGGCCCCCCGGCCCGCGGGGGGGGGGCCCCCCCCCCCCCCCCCCCGGGGGGGGGCCGCCCCCCGCCCCCCGGGGGGCCCCCCCCCCCCCCCGCCAGGTGCCGGCGGAGAAGACGGTGTCGGGGTCGACCGCGGCGGGCCGGTCGCTGGCCTCCACCTGCCGCATGAACGCGCGCATGCGGTCCAGGTGGGCTTGGCTGTGGGCCAGCAGCAAGTCGCTTTCCGCGGCGAGCGGCGCCTCGTGCCGCTGGAGCGCCACGTCCAGGCCGCAGGCCAGCAGGTGGTCGTCGATTGCGCCCAGGCGCCGCGGGCACTCGGGGTGTCCGGCGCCCATCTCGTGCAGCCGGCAGTCGACGTGGGTGAAATAGGCCGTTGTCGCCATGGTGTCGTTCCTTGGAAGCCCCCCATTTTCGGGTAAGGTTGGCCCATGACCTCCCCTGTCCCTTCCTATGCCGCCCCCTGGGCCGCGCGGCTGGCCCAGCTCACCGACCAGATCTGCACCATCATCGTCGGCAAGCGCCCGCAGATCGAGGACAGCATCGCCTGCCTGCTGGCCGGCGGCCACCTGCTGATCGAGGACGTGCCGGGCGTCGGCAAGACCACGCTGGCGCACGCGCTGGCCACCTCGCTGGGCCTGCAGTTCTCGCGCGTGCAGTTCACCGCCGACCTGATGCCCTCCGACCTGGTCGGCGTCAGCGTCTACGAGCGCGCCCGCGAAGACTTCGTCTTCCACCCCGGTCCCGTCTTCGCCCAGGTGCTGCTGGCCGACGAGATCAACCGCACCGGCCCCAAGACCCAGAGCGCCCTGCTGGAAGCCATGGAAGAACACCAGGTGACGATCGAGGGCCTCACCCGGCCGCTGCCGCAGCCTTTCTTCGTCATCGCCACGCAGAACCCGACCGACCAGCTCGGCACCTACCCGCTGCCTGAAAGCCAGCTCGACCGCTTCCTGATGTGCATCACCCTGGGCTACCCCGACGCGCTCAGCGAGCGCGCGCTGCTGTCGGGGCAGGACAGGCGCGAGTCGATCGCGCAGCTGCAGCCGGTGCTGACGCCGGCGGAGCTGCTCGAAGTGCAGCAGGCGGTGCTCGGCGTGCACGTTTCCGAGCCCCTGCTCGACTACCTGCAGGCGTTGATCGCCGCCACCCGTTCCGGCCAGTGGTTCGTCGAAGGCCTGAGCCCCCGGGCCGGCATCGCGGTGCTGCGCGCCGCCAAGGCGCGGGCCCTGCTGGCGCAGCGCGCCCATGTGGCGCCGGACGACATCCAGGCCATCCTGCCGCAGGCCACGGCCCACCGGATGGTGCCGGTGGCCGGTGCCGGCCGCGGCCGCGTCGAGCAGGTGCGCGCCATGCTGCAGGCGGTGCCGCTGCCGTGAATCCGGCGGTCCCTTCGCCGCACGCGCCGCCGGGCGGACTGGCGGCCCGCCTCTCCCCCCGACGCTTGCTGGCGCCGTGGCGGGCCCGCTGGCTGGCCTGGTGGGACGCCCGACTGCCGCGCAGCGACACCTGCGTGCTGACGCACCGAAACGTCTACATCCTGCCGACCCGGGCGGGGCTCATGTTCGCGCTCACGCTGCTGACGCTGCTGGTGGCCTCGATCAACTACCGCTTGAACCTGGGTTATGTGCTCACCTTCCTGCTCTCGGGCGCGGCCCTGGTGTCGATGCACGTCACCCACAACAGCCTGAGGGGATTGAGCCTGAGGCTCAAGCCGGTGGCGCCGGTGTTCGCCCGGCAGGCCGCGGTGTTCGAAGTGGTGCTCTCCAATCCCGGTCAAGACCGCCATGGCCTGGGGTTGAAGGTGCAGGCCGCCGATGAATCGAGCCTGGCCTGGGTCGACGTGCCCGCCCAGGGCCAGGCCGCCGCCCGCCTGAGCTGGGTGGCCGAGACCCGGGGCCTGCACACCGTGCCGACGCTGAGCCTTGAGACGCGCTTCCCGCTCGGGTTGTTCCGCGCCTGGGCCGTCTGGCGGCCAGCCGGCGAGGTGCTGGTCTACCCCGACCCCGAGCAGCATGCCCCGCCCCTGCCGGCGGGCCGGGCGGAGGCCCAGGTGGCCGGTCCGGCCCGGGGTGGCGGCGGCACCGAACTCGAGGGGGTGCGCGGCTACCGCCGCGGCGACCCGCTGAAGCTCGTGGTCTGGAAGAAAGCCGCCCAGGCCCAGGCCAGCGGCGGCGACCTGGTCATGCGCGACACCGCGGCCGCCTCCAGCCGGCAACTGTGGCTCGACTGGCAGCACGCGGCCGGCCTGGCGCCGGAAGAAAGGCTGTCCCGCATCACGGCCTGGGTCCTCGCGGCCGACCACCCTTCGCCGGGCGCGCCCGGCATCCGCTACGGGATGAACCTGCCGGGCGTCCACGTCCCGCCCGACGAAGGCGAGCAGCACCGCCGCGCCTGCCTTCGGGCGCTGGCGCTGTGGACCTGACCGCCCGCCGCCGGCCCCATGCGAACGATGAAACTCTCCCGGCTCTGGCGCCCCCGTCATCCCCTGTTCTGGTTGACGCTGTTGCTCAACCTTCTGTCGTCGGCCTGCTCGTGGGCCCTGCGCAGCCTGCCCTTGACGGAGACGGGGATGTGGCTGGTGGCTGCCGCCGCGCTGGGCAACATGGCCCTCGGCCTGTGGTGCGCCTGGCGCCTCATGCACCTGCCCGAGGAATGACGGCGCCGCGCCGCCGAACCCGGCGGCGACTTCACGACGCCGTCGCGTAGTCCCAGGCAGACAAGTCCGGCGACGCCACTGAGGCAACGGAACTCCCACCGATCGATGAGGCACCCTGCGCGCGCCGCTGGTTGTGTGGCGCATGGAATCACTCCCCGATCTCGGCCATCCCTGGCTCGCACCGGCCACCTGGGCGGCTCAGGCGGCGGGTCAGTTTCAGTTGCTACCTCATCTCGTCGGTCGCGTCGTGCCAAAGTTTGGCCACGATCATGAATCGCTGGCCGATGCGCATGAAATTGAGGTGGTCGACGAAGATCTTGTCGTGGATGCGAAGTCGAACTTTCGCGACCGCGGAGTCTGGCGACAAGAAATCAAGTGTGATCAGTTGGTCTTCACGCGGTTGACCGGTGCTTTTTGGCGCCTTTCGCTTTGAGATGACCTCACGGTATTCGTTAATCGGCATCGCAGTGAAATCGCCGTCCGTGACATCGAACAGACTGCAGCTTGGGTGAAAGACCTGGTCGAATTTAGACACATCGCATTCATAGAGCGCGTCGAAGTACACCTCCACAGCGCAGCGAAGTTCATCAAAGGACTTTTTAAAAATCATGGAAAGCTCATAAAAAGTGGAGTGAGGCTCCATTTTTATAGTTCTCCATTTGAAGATAAATGCATTGAATTTGAATAGATAATTTGTGAATCGCAAATTATCTGAGAAGCACATGGACCGTCTGGACACCGTGCGAATGTTTTGTCAGATCGTCGACGCCGGTGGCTTCGCAAAAGCCGCCAAAGTGCTAGGCGTTTCACCGACCTCTGTGACACAAGGACTTGCGCGGCTGGAGCAACACTACGGATCGCGCCTGATTGAACGGACCACGCGTCGGATGAAAGTGACCGAGGCGGGCCAAATACTTTATGAGCGCGCCCGGCATTTGCTCGATGAGGCGCAAGCCATGGAAGATGCGGTGCGAAGTGCCAGCCTTTCACCTCGAGGCCATTTGCGCATCACCCTCCCCTTGGGTGTGGCGATGACTTTTATCTACCCAAGGCTTCATGAATTCGCCGCCCGTTTTCCCAATATTTCGCTGGATCTTCAGGTGAGCGACCGCATCATCGACCTCTTGGAGGGGAATTTCGATGTCGGTTTGCGCGCAGGGATCCTGGCCGACGCTGAGGTTGTCGCACATCCATTGCGCAGGTATCGACGCTTGACTTGCGCCAGTCCCGAATACCTGGCTCGGCATGGCCATCCCGAGCATCCAGGTGAATTGGTGAGGCATGCTTGCCTCGCATACAAGCACGACGCCTTGCCGGTCTCCTGGGATTTTTTTGTCGGGGGCCATAAAAAATCCTATGGCGTGAACGGACCTTTTTCCAGCAATGAATCGCATGCCCTGATAGCCATGACACGTGCGGGAATGGGCATTTCTCGACAGCCCGATTGGTTGATACGAAACGACCTGAAATCAGGCGCGCTGGTCACTTTGCTGGACGAATACGGTCTCCCGCCTCGTCACGACTCGCCCAGCGTCTATGCCATCACACCAAAGCAACGCTATCGAACGGCAAAGGTCGGAGCCTTTCTTGATTTCGCCCGGCAAGCGCTGGCAGAAGATTGAACAGGTCGAATCTTCGACCCGGAGTTCATTCGACAGGCACAGACCGGACGTCGAAGCGGCATTGCGCCGCGAAGCGCGATTCGCGCCGCCGACCGCCGGTCACCACCGCGCGGCGTGCGCGACAATCCCGCCATCGCTTTGCAGGCACAGTCATGCATCCCGGAGAACGATCCAACACCCCCGCCCACCTGGCCGGCCTGCCGCTGGTCGCCGATGGCGGACTGCTCTACACGGGGGGCATCCTTTTCTGCGCCGACGACACGCGCTGGCGGCATGCCCACGGGGTCTGGCACCTGTTCGTGATGGCGGGCGCCTCCTGCCGCCACATGGCGGTGCCGCTGCACGTGGGTTGAGGCCGCCACGCCGCATGGACGACACCGACCTCTCCGCGCAGGCCCAGCCCCGCAACCCGCTGCACGGCGTCACGCTGGAGGCGATGCTGAACGCGCTGGTCGCGAAATACGGCTGGGAAGGCCTGGGCGCGCGCATCGACATCCGCTGCTTCAACGCCGATCCCAGCATCGCTTCCAGCCTGAAGTTCCTGCGCAAGACCCCGTGGGCTCGCGCGAAGGTGGAAGGCCTGTACCTCTTCATGCTGCGCGACGCGGCCCGTGCGGGGCGCAAAACGGCGGGTTGACCGCGGCGCTCCGCCGCGCTCCAACCGGGCCGGCCGCGAGGCCGCGGCCAAAAGCCCCGCGCGCGCAGGGCCACGCCGCGCGCCGCCGCGCGAAGGGTGAGAAGATCGGTCCAAACCACCACCCGCCCCCGCCCGGGCACGCCCCACTTGCAAGCCTCGCCACCTCACAACCCCACGCCGCTGCGCGCCTGGCACGCCGTCAGCCTGCCGCGCGAGACCCGCGACACCTTCTTCCTGCTGGCCGTGATCGCCTGGACGGTGGCACCGCACCTGGCGCAATTGCCGGCCTGGTCCGCGCTGCTGTGCGCGGGCGTGCTGGTGTGGCGTGCGCGACTGGCATGGACCGGCGGGGCGCTGCCGGGACGCTGGGTGCTGGCGGGCGTGCTGGCCACAGTGCTCGCGCTGACCTTCTGGAGCTACGGCAGCGTGCTGGGCAGAGACCCCGGCATCACGCTGCTGGTGTCGCTGATGGCGCTGAAGACCCTCGAACTGCGCGCGCGCCGCGACGCCTTCGTGGTCTTCTTCCTCGGCTTCTTCCTGATCCTCACGCATTTCCTGCTGTCGCAGTCGCTGCTGGTCGCCGCGGCGATGCTGGTGTCGGTGTGGGGCCTGCTGACCGCGCTGGTGCTGGCCCACATGCCGGTCGGCCAGCCCGCCCTGCGCAAGGCGGCCGGGCTGTCGGCGCGCACCGCGCTCCTCGGCGCGCCCATCATGGTGCTGCTGTTCGTCTTCTTCCCGCGCATCGGCCCGCTGTGGGGCGTGCCCCAGGATGACAGCGCCAGCACCGGCCTGTCCAACAGCCTTCGCATGGGCAGCGTCGCCGAACTGGCGCAGAACGAGAACATCGCGCTGCGGCTGCGATTCTTCGACGCGCCGCCGAAACCCTCGGAGCAATATTTCAGGGGCCCGGTGCTGTCGCGCTTCGACGGCCAGGAATGGCGGCCCGCGCAACCCCAGGGCGATGGGCTTCGCGCCGCGCTGCCGGCCAACCTGCGCGTCCAAGGCAACCCCCTGCGCTACGAGATGACGGTGGAGCCGATGAAACTGCGGGTGCTGCCGCTGCTGGAAGCCAGCCGCGAGCCGCCCAGGCTCGATGGCCAGCCGATCCCGCTGAGCATGCGGGGGGACCTTCAATGGCTTGCAGACCAGCGGCTGTACGAGCGGGTGCGCCTCAATGCCGAGGCTTACACGCGCTTCAGCCACGGGCCCACCGAGGAGGAACCCGGCCTGCGGGAACTCCTGAGCCTGCCGCCCGGCTACAACCCGCGCACGCTCGCCTGGGCGGCCGAGCTGCGCGGCCGCCTGCCCCAGGCGGACCCGAGGACCCTCGCCGCGGCGGTCCTCGCCCACATCCGCGCCAACCTCTACACCTACACGATGGCCCCGGGCGTCTACGGCGAAACCGACCCCCGCGGCGCCATCGACGAGTTCTGGCTCGACCGCAAAGAGGGCTTTTGCGAGCACTTCGCCGCCAGCTTCGTGGTGGTCATGAGGGCGATGGGCGTGCCAGCGCGCATCGTGACCGGCTTCCAGGGCATGGACGAACCGCCGGTCGACGGCTACTACGTGGTGCGCCAGAGCGCCGCGCACGCCTGGGCCGAATACTGGCAGGCGGGCGAAGGCTGGGTGCGGGCCGACCCGACCGCGGCGGTCGCCCCTTCGCGCATCGAACGCAGCGTGCGCCTGGCGCCGGCCGCCGGTTTCGTGGGCGCCGCGATCAACGCCGTCAACCCGGCCCTGCTCGCCCAGATGCGCAATGCCTGGGAGAGCCTGAACAACCGCTGGAACCAGTGGGTGCTCAACTACGCGGGCGGGCAGCAGCTCGACCTCTTGAAGAAGCTCGGCTTCGACTCGCCGCGTTGGGAAGACCTGGCAACGCTGCTGGTGGGCGCCTTCAGCGCCTTCGCCCTGGCGGGCGCGGGCTGGGCGTGGTGGGACGGGCGGCGCGTCAGCCCCTGGATGCGCCAACTGCAAGCCCTGCGCCGCGCGCTCCGGCAACTCGGGTCGCCGGCCCATGAGACCGACCCGCCGCGAACTTTGGCGAAAAAGCTCAGGGACCACAGCCAGGCTTGGCGCACCATCGACCGGATCCAGGCGGAAGCGCTGGCCCGGCTGCTGGAGACGCTCGACCTGCACCGCTACGGCGCCCAGGCGCGCGACAAACCCGACCACCGGCTGACGCGGCAATTTCTGTCGCTGGCCAAGCGCCTGCAAGGCGAACTCAGGCGCTCGGCGGCCGGATAATCCGCCATCGCGCCGGCCCGCCTCCGGCGGACATTCGCCCCGGCTTCCCGCACACCCCGCCCGCTGTTCCACGACCATGCCCCACCGCCCTGCCGCCCCGCCCCCCCTTCCAGCGCGTTTGCTGGCCGCCATGCTCGCTTGCGGCCTGCTCGCCGCCGGCGCCCAGCCCGCGTTCGCCGGAAAGAAGAAAACGGCGGCCGCGGTGGAATCGGACAACGCGCCGGTGGCCGTCACCTACGGCGGACGCGAAGACGTGATGGCGTTCGCGGCCGAAATCGCCGATCGGCAGCACCTGGACGCGGAATGGGTGCGCCAGGCGCTGCAGCGCGCGCGTTTCATCCCGGGCGTCGGCAAACTCATCATGCCGCCGCCGGCGGGCACGGCCAAGAACTGGGCGGCCTATCGCGCCCGCTTCATCGAGCCCACCCGCGTGCGAGCCGGCCAGGCGTTCTGGCAGGCCCACGCGAAGTGGCTCGAAATGGCCGAGGAACGCTACGGCGTGCCGGCCGAGATCGTCGTCGGCATCATCGGCGTGGAAACGCTGTATGGCCGGCACGCCGGCAACTTCAGGGTGATCGACGCGCTGGCGACGCTGAGCTTCGATTTTCCGAGCGGCCGCAGCGACCGCAGCGGCTTCTTCCGCAACGAACTCGAACATTACCTGGCCTTGGCCCAGCGCGAAGGCGTCGACCCCTTGTCCGTCCGCGGCAGCTTCGCCGGCGCGATGGGCCTGCCGCAGTTCATGCCGAGCAGCGTCTTCAAGTACGCCGTCGATTTCGACGGCGACGGCCGCATCGACCTGCACCGCAACCCGGCCGACGCCATCGGCAGCGTCGCGCGCTACCTGGCCGAGTTCGGCTGGCAACGGGGCCTGCCCACGCATTTCGAAGTGGCCGCGCCGGTGGAAGCCGACAACCGCGCCAGGCTGCTGGTGCCCGACATCGTCCCCAGCTTCACCGCCCAGGAGATGGCCGAGCTCGGCGCGCAACTTTCGCCCGCCGGCGCGCAGGCGCAGGGCAAGCTCGCCCTGGTAGAGCTGCAGAACGGCGACGCCGCGCCGAGCTATGTCGCCGGCACGGCCAACTTCTACGCGGTGACGCGGTACAACTGGTCCAGCTACTACGCCATGGCCGTGATCGACCTGGGCGCCGCGGTGCGCGCGGCCCGCCTGGCCTCGCAACCCTGACGGCGGGGCCCGGCGCCATGGTCCCCTGGCTGCACTCGCGCGACACCCCGCTGCCGCCGACCTCGCAGGCCCTGGGCCGCGACAGCGAGATCCCCGGGCTGCTGGCGGCGGGCGAAGACCTCAGCACCGAACGGCTGCACGAGGCCTACAGCCACGGCGTCTTCCCCTGGTTCAGCCCCGGGCAACCGGTGCTGTGGTGGTCGCCCGACCCGCGCATGGTCCTGCTGACCGACGAGTTCAAGCTCAGCCGCTCGCTGCGCAAGACCTTGCGCAGGTTCGCCCAGGCGCCCGGCGCCGAAGTGCGCATCGACAGCGCCTTCGACCGCGTGATCCACGCCTGCTCGAAGACGCCGCGCCCCGGCCAGGACGGCACCTGGATCGTGCCGGAGATGATCCGCGTCTACCAGGACTGGCACCTTCAGGGCCAGGCGCACAGCGTGGAGACCTGGATCGACGGCGAACTCGTGGGCGGCCTTTACGGCATCGGCCTGGGCCGCATGTTCTTCGGCGAATCGATGTTCTCCCACCGCACCGACGCCTCCAAGATCGCACTGGCCGGCCTGGTGGCCTTCTGCCGGGCCCACGGCGTGCCGATGATCGATTGCCAGCAACGCACCGGGCACCTGGCGTCTCTCGGCGGCCGGGAGATTCCGCGGGAGGAATTCGAGGCGCGGTTGACCCCGCGCTTGAGGGAGCCCGGCATCGGGGATTGGTCCTATGATTCGCGGTACTGGTCGTTGTTGTCGCTTCAAGATTGAGCGCCCGAGGCCCAATTCCTGATTCCACCCGACGAGGCCAGGGCCCGTGACCCATCCGAAAGAGCTACCGCTCGCATCGCTCCAGTTCTACGCCACGGCGCCCTACCCGTGCAGCTACCTCACCGGCCGGCTGGCCCGTTCCCAGGTCGCCACGCCCAGCCACCTGATCCACGCCGACGCCTATTCGGGCTTGGTCGCCAACGGCTTCCGGCGCAGCGGCATGTTCACCTACCGGCCTTATTGCGACGGCTGCCGCGCCTGCGTGCCGCTGCGCATACCGGTCGACCGGTACAAGCCCAACCGCAGCCAGCGCCGGGCCTGGAAGGCGCACCAGGGCTTGCAGTCCCGGGTGCTGAAGCTGTGTTTCGTACCCGAGCACTACGAGCTGTACCTGCGCTACCAGGCCGGCCGGCACAGCGGCGGCGGCATGGACAACGACAGCATCGACCAATACACCCAATTCCTGCTGCAAAGCCGCGTGAATTCCAGGCTCGTCGAATTCCGGGCGCCGCCCGTCGAAGGCCAGGCCCTCGGCGACCTCAAGATGGTGTCGATCCTGGACGTGCTGAACGACGGCATCTCCGCCGTCTACACCTTCTACGAACCCGAAGAACGCAGCAGCTACGGCATCTACAACGTGCTGTGGCAGATCGAGCAGACGCGCCTGCTGAAGTTGCCCTACGTCTACCTCGGCTACTGGATCGCCGACAGCGCCAAGATGGCCTACAAGGCCGACTTCGCGCCGCACGAGCGGCTGCTGGACGGCCGGTGGATCGACGCCGACGCCGAGGGCCTTTCCGCCGCCTGAGCGCGTCGCCGGGCCGCGGGCCGTGGTGTTTTCCACCGGATTTCCAAGCGTTACACCTGGATTTTGCAAACAGCGGACAATAGGGGGCTCGCTGTCTTGCCTGCACCACCCGAGCAAGGCGAACCGGCGGGCGCTCTCGTCCACCCCTTTGCTTGAGACCCCCCATGGCCACCAGTCGTTCAGCTGCCAAACCAGCGTCCTCAGCGGCACCCGCGGGTTCCGCTGCGAACACCCCCGTCAAATTGCGCCAGAGCCAAGCGGAATACACCGCGGCGCGGCCCTTGGGTGAACCTGGCCCCAAAGCCATGATGTCGAGCAGCAAGATGTACGTCTGCCGGCGTTGCGGCGCCAACTTCAAGACCGGCGAGGGCAAGCCCCATCCCCGCATGCACGGCCTGGGCACGTGCAATGCCTGCCTGGCCAAGAGCAGCGCCGCCGATACCGTCTCGGGTTGACATTTCTTTGCATCCGGCCGGTCGGCCGGCGCCCCTGTCGCAGCGTTGAATCCCCGAGCGTCCGCCGGAACTCGCCCGACCCGTCCGTCGGGCCGGTGGGCATCCAACCCCCAACCATGTCATCGAAGGATGTCGCCATGAAACTAGCCAATCGCCGTGTTTTCATGTTGCAAGCCGCCACCGCCGGCGCGGCCTTGTGCGCCGGGGCCCGGGCTTTCGCCCAGGCCAAGCTCGACGAAAGCGACCCCCAGGCGGTGTCCCTGGGTTACAAGCACGACACCGGCAAAGTGGACGCGAAGAAATTCCCGAAGCACGCGCCGTCCCAGCAATGCGCGGGTTGCGCCCTGTACCAGGGCAAGCCGTCGGACGCCTGGGCCGGCTGCGCGCTTTTCCCGGGCAAGCAGGTGGCCGGCGGCGGCTGGTGCAGCGCCTGGGCCAAGAAGGCCTGACCCTTTTCCGCCCCTTCGAACGCACGGCTGCCACGGCAGCCGTTTTTCATGGCCCGCCCTGCGGCGCCCCGCCCGCCCGGGCCACTGAAGCCTGGGATGTCTCCGCGGGACCCCGTAGCGGCAGCACGCTGACTTTCACCTGCATGCTTTGCCGCCCGCCGCCGAGGATCACGCCGCGCAGGGGCACCACGTCGGCGAAATCGGCGCCCCATGCCAAGGTGATGTAGCGGTCGTCGGCCAACTGGTCGTTGGTCGGGTCGAACTCCACCCAGCCATGGCGGTGGGAGTAGGCGGCCACCCAGGCGTGGGTCGCGTCCACGCCCATCAACCGGGGCTGGCCGGGCGGCGGGTCGGTCAGCAGGTAGCCCGACATGTAGCGGGCCGGCAGGCCATGGCCGCGCAGGCAGGCCAGCATCAGGTGGGCAAAATCCTGGCAGACGCCGCTGCGCTGGTTCAGCACTTCGTCGACGGAGGTGCTCACCGTGGTGGTCGCCGGGTTGAACTCGAAGTCACCGTGGATGCGGTGCGTCAGGTCGGTCAGGGCTTCCAACCAGTCCCGGCCGGGCGACAACGAGGGCAAGGCGTAGGCGTAAGCGGCCTCGGACAGCGGCAGCAGCGAGGTGTTCTCCGCCATCTGCGCCGGGTGCAAGTCGACCGCGCCGCGGCGGAGCTGGTCGCGGACGGACTCCCAGGCTTGCGCGGCGGCGGGGTCGCCGTCCAGCACCGGCCGGCTGCCGACCTCGACCACGGATTCCATGCGAACGCGCAGGGCGCGGTGGGCGCCGTGGAGGGAAAAACGGGTGACCGTGTTGCCGAAAGCGTCGAGGCCGTCTTGCCGCTCGTCGGGCGGCGGGTCGATCCGCAACGCGTGCGACACGCAGCGTTGCCACGGCAGGGGCCGGGGCGTGAGCCTGGCCAGTTGCAGCGACTGCGTCACCGGCGCGGTGTAGGCGTAAAGCGTCTCATGCTCGACCTGGTAGCGGGCATCAAACATCGCAGGCTTGGGCCTCATTTGTCCTCGCGCTGATTTTCCGGCCGCCAGCCATCAGGCCACCAGGGAAAGGATGCTGCGCGACGTGGCGTGCGAGAAGAATTTCAAGGTCAGCTCGTCGGACAGGGCATGGGAAGCCTTTTGCAGCTGGTCGAGCAGTTGCAGGAAAGCCGGGTCGTCGGGGTGGAGCGAATCCGGCCCCAGGCCCTGCAGCGCCGCCCGCGCCTGGCCGAGCAAGGGGCCGGTGAAGCGGCCGTGGCCCGACTCCAGCCGGGCGGTGTATTCGACCAGCCCTTTCATCTGGAAGGCCAGCGAACGCGGGTTGGTCTCGTCGAGCACCAGCAAGTCCAGCACCGGCAGCCATTCGGGCGCCACCTGGTAGCGCGCATGGTAGGTCACGGAGGAATCGGCCAGGCGCAGCAGCCAGCCGGGGCTGTGGGTGCGGCCTTCGCGCGTGGCGACCTGCACCGCGCGGCAGACCCAGGAGAGCCGTTCCACCCGGCGGCCGAGCGACATGAAGCGCCAGCCGTCGCCGCGCACCATGCCGTCCAGGGCGAAACCGGACATGGTCATCATCGCGGTCACGGCGCGGTCGAGCCAAGCCAGCGCCAACGGCACCGAGGCCTCGTGGCGGAACACCGGGTCGGTGGTCAAGTTGTTGATGGTCCGCCAGTTGTCGGCCGACATGCGGTCGCGCAGGTTGAAGGCCACGCGCTGCAATTGGACGAAGCGCTGGCTCAAGCCGCCGCCGGCGTGCGCGGCGGCGCGCAGCAGCGACCCCAGCACCGGTTCTTCCAGGCCGTCGACAAGGCTGAAACGGTGGGCGAGCAGCACCGCCGGGTCCAGGCCTTCGCCCTGCTCGTTGGATTCGTCGACCAGGTCGCCGAGCGCGACGCGCAGCAACCGAACGCTGGCGTCGCATCGCTCGGCGTAGCGGCCGAACCAGTAAAGGTTCTCGGCGGCGCGGGACGGCAGGTGGGCCTGGCCGCGCACCAGGTCGGCCGGCCGCACGGTGCGGCTGAGCAGGGAGAACGACGCGTTGACCGCGCCGTCGGACAACACCCAGGTGTCCTTGGAACGGCCACCGCGCTGCATCGCGATGATGCGGGAGTCGGCGTCGCGGGCCACGCGCGTGAGACCGCCCGGCATCACCCGGTAGCCGTGGGGGGTGGCGACCGCGAAGACGCGCAAGCCGACCGTGCGCGCTTCCAACCGTTCACCGGCCGGGGCGGCCGGGCCGCCGGCGGCGCGCGGCGCGCGCTCCAGCACCGGCGCCTGCGACACGTGGACCCATTCCTGCGCCACATAGTGGTTCGGCCGCGCCGAGACGCGCGCGTGCAGGACCGCGCGCTGGTGCTCATCCAGGTCGGCGCCGAACACCGCGGGTTCGCGGCTGGACGCGTCCAGCGGCTTGATCAGCAAGTGGTCCAGCCGGCCCCAGGCGTCTTCGAAGGCGGCGGGCTCGCCCAGCCACCAGGTGGCGACCGAGGGCAGCTTCAACGGCTCACCCAACAAGCGCCGGCTCAGCTCGGGCAGGTAGCCGAGCAGGGCGCCCGACTCCAGCACGCCGGAGCCCAGGGCGTTGGCGATCATCACGCTGCCGCGGCGGGCGCAATCGGTGAGGCCGGCCACGCCGAGCGCGGAATCGGAGCGCAGCTCCAGCGGGTCGCAGTAGTCGTCGTCCTGGCGGCGCAGGATGCCGTGCACGCGGCGCAGCCCGTCGACCGTCTTCATCCACACGCAGCCCTGGCGCACGGTGAGGTCGTTGCCTTCGACCAGGGCCAGGCCGAGGTAGCGGGCCAGCAGCGCGTGCTCGAAATAGGTTTCGTTGTAGGGGCCGGGCGTGAGCAGCACGATCAGCGGCGGGCCGTCGCCTTTGGGCGCCCAGTAAAGCATCGCGTCGCGCAGAGCGGCGAAGAAATGCGCCATGTGCTGCACGCGCAGGTCGCGGAACAGCTGGGGGAAGACCTTGGAGACGACCAGCCGGTTCTCCAGCGCATAACCAGCGCCGGATGGCGCCTGGGTGCGGTCGCCGACGACCCACCATTTGCCGTCGGGCGAGCGCGCCAGGTCGGCGGCGTAGTGGAAAAGGTGGATGCCGCCGGGCGGGCGGACGCCCTGCACCTGGTGGAGGAAGCCGCGGTGGCCGAATACCACCGCGGGCGGCACCGCGCCGCCGCGCATCAGCTCCTGCGGGCCGTAGATGTCGGCCAGCACGCGGTTGAGCAGTTCGGCGCGCTGGGCGATGCCAGCCTCGATGTCGGCCCATTCGTCGGCGGACAACAACAGGGGCAGCGGGTCGAGTTCCCAGGGGCGGTCGGCCCCCTGCGGGTCGGCGTAGACGTTGTAGGTGACGCCGCTGTCCCGCACCTCGCGCTCGATCAGGGACAGGGTGTCGCTGATGTCGGCCCCTTCGCGCTCGGCCAGCGCGGCCAGGAAGGCGCCCCATTGCGGCCGGGGCTGGTTGGGGCCCGACAGCAATTCGTCGAACCGGTCGGTGAGCGCGGCGTAACCGCTTAGGAGGTGGGTCAGCATGCCGTGGTGGATTGGACCCCGGCCAGTTTGTCACATCCCCGCAGCCCCGCGCCGCGCCGCGAAACGGCGTTTTGCCGAATTTTCGATGGATTGCGGCCCCGGCACCTCCCCGTCACGAAGCCGCCCGCCGCAAATCGAGCGTGAACGGGAAGTTGGGGTTGCGCTCCTCCCGCGGCACCGCCATGCGGCCGGGCGTGTGGCCCATGCGGAAGAAGCGCCCCAGCCGCCGCGCCTCGGCTTCGTAGGCGTTGACCGGGAAGGTCTCGTAGCTCAGGCCACCCGGGTGGGAGACGTGGTACTGGCAACCGCCGAGCGACCGGCTCATCCAGGTGTCCAGCAGGTCGAAGGTCAGCGGCGCCTGCACCGGGATGGTGGGGTGCAGGGCCGACGGCGGGTTCCAGGCGCGGTAGCGCACCGCGCCGACGAATTCGCCGACCTTGCCGGTGGGCTGCAACGGCACCAGGCGGCCATTGCAGGTCAGCGCGTGCCGGTCGCCGACCAGGCCGGTGACGCGCACTTGCACCCGCTCGACCGAAGAATCGACGAAACGCACCGTGCCACCGATCGCGCCTTGCTCGCCCATCACATGCCAGGGCTCCAGCGCCAGGCGCAACTCGGCGTTCACGCCGCGCGCATTGAAGTCGCCCAGGCGCGGGAACCGGAAATCCAGGTGCGGCGCGAACCACTCGGGCCGGATCGCATAGCCGAACTGGTTCAGCTCTTCGAGCACGTCGCACAGGTCTTCCCAGATGAAGTGGGGCAGCATGAAACGGTCGTGCAGCTCGGTGCCCCAGCGCTTCAGGCTGGGCGGCTGGTAGGGCTGCTGCCAGAAACGCGCGACCAGCGCGCGCATCAGCAGCTGCTGCGTCAGGCTCATGCGCGCGTGCGGCGGCATTTCGAAGGCGCGCATCTCCAGCAGGCCGAGGCGGCCGGTGGGGCCGTCGGGCGAATAGAGCTTGTCGATGCAGAACTCGGCGCGGTGGGTGTTGCCGGTGACGTCGACCAGCAAGTTGCGCATCAACCGGTCGACCAGCCACGGCGGGCAATGGCCCGGGTCGCGGGCGGCGCGCCTGAGTTCGGCCAGCGCGATCTCGATCTCGTAGACCGAATCGTTGCGCGCCTCGTCGACGCGCGGGGCCTGGCTGGTGGGGCCGACGAACAGGCCGGAGAACAGGTAGGACAGCGCCGGGTGGTTGTGCCAGTACGCGACCATGCTCCCCAGCAGGTCGGGCCGGCGCAGGAAGGGCGAATCGCCGACGGTCGCCCCGCCGAGGACGAAGTGGTTGCCGCCGCCGGTGCCGGTGTGGCGGCCGTCGAGCATGAACTTCTCGGACGACAACCGCGTCTCGTGGGCGCTCTGGTAGAGGTGGGTCGTCTGGTCGACCAGCTCTCCCCAGCTGTGCGCCGGGTGGATGTTGACCTCGATGACGCCGGGGTCGGGCGTGACGCGCAGCGTGGCCAGGCGGGGGTCTTTCGGCGGCTCGTAGCCTTCCAGCACCACCGGCAGGTTCATCGCCGCGGCGGTGTCTTCGACCACGGCGACGAGTTCCAGGTAATCCGCCAGGGAAGCGGTGGGCGGCATGAAGACATAGAGCCTGCCCTGCCGCGGCTCGGCGCTCATCGCGGTGCGGGTGATCCAGGCGGCCGACTGGCGCGGGGCGGGCGCGGCGTCGTCCCGGCCGGCCGCGGCGCCGCCCACCGGCACGAAGTAAGAGGCGTAGCCGGGCCGGGAAGCGGCCGAGGACGTGTCGGCTGGCGGTCCGCCCGCCTGGCGGTTGAACTGGTTGGCGACGTGCTGCAGCCTCTGGTGCGAAGGCAGCGGCGCGAATGTCTGGCTCTGGTCGGGCGGGTGGATCCACGGCAGGTCGCTGTCTTTGGCCCAGGGCTGGGAATCCAGCGGCAAGCGGTAGCCCAGCGGGGAATCGCCCGGCACGAGGTAACAGCGCTCGGCGCGCAGGAACCACGGGCCGGTGCGCCAGCGGTGCCATCCCGGCACCGTGCCCGCCTCGTGGCGCACGGCGTCGTTGCGCGCCAGCGGCAGCACGTGGCCGACGACCTTGTCCAAGCCTTGCTCGAAGACCTTGCGCAGCCGCTGGCGCTCCAGCGGGTCGGACAACCGCGAATCGAAGGGGTCGACATTGGAAGGCAGCTTGCGCTCGCGCCACAGGTAGTACCAGGTGTCTTCATAGGCCGGGAACACGTGGACGGGGTCCAGCCCGAGGCGCCGCGCCACGCCAGTGAGGAACTCCCTGGCGTGCGCTTCGGTGGCGCCATAGTCCTTGCGCTCGTCGGCGAACAGCTCGGGGCGCGTCCACACCGGCTGGCGGTCGCGGCGCCAGAACAGGTTGAGCGACCAGCGCGGCAGCTGCTCGCCGGGGTACCACTTGCCCTGGCCGTAGTGCAGCAGGCCGCCCTCCCCGTACTTGGCGCGCAGTTTTTCCATCAGGTCAGCGCTGAGTTGGCGCTTGGTCGGCCCCATCGCCTCGGAGCTCCACTCGGCGCCTTCGCGGTCGTCCACCGACACGAAGGTGGGTTCGCCGCCCTGGGTCAGACGCACGTCGTGCTTGCGCAGGTCCTCGTCGACCCGGTGGCCGAGGCTTTCGATCGTCGCCCACTGCGCGTCGGTGTAGGGCAGCGTCACCCTCGGAGCCTCCCAGACGCGGGTGACCTTCATGTGGTGCTCGAACTCGGTCTCGCACTTGTCGATGGCGCCCGACACGGGCGCGGCCGAGCCGGGCTCGGGTGAGCAGGCCAGCGGGATGTGGCCCTCGCCGGCCAGCAGGCCGGAAGTCGGGTCCAGGCCGATCCAGCCAGCGCCGGGCAGGTAGACCTCGCACCAGGCGTGCAGGTCGGTGAAGTCGACGTCGGTGCCGCTCGGCCCGTCGAGCGACTTCACGTCGCCCTTGAGCTGGATCAGGTAGCCCGACACGAAACGCGCCGCCAGCCCCAGGTGGCGCAGCAGTTGCACCAGCAGCCAGGCGCTGTCGCGGCAGGATCCGCTGGCGCCGAGCAGCGTGTCTTCCGGCGACTGCACGCCGGGCTCCATGCGGATGAGGTAGCGGATGTCCCTTTGCAGCTTCTGGTTCAGCGACACCAGGAAGTCGTTGGTGTGGCGCTTTTCGCGCGATATGCTGGCGAGGTAGGCCGAGAACGCCGGCGTGGACGGCGCCTTCGCCAGGTAAGGCGCCAGCTCGACGGCCAGGGCGCCGCCGTAGTCGAAGGGGTAGTCGCGGGCGGAGGGTTCGAGGAAGAAATCGAAAGGGTTGAGCACCGACATCTCGGCGACCAGGTCGACCTCGATGCGCAGGCTGGTCGTCTTCTTGGGGAAGACCAGCCGCGCCAGGTAGTTGGACTGGGGGTCCTGCTGCCAATTGATGAAGTGCTCGCCGGGCGAGACGCGCATCGAGTAGCTCAGGATGCGGGTGCGCGAATGCGGCGCCGGGCGCAGCCGGACCACCTGAGGCCCGAGCGAGATCGGCCTGTCGTAGTGGTAGTGCGTGACGTGGTTCAGCGCGCGGTGGTGGTACATTCTGGGATCCAGGGATTGACAGGGTGCGGCTTTTCGCGGTGGTCGACTCACACCCCCACCGTTCGGGCTGTGCTTGCGGATGCCACGCCCGGGCTTGCAGTGAAGCCTTCGACAAGTTCGGGCGCGAACCTTCCATCCCGTTCGCCCTGAGCTTGTCGAAGGGCCCTCGCCACCGCTCACTGAAGCTTGGGGCATGGCCTTCCGGAAGGCTTCGACAAGCTCAGCCGGGGCGGAGATGGGCTGCACGCGCGGCTTCGACAGGCTCAGCCCGAACGGAAAAGGTCGTCGACGAAAGCCATGGGACCTCAACACGAACGGATGGGGGTTGGGTCTGGCGAAGACCGTGGCACCTGCCGTCACGGGATGGGGTTCTTCCACCGCAAAAAAAATCAATAAGCCACCGGCACCAGGAAGTCACGGCTGATGCCCACGCCCAGCGTGCTCACGCGCTCCAGGAACTGGGTCAGGTAGGCGTGCAGCCCGGTGTCCATGATCTCTTCGATGTGGCCGTAGCGCAGGTCGGCGTGCAGCCGGCCGGCGCGGCGCAGCGTCTCGCTGGACTGCTCGTTGGCCACCATCGTCAGATTGGACAGAACCTCCTGCATACAGGCGGCCAGCGAACGCGGCATGTCGGCGCGCAGGATCAGCAGCTCGGCCACCTTCTCGGGGCGGATCACGTTGCGGTAGGCCTTGCGGTAGACCTCGAAGCCGGACACCGACCGCAGGATGGCGGACCAGTGGTAGAAGTCGTATTCCACGTCCTTGCCGTTGCCATGGGTCCTGTCTCCGCCGCTCGATTGGGACTGGGACTGGGACTGGGACTGGGACTGGGACTGCGACTGGGACTGGGACTGGGACTGGGACTGGGACTGCGACTGGAACTGCGTCTGCGCGACCCCGTGGCCCGGGTAGGCGTGGAAAACCTCATGGCCCATCGCGTGGAACTTCACGTCGAGCAGCCGCGCGGTGTTGTCGGCGCGCTCCAGGAAGCTGCCGATGCGCAGGAAGTGGAAGGCTTCGTCCTGGAGCATCGTGCCCACCGTGACGCCGCGCGACAGGTGGGAGCGGAACTTCACCCACTCGAAAGCGGTGCCCGGGTCTTTCAAGAAGGCGCCGTCGGCGACCATGCGTTGGAATTCGAGCCAGGTCTGGTTCTGCGTCTCCCACACCTCGGTGGTAAGGGTGCCGCGCACCGCCCGCGCGTTCTCGCGGGCGGCCATCAGGCAACTGCGGATGCTGGACGGGTTGGCGGCGTCGCTGACCATGAAGTCCATCACCCGCTGCGCCGTCACGTCGCCGTGGCGCCGGGCGAAATCGCCCGCCAGCTCGCTGATGCTCAGGAGGCCTTTCCAGCCCAGCTCGGCCGCGGCGGCGGATTGCGGCAGCAGCGACGTCTGGTAGTTGACGTCCAGCATGCGGGCGGTGTTTTCCGCCCTCTCCATGTAGCGGGCCATCCAGTAGAGGTGGTCGGCGGTTCTAGACAGCATGGTTCGGCTCCGTTCCGATGAATTCAAAAGGGGGTCGTCGTGCGCGTCGTCCTGGTTCCGCTTGCCGCCCCCGTGTTCTCCGCCTTGCGGTCAGTCTTCCAGCACCCAGGTGTCCTTCGTGCCCCCGCCCTGCGAGGAGTTGACGACCAGCGAACCATCCTTGAGCGCCACGCGCGTCAGGCCGCCGGGCACCATCTGCACCGCCTTGCCGGACAGCACGAAGGGCCGCAGGTCGATGTGGCGGGGCGCGATGCCGGCCTCGACGAAGGTCGGGCAGGTGGACAGGCTCAGCGTCGGCTGGGCGATGTAGCCCTGCGGGTTGGCGAGCAGGGCCTTGCGGAAGTCCTCGATCTCGGCCTTGGTGGACGCGGGGCCGACCAGCATGCCGTAGCCGCCGGCGCCGTGCACTTCCTTGACGACCAGCTCGCCGAGGTGGTCGAGCACGTATTTCAAGTCGTCGCCCTCGCGGCACTGGTAGGTGGGCACATTGTTGAGGATGGGTTTCTCGCCGAGGTAGAACTCGATCATCTTGGGCACGTAGGGGTAGATCGACTTGTCGTCGGCCACGCCGGTGCCGATGGCGTTGGACAGCGTGACGTTGCCGGCGCGGTAGGCGTCGAGCAGGCCGGCGCAGCCCAGCGTGGAGTCGGGGCGGAAGGCCGAGGGGTCGAGGAAATCGTCGTCGACGCGGCGGTAGATCACGTCCACCCGCTTGGGCCCCTGGGTGGTGCGCATGTAGACGAACCTGTCCTTGACGTAGAGGTCCTGGCCCTCCACCAGCTCCACGCCCATCTGCTGCGCGAGGAAGGCGTGCTCGAAGTAGGCGCTGTTGTACATGCCGGGCGTCAGCACCACCACCATCGGCTCGTTGACGCCGGAGGGCGCCACCGAACGCAGCGTCTCCAGCAGCATGTCGGGGTAGTGGGCCACCGGCGCAATGCGGTGCTGGCTGAAGAGTTCGGGGAAGAGCCGCATCATCATCTTGCGGTTCTCCAGCATGTAGCTCACGCCGCTGGGCACGCGCAGGTTGTCTTCGAGCACGTAGTAGGTGCCCGTTCCGTCGGCGTTGGCGGCGCGCACGATGTCGATGCCGGCGATGTGCGAATACACGTTGCCGGGCACGTCGACGCCTTTCATTTCGGGCCGGAACTGCGCGTTCTTGAAGATCTGCTCCGGCGGGATGAGGTTGGCGCGCAGGATCTCCTGGTCGTGGTAGATGTCGTGGATGAAGCGGTTCAGCGCAATCACGCGCTGCCGCAGGCCTTTTTCCATCTCGGCCCATTCATGCGCCGGGATCACGCGCGGGATCAGGTCGAAGGGGATGAGCCGTTCGGTGCCGGAGCCGTCTTCGTCCTTGGCGCCGTAGACGGCGAAGGTGATGCCGACGCGCCGGAAGATCACCTCGGCCTCTTCGCGGCGCGAGCGCATCACGTCGCGCGGCTGCTGGGCGAGCCAGCGGTCGTAGCTCTGGTAATGGGGCCGCACCTGGATGCTGCTGGCGTGCATCTCGTCGAATGTGGGGTTCGTCGTCATCGCATCTCCGGGCTGTTTTTCGATGGGGGCGGCGCCGCTGCCCCGGGGTTGGACCCTTGCTCCAGGTTAGCAAATTCCAAGCCACGTTTTCATGAAAACCGGCGGTGTATAACGACGAAGGCTGCGCTACCCGACGCGCTGGCGCCCATGCCGCAGCCGCATGGATCAAGGCCCGTCGTCCTGGTCTCCTTCGCCGGCATCGCCGGCGTCGCCATGGTGCCAATAACGCCGCGCCTGTTCGCGCCAGCAGCTCCCTTGAGACCCTCTCCCGGTGTCCCGGGACGACCAGGACCACGCACCACAAGAGGGACTGGACTGGACGCCGCCGGTGTAGCGCAGCAGGCGCCGCACGACTTCCGGCGCCGGATGGCCGAACCGGTTCCTGTAGCCGCTCTGCACGACCGCGACGTCGGCCCGCACGCTGCCCAGGAAGGCAGCGGTGCTCGACGTCTTGCTGCCGTGGTGGGGCACCAGCAGCACCTCGCTGCGCAGCGCGTCGCCGTGGCGCTCCACTAGGCGCGCCTCTTGGGCGCGTTCGATGTCGCCCGTCAACACGGCGCTGGCGCCGCCGGAGGCCGCGCTGACCCGCAGCACGCAGGACATCGCATTGGGCTTGTGCCGGGCGCCGTAGTCTTCCTGGGACGGGTGGAGAACGTGGAAGTCGACGCCGTCCCATCGCCAGCGCTGGCCGGCCAGGCAAGAGGCGCTCGGGACGCCCCCGGCATGCGCCAGCGCCTGTAGCGGATGGGCCGGCGGCAAGGAGCTGGAGAGCGACGCGACGGGGAAACGGCGCAGCAGGGTGGCCGCGCCGCCCACGTGGTCGGTGTCGCTGTGGCTGATCATCAGCGTGTCGATCCGACGCTCGCCCTGCGCCTGCAGCAGCGGCAGCAGCACGCGCTGACCGGCGTCGGACTCGGGCGAATACTGCGGGCCGCTGTCGAATAGCAGGGTGTGCCTGCGGGTGCGCACCAGCACCGCGGTCCCCTGCCCCACATCCACCGCCAGCAATTCGAATTCACCGTCGGCGGGCCGGTGGACGGCAGGCAGGCAAAGCGGCAAGCACAGCGGCAGCGCCAGCACCCTGAGCCGCCAAGGCAGGGGCAGCGCGGCCAGTGCCGCGCCGAGCAAGGCGGCGCATTGCGCCCAGGGCGCCGCCGCGGCGACCGTCCAGCTGGCCCAGGGCCAGGAAGCCAGCACCGACAGGTAGTCGCCCAGGGCCCGCGCCAGCCAGGCCGCGGGCGCCCAGAGCGGCGGCAGGAAGGCACCGGCCAGGGCCAGCGGCGTGAGCGCGAAACTCACCACGGGGATGGCGACCAGGTTGGCCAGCAAGCCCACCAGGGAAACCTGCTGGAAGAACAGGAGCCCCAGCGGGGCCAGGCCGACCGTGGCGATCACCTGCGTGCGCAGGCCGGCGCGCGCGGCGGCGCCCGCGCCCGCGAGCCATCGGCCGGCCCGGCCGAAACGGCCGGCCCGCGCCGGGGCGGACGGATCGGGCCGCGCCTGCGGGCCCGAGGCCATCAGCAGGCCCACGGCCGCGAACGACAGCCAGAAACCGGGTTGCAGCAAGGCCCAGGGATCCAGCGCCGTCACGGCCACCGCGGCGGCCAACAGCACCATCGGCCAGGGCCAACGCCGGCCGCCGGTCCGCAGCAACGTGGCCACGGACAACATCCACACCGTGCGCTGGGCCGGCACACCCCAGCCGGAGAACAGCGCATAGGCCAACGCCGCGGCCAACCCGCCCCACACGGCCGCGGCCGGCGCCGGCCACCAAAGGCTGGCGCGTGCGCTGCGCCGCCACAGGGCGCGGATGACCGCGCCGGCCAGCCAGGCGAACATGGTCACGTGCAGGCCGCTGATGCTCACGAGGTGGGCGACGCCGGTGGCACGGAAGATGTCCCAGTCCTCGCGGTCGATGGCCGATTGGTCGCCGACCGACAACCCCGCCAGCAAGCCCGCGGCCCGCGCGTCGCCGACCTGGGCCTCGATGGCGTCCTTGACGCGCTGCCTGAGGCGCTGCACGGCGTGCCCGGCATCGGGGCCGAGCAACCGCGCGCCGTTGCCGCGCACATAGCCGGTCGCGCCGACGCCTTGTTCGAAGAGGTGGAGCTCGTAGTCGAAGCCGTGGGGGTTCATCAGGCCGTGCGGCCGTTTGAGGCGCACCGTCATCGACCAGCGCTGCCCCGCCTTGAAGGCCGCGGGCAGGCCCGGGCCGGCGGCGACGCTGCGGCCGCCGCCGTACCAGCCCAGGGACAGGCGCCGGGGCAGGTCGGCCTCCCGGCCGTCGCGGCGGGCCGATTCCACGTCGAACAGGAAGCGCGTGCCGATGGCCGATTCGCGCGGCAGGCTGGAAACCGTGCCGACCACCTCGAAGTCGACACCCTCCGATTCGGCGGGCAGGGTCTGCGCGAGTTGGCGGCCGGCATGCCAGGCCGCCAGCGAGAAACCGAAGGCCGCCACGCACAACGCGCAGGCCACGATCGGCACAGCCGCGCGCGACGCGTTTCCCGGGCGGACAAGGTTGCCGCGGATTTTCCCGGCCGCAGTCCACACGATGCCGAGCAGCAAGACCAGCAGCGCCGCCAACACCAGCCCCGCATAGGCGGAAACCGCCCACAGCCTCGCCTGCTGCAACTGGGCCGCCACGCCGGCCAGCCACGCCAGGCTGAGCGACAGGCCCCAGACGCCCGCGGATGGCGTCGGACGGCGGCCCAACCGCCCCGAGTCTTCGCCCGCGCCGTCGGGCACGCCGTTCCGATGCGATCCGCCCATGCCCCCGCGCCCTTGGAATGAAGCCGGCCAGTGTAGGATTCGCCGGCTCCGCCGCAGCCCGCCCGGAAACCCCTCTCACGGTGGGTTGGCAAACAGGCCGGCAAATCGCAGGGCCATTCGTTTTCTTCGACACGTACCGCCGCATGCGGTCCGCCGCCGGCGCCCCGCTCCCTCCCATATTTCTTTTAACGGAACCACCGCCATGTCCAAAGCCTCCGTCTACGACCGCCTGCAGCAGCTGGGCATCACCCTGCCCCCGCTGGCCGTGCCCGCCGCGGCGTATGTGCCTTTCGTGCGCACCGGCAATCTCGTCTTCCTGTCGGGCCACATCGCCAAGCGCGACGGCAAGCCCTGGGTGGGCCAGTTGGGCAAGGACACCGAGACCGAGACCGGCCAGCAAGCCGCCCGCTCGGTGGCGATCGACCTGCTCGGCACGCTGCACGCGGCGGTCGGCGACTTGAACCAAGTCACCCGCATCGTCAAGGTGCTGAGCCTGGTCAACAGCGCGCCGGGCTACACCGACCACCACCTGGTGACCAACGGCTGCTCCAACCTGATCGGCGAGGTCTTCGGCCCCGAGGTCGGCGCGCATGCCCGCAGCGCCTTCGGCGTGGCGCAACTGCCGTTCGGCGTCTGCGTGGAAATCGAACTGATCGCGGAAGTGAAGTGACCATGGCCGCGCCGTCCACGCGCCGCCCGACGCCGCGCTTGCTGCTCGCGTCGGTCGCGCTGCTCAGCCTGGCCGCCGTGGGCCTGGCCCTGGTCTCCCAGCACGTCTTCGGCATGGAGCCCTGCCCCTGGTGCGTGCTGCAGCGGGTGATCTTCCTGGCGATCGCGCTGGCCTGCGGCCTGGGCCTGCTGTGGGATACCCGGGCGGGGCGGGCCGTCTCGGCCTTGCTGGCCCTGGCCCTGGCCGGGTGCGGCGCGGCCGCCGCGCTTTACCAGCACTTCGTCGCAGCGGCCAGCAATTCCTGCAACCTCACGCTGGCGGACAAGATCGTCGGCGGCCTGTCGCTGGACAGCCTGGTGCCCGACGTCTTCTCGCCGCGCGCCTCCTGCGCCGACGCGGCGGTGGACCTGCTTGGCATCCCCTACGAGTTTTGGAGCCTGGCGCTCTTCGCCGCCTTCGCGGCCGTCGCGGTGAAGGTGCTGGCCTCCAAGGCCTGACGCCCGCCGGTCAGGCGGCAGCGCCGAGCTCGGCGGCCAGCCTGTCCAGGTTCTGCTCGTTGGACGGCTCGACGATGTGGCGCACCGCCTCGGCCACGCGCGGGTCGTCGAAGGACTGCGTCCAGGTCAGCGACGTGCCCGACGCCGAAGGGCTCAGCGCGATCGTGAGTTGGAAATGCGGCGCGTTGACGTGCCGCACGACGACCTTGGCGCCGGGCACGATCTCCTCGAAGCGGGCCTCGTTCGGGTAGTCGGTGCCGTCCGGCCCGTGCATCATGAATTTCCAGCGGCCGCCCGGCGCGAATTCGAACGCTTCGAAAGTGTTGGTGAACCCCGCCGGGCCCCACCAACGCGCCAGGCATTCGCGATCGCTGATCGCCGCGAACACCGCTTCGGGGGTCGCGGGGAATTCGCGTGAGGTTTGGAAGACGGACATTCAGGATCTCCTGGTTGGGTGGCTGCGGCGGGGACAAGGAAGGAAGTGGATGGCGGCGGCGGCGCCCTCAGGCCGGAAGCACCCGCTGCGGCTTCAAGCCAGCGTCCAGCGCCTTGCCCTTGCGGGCGCGCTTGCCCTGGTGCGCCGCCAGCGCCGCTTCGCGCAGCACCTCCTCCTTGGCCTTGCCGCCGCGGCCGGTGCCGAGCACTTGCAAATGCTTATTGAACACGGCCACGCTCACCAGCGCATCCTTGTCCTCCAGGTCCATCAAGGTCAGGCCGCGGCCGCCGTTGGACTGAAGCTTCAGCTCTTCGCGCGGGAACACCAGCAGCCGGCCGCCCAGCGACAGGCAGGCCACCTGGCCGCCGGCGTCCGCGGGGCTCGGCGGCAGCAGGTTCTCGCCCGCTTCCAGCGCGATGAAACTCTTGCCGCCGCGCTGCCTGGACACCATGTCGCCCAGCCGCGCCAGCAGGCCGTAGCCGCCGGTGCCCGACAAGAGCACCACCTGGTCCGCCGGTCCGGCGAGGTAGTGCGCGGGCTGGGTGCCGCTTTCCAGGTCGATGAGCGTCGTGATCGGCTGGCCGTCGCCCCGCCCGCCGGGCAGGCCGCTCACAGCCACCGAATAGACACGGCCATTGCTGCCCAGCACCAGCAGCGTGTCGACCGAACGGCAAGGGAAGGTGCCATACAGCGCGTCGCCCGATTTGAACTGCAACGCGCCGGCACCGACCTCGTGCCCCTTGAGCGCCCGCACCCACCCCTTCAGGCTGACGACGACGGTGACGGGCTCGTCCACCACCTTGATCTCCAGCACCGCCTTCTTCTCGGCCTGGATCAGCGTGCGGCGCGCGTCGCCGAACTGCTTGCTGTCCTGCTCGATCTCCTTGACCACGGTGCGCTTGAGGCTGGCCGGGTTGTTCAGGATGTCTTCCAGCTTCTGCTGCTCCGCGCGGAGGTCCTTCAGCTCCTGCTCGATCTTGATCGCCTCCAACCGCGCCAGCTGGCGCAAGCGGATTTCAAGGATGTCCTCGGCCTGCACCGTGCTGAGCTTGAAGCGCTCGATCAGCGCCGCCTTGGGCTCGTCGGACTGCCGGATGATGCGGATCACCTCGTCGATGTTGAGCAGCACCAGCTGGCGCCCTTCCAGCACGTGGATGCGCGCGAGCACCTTGTCCAGGCGGTGGCGCGAGCGGCGCTGCACCGTGTCCATGCGGAAGGCGATCCATTCCACCAGCATCTGCCGAAGGTTCTTCTGCATCGGCCTGCCGTCGCGGCCGACCATCGTCAGGTTGAGCGGCAGCGACGATTCCAGGCTGGTGTGGGCCAGCAGGGTGTTGACGAGGTCCTGCTGCTCGATGCGGCTGGTCTTGGGCTCGAAGACCAGCCTCACCGCGGCCTCCTTGCCGCTTTCGTCGCGCACCGCGTCGAGCACGCCCAGCACAGTGCCCTTGAGCTGCACCTGTTCGGCGCTGAGCGCCTTCTTGCCCGCCTTGACCTTGGGGTTGGTCAGCTCTTCGATCTCTTCCAACACCTTCTGGGCGCTGGTGCCGGGCGGCAACTCCGTCACCACCAGCTGCCACTGGCCGCGGGCCAGGTCCTCGATCTTCCAGCGGGCCCGCACCTTCAGGCTGCCGCGGCCGGTCTGGTAGGCGGACTGGATGTCCGCCGGCGCGCTGATGATCTGGCCGCCGCCGGGGAAATCGGGGCCCGGCAGCAAGGCGAAAAGCTCATCGTCCGGCAGCTTGTCGTTGCGGATCAGCGCCACCGCCGCGGCGGCCACCTCGGCGAGGTTGTGCGACGGGATCTCGGTGGCCAGGCCGACCGCGATGCCGCTGGCGCCGTTGAGCAGCACGAACGGCAACCGGCCGGGCAGCTGCTTCGGCTCTTCGGTGGAACCGTCGTAGTTGGGCTGGAAATCGACCGTGCCTTCGTCGATCTCGTCCAGCAGCAGCCGGGCGATCGGCGCCAGTCGCGCCTCGGTGTAGCGCATCGCCGCGGCGCCGTCGCCGTCGCGCGAGCCGAAATTGCCCTGGCCGTCGATCAGCGGGTAGCGCTGCGAGAAATCCTGAGCCATGCGCACCAGGGCGTCGTAGGCGGCCTGGTCGCTGTGGGGGTGGAAGCGGCCGAGCACGTCGCCCACCACGCGGGCGCTCTTGACCGGCTTGGGGCCGCCGGCGGTGGTGAAGGCCAGGCCCATGCGCTCCATCGCGTAGAGGATGCGGCGCTGCACCGGCTTCTGGCCGTCGCAGACGTCGGGCAGCGCGCGGCCTTTGACCACGCTCAGCGCGTATTCGAGGTAGGCGCGCTCGGCGTAGTCGGAAAGGGCGACTTCGTTGTCGGGGGTGTCGAAAAGGGTCGGGGTCATGGGATTCAGGAAACGATCAATTCAATTCGGATGGCTGGGGGATTCGGCGCGTCTGCGTCAACCCTCTCGCCCCAACCTTCTCCCCGAGCACGGGGGAGAGGGAGTAAGGCTCCCTCTCCCGCTTGCGGGAGAGGGTTGGGGTGAGGGTGCCCGACTGCCGCCACGCTTTCATTGGCCAGACACGCGCGCTTCGTATTCGGTCTTCAGCATGGACATGACGATCAAGCTGTCATAGCCCTCGGGCGTCATCACGCTCTCGCGCAGCCGGCCCTCCTCCACGAAGCCTTCGCTGAGGTACAGCGCCTGGGCCCGGGTGTTCTGCGCCGTCACATCGAGCCAGAACCGGTGCGCTCCGAGGTCTTCGAAAGCCATGCGCATCAACAGGTGCAGGCAGGCACGCCCCAGCCCCTGGCCCTTGCGCTGCAGCACGATGCGCTTGAGCTCTACCGAACGGTGGGGATTGCGGCATCCTTGCAAGATGACATAACCGCTGCCCTCGTAAGCCGCACCCGATTCGATGATGAAATGGCGAAAATCGGGGAAGCGCACCGCGCCTTCGTGCTGCGTGCGGTCCCACAGGGTGATTGAGGCCGCGGCGTTGGCGGGGTCGCGCTCCATCGCCACCACGTAGTCCAGGTCGGACAGCATGGTCGGCCGGAGGCGCACCTGAGGCAGCGGCCGGGCGGGGGTGTTCGGTTCAGACATCGACCTCCACCGTGTCGCCGTGCAGCTCCATCAGTTCGCGCCGCGCCTGGGCCTCGCCCTTGCCCATGAGCTTGGACATCGAGGCCACCGTCGCGTCGAAGCCCACCTGGGCGAACGCCACCCGCAGCAGGCGCCGCGTCTCCGGGTTGAGCGTGGTCTCCCACAGCTGCTCGGCGTTCATCTCGCCCAGGCCCTTGAAGCGGCTGATGCTCCAGCTCGATTCGCGGGCGCCTTCCTTGCGCAGCTTGTCGAGCATGGCGTGCAGCTCGCCGTCGTCCAGGGCGTAGATCTTGGCGGCCGGCTTCTTGCCGCGCGCCGGCGCGTCGATGCGGAACAGCGGCGGCTTGGCGATGAAGATGCGGCCTTCCTCGATCAGCTTGGGGAAATGCTTGAAGAAGAGCGTCAGCAGCAGCACCTGGATGTGCGAGCCGTCGACGTCCGCGTCGCTGAGGATGCAGACCTTGCCGTAGCGCAGGCCGGACAGGTCGACCGTGTCGTTCGGGCCGTGCGGGTCGACGCCCAGCGCCACCGCGATGTCGTGGATCTCGTTGTTGGCGAAGAGCCGGTCCTTCTCGACCTCCCAGGCGTTGAGCACCTTGCCGCGCAGCGGCAGCACCGCCTGGGTCTCCTTGTTGCGACCCATCTTGGCGCTGCCGCCGGCGGAATCGCCCTCGACGAGGAAGATCTCGTTGGACAGCAGGTCGCGGCTCTCGCAGTCGGTGAGCTTGCCGGGCAGCACCGCCACGCCCGAGCCCTTGCGCTTTTCCACCTTCTGGCTGGCGCGCTGGCGCGTCTGGGCCTGCTTGATGACCAGCTCGGCCAGCTTCTTGCCGAGGTCGACGTGCTGGTTCAGCCAAAGCTCCAGGCGCGGCTTGACCGCCATCGACACCAGGCGCAGCGCGTCGCGGCTGTTCAGCCGCTCCTTGATCTGGCCCTGGAACTGCGGGTCCAGGACCTTGGCCGAGAGCACGAAGCTGGCGCGCGAGAAGACGTCCTCCGGCATCAGCTTCACGCCCTTGGGCAGGAGGCTGTGCATGTCGATGAAACCCTTGACCGCGCCGAACAGGCCATCTTTAAGCCCCGATTCGTGCGTGCCGCCCGCCACCGTGGGGATGAGGTTGACGTAGCTCTCGCGCATCGGCGCGCCGTCTTCGGTGAAGGCCACGCACCAGGCGGCGCCCTCGCCTTCGGCGACGTTCTCGGCCTCGTTGCCACTGGCGTAGTGCTCGCCTTCGAAGAGCGGGATCACCGGGTCGGCCGGCAGGCTCTGCATCAGGTAGTCGCGCAGGCCGCCCTTGTAGAGCCACTGCTGCGTGTCGCCGGTCTTCTCGACGGTGAGGGAGACGCTGACGCCCGGCATCAGCACCGCCTTGCTGCGCAGCAGGTGGGTCAACTCGGCGCGGGGGAAGTCGACGCTCTCGAAGTACTTGGCGTCGGGCCAGGCGCGCACCGTGGTGCCCGATTTGCGGTCGCCCGCGGCCTGCCGGCGCAGGGCCAGCGGCTCGACGACGTCGCCGCCGGCGAAAGCCAGCGTGGCGACCTGCTGCTCGCGCCAGACCGAGACTTCCAGCCGCCGGGACAGCGCGTTGGTCACGCTCACGCCCACGCCGTGCAGGCCGCCGGAGAAGCTGTAGGCGCCGCCGGCGCCCTTGTCGAACTTGCCGCCGGCGTGCAGCCGTGTGTAGACGATCTCGATCACCGGCACCTTTTCCTCGGGGTGGAGCCCGTAAGGGATGCCGCGGCCATCGTCCTGCACGCTGACCGAGCCGTCGGCGTGCAGGGTCACGTCGATGCGCCTGCCGTGGCCGGCCAGGGCCTCGTCGGCGGCGTTGTCGATCACCTCCTGGATGATGTGGAGCGGGTTGTCGGTGCGGGTGTACATGCCCGGCCGCTGCTTGACCGGCTCCAGGCCCTTCAGGACGCGGATCGAGGCTTCGCCGTAAGCGGCGTCGGCCTTGGGGGGATTGGGTTTGGGGGGTGTTGCCATGGCGGCGCATTGTATGGACGGCCCCACGGCCGGTGCGCCGTCCGCCCCGAGCGCGGCGGCGGGCTTTCCACTAAAGTGCCCGGATGAGCCCGAACACCGCCGCCCCCACGCCGCCCCGCACCCTGTCGATGGTCCAGGTCCTGGCCTGCGGCGCCGCCATCGTCACGCTGTCGATGGGCGTCCGCCACGGTTTCGGCCTGTGGCTGCAACCGATCACGATGGAGCGCGGCTGGACGCGCGAGACCTTCGCCTTCGCGCTGGCGGTGCAGAACCTGGCCTGGGGCGTGGCCGGACCGGTGGCCGGCATGCTGGCCGACCGCTTCGGCGCCTACAAGGTGCTGGTGGCGGGGGCGCTCATGTATGCGCTGGGGCTGGTGCTGATGGCGCTGTCCACCTCGGGCCTGGCCTTCACCGGGAGCGCCGGCCTGCTGATCGGCATGGCGCAGTCGGGCACGACCTACGCCGTCATCTACGGCGTCATCGGCCGCAACGTCGCGCCCGAAAAGCGCAGCTGGGCGATGGGCGTGGCCGCGGCGGCGGGCTCCTTCGGCCAGTTCCTGATGGTGCCGGTGGAGAACTGGCTGATCGGCGGCTTCGGCTGGCAGAACGCGCTGTTCCTGCTGGGCTGCCTGGCGCTGGCGATCGCGCCGCTGGCCTTCGGCCTGAAAGAGCCCCGTCACGCGCCGGCCGCGGGCGGGCGGCAGCAAAGCGTCGGCGAGGCGCTGCGCGAGGCGTTCCACTACCCGAGCTTCCAGCTGCTGATGGCGGGTTATTTCGTCTGCGGCTTCCAGGTGGTCTTCATCGGCGTGCACATGCCGAGTTACTTGAGGGACCACGGCCTGTCGCCCGACGTGGCGACCCGGGCGCTGGCCTTGATCGGGCTGTTCAACGTCATCGGCACCTACGCGGCCGGCTCGCTGGGGCAGCGGCTGGCCAAGCGCCACATCCTCTCGGCGATCTACGCGCTGCGCTCAGTGGCGATCGTCGCCTTCCTTTCGCTTCCGCTGACGCCGTGGAGCGTCTACGTCTTCTCGTCGGTGATGGGCGTGCTGTGGCTGTCCACCGTGCCGCCGACCAACGCCATCGTGGCCCAGGTGTTCGGCGTCAAATACCTGTCCATGCTCGGCGGCTTCGTCTTCCTGAGCCACCAGGTCGGCAGCTTCATGGGTGTCTGGCTGGGCGGCAAGCTCTACGACACCACCGGCAGCTACGACCTCGTCTGGTGGATCGCCGTCGCACTGGGCGCCTTCGCTGCGCTGGTGAACCTGCCGGTGAAAGAGTCGCCCATCGCCCGGCAGGCTTCGCCGGGGCTGGCCGGTTGAACTCCGGGCCGCGATGAAGCTCAAACCCGGACCGGCGCGGCTGCTGCTCTGGGCCGGCGCCGGCCTGATGCTCGCGCTGGTCTTCTTCGCCTACCTGCAGCCGGACATGGCGCTGGCCCTGGCCACCCGGGTCTGGAACTGCCTCTGAACCCTGCCCCCCCGGCCGGGCGGACGGCTAAAATCCGGCGATTCCCCAAGGAAACCGAATCCATGACACCGATTGTTGGAAGCACCGTGGCCCTGGTCACACCCATGTTCGAAGACGGCAGCGTCGACTTCGAGGGCCTGCGAAAGCTGGTCGACTGGCACATCGCGGAAGGCACCGATTGCATCGGCGTCGTCGGCACCACGGGCGAGTCGCCCACCGTCTCGGTGGAAGAGCATTGCGAGATCATCCGCGTGGCCGTCGAACACGCCAAGGGCCGGGTGCCGATCATGGCGGGCGCCGGGGGCAACTCCACCCGCGAGGCGATCGAGCTGTCCAGGTTCGCCAAGCAGGTCGGCGCCGACTGCACGTTGTCGGTGGTGCCCTACTACAACAAACCTTCCCAGGAAGGCATCTACCAGCACTTCAAGGCGATCGCCGAGGCCGTCGACATCCCGATGGTGCTTTACAACGTGCCCGGCCGCACCGTGGCCGACATGCTGCCCGAGACCACGCTGCGACTGGCCCAGGTGCCCGGCATCGTCGGCATCAAGGAGGCCACCGGCAACATCGAGCGCGCCTGCACGCTGATCAAGCACGCGCCCAAGGGCTTCTCGATCTATTCCGGCGACGACCCCACCGCGGTGGCCCTGATGCTGCTGGGCGGCCACGGCAACGTCAGCGTCACCGCCAACGTCGCGCCTCGCGCCATGCACGAGCTGTGCGTGGCGGCCATGGAAGGCCGCGTGCGCGAAGCCACCGCGCTGCACATGAAACTTCTGCCGCTGCACAAGCACCTCTTCACCGAACCCAGCCCCGCGCCGACGAAATGGGCGCTGGAACGCCTCGGCCGTTGCCGCAACGCGCTGCGGTTGCCGATCACCCCCCTGACGCCGCAAGGCCAGGCCGTGGTCGAGCAAGCCCTGCGCGACGCCGGCCTGGTCTGAGCCGCCCCCGCCCGCGCAGGCCGTCGACGAACAGCTTCCATCGCGATGCGCCGGCACGCGGCCTGGACGGGCCCGCGCCGCCAGCCGCAGTCCCCTCCCCCGCCCTTGGAGACATCTCCGTGACCGTTTTCCCCCGCTTCGAATCGATCGCCGCCCCCCGCCTCACGCCGCTGTCCCGGTGCATCGCGGCGGCGCTCGTGGCCACCCAGCTGCTGGGCTGCTCGACCATCAGCGACTTCGTCGGCGGCGACAAGATCGACTACCGCACCTCCGGCGGCAAGAAGGGGCCGGGCCTGGAAGTCCCGCCCGACCTGACCCAACTCGCCCGCGACCCCCGTTACCAGCCCCAGTCAGGCACCGTCAGCGCCAGTTCCTTCCAGGCCGGCACGCCGGCGGCGGCGCAACCGGGCACGGGGGCGGCGGCACCGGCCGGCAACGCCCCCGCCACCTTGATGATGAACACGCCCGCCGTGGTCGCGCCGGCGTCCATCGGCGACCTGACGCTGGAACGCTCGGGCAACCAGCGCTGGCTCAGCACCTCCACGCCGCCCGAGAAGCTTTGGCCCCAACTCCAGGCTTTCTGGACGGAGCGCGGCTTCAACCTCGTCACCGACCAGGCCGACATCGGCGTGATGGAGACCGAGTGGGCGGAGAACCGCGCCAAGCTGCCGCAAGACATCATCCGGCAGACGATCGGCAAGGTGTTCGATTCGCTTTACTCCACCGGCGAGCGCGACAAGTTCCGCACCCGCGTCGAGCGCACCGCCAAAGGCACGGAGATCTACATCAGCCACCGCGGGCTGGTCGAGGTCTACAGCAACACCAACAAAGACTCCACGATCTGGCAGCCGCGCCCCACCGACCCGCAGCTGGAGGCCGAACTCCTCCAGCGCCTGATGGTCAAGCTCGGCACCAAGGAGGAAGCCGCGAAAGCGGCCGTCGCCCAGGGCCCGGCCGGGCAGCCCCGGGCCCGCGTGGTCGAGGGCGCCGCCACCGCCAGCCTGCAGATGGACGACGGCTTCGACCGCGCCTGGCGCCGCGTCGGCCTGTCGCTCGACCGCTCCGGCTTCACCGTCGAAGACCGCGACCGCTCCCAGGGCCTTTATTTCGTCCGCTATGTCGACCCGGTGGCCCAGGCCAGGAAAGAAGAACCCGGGTTGTTGAGCCGCATCTTCGGCAAGGGGTCGGACGAAACCTCGAACCTCACCCGCTACCGGGTGAGCGTTAAAGGGCAAGGCGAAACCACGACGGTCTCGGTGCTCAACGCGCAAGGCGGCAACGAAACCGGCGACGCAGGCAAGCGCATCGTCAAGCTGCTGGTGGACGACCTGCGCTGAGCGGCATTGCGCCCTGTCGTGGCCGGCGGCGGCGGGTGCGTCGGGAGACCGTCAGATCACGCCAGTCGATTGTTTACCGGCACCCGAAAAGAAAATCAGGTTTGGAAGCGCCGATCCACCCATGAAAAAGCCGCCCGAAGGCGGCTTTTTGTTTCTTGTCTTGTCGACTGGTGGCGGCCACCGACTGGCGCACCGACCACCCATCCTGGGACGTGCGACTTACTTGGCGGCTTCGGAAGCCTTGGCGGCGGCGTCCTTGGCGGCGTCGGCTGCCTTGTTGGCGGCGTCCTTGGCCGCGTCGGTGGCGGCTGCCGCGGCGGCGGATGCGCCGTCGGTCACGGCGGCGGCTGCGGATGCGGCGGCGTCGCCGGCGGAAGCGGCAGCAGCGGCGGCGTCAGCGGCGGCTTCGGAAGCGGCGGCCATCGGAGCGGGAGCGGTGTCAGCGGCGGGCGCGACCACTTCTTCCTTTTTGCCGCAGGCGGTCAGGGCCAGGGTAGCAACCAGGGAAGCCAACAGAATCGATGTTTTCATACTTGTCCTCAAGTCTTTAGGGTCGAACAATTACCGGTAATTTTTTTGGGACTCGCGGGAATTCGTTGAGCCCCCACATGCCTTCAAGAACCAATGGCTTGCAAGAATGGAAAGCTCGAGCATTTCCTTGCAAGCCAAATATTATAGCCGCAGGCATAAGGGACTTCCCTAGCTCTTTGCTACAAACCCAAGGTTGTCGCAGGGAAACCAGGATGGGAACGTTGCGTCATCGCATCAATCGTTTCCTTCGCCCGCTCGATGTCGCCCAGGTCGGTGGACAGGCTGCCCCTGACGGTGTTGTCCCCGGTGATCAGGCGCAGCACCAGCACCCCCGGGATCAGCAGCACCGTGGGCACGTCGGCGGCGTCGAACTCGTCCGCCGTGCGGCAGTCCACCACGTGCGCCCACTGACGTCGCCAGTCGACCCAACGGGGGTGGCGGCGCGGCACCTCGTCGTAGCGCAGCGCGAGCACCGTCATCCTGCGGTGGGACATCGCCCAGCCGGACAGCGATTCGACGACGGCGCGCTCGCCCAGCGGCCAATCGGCGAAGGTGGGGTCGCTGATCCAGACTTCACGGCAGTCCGCGTGCGCCAGCACGGCGAAAGCGTCTCTCAGCGCGTCCTGGAACTCGGCGAGCGATTCGATCAAACGGTAGGTGCTGGGAATGCGGGGGTCGTGGGTCGTCATGTCGGTCTTGCCTCCTTGCCTTCTTCCTCATGGGGCCGCAACCATCCCGTCTGAGCCCATTCCCGGACCTGGGTCCAAGCCTGGTCGCTCAGCCCGGCGGCTTCCGCGCGCGACAGGCCGCGCCGGTCGGCCAGCCGGCGCAGCAAGCGGGCGTCGCGCCCGCCGGCGCGGAAGGATTCGCCGTTGATGAACAGGTGCTTTTCATCGTAGAGCATGCGGGTCCGCGCATCCAGGGCGAGCGCCGAGCGGTGCGCCAGCGTGTGGCTGTCCTGGAACCAGACGCCGGGCTTGGGCTCGCTGAGCCATTCGCCCAGGCCGCAGTCCAGCGAAGCGTCGTCCTCCAACAGGCGCCGCACGGCGGCGTGCGCGAACGCCCGCATCTCCAGGGGGATGAACGCCGGCGCGCTCGTCGCCGCCTGGCGCGGGTCGCGGTACAGCGGGGCGTCGGCCTGCCCGCCTGAATCGGCCTCGTCCTGGATCGCGTCCAGGCAGCGCTGCATCACCTCGCGCGCGAACTCATCCTTCGAAGCCGAGCGGAAACCGATCGAGCAGGTCATGCACTCGCCTTGGGCCTGCCCGTCGTGGGCCCAACCCGGCGGCAGGTAAAGCATGTCGCCCGGTTCGAGCAGCCATTCCTGCTCGGGCGCGAAGTCCGCGAGGATCTTCAACGGCAGGCCCGGCACCAGGCGCCGGTCGGACTGGTGGCTGATCCGCCAGCGCCGGCGCCCCTGCAGTTGCAGCAGGAAGACGTCGTAGGAATCGAGGTGCGGGCCGACGCCGCCGCCGTCGGTGGCGAACGACACCATCGCGTCGTCCAGCCTCGCGTCCGGCACGAAGCGGAATTGCCGCAGCAAGTCGTGCACCGCCGGCGAATGGTGGTCCACGCCTTGCACCAGCACCGTCCAATGCGGCTGTTTGAAAGGCGGCAGCTGGCGCTTCCCGAAGGGCCCGTGGCGCAGGCTCCAGCCTTTCGCGCCGTGGCGCAGCAAGCGCGATTCGACATCCTCACGCGCCGCAAGCGCGAACAATTCTGCGCGCGACAGGACTTCCGTGGCCCGGGGCACGGCCTGGCGGATGAGCAAAGGCTTTTTCTGCCAGTGCCGGCGCATGAAAACATCGGGCGAGAGCCCGCCCAGAAGCGCGAGCGCCTGGTCGGGATGCGGAAGGGTGTGTTCAGTCATGCGGAGGATTGTCGCCTCGCCGGCGCGCGCACGCGGCCCCCTTGCGACCCGTGGCTTTATCATCCCTGGATGATCATTCATTCGCCTTGCGTCGTCAGCCTCACCTGGCGACTGGAAGACGCCCAAGGGGCGTTGATCGACGAGCTGGCCGACCCTGTCGAGTTCTTCGTCGGCGGCAGCGACCTGCTGGCCAAAGTGGAAGAGGTCCTGATCGACCAGGAAGCCGGCTTCCAGACGCTGCTCCACCTGGAGCCCGAGCACGCCTTCGGCGACTACGACTCCGGATTGGTTTTCTTCGAGCCGCGCGACATCTTCCCGGAGGGCGTGGAGCCCGGCATGCAGTTCGACGGCCTGCCGGAAGGCGCGCAGACGCCCGACATGCCGGCGGACGCGGTGTACACCGTCACCGAGGTCTACCCGGCGCACGTGGTGCTCGACGGCAACCATCCCCTGGCCGGCATGGCCCTGCGGCTGGACCTGACGGTGCGCGACGTGCGCGAGGCCACGGAAGAGGAGATCGAGGCCGGCAGCGTCGCCGAGCCCGCGGTCAGCATCCTCAGCCTGGCGCCTGCTTCGCAGCAGTTGCACTGACAGGTCGGGCGGCGCCGCGACCTTTCGAGGCCCCGCCCGCCGTCAGCGGCTTCCCGTCGAACCGAAGCCGCCAGCGCCCCGCTCCGAGGACTCGAAGGAGTCGACCCGGCGGAAACGCGCCTGCACCACCGGCACGATCACGAGCTGGGCGATGCGTTCCATCGGCTCGACCGTGAACACCGCCTGGCCGCGGTTCCAGCAACTGACCATCAGCGGGCCCTGGTAGTCGGAATCGATCAATCCCACCAGGTTGCCCAGCACGATGCCGTGCTTGTGGCCCAGGCCGGAGCGCGGCAGGATCATCGCCGCCAGGCCCGGGTCGCCGATGTGGATGGACAGGCCGGTCGGGATGAGCGCGGTCTGGCCCGGTTCCAGCACCAGGGCCCGGTCCAGGCAGGCGCGCAGGTCGAGCCCGGCGCTGCCCGGCGTGGCGTAGCGGGGTTGCAGTTCTTCGAAGCGCTCGGCCAGGCGGGCGTCGAGCACTTTCACGTCGATCGTGGTCATGTTGGCGTGGTGGGTGGTTGAAACGTCAGGCGGCGGCCACGCGGCGCGCGATCTCGGCCACGAGCTGGCGGGCCAGGGCGAGCTTGCCGGCGCGCGGCAGCTCTCGGTGGCCGGCGGCGTCGACGAGTGTCAACGCGTTGTCGTCCTGGCCGAAAGTGGCGGGCCCCAGGTTGCCGACCACCAGGGGCAGGCGCTTGCGCTGGAGCTTTTCCCGGGCGTGCTTGAGGAGGTCGTGGCTCTCCGCGGCGAAGCCGACGCAGAACGGCGGGTTCGGGCCGAGGGACACCGAGGCGAGGATGTCGGTGTTCTCGGTCAGCTCGAAGGTGGGCGCCACCTTGCCGCCGTTCTTCTTGATCTTCTGGTCGGACAGTTGCGCGGGCCGCCAGTCGGCCACCGCCGCGGTCGCGACGAACACTTGCGATGACGCCGAACGCGCAGACACGGCGGCGAGCATTTGTTCGGCGGTCTGGACGTCCACGCGCCGCACGCCGCGCGGCGTGGGCAGGTGCACCGGCCCGGCCACCAGCGTGACGTCGGCGCCCGCCTCGCGCGCGGCGCGCGCCAGCGCGAAGCCCATCTTGCCGCTGGAGCGGTTGGTGATGCCGCGCACCGGGTCGATCGGCTCGAAAGTCGGGCCCGCGGTGATCAACCACCGCTGGCCGACCAGCGGCTTGGGCTGGAAGAAGGCGACCACTTCTTCGAGCAGTTCCTCCGCCTCCAGCATGCGGCCGTCGCCCACTTCGCCGCAGGCCTGGTCGCCGTGGTCCGGGCCGAGCAGCACGGCGCCGTCGGCGCGCAACTGGTCGGCGTTGCGCCGGGTGGCCGGGTGGCTCCACATCTCGCGGTTCATCGCCGGCGCCAGCAGCAGCGGGCAGCGTTCCGCCGGTCGAGCCAGGCACAAGAGGCTCAGCAGCTCGTCGGCCCGGCCCTGCGCGAGCTTGGCCATGAAGTCGGCGCTGGCCGGCGCGACCAGCACCGCGTCGGCTTCGCGCGTGAGGTTGATGTGGGCCATGTTGTTGGCTTCGCGCGCGTCCCACTGGCTGCCGAAGACGGGGTTCTGCGACAGCGCCTGCATCGTCACCGGCGTGATGAAGTGTTCCGCAGCCTCGGTCATCACGACGCGCACCGAAGCGCCGGCCTTGACCAGCGCGCGCGTCAACTCGGCCGACTTGTAGCAGGCGATGCCGCCCGACAACCCGAGCACCAGCCGCTTGCCGGCGAGTTCTTGTCCTGTCGAGGTGGGGGGCGTGGGCATCGGTCTGTCCAGGAAGTGGGAGGAGGGAATGCGAGCCGGGATTGTGGCCGAAGCCGGCCCGGCGTTCTCAGCGGATGCGCTCCAGCGCGGCGCTGGGGCATGGCCTCGCGCTAAGGGTCACGCGACGCCTATTCCCGCGGCGGCCGACCGACACGCCGAGCGGTTTGCGACAGACCGATGACGGCGCCGGCCGCGCCCAGCACCAGCGGCAGGCTGAACAAGGCACGCATCCCCCAGCCGAGCTGCCCCGACAGGTGGACGAACCACATGAGCGGCCCGAGGAAGGCCGCCAGCAGCACCGCGCCGTTGGCCACATGCCACCAGCGCACCAGGGGCGCACGCGCCGCACGCAGGGCCAGACCAGCGCAGAAGAAGGCCAAGCCGAACGACGAACCCAGCCAGCGCCGCATGCCCTCGTCGAGCACCAGGGTCCGCCGTCGGAAAGGAACTTCCGGCAGGGCGGTCCAGGCCGACCAGGCCACGAGCAAACCCAAAGCCATGAAGACCCAGGCCAGCCAACGGGGCGCCTGGCGGGCGGAGGTCACGCGGGCCATGGGCGCGCCCTCCCCCATCGGTGGTCCACGGTGGCCGGGTGGCGCCCAGCCTCACGGCGCATGGATCAACCTCCCGCCGCCGAACGACCAGTTCTCCCAGGCGGTCTCCTTGAAGCAGACCATCACGTTCTCCGGGTCGATGCCGGCCTGGGACAACGCCTCCATCAGTTCTGCAAGCAGTTTTTTCTTGACTTTGACGCTGCGGCCCACCGACCACAGGATCTCGACCAGCGCGAAGTCCGGACCGCGGTCACTGGACAGATCGGGGTAGCGGGCATCGAAGCGGAAATCGTCGGCGTCCAGCTCGATGACGCGCTGGAACTTGTCGGTGGGCGGCACGCCGCTGGACACCAGTGCCGCGTGGACGGCGTCGAGCACCGTCGACTTGAAGGCGCTGGATTTCGGGCGGCGGACGGTCAATGTGACCAGGGGCATGGGGGTCTCCTTGGTTTGTTCGGCCGGTGCGGGCAGTAGAACACAGGCCCGTCCGCCCGCCCGGCTCAAAGCACCCGTTCGGACACCACCTTGAAACCCACCCGGGGCACCACGAAGCAGAACGGCGCGTCTTCCACGGGCCGCAGCGCGCGCGCCAATGGGCATTCACAGCCCGAGTCCGACAACGCTGCGGGCAATGCACCGTCCAGGTCGACCGGCAATTCGATCTCGGCGAAGGCCAGCCGGCCGTCCGCCAGCGGCGCGACCGCGGCGTCTTGCAAGGCGAGGAACCGCACGGCTTCGCGCCAGGTGCCGAAAGCACCGGCCCAGGCCGGGCCGAGCACGGGCGCGGGCCGAGGCGCGGACAACTCCACGGCGCAATCCAGGGCGGGCGCGCTGCCCGCGCCTGGGTCGATCCGGGTGCGCCACACATCGCCTTGCCTGCGGTGCGTGAAGGCCGCCGGCAAATGGGTGGGCAAGGCGTCGCTGAACAGCCGGGTGGCCAGCGCGTGCGGCAGGCTGCCGATCGCGTTTTTCAGGAAGAGAACCGTCGGCGCGCCCGGTGTTCCCGGCGGGGCGGTTTCGAGGTAGAGCCGCCAATTGCTCTGCAGCGGCGAAGGCAGGCAGCGCCTCAGCGGCCCCAAGGCGGCGGGGCCGAAATTCCCATGGCGGTAGCTGAGCACGGTGAAGGGCGTGAGGCCGCCGCGCTGCCACAGCCGCAGTCCGGCGGGCACCCAGGCCGCGCAGGCCTCCAACGGCGCAAGCCAGGTCAGGTAGACGACGTCGGTCACCTCGCTTTGCAGCGCCGGGAAAGGCAGCCGCGACATCGCAGCCCGCCGCCAGCGCGCCCAGGCGGCCGAGTTGGCCAGAGCCGAGAGGCGGCGGCCCATCCAACCGGGACGAGGATGCACGTAAGCGTTGTCGGGGGCGTGCGGCATCCAGGACGGCGTCATTCGGTCCCCGCGCCGCGCAGGCCCGCGGCGAATTCGAGGGCTTGGCGCAACTGGTCGCGCCGCCATTCGAAGGGCGGTGCCAGCGACGACACCGGCAGGGCGAACCAATGCGGGGCCGGCGCCTCGCAAGCCAGCTCGACCGCCTTCGGATGCGCCGCCTCGGCGGCCAGCGGCGTCCGCTGCAGCGCTTGCCAGAGCCCGTCAAAATCCCGCAGCGCCCTGGCCGGCTCGGGCGCCCGGAAAGCGCCGACCGAGCGCCAGGCGTTCACCGCGCCGACCTCGGTGAAAGCCACTTCGCGCCCCCAGCCCCGCAAGCCGGTGAGGCGGCCGAGGCGGGAGAAGAAATCCGCGCCGTCGACGGCGGTCTCCCATGCCGTCACGCAAGCCCGAGACCTGTCCCGCACTTCGGAAGCCGGCCCCGTCCAGCGCACGCCGAAGAACGCGCCGCCGAAAAAAGCTTCGAAGGCGACTTCAGCGGAATCGGCGAGAAAAGCATCGAGTTCGCCAGACGTCGGCGGCCGGTCGGCCGTGAAAGACCAGGCCGACTCCCAGGCGCCGTCCTTGGCGAACTGGCCGGTGGTGGGGCGGGATTGGAAGGCGGGGTGGTGGCGCACGGGCTGGTCCGCTGGCTGTGGGGACGGGTACGGATCATGCCCCACGCGGGCGGAGTTCCCCCAACCCTTCGATTCCCGGTAGTCCGGGCAGATTTCACGCTTGGGCCCGGGTGGACAGCGCGGCCGGCACGTGTCCTGCTCGAGGGATGAAAACCGCCTGTTTGCACCAAATCAATGCGACGGCGGTCGATTGCTCGGGCGGTGCGCCCCACTCCTGGGCGATGCAAAGAACACCGGGAACAGATGCGATGCCGTTTTTGATGGCCCCGTGCAAACCCTTGGCTCCTATCGTCGGCCGGGAATGAACAAGATGCCTTTTGTCGCTCCCACACCTGTCGCAGGCGCGGATCGGTTGATCTCCCCATTCCATTTGGAGCGTTGAGCTTGGAAGAGAAAATTTGGCGGCGTGGCGTGCCCTTCTCCGCCGAGGTGGCTTCACTGGTGTCACGCATGCCCGCGGTCGACGAATACCGCGAAAGCCTGCTGCGCCTGCAAAGCGTCTGGGACAGCCTGTCGATGATGGGGCAGATGAGCGGCGCCGCGCCCGACATCGGCGACACCCGCAGCGCCTTCCAGTCGCTCACCGAGACGCTGCTGGACAACCTGGCCCGCCGGCTGCTGCTGAACGTCACGCGGCGCATGCGCGGCCATGCGCAGGTGGCGATCGACATCCTGGTGCGCAACCTGTTCGAACGCACCGCCGACGTGGGCTTCCTGTCCACCGACGCGGTGCTGCGCCGCTATGTCGCCCACGCGGTGCGGGATGGTGGCGCGACCGCCCTGCCGGCCGAGCGCGAGGCCCTGGAAGCGCGCTTCAGGGCCTACGTCGCCAAATACTCGGTCTACGACGACATCGTGGCGCTGTCGACCCAGGGACGGGTTCTGGCCCGGTTGGCCCGGGACGCCGACCTGCCCCAGGCCGTGGCGCCAGGCCAGCAACCCTGGATGCGGCAGGCGCTGGACGGTGCCCCCTACGCCGAATTCCACGGCCCCTCGGCGCTGATGGGCGGCCGGGAAGCGCTGCTCTATGCCGCGGCCATCCGTGGCGAGCGCGGAGAGCCGATGGGTGTGCTGGCGCTGTCCTTCCGCTTCGACGACGAGATGGCGGGCATCTTCCGCAAGCTGCTGCCGCAGCAGGACAGCACGGTGCTGGCCCTGGTGAAACCGTCGGGCGAAGTGCTGGCCAGCTCGGACCCCTGGCAAGTCCCCCGCGGCGCGCCGCTGCCGGCCGCCTCGGGCGCCAGCCGGCAGCGGGTGCGCTTTTGCGGCCGCGACTACCTGTCGGCGATCACGCCGGCCACGGGCTATGAAGGCTATGCCGGCCCAGGCTGGTCGGCCCGGGCGATGGTGCCGGTCGACATGGCCTTCGAGATCGAAGGCGATCGGCGGGACGCCGCCGAATCCCAGGCGCTGGTTCAGTCCCTGGACAGCAAGGACCTGTTCGACGAAGAGCTGCGCGCCATCCCCGAGCAGGCGCGCCGGATCCAGGGCGACTTGTCGAGGCTGCTGTGGAACGGCAAGCTGCGCCAGTTGAGCCACGGCGGGTCGGTCGCTTTCGGGTCGACCTTGCTGCGCGAAATCGGCGGCACCGGCGAGCTGATCCGCCAGGTCTTCGAGCAAGCCTCGCAGAAGCTGCTGCGCGAAGCGCTCAACGCGGTTTTCGACGAGGCCGCCGACCACGCCGCGCTGGCCATCGACATCATGGACCGCAACCTCTACGAGCGCGCCAACGACTGCCGCTGGTGGGCCCTGGACGGCACGCTGAAGCGGGCGCTGTCGCGGCCCGGAGGCCTGGACGAGGGGGGGCGCGCCGAAGCCACCCAGGTGCTGCAGCACATCAACGGCCTGTACACCGTGTATTCGCTGCTGGTGCTCTTCGACGCCGACCGGCGCGTGGTCGCGGTCTCCAAGCCCGGGTCGGCCGACGCCTGGGTCGGCCGACCGCTGGACGACGCCTGGGCACACGAGGTGCTGGCCCTGCAGGACCCGGAACGCTACGTCATGAGCCCGCACGCGCCGCACGCGCTGTACGACGGGCGCGCCACCTACGTCTACGCCGCGCCCGTGCTGGGCGACGGGCCAGGCGCGCCGCAGGCGGTGGGCGGCGTGGCCATCGTGTTCGACGGCGAGCGCCAGTTCGCCGCCATGCTGCGAGACTCCCTCGCCGGGAGCGCCGGCGGAGGCGAGGGCAAAAATACGGGGCTATTGGTGACCCGCGGCGGGCGGGTCGTGGCCAGCACCGCCGTCCGCTGGCCGGTCGGCCAGCCCGGCCCTGCCCTCCCAAAGTTGCAGTCGCTGCAAGCGGGTCAGGGCCTGACCACGGTGATCGAGATCGACGGCGTGGCCTTCTGCGCCGGCGTCTGCATGTCTTCGGGCTACCGCGAATACCAGCATGCCGCCCCGTCGGGCGGCGAGCACGTCGCCGCGGTGATGCTGACGCGGCTCGGGGAAAAGCTTCGGGCCGAGGCCGGCCCGCCGCCGCTGTTCGAAGCCACCGCGGCGCCGGCGGGCGGCGGGGACGGCGCATTGGAAATCGCCGGATTCCTGTCCGACGGGCTGTGGCTGGGCATGCCCAGCCGCAGTGTGGTGGAGGCCTTGTCGCAGGCCCGCATCGCGCCGCTACCGAACGCGCCGGCCCACCTGCCGGGCCTGCTGCCCTACGGCGACGCCCTGCTGCCCGTGGTGGACGTGGCCGCGCTGCGCGGCGGCCCGGGCGCGCGCGAGGCCGAGGATTCGCCGGTGATCGTCGTCCAGGCCGGCGACGGCCGTCGCTACGCGCTGAAGGTGCAGGCCCTCGGCCCGGTGTTCGACGCGGCCGCTGGCGACATCCAGCCCGCGGCCCAGACCGCCTGGGGCGGCAGCGGCGAGCGGCTGGTCAAGGGCCGCGGCCAGATGCTCACCCTGCTGGACGCCGATGCGTTGCTGGTCAGCGCGGGGCTGGCCGGCGCGCCGGCGGCACCGCCGCTTCCCATGCCGCTGTCGCAAGCGGCCGCGACGGCCGTGGCGCCGGCGATCACGGCCTGAACGGCAGGCCGGGCCTGGGGCGGGCGCGCGCGCGCCGGCGCTACCGCGCTGCCAGGAAATCGCGCAATCGAAGCTTCGAGGGCGCCCGTGGCTGCGGGTGGCCTCCCCCGGGGACGCCCGGGGGGGGGTTCACGGCGTTGGCCACATCCGCCCGCCGCCGCGGCGGCGAGGCGGAATCGAAGCCATGGAAGGCGCCCAGGTAGACCTCCACTTCCGGCGCCACGCCGGCAGCCTCGCGTGCCAGCGCCTGGCACGGCCCGGGCGGCGTCCAGTCGTCGCTGCCTCCCAGCAGCATCAACAGCCTCGTGCCGCTGGCGTAGCCCCGCCGGCGCTCGGCCTCGCAGCCCGGATAGAAAGCGACGGCGAAAGCGGCGCGCACCTCGGCACCGCGCACCTCGGGGTGGTTCTCGTTGATGGCCGCCAGCACCGCGCTGCCGCCGTTGGACCAGCCCAGCAAGCCGAGCCGGCCGGCGTCGGTGCCGGGCTGGGCCGCGAGCCACGACAGCGCCGCCAGCGCATCGCGCCGCCGCTGCAGCATGGTGACTTTGCGGCTGCCGAGCTTTTGCGTGCACAGCTCGCGTTCGCCCCGCGCGCCCAGGGAATCGACCACCAAGGCGCCGATCCCCAGGCCGCGCAGCAGCCCCGCGGCGGCGGTGTAGCGCGGCGCCAGGCCGCCTGACCGGTCGAAGGCGCCATCGCAACCGTGCAACAGCACCATCGCGGGATGCCTGTCAGGGCCCACCCCGCCCTGCCCCCCTTGGCCTTGGGCAGGCGGCGCGGCGAACCAAAAAGCCCGGAGTTCGACCGCGGCGCCACCGTCCTGCCCGTCGTGGACGGCGATGCGGACGGGCTGCGGTGCCGGCGTGTCGGGCGGGGCGGCGGCCGCAAGAAGCGGTGCCAGCGGAAAGGCGGCGAACCACCGCCAGGCTCGGGCTTTCATGGAACGCCTGTCCGGCGCGCCGGCCACGGCAGGCGCGCTTCAGCGGCCGCCGAGGGCCGAGCCGCCATAGATGCGGGCGTCGCCCACCCGTTTGATCTGCTGCAGCACCGGCTCGTGGTCGTTGTCCCGCCAATAGGGATGGGCGCTGTCGATCACCATGAATTCGCCCGGCAGCGAAAGCTTGGCCTCCAGGCGCTGCCAGTAGTGGCTGGATGAAGGCTGCTTCGGCGCCCGCGAACGCTCGACCAGCAGCACGTAGAACGGCCGCTGCGGGAACAGCCGCGTCTGCTTGCGGACGAGGTAGGCGGCGCCGACCGCGCGCTCGCGGATCAACACGTCCAGGCAGTCCTGGATCTGCGGGCGGGACAAGTCGGCCGAGGAGAAGAAAGGCTTGGAAGAGAAATCCACCCGCTCCTGGCCCGCCTGCTCTTCCAGTTGCAGCCGGTCTTTCAGGCGCTGGCGCCAAGCCGGCGCCTCGGCGTGCCGCCCCTGGCGTTCCAGCGACGCGATGCATTGTTCGAGCGCATGCACGGCGTGGACGTGGTCGCTCTGCGCCACCAATTCCCACAGCGCGAAAGCCTGCGCCTGGCCTTCGGGCGAGCTGTCGTCGTCCATCAGCCGGGCCAGGCCGTGGGCGATCCCGGCGTGCCGGGGGAACTCCTGGTGCGCGGCACGCCAGGCAGGGAGCGCTTCCTCGGCGCCTTGGGTGGCCTCGACGCAGGCCGCGCGCTCCTCGGCTTCGTCCGCGGTCAGGCGCGCCGTCTCGCGTTTCTCGTCCAGCGCGGCCAGGCGCGCGGCCCGGGCCGCGATCGAGCGCGCCGTCTGCGCCCATTGGGCGGCATGGTCGCGCTGCCATTGGGTGTCGAGCGAAGCCAGCACCACTTCCATCGCCTTGCCCAGCAGCGAGGCGCTGGATTTGTCGGGCGCCTGGCTGGGCAGCTCGGGCTTGAAATTCGCCAGGTCCAGGCGTTGGCGAAGGCTGGGGTGGCTGTCGGTGCTGCTGGGCAGCTGCTTATAGGCTTCGCTCAGCCAGGCGGCGGCCTGGGGGTGCGTGAGCGACAGCGCCAGCTTGGAACGCAGCTCGCGGTAGGGCGTCTGCCGCAGGTCCCCGCCCTGGCGCGCCCTCGAAAAGATCTCGGGCCAGAAGACGTCGCGCAGGTAGCGGTCGGCCACGTGCAGGGCCACCAGCGCCTGGGCGCTGGCCTGCTCGCCGGACACCTCGTGCGCGACTTTGTCGGCCTCGTATTCCTGCTGCCTGCTCAGGACGAAGGCACGGGCGTTGAAGCGCGGGAAGTAGCTGGAGAAAAAGAACGCCAGGGCGACGTCGGCGACCGAGCCGCCGCGGCGGCTGGCGTTCTCGCGCAGCTCGGCCAGTCGCAGCCAGCTGCGCCGGGTGCGGTAGACCCAGGCGCCGAGCTTGCCGTGGGAGCCGCTGAGGTGGCCGTATTCGTGGGCCACGACCGAGGCCAGCTGGCGCGGGTTGAGCAGGAAGATCAGCGGCAGGCCGAGCACCAGGGTGTTGCGGTACCAGCCGAGCAGGCCCAGTCGCGGGCGCTGCACGACGGCGGCGTTGAGCTGCCCGTCGATCAGCACCTCATCGAAACGCGGGCCCTTGGTGCGTTCCTGCACCTTGTCGAGCATCTTGAACAGGGCGGGCGCCTGCGCCCGGGTGACGCGCCGGCCCCTGGGTGCGGGGAAAGGCGTCCACAGCGCGCGCGTCACCGACAGCGCCAGCGACAGGCCGGCCAAGCCGACCATGACCATCGCGCCCCCGACCCGCTGCCCATCCATCCAGCGCGAGACGACCCACGCGACCGCGGCCAGCCCGAGCAGCAGGGCGGCCCAGACGACCGCGTACCCGAGCAGCGCCATCAGCACCGTGCCGCGCCGGAAGGCGTCGGGCGAATGCGAGCTGTCGCGCTCGTGGCCCGAGACCCAGTGCGAGAAGCGCAGGCCGGCGGTGTCGAGGAAGGAGGTCAGCGCCGCCTCCATCCAAGAATGGGGCCCCAGGGGCCGGACGAGTGCGGCGCCGCGCTCATCACAGCCGTTCCGCGACCCAGCCCTGGACCGAAGCCAGCGCCTTGTCCAGGCCGGCCGCGTCGGTGCCGCCGGCCATCGCCATGTCGGCCTTGCCGCCGCCCTTGCCGCCCACCTGCTGGGCGACGAAGTTGACCAGCTCGCCGGCCTTGACGCGGCCGGTGCTGTCGCTGGTGACACCGGCGGCCAGCTGGACCTTGCCGCCGCCGTCGACCGCGGCCAGCACGATCGCCGCGGACTTGAGCTTGTCCTTGAGCTTGTCGAGCGTTTCGCGCAGCGATTTGGCGTCGGCGCCGTCGAGCTTGGCGGCCAGCACCTTCAGGCCCTTCACGTCCAGCGCCCGCTGGAGCAACTCGTCGCCCTGGGACGACGCCAGCCTGCCCTTGACCGCCACCAGCTCTTTTTCGAGGCCGCGCACCTGTTCGAGCACCTGGGCCAGGCGGGCCGGCACTTCGGCGGCCGAGGACTTGAGGCTTGCAGCGAGTTTGTGCACCGTGCCTTCGAGCGACTGCAGGTAGGCCAGCGCGTTGTCGCCGGTGACGGCCTCGACGCGGCGCACGCCTGCCTGGATGCCGCTTTCGGCCACGATCTTGAACAGGCCGATGTCGCCGGTGCGCTGCACGTGCACGCCGCCGCACAGCTCGCGGCTGCTGCCGATGTCCAGGACCCGGACCTCGTCGCCGTACTTCTCGCCGAACAGCATCATCGCGCCGCTCTTCTGGGCCTCTTCGATGGGGAGGATGCGCGCCTGCGTGGGGTGGTTGGCCAGGATCTCGGCGTTGACGATGGCCTCGACCCTGGCGATCTCGGCGTCGGTCATCGGCGCGTTGTGGGCGAAGTCGAAGCGGGTGCGCTCGGCGTTGACCAGCGAACCTTTCTGCTGCACGTGGGCGCCCAGCACCTCGCGCAGCGCCTTGTGCATCAAGTGGGTGGCGCTGTGGTTGCGCACGGTGCGGGCGCGGCGCTCGCCGTCCACCCGGGCGTCGAAGGCGTCGCCCACCTTCACTTCGCCCTCCGCCACGCGGCCGTGGTGGCCGAAGACCGCCGCCTGCACCTTGAGCGTGTCGTCGACGAGCACGCGCGTGGTGGCGTTGCGCAGCTCGCCGGTGTCGCCCACCTGGCCGCCGCTCTCGGCGTAGAACGGCGTCTGGTCGAGCACGACGACGACGTCGGCGCCGGCCCGAGCCGATTGCACCGGGCTGCCGTCGACGTAGACGGCCGTGACCTTCGCGCCCTCGCGGACGAGGTGCTCGTAGCCGTGGAAGACGGTGTCGGCGCCGGCGTATTCCAGGCCCTGGGCCATCTTGAACTTGCCGGCGGCGCGGGCCTGGTCGCGCTGGCGCTCCATCGCGGCGTTGAAGCCGGCCTCGTCGACGGTCACCCCGCGCTCGCGGCAGACGTCGGCGGTGAGGTCCAAGGGGAAGCCGTAGGTGTCGTGCAGCTTGAAGGCGGTCTCGCCGTCGACGCCCCGGGCGCCGCCGGCCAACGCGGCCTCCAGGATCTCCATGCCGTTGGCGATGGTTCGGAAGAAGCCTTCCTCCTCCTGCTTGAGCACGTCGGTGGCGCGGGCCATCTCGCGGCGCAGCTCGGGGTAGGCCTCGCCCATCTCGGCGGCCAGCGGCTCGACGAGCGTGTGGAAGAACGGCTTGCGCGCGCCCAGCTTGTAGCCGTGGCGGATCGCGCGGCGGGCGATGCGGCGAAGCACGTAGCCGCGGCCGGCATTGCTCGGGATCACGCCGTCGACCACGGTGAAGGTGCAGGCGCGGATGTGGTCGGCGATCACCTTCAGCGAGGGCGACGCGGCGTCGACACTGCCCGCGCCGCCGCCGGCCGCCTCCACCGCCTTCCTGGCGGCGGAGAGCAGGTTGACGAAGGTGTCGATCTCGTAGTTGCTGTGCACGTGCTGCAGCACCGCGGTGATGCGCTCCAGGCCCATGCCGGTGTCCACGCTGGGCTTGGGCAGCTTGTGCATCACGCCGTCTTCGGTGCGGTTGAACTGCATGAAGACGTTGTTCCAGATCTCGATGTAGCGGTCGCCGTCTTCACCGGGGGAGCCGGGCGGGCCGCCGGCGACCTCCGGGCCGTGGTCGTAGAAGATCTCGGTGCAGGGGCCGCAGGGGCCGGTGTCGCCCATCATCCAGAAGTTGTCGGAGGCGTAGCGCGCGCCCTTGTTGTCGCCGATGCGCACGATGCGCTCGGCCGGCACGCCCACTCGCTTGTTCCAGATCTCGTAGGCCTCGTCGTCCTCGGCGTAGACCGTGACCCAGAGCTTCTCCTTGGGCAGCTTGTAGACCTCGGTGAGCAGCTCCCAGGCGTAGGCGATCGCGTCCTCCTTGAAATAGTCGCCGAAGGAGAAATTGCCCAGCATCTCGAAGAAGGTGTGGTGGCGCGCGGTGTAGCCGACGTTCTCCAGGTCGTTGTGCTTGCCCCCGGCGCGGATGCACTTCTGCGAGGTGGTGGCGCGGCTGTAGGGCCGCTTGTCGAAGCCCAGGAACACGTCCTTGAACTGGTTCATGCCCGCATTGGTGAACAACAGTGTCGGGTCGTCACCGGGCACCACCGGGCTGCTGGCCACGATGGTGTGGCCCTTCGATTCAAAAAACTTCAGGAACTGCGAACGAATCTCGGAGGCTTTCATGGCCGGGTGACTTTCTGTGGGAGGGGCGGATTCCGCCTGGGCGGGCGCCCGGTTTTAGGCTCGCGCCGGGCGTTTTTTATCCTTTCAATTATAGGTGCCGCCCCCGGGAGGGCAGCGCGCGCGCGCCCTTGACGGCCGCTGCGGCAGGGGCCGCCACGCCTGGGAAAACCCCGAGCCGGAACGACCTGTTACTTGTGACAGATCTCCTGGGCGGCCGCTGCTTATATGCTGGCCTTCATCGATTTGTGGGGTTGAAGTGGGGCAAGTGGCGCGGCGGGGCCTTCGGCCCGCCGGCCGGTTTATCCCCGGCGAAGAAAACACCCTTCCCTCTCTCAGCTCCGATGGCTGGCCGAACCAGCGGCCGCCGCCCGGGTGACGCGGTTTCGCGAGCGGAAGGGAAAGACTGTTGAGCGATCCCATCAAAGTCCTGCTGGTGGAGGACGAACCCAACGACGCCGAGCTGGTGCTGCGGACGCTGCGCCGCGGCGGGCTGGCCTGCGACGGCCTGCGCGTCGACACGGAGGCCGACTTCCGACGCGAACTCGACGCCTTCGGCCCCCACATCGTGCTGTCGGACTTCAGCATGCCGCTGTTCGACGGCATGGAGGCGCTGGCGGTGGCGCACCGCTCCCATCCCCACATCCCCTTCATCTTCGTCTCGGGCACGATCGGCGAGGAGTACGCCATCCAGGCGCTGAAGAACGGGGCCACCGACTACGTGCTGAAGCATGACCTGGGCCGGCTGCGGCCCGCGGTCGACCGGGCCCTGCAGGACGCCGAGATCGCCGCCGAGCAGGCCCGCATGCGGGAGGCTCTGCGCCACAGCGAGCTGCGTTTCCGGCTCGCGGCGTCGACCGGCGACGTCTGGGACTGGGAGATCGGCACCGGCGGCGCCCACATCTCGCGCCAGTGGAAGGAGCGCCTGGGCTACCAGGACGACGAGGTGGAGAACACCGCGGCCGCCTGGCAGGCCCTGCTCCACCCGGACGACCGGGCCATGGTGCTGCAGGCCTTCCGCGACCACCTGAGGCGCCGGATTCCCTACGACGTCGAGTACCGCAACCGCACCCGCGCCGGCGAATACCGCTGGTCGCACGCGAAAGGCCAGGCGGTCTGGGACGAGCACGGCCGCGCCACCTACATGGCCGGTTCGGTGGTCGACATCACGCAGCGCAAGCAGGCGGAAATCAAGGTGCGCAGGCTGAACCGGGTGTACGCGGTGCTCAGCGGCATCAACTGGCTGATCGTGCACACGCAGGACCGCCATGAGCTGCTCAGGGAAGCCTGCCGGGTGTCGGTGGACAGCGGGCATTTCCTGCTGGCCTGGATCGGCGTGCTGGACTGCAAGACCCGGCACCTGGAGCCGGTGGCCTGGACGGGCACCGGCGAGGACCGCATCGGGCGGTTGTCGAAGGACATCTCGTCGCGCCTGTCCGGCCTGGCCGGCGTGCCGCGCCGCGCGCTGGCCGAGCGCCGGCCGGTGATCGTCGAAGACACCGCCGACGAGCCCGACGGGGAGGCGCTGCGCGAGGCGCTGGGCGTCAAGTTCCGGTCGTTCGCCGTGCTGCCCATCCTGGTGGGCGGCCAGGTCTACGGCACGCTGGCGCTCTACGCGGCCGAACCCGGGTTCTTCGACGAGGCCGAGATGCGCCTGCTGGTGGACCTGAGCAACGACATCGCCTTCGGGCTGGACCACATCGACAAGGCGGAGAAGCTCAACTACCTGGCCTACTACGACGCGCTCACCGGCCTGGCCAACCGGGCGCTTTTCAACGAGCGGCTGTCGCAGTTCGTCGAAGCGGCGCGGCGCGACCGGCACAAGCTGGCGGTGGTGTCGATCGACATCGACCGCTTCAAGGTGATCAACGACACCCTGGGCCGCCAAGCGGGCGACGAAGTGCTCAAGCAGGTGGCGCAGCGCCTGCTGCACCACCGCGCGACCGAGGCCGGGCAGCTCGCGCGCATCGAGGGCGACCACTTCTCGCTCGTGATCCCCGAGTTTTCTTCGGAAGAGAGCCTGGCCCGCGACGTGTTGCAGCGCGCCCAGGAATACTTCGGGGCGCCTTTCCTGGCCGGCGGCTCCGAGCTGCGCCTGGTCGCTCGCTTCGGCATCGCCGTCTTCCCGGGCGACGGCGAAGACGGCGAGACGCTCTTCCGCAACGCCGAGGCCGCGGTCAAGAAAGCCTACGACCGCGGGGAGCGCTGCCTCTTCTACACCCAGGAGATGACGGAGAAGATCGCCGGCAGGCTGGCCCTGGAGAACCGGTTGCGCCAGGCGCTGGAAAGGGACGAGTTCGTCCTTTACTACCAGCCCAAGGTCGACGTCGCCACCCGCCGCATCCGCAGCGTCGAGGCCTTGATCCGCTGGCTCAGCCCCGAGCGGGGGCTGGTGCCGCCGGCCGAGTTCATCCCGCTGCTGGAGGAGACGGGGATGATCATGGAAGTCGGCGCGTGGGCGCTCGGCCGCGCCGCGCTCGACCACCGTTGCTGGACGGAGATGGGCATCGCCGACGTGCCGCGCATCGCGGTCAACGTGTCCCAGATCCAGCTGCGCAGGCGGGACTTCGTCGACACGGTGAGCGACGCCATCGCCGAAGGGACGGACCCGCCCGGCATCGACCTGGAGATCACCGAAAGCCTGGTGATGGAGGACGTCGAGTCCAACATCCAGAAGCTCAAGCGCGTCCGGGGGCTGGGGCCGAGCATCGCCATCGACGACTTCGGCACCGGCTATTCCTCCCTGAGCTACCTGGCGCGGCTGCCGGTGCAGACCTTGAAGATCGACCGCTCGTTCATCATCACCATGCTCGAGGAGCCGCACACCATGACGCTCGTGGCCACCGTCATCTCCATGGCCCATTCGCTCGGGCTCAAGGTCGTCGCCGAAGGCGTCGAGACCGAGGCCCAGGCGGCGGTGCTGCAACGGCACGGTTGCGACGAGATGCAGGGCTACCTGTTCAGCCGCCCGCTGCCGATGGAGCAGCTCACCGACATGCTGGCCAGGGAGGTCGCGGCATGAGGCCCGCCGCGACCGGCCGGGGGCGGCGGCTCGCGGCCGCCGCGCTGCTCGCCGCGGCCCCGCTGGCGCCGCAAGCTGCGCAGGGCGACCTGGCCGACCTGTCGCTGGAAGAACTGTCGGGCATCGAGATCACCTCGGTCTCCAAGCGCGGGGAGCCTTTGCGCGAAGTGGCGGGATCGGTCTACGTCATCACCGGCGAACAGATACGCCGCTCGGGCGCGGACTCGCTGCCCGAGGCCCTGCGCCTGGCGCCGAACCTGCAGGTGGCCCAGATCGACGCCGCCCAGTACGCCATCAGCGCCCGCGGTTTCAACAACGCGATCGGCAACAAGCTGCTGGTGCTGATCGACGGCCGCACCGTCTATTCGCCCGTCTTCTCCGGCGTGTTCTGGGACCAGCAGGATGTGCTGCTCGCCGATGTCGACCGCATCGAGGTGATCAGCGGCCCCGGCGGGACGCTGTGGGGCTCCAACGCGGTGAACGGCGTGATCAACGTGATCACCCTGCCCGCGGCGCGGACCCAGGGGACCTGGCTCTCCGCCGAGTCGGGCGACCGGTCGGACGGGCTGGCGCTGCGGCACGGCGGGACGCTGGGCGGCGGCGGACATTGGCGGGCCTATGCCAAGGCGTCGGACCTGCAGAACACGCGCAAGGCCTCGGGGGCGTCGGCGCCCGACGGCCGGGAGCGGCGCCAGGCCGGGCTGCGCGCCGACTGGCGCGCCGGCGGCGGCGATCTCACGCTGCAGGGCGACGTGTACGAAGGGCGGGCGGAGCACCGCGGCTACTTCGGCCGGGTCGAGCTGGGCCCGATCGATGTTTCCGGCAGCAACCTGCTGGCGCGCTGGACCCGGCGCCTGGAAGGCGGCTCCGACGTCAAGCTTCAGGCCTATTACGACCGCACACGGCGCAGCGACGCGGCGCTGTACAGCCCGGAAGTCGAGATTTTCGACGTCGAATTCCAGCATGGCCTGCCGCTGGGCCGGCACCGCCTGCTCTGGGGCGGCGGCTACCGCCGGGCCAGGGACGACATCCGCCCCGGCCTGTTCTTCGGCTTCTCGCCGGCCAGCCGCACGCTGGACTGGACCAACCTGTTCGCGCAGGCCGAAATGCGCCTGGGCGAGGCGGTCGACCTGGCGCTGGGCGCCAAGCTGGAGCGCAACGACTACACCGGCACCGAGGCGCTGCCGAGCGCGCGGCTGGGCTGGAAAGTGGCCAAGGACCACCTGCTCTGGGCGGCCGTCTCGCGCGCCGTGCGCGCCCCGGCGCGGCTGGACCGCGAGCTGCGCCTGCCGCCGAACCCGCCCTACATCATCGCGGGCGGCCCCGGCTTCGTCTCCGAGGTCGTGAACGTCTACGAGCTGGGCGTGCGCGCGCAGCCGTCCGCTTCGGTCACGTATGCCGCGACGCTCTTCCACCACGACTGGGACAGGCTGCGCAGCGGCCAGCCACCGCCGGGCGCCCAGGTCCAGAACATGATCGACGGCACCACCCGCGGCGCCGAAGCCTGGGCCGCGTGGCAAGCGCTTCCGGCTTGGCGGCTCACGGCGGGCGCGACGCTGCTGCGCCACCGCCTGGGGCTCAAGCCCGGCAGCACCGACCCGTCCGGGCCGCGCGAACTCGGCAACGACCCGCGGCACCAATGGATGCTGCGCTCGGCCGTCAACCTGCCGCGGGCGCAGGAACTGGACATCGCGGTGCGCCGCGTCGGCGCCCTGCCCTATCCAGCCGTGCCGGCCTACACGGCGGTGGACCTGGCCTACGGTTGGCAGGCGGCGACCGGCTTGCGGTTGTCGGTGTCGGCCCGCAACCTCTTCGACGGCGGGCACCCGGAATTCGGCGCCCCGGCCGACCGCAGCGAAATCGGCCGCAGCGTCCAGCTGCAGCTCGCATGGTCGCTCTGAAACGCCCGCCCCGGCTGCGCGGCGCCTGCGGCGCGCTCGCGCTGGCCGCGGGCTTGCTGGCCCCCGGCCCCGGCCGGGCCCAGGTGGCCGGCGACGCCGAGGAATACCAGGTGAAGGCCGCGTTCGTCTACAAATTCGCGGCTTATGTCGAATGGCCCGAAGGCGCGCTCGAACCGCCGGAGGCGCCGTTCACCGTCGGCGTCGTCGGCTCCGACACCCTGGCCGAGGAGCTGTCGCGCATCGTGGGCGATCGCCGGATCAACGGCCGGGCGGTGGCCGTGAGGAAACTCGCCCTGGGCGAGCCGCTGGCGGGCGTGCGCATGCTTTTCATCGGCCAGTCGCAGGCGCCGCGCGACGGGCAACTGCGGCAGTGGGCGCAGAAGCGGCCGCTGCTGATCGTGGCCGAGTCCGAAGGCATGCTGGAACGGGGCGCCATGATCAACTTCGTCGTCGCCGGCCGGCGCGTGCGCTTCGACATCGCGCTGGACGCGGTGGAGAGAAGCGGCCTGAGGCTGAGTTCGCGCCTGCTGGCCGTGGCGCGGAAGGTCACCACCGCGGGGGCGCCGTGAAAGCCTGGTCGATCCGCGGCTCCATCCGTTCCAAGTTCACGCTGGTCGTGCTGGCGGCGACCCTGTCGGCGTTGGCCGTGGCCGGCGCCGCCCTGGTTTTCTATGACCTGCGCACCTATCAGCGGCAATGGGCCGACGACCTGCTCGCTCAGGCGGAAATACTGGGCCGCGCCAGCGCCGCGGCGCTGTCCTTCGACGACCCGAAATCAGCCGGAGAGAACCTGGCGCTGCTCAAGGCCCTGCCCCGCGTGCGGGACGGTGCCATCTACAACGCCAGGGGCCGCCGGGTCGCCGAATACCGCGCCGGCGGCGCGTCCGGCCCGGCGCTGCCCGACCTGCCCGGGCCCGACGGCGCCGAACCGCGCGGCGACGAACTCGCCGTGTTCCAGCGCGTCGTCGAGAACGGCGAGATCGTCGGGACCGTCTACCTGCGCGCGGACACCGGGGCGACCGAGCGCATGCTCCGCTACCTCGGCATCTTCGGCGCCGTGATGGCGCTCAGCCTGGTCGTGGCGACGGCGGTGTCCACCTGGCTTCAAGCCGCCCTCACGCAACCCCTGATGGCCGTGACCGGCGTGGCGCGCCAGGTGATCGCGCGGCGGGATTTCTCGCTGCGCGTGCGCAAGACCACCGAAGACGAGATCGGGGTGCTGGTGGACGCCTTCAACGACATGCTGGCCGAACTCGGCCGGCGCGCCGAGGCGATCGAGGCGTCCAACGCCTCCCTGGCCCACGAGATGGCGGAGCGGCGGCGCGCGGACGAAGAACTGCGCAACCTCAACGCGGAGCTGGAGCGCCGCGTCGAGGCACGCACCCTGCAACTGGAGACCACCAACAAAGAGCTGGAGAGCTTCAGCTACTCGGTCTCGCACGACCTGCGGGCCCCGCTGCGCGGCATCATGGGTTTCGCCGAGGCGATCCTGGAGGACCATGCCGACGAGATGAGCGAGGAGGCGCGGCGCAAGGTCGGCATCGTGCAGAAAGAGGGCCGCCGGATGACGGTGCTGATCGACGAGCTGCTGGCCTTTTCCCGCCTGGGTCGCAAGGCGCTGCAATTCGTGCCCCTGGACATGGCCTCGCTCGCGACCGCCGCCTGGGAGGCCCTCAAGGACAGCCAGGCGTCCGGCCGCGTCGATTTCGAGGTCGGCGCGCTGCCGGCCACCCAAGGCGACAAGGTGCTGCTCGGCCAGGTGTGGGCCAACCTTCTCTCCAACGCCGTGAAGTTCAGCGCCAAGGTGGAGCGGCCGCGGGTCACCGTCAGCGCCATCACCGACGCGAAGGAACACATCTACTTCGTACGCGACAACGGCGCCGGGTTCAACCCCAAATACCAGTCCAAGCTCTTCGGGGTTTTCCAGCGCCTGCACGACGGCAACCAGTTCCCCGGCACCGGGGTAGGGCTGGCGCTGGTGCAGCGCATCGTCAACCGCCACGGCGGCAGGGTCTGGGCCGAGGGCGCGCCGGGCCAGGGCGCCACCTTCTATTTCAGCCTACCCAGGGAGACCGACGATGGAAGTGTTTGAGCAAGTGGAAATCCTGCTGGTCGAGGACAGCCCCCATGACGCCGAACTCACGATGCGGGCGTTCAAGAAAGGCGGGCTGGCCAACCAGCTGATGTGGGTGGACAACGGCGAGCAGGCGCTGGACTACCTGTTCCGCCGCGGCCAGTACGAAGGCCGCGACGAGACCTGCCCGCGCCTGGTGCTGCTCGACCTGAAGATGCCGGGCATGGACGGCATCGAGGTGCTGCGCGAGATCAAGGGCGACGACCGCACCCGCCGCATCCCGATCGTCGTGATGACGACGTCGCAGGAAAGCCAGGACATGCACCAGGCCTACGACCTGGGCGTCAACAGCTACATCGTCAAACCGATCGACTTCAACTCCGTCACCGACATCGTCCGCCAGGCCGGCTACTACTGGCTGGCGATCAACCGCATGCCGTGAGGGTCCCTCCGCTCGGGCTGAGGTTCCATGGTTTTGGTCAAGCCAGTCGAAACCCTTTGGTCGACCTCCCAAGCCTCCACAGACTCCAGCGGCCAGGGCCCTTCGACGGGC